>CAZJRQ010000015.1:0-55659 GCA_964548535.1 uncultured Oscillospiraceae bacterium
ACACACTCAACATGCCCCCTTCTCGGAAACATACCAAGCGTAATATTTTTTTACATTATATCACAAAAAGCCTTAATCATCAATGTCGGTATCCTCATCCTCAACCACATATTCAACCTCCGACAATTCAAACCAATCCGTCGATGAGCCGTCTGAAACATTCTCTTTGACAATACCGTCCTCAATTGATTTTGCATAGACAACTTCATCGTTTCCTATATAAATTCCTATGGTATCGCTGTTAATCAAAATCAATCCAACTGTTTCAGGCATATTCTGCATAATGCCTTTGTTTTGAGAGGAATCATATAATTCTATTGCCGATTTTCTTTCATCCTCACCAATTATTTTTTATTCAGTATTGAACCATAGATATGAATACAAAAGTCCCATATTATCGGCAGTTCGTAGAGATATCCACTTGTCACAATCATCTGTGATTTCAGAATTATTCATTTTAATTTGAGCATATTCCTCGCTGTATAGCACATTTCCAAAGGTTTCAGGAACATATCCCCAGCTTGTTTCATATGCATTTTCTGCCCATATTGCAAGGTCAATATTATTCTTCCTCTCAAGATTTTCAAACAAATATTTGTTAATACTTATATTGCTGATAACCGCATAGCTTCGCATAAATTCATCAAAGTCAATTTGCAAACCGTAAGTTTGGTTCAAGTTATTTATGAGTATTTGAATGTCCATTTCAGAAAAATAAGAGCAAAAATCTGCAAAGAAATTCCCATCTGTTTCAACCTCATCAAAACACGACATATAGATTATCTGTGCCTTGACAATTTGCTCTTTTAATTCAAGTTCAATTAGTTCGATTTCAATAGCAAGTCCATCATTTTCAATCTGCTCAAACACCTGCAACTCTCGGCACGAGAGTTTTGGTTCAGGGGTGAGATTTTAAATATATCCGCCGAAGTCAATTTCTCCATAATCCATATTTCCCATTGAATTACCCATAGCAAGCAAAAGAAAAACTGGGAGCAAAGCTATTACAATCAGCATTGCTATAAAAGTCCCGACTACTTTCCATGTTCGCTTATCGGCTGCAAGCATGACCGCTATCTTTTTAGCGACCACCGCTACTGTTGCTGACATATTATCCCTCCGTTTCGTATTATTTTCAAAATAAAAAAGCCGCCGAAGCGACTTTCATGGTTCTTTTGGATAAGGCTTTTTCTCATAAGTTCTACCCATCAAATAATCAACACTTGTATTAAAAATATCAGCAATGCGTCCCAAAATTTCTGAAGGTACATTTCGTATCCCAGATTCATAATTTGAATATGCAGAACGAGTAATAAATAGCTTTTCAGCCATTTGTTTTTGAGTGAAGTCTGAATCTTCTCTCAAATTTCTAATATTTTCATAAATCATTATGCAATTCACCTCATAAATATTATACACGACACACAATGTGGCATTGACATTTGACACGAATTGTGTCATAATATTATGGGTGATAAAAATGAAAGATATACAAAAAACAAAATCCTGCACAATTTCAGGTGATTCAATAGACAAGTTTTCATTTGGCTTAGATGAGAAAGATTTGCTATGTATACATATAAAAACACATCTAATACAAACACTTCATAGCTTTATAAAGCAAGGAATAACCGACTTTTATGTGAATTGCGAATTTGGAATACCACTTTGGGCTGCGGAAATTTTGACCGTTTTAAAACAGACACATAAGATAACAATAAACATAGCTATTCCTTTTGAAGAGCAATCGACAAAGTGGGCTCCAAATTCGCGGGAACGATATTTTAAAGTTCATTCTTTAGCTGATGATGTTACCTTAATTGATTATCATCTTGAGTTAAATTCATATTTGAAAGCTGATATTTTCATGATAAATAATAGTCAATATCTAATGTATATCGGCAATGATATGAACTCGTTCATTTGCCAATACGCTCAAAAAAAACAGAATATAATCACTTTTTTAAAAGTTTAGCTACCTCCCCCCGGCCTTACCAAACAGCTTTGCCTTGTATGGCGGAGCAATCACTTGAAGATAATACCGCTCATTGCCGCACCTGTACAAGCACGAGCCACGATCAGGGTATCTAATTAATCCATATTCTGACTGCTCAAGCTGAACAGTTTCCATGAATGGCTTCGGTGCAATATTACCCGGATAAAAGAAATATTGATGTGTTGGAATCGAGAACAACGGCTTTGTATACTGCAAAATTCCAATTATAGTATCCCCACGTATTCTGATATGGGTTTTGCATTTACAGGCAGGACATAATATCCATTTTATATCTTTCTGCAACACATTACCCTCTCATTTTAAGGTCATGCAGTCTATTGTCTGTAATGAATTTCTTTTTTCTAGGGTCACCTTCTGCACGATAGATACACAAATTCTCTAAATCAAATATGGAACTCCAAACAGTTTCAAAGTCTGGCTCATTATCATATTGGCACATAAAACCATACTCACCTTTTAAAAGACTCTTTGTAGTTGTGATAAAATCTTCCTTGATGCGGTCAGAAAAACTATCTATAACAACTTTATATCGTGTAGACGAGTCATAATCATTTCCATTAGCATCATCATATAGTTTCATTTCTTCGGAAGTAAAACTGTTTACCGTGCATACAATACTGTTATTATCTAACACCTCAGCTTCTCGAATCCTTTTAATAGACGGAGTACATTCTACCACAACCATTCTACCGCTTTTATCCACAAGTAAAATATTACAATTAGAAGCTATCGGCAAATCCATAAGCAAATCTAGGGCTTGATCCGTGCTGTTAGCTTTTTCAAGCAAATATCTGACAATAAAGCAAGAATTAAAACCCGGTTTTATCTTTTTAAGCTCTGTCATTACAAAGGTCATAGCGACAGCCAGACCATGCTCATTCAAACCTTCTTCACCATTAATAAACGAAGAAGTAGTAATGTTAAATCTGTTTCCGTTCTTTGGGGAATATATTTCACTTTTGCTTCCTATCCGTAAGTAGGGGGGTAAATCATTATTTCGACCATATATCACTCTACCGTTTTTTGAATAGGCAAAAGCTGTGCATCCCCTAATTTCAATAGGGATATTATCTTCTAAATTATACATACAGCATCCCATACACAACATCCAAGAAACGAAAATCAGATAGTCACAATTAATAGTATCACTAACACCTCGTATTTCTTCGCATATCTCCGGGAAAAACTCTTGGAGCTTTTTTTCGCTTTCTTTTCCATGTTGAAGTTGAAATTCGTCCAAATGCAAAGGGAATGAAATTTTTCCCTTATTAAAAATCGTTCCTCGCTTAACGCCCATCTGATAGTGGTCACCTTTTAATCTTAAATGATACATAGTTATTTCCCCTTCTTTTTTATTGCAAACCATACCTGGGAGTGTCCTACTCGTGGTTTTCCTTGAATAAACGGATATACTTCAACATCTGGTAGTTCCGCATATTCATATCCAGAAAACGGAAGAAACTCTGTTAAAAATCTGCGAAATACGCCCTGTACATCTTCTTTGAATATTCCATCATTCTCAAATACAACCCATATAGCTTTTGGGATAATATACTCTACCATTTCCCCTGATATTTCTGCATCGCTGGAAACCGCAATGTAATAATAAATATCTTTAGGATTACGAAAAACACTCACACCTAATATGCCATCGGGATTTCCGTTGGAGTACCGTGCAATTTTGCTTATGCGATTTTCTGCCACAGCTTGTTCCCAAAACAAAGGAATATTACACATATTCTCCTCTGCATCTTCAACTAACGGAGTTCTAATTCCGACAATACGAATACTTTCCTTTTCTTCAATATGATACGACATAGCACTACCTCCTGAAATTTTTACTATAAATTGAATTGATGGATATGCACATAACGTACATCCTGTGCTTTTTGCTATCATAGGTGTTATTCCATGAACACTTTTAAAAGCACGATTGAAGGATGTCGGTGATGAATATCCATATTTCAAAGCTATATCAATAACCTTGCTTTCTGTTCTTTGCAATTCAAATGCAGCCTGTGTCATTTTTCTATGGCGTATGTATTCGGCCAATGACACGCCAAAAACATATGAAAAAATGCGTTGAAAATAATAAGGAGAACAACCTGCTACGCGAGCTGCCTCATCATAAGAGATTTCTTTAGTCAAATTATTTTCTATGTAATCAATGGCTGCACCGAGTTTCTTTAACCATTCCATTGTAATTTCCCTCCTTCTTTTATTAGATTACAGCAATATTAAGGATATTTCCTCACTTTTTCTGCTCACTTTTGTCAACATCAATTTAAGTGTACTATATTTAAAATTTTGCTGCAACTGTTTAAATATGAGATTAAACATCTACCAATCAGAAGTCCAGCTTCTACATATATCCGTTCCTTTATTTTTACTATCTCAATTATATAGCTTTTCACCACAATTTGCAGCATGAAAGAGACCTTAAAAGTATAAAAAAACAGCCAAGATTTCTCTTGACTGCTTAATAATTATTCTATAAAGTTTATGCGTTTGCATTACATTTGAATGTGACATGTGTACATCTACTCATTTGGCTTTATTTTATGCCATGGATTATCATTCATTTTGTCTCCCTACTTTCCATGGGTATAATTAAGATCAATTAACAAACTCATATTTCATGGAAACATATTTTGAATTCGTATCAGCAAATCCCAATTTATGATACAAATTAACACCAACTTCAGTAGCTTGCAAATCCAAATACGATAAATCCATTTTTTTAGAGTCGTTAATAGCAATCTTTAATAATTCACCGGCCAAACCCTTTCTTCTATATTTAGGTTTTGTATATACATTCAAAATAGTTCCGATTTTTCCAGTTGGGAAATTTGGACTTGCTGGCGGTTCAGTTATAAGTAAAAAAACAGTTGAAACAATTTCCTTATCATTAAAAGCCGCATACGCAATTACCTCATTTGATAAATGCTTTTGAAAATATTCATTTAAAGAGGTTTTTAAAGCCAATATGTTTTGTTCCTCTATATCACCATAATCTTCTTCCAAAAATGCTATTCTCATATTAATCAACTTAGGTATATCATTATAATCTGCAGTTTTAAATGTCATAAATCTCCTCCTTTAAAATAATAAATTTGATAGGTTATTATACCATAAATCTCTTCTAAAAGTCAATCCTACGCAAACTTACTCGCCACAAACTTTCCAGCATTAACCGCCGTATTTACGGTGTGAGTCACGCTCATCATGTTCACTTTAACGCTTGTATCAAGCCCAAATTGCTGTGCTATTCTTGGGACTTCACTAGCTGCAAGCATTACACCTATTCCAAGCAAAGCGTTGGTCTGTACTGTCAGCAAGCCTAAAAATAGCAATGTAGTCTGCAAAAAAGCAGTTAGACAAAGTGCGAAAATCTGCGTTACACAAAGCCTTGCAGGCAAGGCTTACGTTGAATCCATCTGAATATCCTCGTGGAATCGAGAACATATACAAGCTTCCCACTGCAATTTGAGCAAGTAAAATGCCCCCTCTTTTTATGTTGGCAAAGAAGATTTTGACCACGCAATATGCAAGTGCAAGTATCTCAACAATAATCAGCAAGCCGGGTATTCCAGCCATTGACTGCAACGCAAGATTTGCAGTCGTACCTAAATCAGAGCGGTTTGCTCCGATAAAAGCTCTAATCAAATCATCTGAAAAAGCTCCCTGCAAGCTTATGCAAAACTCATACAATAAAGCGGGAACTTTTGTGAACAGATTTACTGCCATAAATGCTTTTAGCACATTTATGCAAGTGCCTTGAATATTGGCTCTCCCAGTTTGATATTCAATTGCCACATCAAAAACCGCAACTACAAGTCCTGACACAAATAAAGCCCATCCGAAATACGAAAACAGCGTTAGAAACGCATCAACCCAGCCAAGGCTGAATATTCCAGAACCAACGCCGTTTATCATTTCAAAAAAGTCCGCTACCGCTCCGAAAATCGTTTCATATAGCCACTCAAGCATTACATCCCAAATTGCTGATGATATTGCAGAGCCTACAGATTCTACTGCACCGCCGATTAAGCCTGTTACTTTTTCGCCAATCCAGCTTATCGCATCTCCAATTCTAATGTAGTAATTAGTGTTTTTCTCATATCTGTTATATTTAATGATAGTGGATTCGAAAAAATTCTTTTACATTAAAATCAACTCCCCTCCATAAACGCAAAAAAGACTATTTCAGAGATGAAATAGTCTTAAATTTATGAGCATTAAATTATATTTTTAGGGGTATACTATTAAGTTAAAGTGCCTTTGCACGGGTTCGAATCCCTTTTTTGATGAAAAAGGCTACAGATTTCGAAGAAAGATGTTATGACACTCTATGAAAATGAAGTAACATTTTCTGTGCCTAAAACATGAAAAAGCCCGAAAAATCGGACTTTTTTGCAATGACATCTTTTTTGGGACATCAATATGGTGCCGCTAACCGGACTTGAACCGGTACGGAGTTTAACCTCCGAGGGATTTTAAGTCCCTTGTGTCTGCCTATTCCACCACAGCGGCAATAATCAACTAATATATTATACTACTTTTCATTTGACTTGTCAAGCATTTTTTAAACATTTCTTCAAATTGCATTTTTATATTGTACTAAAAAATAAAAATATTAGTTTCATTAGGAGCATTATACCATTTATTGTCTTGCAATTCCTAATCACTAACAATATTTATGTATAATAAGTATATAAAATCACCTAAAATTTAGCTTGTTTTTGTTATAATTTGCAGATAAATTTCCAAAACACTAAATTCCTATTGACATTATATGATTTTTGGTGTATCATTACACATTGCCATACAAAACATATCAACTTACTATAGAATAAAATATTCTTTGAATATCAAATTCAATTATTAATATAGCAAGTTATAAGGATAACGGAGGAGAATTATGGCACTTAATAAAGTTAACATTGTTGATGTAATTGATCAAAAAAAGATTCCCGATATTAGTAAGGCAATAACAGTTGGCGTAGATATTGGTTCGCGCCAGTCAAAGGCGATTTTGATATATGGAGATTCACTATACACCGTAACACCGCTAGCGGCGTAGATTCACAGGAAACCGCTGATAAACTAATTGAAAAATTAACAAAAAACGCTGGTATAAATAGAAGTGAGATTCAGGCAATTGTCGGAACTGGTTATGGACGTATTGCTATGCAATTTGATGGCATAAAGACAGGCGTGCTGACAGAAATAACTTGTCACGCTTTGGGCGCTCATTTCCTAAATGCTGGCACTCGTACAATTATAGATATCGGAGGTCAGGACTGTAAATCTATTAAAATTGATCCTGAAAATGGTAAAGTAATTGAATTTCTTATGAATGATAAATGTGCAGCTGGTACTGGTAGATTTTTAGAAAAAACAGCTGAGATGCTTGAATATTCTCTTGAAGAACTAGGCGACAGAGCCCTGGAGTCAAAGAAAAAGCTTGAAATCAGCAGCCAATGTGTTGTATTTGCAGAATCAGAGATTATTTCTCTAAAAGCAAATGGAGAAAAGAGCCAGGATATCGCTGCTGGAATCCACTTCGCAACTGCTAGAAGAGTTAAAAATATGGTCCAAAGAATTGGACTCGAACCAGAACTTGTTTTCACAGGCGGTGTTTCAAACAACATCGGTATGAAAAATGCTCTTGAGCAAGTCTTAAAACATCCTATAAAAAGCACGAAGTTAGACATGGTTTACGGCGGCGCTTTAGGTGCGGCTATACTTGCACAAAGAATGCTTAATGAAGAAAATAATTAATTTTGAGGTGAATTTTTGATGAGAATTGAAGAAGTAATTGACTCCGCTCTTGTCAGCGAAATAACTGACGACACTGTTTTGGGCGTTGACATCGGCTCTAGAAATGCAAAAGCCGTTTTAATACATAACCACGAAATCTATATAGCCCTTATTCCTACCGGAATTAATATGCAAAATACTGCTGAAGAACTTTTAGAAGAAATTTTTGAAAAGGCAAACATAACGAGCAAGGATGTAGATTATGTTGTAGGAACAGGCTACGGTCGAGTTTCAATGAAATTTACTGATATGCCTATCGAAATCCTAACAGAAATCTCATGTCATGCTATGGGTGCACATTGCCTAAATGCTGGAACTAAAACAATCATAGATATCGGCGGACAAGATGCTAAGGGTATCCAGGTTGACCCTAAAACTGGTAAAGTAGTTAAGTTTAAAATGAATGACAAATGTGCGGCTGGTACAGGACGTTTTTTAGAAAAAGCTGCAAACCTGCTAGGATATACAATGAAAGAATTCGGACCTGCCGCTCTTAGATCAACTAAAGATCTAGAAGTCAGCAGTCAGTGCGTAGTATTCGCTGAGTCCGAAGTTGTTTCTTTAAGAGCAAAGGGTGAAACAGCTGAAGATATTGCTGCTGGTGTAATGGCGGCGTCTGCAAAGCGCGTAATAAGCCTGCTTAGCCAAATTCCGATTGAATCTGATTTGGTATTCACTGGCGGTGTTTCAAACAACGTTGGAATGAAGCACACTCTTGAAAAACTTTTGGGACACACAATTGTAGTTCCTAAGCTTGACATGGTTTATGCTGGCGCATTGGGTGCAGCAGTCTATGCTCAAAAGCTATCTCACGAATCAAGCCAGACTAATGAAAAAGAAGCTCAAACAAACAAAGTAGACATCTCAGATCTTAAACGAAAAATCAGCGATGCAGAACTTTCTTTAATTGAAAGACGTGACGCTAAAAAGGTTGGATATGTTTGTACTTACACTCCAATTGAATTGCTGAGTGCGGCAGGAGTTGCACATACAAGACTTGCAAAATGCGGTGAGCCAAACGTTGTAGCACAGGGCGAGCTTATCACCAAGAGCGTATTTTGTGATGTCACAAAAAGCATAATAGGTCACTTTGCAGAGAAAGACCCGATGTTTGATGCATTAGATCAAGTGTACACTTTCTATACTTGTGACTCAATGAGAGCGGCGGCTGATGCAATTGACAACTACTTCAAGCCTACTTTGGGATATGTTGTTCCGAGAGGCAGTGAAAAACAGTCGGTTAGAAATCTTTTCAGAGATCAGATTATAAACTTCAAAAACGATTTGGAGACTCTTACAGGCAAGCCAATTTCTGATGAAACTATCCGCGAACAGATTATACTTCACAAGAAATTGAGAAAGCTTGTAAAGTCAATTTCAGCTTTGAGAAAAAGAAATAATCCCCCAATTTCAGGAACAGATTTCCTAGAGATTACTCGTGCCTACAGAACTATTCCAGCACAGGAGCAAATTGCCGTTTTAGGCGATTTGTATAGACGAATTTCAAACATTCCTGATGACAGCAAGCCAAGACTACGTATAATGGTAGCAGGCGGAATGATTGCTGACGGTGACAGAAGAATAATGGATCTTCTTGAAAAAGATTTGGGTGTGAATGTTGTAGTTGAAGATCACTGCACAGGACTAAGTCCATTCTATAATGAAACTGAATCATCGGACGATATTTACACTGATTTAGCAAACGCATATCTAGACCAAGCACCTTGTGCAAGACAGTATCCTCTTGAAAAAAGAATTGATTTCTCAGCACAACTTGCAAAGGAGTATAATGTTGACGCAGTTATTTTCACATACCTAAAATTCTGCCCTTGCTATGGAATGACAAAAAACAACTTCATAAAGAGATTTCAATCAATGGGAATTCCAGTTTTAGAGCTGGATACCGACTACTCAAAGGGTGACACAGGTCAAATAAAAACACGTCTTGAGGCATTTATTGAAGTCTTACAAGAATCAAAGGGAGGTGCTAGCGTTGAGTAGTATAATTCTTAATTCAAAAAATATCGCTGAGCCTACAAATCAGCTAGAATATATTCAGCAAAGCAAGTTTGAACACGGATATTCAAAAGCGATTAACAGATTATTTGACATAGCGCTAAATTATATTGAAGATGCTGAAAAGGCACAAACACAGGGCAAAAAAGCCGCATGGACGCAGGGCGTTTTCGAAGCACCGCTATTCTATGCTTGCGATACAATACCCGTTTCAGCTATTGACTTAGGCAGACTTAGCTCAAGAGATTCTGTTCAGGTTGCAGAAAAGGCTTTTGATTTGCCTAAAGAAACTTGTTCAATGATTTCAGTTTTGCTAGGTGAATGGCTATTAAGACGCAACTCACCAATTAACAAAGTTGTAGCATTCAACAATGCTTGCGAGCCTTTCAACATGGCTTATGAGCTGATTCGTGATTATGACTACGATGTTTTCAGAGTAGAAGGAGCAATTCGACCAAAAGATAATCACGACGGCAGATTTGATCAGGTAATAAAATTTCTAGCAGAAGAACTTAAAGACTTAGCTGACTGGCTTTCTGACGGTTCTTTCAGTGAGGACAAAATGTCTTTTGAAATTAAGAGAATGAACAAGATTCTTGCAAAGGTTAGAAAAATAATGGACTTGCGACTTAAAAATCCACTGTACATGAAAAGCTTACCTACTATGTTTATGCTAATGGGTTCAGGTCATTATTATGGAAAGCCAGAAGAGTTTGAGGAAATTCTTGATGAGCTGATTGAAGAACTAGAATCATCAGATATAATCACATCAAAGCTCGGAAAAATTGTACCACTAACATGGGCAGGTGCAAGAGGTTTGGAGTTTGGCGTGTACAAAGCAGTTGATGACTGCGGCGGAGCTTTGCTAAGCTGGTACACTCCTAACCCATATGACAAAGATTGGGACGAAAAAAGTTTTCCACTTGAGAGCATGGCGAAGTTTATTTTAGACTACTTCCTTGTTGGTTCTCCAGTAAATCAGATAAACGGAATTGAAAAAATGATTGAGAAATCCGACTCAAAAGGCATTTTCTTTTATCACTATGTTGGCTGTGCATTTGGCGGAGTTCATGTAGAAATTTTCAGAAATTATTTTAGAAAAATGGGCGTACCAAGCATTAACCTTGACGGCTGTTTCCAAGTTGGAGCACCATCAGGACAGCTGCTTACTCGTGTAAGAGCGTTTATTGAAATGCTTGAGTGATTGAAAATTAAATATATAATTGTCCGCAGTCTATATGATTTGCGGATAATTTTCGTGTCAAATTGCAGAATGAATTTCAAAGTATTGAGTTGACAAAGAAACCAAATTAACTCCCCTACTGTTAAACATCCTAAAATAATTACAAACATAAAAAAATCAGTCAACCAAATTAGTTGACTGATTTTTAATTTTGTATTTTTATCTTAGCTTTTTTATATTTTCCGCAATAATAAGCTTATGAGTAAATCCGTTTAACTTCTCTTTAATCTCACCGTTTTTAATGAAAATCAAGGTAGGAACAGTCGTAATATCGTAACGCGCGGCAAGTGCTGATTCGTCCTCAGCATTGCACTTTGCAACTACACTATCGCTAGCATATTCCTCTGAAACTTCCAAAAGTCCCTCCTCAGTTTTCTTGCAGTGATAACAAGCTGGCAGATAAAACTCAATAACCACTGGCTTGTCTTGCTTTATGACCACTTGATCAAAATTATCATTAGTTAGAGTTATAATCATAACTACTCTCCTTATCGATTTGTATAGTATATCAATATGAATGATATGAATTAAATACTATTATATACTATGTCGCAATAATTGTCAATACTAGATTTAAAACATCTATTATATTTTGCATAAATTAATATGATTTATCACAAGTATTCATATTATCCCTATATGAATATTTGACAATATTGTTCTAATCTAGCTACCAATATTCAACTTTTTAAGCTATGTTTCACAAAGTTATAAATAGTCTATTGACATTGACTTAAAATTAGTATAAAATATAAAGCATAGTAAACCTACAGCAAAAGTATGAAATTGCGTTTACGAGAAAAATTTAATACTTTTAGATATGGAAGTGACAGACATGAATAGAATATTCATCATACTAATAAAACAAAATAATAGGTCACAGCGATGTTGCCTTTACTAATCTTAACTACAAATTATTTGGAGATGTGACTTATGTATATTGAACTGAAGAACATAAATAAAACCTTCGGCGATTTTAAAGCTACTGACGATGTTTCGTTTGGAATAGAAAAAGGAAAGCTAATAGGACTTTTAGGTCCAAGTGGCAGTGGAAAAACCACAATTCTTAGAATGCTTGCTGGACTTGAACATCAAGACTCAGGTGATATTTACATAAACGGAAATCTAGTAAACGATTTGCCATCTAATCAACGAGAAATTGGATTTGTTTTTCAAAATTACGCACTGTTCCCTTACTTGACAGTTTATGATAACATTGCATATGGTCTTAAAGTTCAAAAGAAAGATAAAGCTTTCATCAAGGCACGAGTTACTGAGCTTCTTGACTTAGTTGAACTTCCAGGACTTGAAAAAAGATATCCAGACCAGCTAAGCGGCGGTCAGCGACAGCGTATTGCACTCGCACGAGCACTAGCACCAAACCCAGAACTTTTACTGCTTGACGAACCTTTTGCTGCAATCGACGCAAAGGTTAGAAAAGACCTCAGAACTTGGCTTCGTGAAACTATTGATAAAATCGGAATTACAAGTATTTTTGTAACTCACGATCAAGATGAAGCGGTAGAAGTCGCTGATGAAATTGTAATAACAAATAAAGGCAGAGTTGAACAAGTAGGAAACCCTGCTGAAATCTATCAAAATCCTAAAACTCCATTCGTCGCTCAATTTATCGGACAATCAGCTGTTATTGATAATTATAATTCTTTAAAAGGATTTGAGTCAGACGGCGAAAATAAACAAGCAATTATCCGACCTGAATTTATCGAAATTCATAAATTTGATGATGATGGAAAACATCATGATTTCGAAACTGTAATGGAAAATGGCATAATATCAGACGTATTATTTAGAGGAAATTCCTACGAAATACAAGTTGATGTAAAACAAATCCAACTCAAAGGGCGTTATCCGCTTGAGGGTAAAAAGCTCAAAAAAGGCGATACAGTAAAGGTGCTAATAAAAAAGCTTTTTGTTATAAATGAATCATCTACACAAATTTTAGTTAATAGCGTATTTGATGATTCTGACCTTTATTACATATAGGGGGTAGCATAGTGGAAAAGAAAAATAATAAAACTGACGCTATACAAAAAATTCTTCGCTGCGGAATTATATCATGGGCAATTTTCATCGCAATATGGGGATTAGGATCTCTTGCATATGATGAATATTTTCTGCCAAGTCCAAAGGAAACATGGGACAGTTTTGTACTTCTAGTAAAAGACGGAACGCTATGGGCTGACGTAGCAGCAAGCTTAAGCAGAGTTTTCAAAGGCTGGCTTTTAGCAATTTTATTTGGAGTACCTCTAGGGCTTTTAGTAGGCAATTTCAAAACTGTTCAATGGCTTGTAGAACCGATACTTAGCTTTTTTAGGTTTGTTCCTGCTATTGCTTTGACAACGCTGTTTCTAATGTGGTTCGGAGTTGGAGAAGAATCTAAGGTTGCACTGATTTTTTACGCATCATTCTTCCCAATCTTCATAAACACAATTGCAGGAGTTGCCTCTACTGATCAATCGCTCGTTGAAGCATCATCATGTATGGGATCTAAAAAAGCAAGAGTATTTTTCACAGTTATAGTTCCATCTTCAGTATCACATATTTTTACTGGTGTAAGATTAGGACTCAGTTCATCATTTATCTGCGTGGTAGCAGCAGAAATGCTTGTAGGCAGTGACGGCTTAGGATATCTTATAAACAGTTCAAAACTTTACTACAAAACAAGCTGGGCTTTTGCCGGAATAGTAACTTTGGCACTTACAGGTTTTATTGCAGATAAGATTTTGCTTGCAGTTGGACGACGCAAGCTAAAACATTTTGGGGTAAAATAAAATTTATATTGGAGAAAATTATTATGATTAAAATAAAAAAAATAGCTAGCATGGCAATAGCCGCAGCATTAACTGGAGCGATTTTAACAGGCTGCGGAAATACAGACACTTCAGAGCCAAGCAAAACAAAGGCTAATGACGGCAAAGACCTTCAAGTACTACGAGTAGCAGTAATGACTGGCGAGCCTGATCAGTATGCTACATATATCGGAATACAACAAGGCATTTTTGAAAAATACGGTATATCTGTTGAAACTATTGAATACGTAGCTGGAGTTAACACAATCGACTCGGTTGTAAATGGAACAGCAGACACTGGACTTCTAGCAGATTTCGCCGCAGTAAATCGTATAGGCAATACACTTCATGACACTAATTTAGAAATATTTTCAGAGCTTAGTGTAAGCGTTCCAAACAATGGCGGACTTTATGTTTCTCCTGAATTTGCTGATGATTTATCAAAGCTTGACGGAAGTAAAGGCTTCATAACCACGCTCGGAACAGTAACAGAATACTACAACTGGCAGGCTCAAACATATGCAGGTATTGATCCTGAAAAACAAAATATAGTTCAGACAGATTCAAATCAAACTTCTCTGGCTCTTGCAAAAAATAACGACGCATCAGCAATCGTAGCATATGGATCAAACGGAAAATATTTTGAAGATCAAGGCTGGGTTCTAGCTGCAAATTCTGAAGATATCGGAATAAGCATTGCAACATATCTTCTGACAACAAAAGAATTTCTTGATAAAAATAACGATTTAATTGCAAATTATCTAAAAGCATTAGATGAAAGTGTAACTTATATCACTGAACATCTCGACGAAGTATCCTCTGATGTTGAATCAAAGTTCGGCATAAATTCCGAAGATTTCAAGCAAAATTGGGAGGCTAGAATATTCAGAATTGGACTTTCCAAAGAAGGTGCAAAACAGCTTGACGACCTAAACGCATGGGCATATAGTCAAGGCAAGTACGAGGAAGAATATAACATAAGAGATTTTATAAATACATCAGCTATTGAAAAAGCATTGCCAGACAATATTACAATCAAAAAATAGATTTAAAAGGAGTGTTTTAAATGGGATATCCAGGAATATTTCCTACAGGAACATTATCATATAATAAAGAAAAAGCTTATAGCGGATACACAATTTTCCCCTCAGCAAAAGGAGCTTTGCTAATTGACATGAACGGAAATGAAGTACAGCTTTGGGCAGGCTTAGGCGGTTTTCCAAACAAAATTCTGCCAGGCGGATATGTTCTTGGAACAACGGGAGCAAGAGGAGGAAAACACGCTTTTCAAGATCAGCTTGACTTAGTTCAGGTCGATTGGGACGGAAACATAGTTTGGAAGTTTGACAAGACCGAACTAGTAGCAGATCCTGGTAAAGAGCCAACGTACCAAGCAAGACAGCACCACGACTATCAGCGTGAAGGCTCAACAGTAGGCTATTATTATCCAGGTTCAGAGCCAAAGGTAGACAGCGGAAATACACTTATTCTAACTCATGAAAATCTATATAATCACGATATTTCAGACAAGCGACTTATTGATGATAAAATTATAGAAATAGATTGGGAGGGTAACATTCTTTGGAGCTGGCGAGCAAGCGACCATTTTGATGAGCTTGGCTTTGATGAGGCTGCAAAAAATGTTCTAGCAAGAAATCCAGGAATCCACGGCGACGCAGGCGGAGATTGGATGCATATCAATAACTTCTCAACTTTAGGTGAGAACAAGTGGTATGACGCTGGCGATGAAAGATTTCACCCTGATAACATTATTTTTGACGCACGAAATTCAAATATTCTAGCGATTATTGAAAGGTCAACAGGAAAAATCGTATGGCGCTTAGGTCCTGATTTTAATGAGAGTGAAGCAACAAGAAAGCTAGGCTGGATAATCGGACAGCATCATCTTCACCTAATCCCAAAGGGACTTCCTGGAGAGGGAGATTTGCTAGTGTTTGATAACGGCGGTCAAGGCGGATACGGCGTACCAAATCCAGCCTCACCAACAGGCAACAATAATGCAGTACGAGATTATTCTCGCGTACTTCAGTTTAATCCTATCACACTTGAAATCACATGGCAGTATACACCAATTGAGGCAGGCAATTTCCTATTCTCCGACGCGTCAAAATTCTACAGCTCATACATAAGTTCAGCTCAAAGACTGCCAAACGGTAACACCCTTATAACAGAGGGTTCAGACGGTCATCTGCTTGAAGTAACGCCTGAACATGAAGTTGTTTGGGAATATATCAATCCATATTTCAATGAGATTTTTGGCAATTTCACAAACAACATGGTATACCGCGCATACCGAGTACCATATGAATGGATTCCACAGCTTGAAATTCCCGATGAGCAATCTATTGAGCCTATTGATGTTTCGACATTTAGAGTACCAGGCTCACCAATTGGAGCTGGCAAAGGAAAAATCACAACAGTTGATGGAGTAGATCCAAATGCAAGACCAATGACAGGTGGCGGTGCAAATGATGACGATGATGATACCATTGATTTTTGCGTAGCGTCGGTTAGCAAGAAATAATAAAAACTAAAGCAATTCAGAAATGAAATTCTCTGAATTGCTTTTATTTATGTATTATTAAATTTGATTAGCTTATTGCGCATCAATTCTAATTGCCTTATATCCAATGCTCTTAAGCAACTGCATATCACTTTTAATAGTAGTTCCAGATGTTGTAAGCATATCACCAGAAATTGCGCTATTTGCACCGCTCTCAAAACAAGCTTTACCCTTATCATCAAGCAGTCCCCTGCCACCTGCCAAACGAATAGCTGCTTTTGGTAAAATAAAACGATAAATAGCCGTTACTCTTCTCATTGTGTCATTATCTAACACCTGACTATTTTCCAGTGGTGTTCCTGAAATTGGATTTAGCATGTTAATTGGAACAGAACAAACTCCAAGCTCACGAGCGGTCAAAGCCATATCAATTCTGTCCTCCATACTTTCACCAAGCCCCATGATTCCACCGCTGCATATTTCAAGACCAGCCTCATGTGCGGCATTTATTGCAGACTTTTTATCTTGATAATTATGAGTAGTACAAACTTTCCCAAAATAATTTTCAGAGCTTTCAAGATTATTATGAACCCTCTCCAAACCAGCGTCCTTCAATCTCAAAAACTGCTCTTTGTTAAGCAACCCGAACGAACCGCAAACGCTGATATCACAAGCCTCTTTAATTTTCTTTATGCTATCACAAACACTGTCAATTTCGTCATCAGACAAAGCCTTACCGGAGGTAACAATAGAATATCTGTGAACACCTCTACTATGATTATATAGCGCATGCTCCACGATTTCATCACTGCCAAGCAATGGATACTCATTAATCTCAGTTTTATAAAAAGCAGACTGAGCACAATACTTGCAATTCTCAGAACATCGTCCGCTCTTACCGTTTATTATCGTGCAGATGTCAAATTTATCACCACAAAATTC
The DNA here is from genome assembly GCA_964548535.1 of uncultured Oscillospiraceae bacterium. Classification (GTDB taxonomy): domain Bacteria; phylum Bacillota; class Clostridia; order Oscillospirales; family Ruminococcaceae; genus CAZJRQ01. The sequence continues at coordinate 17,376 of CAZJRQ010000015.1, forward strand.
CTTGCGGATTTCGTCAGCAGCAGTACATAGCTCCTCTAACTCAACATCAGCCAAAAACATAGCATCATCCTTGTTTACAGCTCCACCAGTAAGGACAAAGTTCTTTAATCCATCTAAATCATTTGCATTTTTCATAAATGTTCACCAAACCTTTTTTCAAATAAATAGTAATTTCTTTATATTATTATATCACAGCAAAGCATCATTGTCAACTAAAATTGCAATAACTCGTTTACAATACACTTTAGATATAAATTTAGACATTGCAACTCACTGAATCTACGCAAGAAAAAACCACTGACAAAATATATGTCAATGGTTTTTCATTGGAATTTATATTAATAACAAACACAGCAAAATTTATACACCCATTGTAAAAGTTTCTGGAAGAGTACTTCCGCCGTCAATTACAATTTGAGTACCAGTGATATAGCTTGATTCATGACAGCTTAAGAAAGCTGCAAGCTCGCCGATTTCTTCAGGGTCGGCAAGTCTTTTCAAAGGTACTGCATTCGCAATTCCCTCAATTACACTTTCAGGATTTTCAGGGCACGACTGCACTGCCATTCCCTCAACCAAAGGTGTCCTAACATAACCGGGACAAATCGCATTTACGTTGATATTATAATCAGCAAGCTCTCGTGCCATTGCCTTTGTAAATCCGACAAGCGCCGCCTTAGTAGTCGCATAAGCAGCCTCGCCAGGGTCGGCAACCATGTCACCAGTTACAGAACTCATAACAACAATTTTACCTTCACCCTTATCAATCATGTAAGGAGCGACCGCCTTAGTGACATTCCAAACGCCCTTTATATTTACATCAATGTGATAATCTCTATCCTCATCACTGGATGATAAAAGATCCCCAAGAACGCAAACTCCTGCATTATTTACAAGCACATCAATTGTTCCATACATCTCAACAGCTGTCTTCACAAGCCTGTCCACACTTGTTTTATCACTAACATCAGTCATTATGCCAGTTGCCTCATAGCCCTCATCACACAACTGTTTTGCAAGCTGATTTACCTTTTCACCTCTTGCTGCAAGAATAAGTTTCGCACCATATTTAGCAAATACTCGAGCAATTCCCTCACCAATACCTTTAGAAGCTCCAGTAATAATTGCAACCTTGCCCTCAAGTTTTTTCATTAATACTCCTCGCTTTCTGTTAATTACAGTGCATCATTACCACGAATACCAGTACGAATCTGCACTACGTCCTCTATGTTTCTGATAAAAATCTTACCGTCGCCAAAGCTGCCTGAATTAAGTTCTTCAACCACCTTGTTTACAATCAAATCCACCTTGTCATCCTGAACAACAGTCCTAAACGATAGCTTAGGAAGAAGTGTTCCGCCGTTTACCTCATCACGAGTATACACCTGTCTAACACCTCTTTGATGACCGTAACCGCTTAAATATGTTACAATCACACCTTGTGCACCGCAATTTGTGAGAATTCGCTGTAAGTTCTCCATTTTTTCAGGCTTTATTATAAATTCAATTTCTTTCATATCTATAACCACCTTTCATTGAATTATACATTCTTATTATACAAAGTTACCTATCAATTTTCAAGTGCATTATGTAAATTCTCATCCGCCTAAAATTCCTTGTCACCGTCAGGAGTCTTCATCCAAACCTTTTCCTTAGGCCATTTGAATATATTCATAACAAGCCATAGAATCAATCCGATACCCATATATCCTGCAAAACCAATCCAAGTTGTAGTTCCTATACCAATAGTACAAAATCCCGCTATTACTATCATAATTACCAGCGACATAATCTTAAGAGGTTTCTTACACTTATATGGACGCTCCCATTCAGGATGATTTTTATCCACACGCAACGACGAAATTGTTGTAATTACATAGCAAAGTGCGCATGCAAATGCCATTAAATCAAAGAACGATCGAATCTCCTGCATTGCAAGAAAAGCAACAGATACTACAAGAATTAAAACGCTAGGTAAAACAGGCTGGCTGTATTTGTTTGTTTTTGCAAAAGCCTTTGGAAGAAAGTTTTGACGACCCATTGCATAAATCATTCTAACACCAGAATACCAAAAACCAAGTACAGAAGTACCAATTGGGAATACAACACCAACAATGCCCATAACAAGTACAAACCAAGCTATATTATCACCAAAGCAATATTTTAGAGCGTCGAAAGAAACAAATGGGTGACAGTCACCATTATTCGTAAGCTCAGCCCAAGGCATGGCACCAGCCATTGCAAAATAAAATAGTGCATAAATTATTCCGCAAGTTAGAACAGAACCTAGGATAGCTTTTTTCTGATCCTTAATTGGGAAATCTCCTTCCTCAACCATAGCAGGAACAGTTTCAAATCCAAAATAAGGTGTAATCATAAATGAACATCCAACAACCCATGCAATCGCAGTCTTCAAATCTCCGCCGTACTTTATATTGTTGCTGCTTGCGAAGAAGTTAGAGAAATTATCAAAGCTCCACTTACCGCTGCAAAAAAACATTATCGAACAAAGAATAATACCGCCGATACCAGCAAAAAGCATAAATGTCTGAACCTTACCAGCCACAACATTTTTATAAATACTTAAAATAAACCAAATTACAAGTATAAGTGCACCAAGACCAACAGCCTTCCAGCTAACAATGTTAAATCCAAACTGATAGTTAAGCCAGTCAATAATACCCAAAACACCAGCCGCAGGAACAGCAATCCACGCACACATTATTAGCCATGCCGACCAAAATCCAGCGTGCTTATTCATTCCAACCGTGTTAAAAACTAAACACGAGCCAGCACTAGGCAGCATAGTTGAAAATTCTGCATAAACAAAAGCAGTAGGCAAAATCATGAGAGTCATTAAAATGAATGCTAAGAATGTTGCAGGACCTGTGTAAGACATAAATATGCCGTCCCAATAGCACATAAATGTAAATATCGCACCAGTTGCCAAAGCGTATACATAAAGCAATTTCATTGACTTTGATAATGCGTTGTTTTTTTCTGATTTTTTTACGGTAGTTTCCATAACAATCTCTCCTTTTTGAAAAATATGACTATCCGAAAAGTCTTATATACCTTTCAGCAAGTTCTAAAGTCCCGTCAAGATACCCTTTTGAAAGCTCTGCAACAGGACCAGACTCCTTGTGGCTTGTAAGCCATGCCATAAGCTGAAGACGTCGCATTAAAATAAATGTATCTATTTCCTCAAAATCCGTATCAGTAAACGGCATAACTTTCTTATATCCCTTTAGCCAAGCATTAATCAAATCAGGCACAATTTCCTTATGCTCAATAAAACTAATTGACGAAGCCAAATCATGAAGATACCAGCCAAAACCACAATCATCAAAATCAATAACTTTGATAATATTATTATCAACCAAAATATTCGAAAGCCTTAAATCAGCATGAATAAGTCCCCAGTTATTTTGATTTTTACCGTATCGTCTAAGTCTCTTATGAATAATTCTGCCAGCACGCTCTAAAAGCTCTTCAGCCTCAGGCGTCATCTGATCAAAATCCTGCCAGCGTCCCCAAGCTGCAGTTTTTCCGATTATATTATCAAAAGTCCACTCCATTCGGTCAATAGTCTTTGTACCATTCCAAATAGATGCTTGTCTATGAAGATAAGCTGTAGTCTCACCCAGCATTTCAAAATCGCCTACGATTTTAACTTGATCGCTCTCATCAGGTTCACTGCCAGCAAGATAATCACATATAACACAGAAATAGAAATTTCCGTCACTTCCCAAAATTTCCTGAACTGGTCTGCCATCGAATCCTTTTATAGGATTCGCTACAATCAAAGGTGTGTAATCATTAATCTGACGTAACCAGCCCATTTCAGATTCAAGCTCAGGCAAAGTGTGATATCCAGGTCTGCTCACGCGAAGAACCCCAGCTTTCTCACCACTCTCCTTGTATTTAACCATGTATGTTGCATTTTCAGAAAGCACTATCATCTCAGCATAAGTTTCACCGTCCCACTGATATTTAGACAAAGCTTGTTGTGCAATACTATCAAAAAAGTCGTTATCAAAATCCATTTTTAAAACCTCCTAAAACAGAGTAAAGGTGTCTATTCAGAGTGATCCCCTAAATATACGCCCTTGTATATTTTATAAAATATTTAATATTAGGCCTGCAAAAGAATATCTTCCTTAGCCTCTTTAATTCCCTTAGCCATTTTCTCAAGAAGTTCATCACAGTATTCCTTAGTAACAAGAACACCTGGCTTAAACTGAAGAACACTAGGGTCAAGCTGTGAGTAAATTGCCCAAACGCCATTTTCATATAGGTGCTGCATAACAACGACTGCACCGCTCTTTCCAGCAAACTCAAGACCCATAATCAAACCGTTCTGCCTAATTCCAACAAAAGTATCAGGATTGTCAGACTTAATTTTTTCAAGACCCTCACGAAGATATTTTGAAACAAACTCAACATTCTTAATAGTTTCCTCGCGATTTAAAATTTCAAAAACCTTTAGCGCACAAGCGCATCCAATCTCACTTCCGCCGAATGTAGCCATATGAGCACTGCCGTCCTGTGTCATCCAGTAAGATGCTTTTTCATTTAGGATTACCGCAGATATAGGATATATTCCGCCGGAAAAACCTTTTGATGTAACAATGATATCAGGAGTTACTCCATAAGTTTCAATACACCACATCTTGCCGCTTCTCATAAGTCCAGTTTGGACCTCATCAGCAATGTAAAGTGAGCCATTCTTTTCACAAATCTCCTTAACCTTAGCAAGATATCCATCCTTCGACATTACAAATCCATAAGTTGCTGGAATTGTTTCCATAAGTACTGCCGCAATGTCGTCATTTTCTTCAAAAACCTTTTCCATTGCATCCACGTCATTAAAAGGAACTTTAATGAACTCACCAGGTCTTTCAGCGTGGAATAAATCACAATATTTAGGAGCACCAGCCGCAACGGCTAAACCAGTGTGACCGTGATAGCAATTAGTCACGCAAACAATTTTAAGTCTGTTAGTAGCACTTCTAGCACACTTAATCGAAAGATCAATAACCTCTCCGCCTGATGAACCGTAAATTACGTGTTTCATTCCCTCAGGTGATGATTTAATTACCTCCTCAGCAAGTTTAGCCTTTAACGGTGAAGGAAAATGATGATTACCGATATCAACGCTTTCAGTAGCCTCAATCATAGCATCAATTACTTCTCTGTTTCGATGACCTAGACTGTATGTACCTCCATTGATATGAACATCCATTAGCTGTTTGCCGTCCATATCCCAAAAATAGTAGCCCTCACGCTTACCTATAACAAGATCAATACCTAAATCAAGCCATTCTTTAGTTTTTCCGCTGTTCCAATATTCAATTGATTTATCAAAAACCTGCTGTTTTGTAGTGTTCTCAAAAATTTCAGATACCTTCATAATACTCTCTCCTTAAATATAAATTTCAAGCTATTCCTCGCCATTGAATTATAGCTCAATTAATTTGACACTGTTATTAAAATAAAAAAGAGCCTACAAAAAATCCTTCGATTTTTCATAAGCTCCTTTGCTTTCCATGTCTATAATTATATCATCCAAACACATCTCACGCAATACAATATCTTTAGTACATCTATCAAAATCTTTATGTTAATTTGAATATACTTACTTTTTTACAAGCAGTCTGTAATTTGTGGGAGATATTCCAATGTGTTTTTTAAATATTCCGCTAAAATATCCAGCATTGCAAAATGACAATATTTCAGCAATTTCACTAATGCTAATATCAGGATAATGAAGCAAGGTTTTAGCCCTGTCCATCTTTACATCAATAACAAAATCACTAAAACTAACACCAGTCATTTCTTTAAAAATATGTGATACATAAGTCTTGTTCAAATACACATCACTAGCAACCGACTCAAGAGTAACCTTGTCATCAACCTGCCGAATTACACTTTTTCCGATAGTATATATCGTCTTATTCACATCAATTACGTTGTACTTTTTAAAAAGCACATTGACTTCAGAATAATAATGACAAAGCTCCTCTTCAATTTCCGGGCGCTCTTTAAGCTCAAAACCAATATCACGAATATAATCACCGCGATAAATAAATTTCTCGAGCCAAGGTTTTTTGCGAACAAAATGCTTGTAAGACTCAAGCTTGACCTTTTCAATTACCTGCTGACAAACAATAGTATTATCATTCCAATCGCTGTAAATGCTATCGACTATATCATGAACCAGTTCTAAAACATTGTCACCACCATCAAAAATATGCCTCGCTAGGAGCAACACCTTATCATATATCTTAACATTAAAATAATTATCACATCGCCTGCCAGACAATCTCATAAGTGTCTTTCTCAAATCCTTTTCAAGATTATCATAAACAAGATAATCAAAAGCACCAGATAAAAAAGCCTTTCGAACGTCTTGATATTCTGAACTATTACTTATAATAACAACCAATGTATCAGGATAATTAGAAATAATCTTCAAAATAAAATCCATCTGCGTGAAAGACTTATGACTTACAACTGCAAGAACCACATCAATATCATGATTAATAATTGACTCTTCTAACTGCTCAGGAATCATAGCGCCTAAAAAAACAGTGTTATTAATCTTGTTCCAAAACGAATATTTTTGGATTTCACTAGAAATTTCGCCAACATCATCAAAAGCCGCAACCTGAATCACAAAGCATCACCTCACACAATTTTATATCTAGAGACATTATAAATTATACTACCAAAAAAACTTACTTGTCAAGTAAAAATCGGCACAAAAACATAAAGTACGCTAAAACAGTTTGAATATATTCCAACAATGTATCAAACTAGAAAAACAGCATAAATAATCATGCAAAATTAAACTTCTTAATCTTTTCTTAATCTTAGAAAAACGCGTTGACATTGCGATAGATACACTGTATAATATACAAAGTCAAAATAAATTATATAATCAAGCTCTAGAGGTGTGAAAATCATGGCTATTTTATCAATTTCTATACTACTACCAATAATAATCGGAATTATTATTTTAATTATAAGTATACTAAGAAAACACCATATCAAACCAACACTGCCAGCAGTGTTAATTACAATAGGCGTAACAGCTGTTGCAATTTTAATTTATCAAACAGTTTTTTATGATGATAATAAAATATTAACTATACAAAACACAAATTATGAAAACTTTACAATCAATGTAAGAAATCACGAAGAAAGTTATGATTATAACTCTTTGAAGTTCAGCAGTAAACTGACAACGGATGAAATATATAATGAAATCAAAAAACAATATGAAACAGTTTTCTTTGATGATACACTAGATCAAATTGTGATAATTGATAACAACGAAATTTATGCAATAAATAACGAAGGCGACTCAAAATTTCTATGGACACAAAGACATCACTATGAATTATCATGCGAGTTTATACAACTCTCAAATAGAAACTCAGACACGGCTAATATACCTTTTCCGACAAAAACGGTTGAAAACGGTTTAAATTCCAGTTCAATGCCAACCGATTGTGATTTTGACGTAATAAAAAAGTATTATCAACACTTCGATGCAGTTGAAATAGGAAACAACACAATCACATTTTCTGACGACCAATATAAGTACAATATTACGGTAAAGAACAACAAAGTAAACTTACGTTTTAACAACCTCAATTATGATGAATAAAAAAGGCGGCTAAGCATAAAACTTAGTCGCCTTAAATTATTTAAATATATAAAAATCTATGGACAAAACCAAATTAGATTCTTGCAACACCAGTATCTCTAGCAGCCTGAGCAACAGCCTTAGCAACAGCATCAGCTACAGCCTTATCAAGTGCTGAAGGAATGATGTATTCAGCAGTTAGCTCATCATCCTTAACGAATTCAGCAATAGCCTTAGCAGCAGCAATCTTCATATCGTCATTGATGTCGCTAGCACGAACATCCAAAGCACCTCTGAAAATTCCTGGGAAAGCCAAAACGTTGTTAATCTGATTTGGGAAGTCACTACGTCCAGTACCGATTACAGCAGCGCCAGCCTCACGAGCTAGGTCAGGCATAATCTCTGGAGTAGGGTTAGCCATTGGGAATAGAATTGGATTAGGAGCCATGCTCTTAACCATTTCAGGAGTTACACAACCAGGAGCCGAAACTCCGATAAATACGTCAGCACCAGCAAGAACCTCTGCAAGTGTACCCTTACGCATTTCCTTATTAGTAATCTCAGCCATCTCAGCCTTTTCAGCGTTAAGACCATCTCTGCCCTTGTAAATAGCACCAGTACGGTCACAAAGAACAACGTCCTTAAGACCCATTGAAATAAGTAGCTTAATAATAGCAATACCAGCAGCGCCAGCACCACTAGTTACAACTCTAATCTCTTCAATCTTCTTGCCAGTTAGCTTAAGAGCGTTAAGCATAGCAGCAAGAGTAACAACAGCAGTACCATGCTGGTCATCGTGGAAAATTGGAATATCACAGCATTCCTTAAGTTTTCTTTCAATCTCGAAACATCTAGGAGCAGAAATATCCTCAAGATTAACTCCGCCGAAGCTTCCAGCCAAAAGCTTAACTGTATTTACAATATCATCAACTTCTTTTGAACGAACACATAGAGGAATAGCATCCACATCACCGAATGCCTTGAAAAGTGCACATTTACCTTCCATAACAGGCATACCAGCCTCAGGTCCAATATCGCCAAGACCCAAAACAGCAGTACCGTCAGTTACAACAGCAACAAGGTTTGAACGTCTTGTCAACTCATAGCTCTTGTCAACGTCCTTCTGAATTTCAAGACAAGGTTCAGCAACACCAGGTGTATAAGCTAGTGACAAGTCATCTCTAGTCTCTAAAGGTGCACGGCAAATTACCTCTATTTTACCTTTCCATTCTTTGTGAAGCTTAAGTGATTCTTTTGCGTAATCCATTAAATTCAAGTCCTTTCAAATTAAAATTATGACGACAAATTATATATTTTATATAGATAAAGACAGACAATTAAATTGCCAGCTCGTCAATAACAGCCTTAAGAGCCTTTGAGCTATGCTGTAGAAGAACCTCTTCCTCAGGAAGAAGTTCAGGAGTAATCTCTCTCTTAATACCATGAGCACCAAGAACGTAAGGAAGACTCAAGCATACATTTTCAGTACCGTATTTACCATTAGTCAAAGTTGAAATTGTAGAAACAGTACCAGCATCACGAATAATGCTCTCGCAAATTTGCTTAACAGAAAGTGCAATTGCATAATAAGTAGCGCCCTTGCAAGCGATTACCTGAGCACCAGCAGTTCTAACATCATTTTCAATTTCCTTTGCTTTAGCAGCAACACTAACACCGTCCTCAGTACTGAACTCGCTCAATTCCATACCAGCAACACTAACCAAAGACCAAGGAACCATAGCAGTATCACCATGCTCACCAAACACATAACCATGTACATTCTGAGTATTTACATCAACATACTCAGCAAGGCAAGAACGCAATCTTGAAGAGTCAAGCATTGTACCAGAACCAATAATTCTTGCAGGATCAATGCTTGTGCACTGAATAACAGCATATGTAAGTACGTCAACAGGGTTACTAACAATGATATAAACAGCATCAGGAGCAACCTTCTCAACCTGTGGCATAACCTCTTTAATAATGTTTACATTAATCTGTGCAAGATCAATTCTGCTCTGACCAGGCTTACGAGCAATTCCTAAAGTAACAATTACAATGTCAGAATCAGCTGCATCAGCATAATCACCTGAACGAATATCAACTTCTGGACAAAAAGCAATACCCTGACGAATATCCATTGCCTCACCCTTAGCCTTGTCCTTATTGATGTCAACAAGTACAAGCTCAGAACAAAGTCCCTCAAGTGTTAAAGTGTATGCAATTGACGCTCCAACATTTCCAGCACCTAAAATTGTAATTTTCTTTCCTTTTTTGATTGAATTCTTATCCACCATAATTCCTCCTCAATATCATATCACAAGAACACATTTTTTTCAAGTGCATATTTTCTATTTTTTTCAAAATATATAGAGAGAAAAACAGTATATATACATTACAAATATTAAAAACATATTCCGCATTGTCTCACATTATATCACTATCGTCAACAGATTTCAAGCTTTTAAAGTGATATTTAAGTAAAAATAAAGTTAATAAACTGTAAACGTTAACTAATGCGTATATCTCGACACATCATATACAAATAAACGCATAAAAACACACTGATTTTACATAGAAACCAGTGTGTAAAATATCAGATTAAGCGTTCATATCAATCTCAACGCCCTTGTTAAGTCTAAAAGAATATATGTAGCATGTTTTAATTGGAATACCCAAAATCAAGTCCAAAGCAGCTTTATAAAGCTCAAGCTGCGACTGGTATTCATAAAGCTGTGACTCATCAGTAAAATTATCTGTCTTGTAATCTACCAAAATATAGCCATCGTCTTCCTTAAATATACAGTCGGCAATACCCTGAAGCATTGAACCTGATGTAACATATTCGCTGTATTTTTCCGGCAAATTCAGGTTAGAAAAACTAACTAAAAATTGCTTTTCACGAATTATCTCGTCACTATCACTCATGCGTCTGTAAAAATCACCGCTGAAGAATTTCTCCACCGCCGAAACATATACGCCGCTTGCCTCCTTCTCAGAAAAATACCCCTGCGACACCAATCTATCAAGCTCAGCTGATACATTTTGAGATGCCTTTTCATAATCGGCAAGTTCCATGAATAGATGAGTGTAAGTACCCTTTTGAGCGGAAGAAAGCTTGCCAATTTCATCAGAAAGCTTAGGAAGCTGAGGATAAAATTCAGGATTTTCCTCACCTAATTCAAGCTCTTTTTCCTTGCGAACAAACTCCGTAACAGTTATCTTTGAAGGCACATCCATGCTCTTGGAAACATATTCAAATGCATATCTTTCTGACAGCTTATCAACTAATTTCTGATTAGCCTTTTGCTCAATAAAACTTGGCTTGCTATTTTCAAAAGCATCACAATCTTCAATCAAATTGAAACTAATCAAAGTATCAGTATCAAGCTGCGGCATTTCAGTTTTAATCTGCATTTCCTCAAGAAATTCCAGATTATTAGGATAACATAAAAGCACTGCACAAAGCCATTTAAGATATGAATCACCACTTCTGATAATCCGCGAATTTATACCGCCGCTGCGTGAAATATCATCAGCAAGTTTCGCAATAATTTTACGTGTATCATACTGAGCACTTGAACTTTCCTTAATCGTAATAGGAATAAAAATCTTCTCTTTTGCTCTTGTCAAAGCAACATATAATAAACGGATTTCCTCACTTAAAAGCTTGTCACGTAAAATCGACTGCATAGCGCTATAGGATAGAGTGTTAGTCCTAGAAAGATTAGCATGATTTAACAGCTCAAATCCAACTCCAACCTGCTCATCCATCAGCATATTTCCTTGCAAATCCTTAAGATAAAATTTCTTACCGACACCGCAAAGAAAAACAAATGGATACTCAAGCCCCTTAGATTTGTGAATAGTTTTCACAAAAACACAGTCGCCGCCCTCAGTAACAGTAACCGCCTGTTTAAAATCATTACCGCTTTCCGAAACCGCCTCGAAATATCTAATAAAGCCTGAAATTCCACCCTCTCCGCTATTTTCATAAGTCGATGCATATTCAAGTAGAAGTCGCAAGTTTGCCCTTTTCTGCTTACTATTTTCAAAAGCAGAAGCTACCGCATAAAAATCGGTTTCATCATAAATTTTACGAATCAATCTAGATAATGACATTCCAGATGAATAAAATCTCAAACGTTTTATAAGCTCTATAGATTGACAGCATTTTTGTTCAAGGGCATTATCATTTAAGCACAATTTTTCGGACTCTTTCCCACTGCTGTCATCATCCTTAGCGACCGCATTCATAACCTGATACATGCGTTTAGTATACTTTCCGCTCTCGATGCAAAGACGTCTTATCCCAGCAATTTCGTCAGCATTAAAGCTCATAACAGGTGACATCATAACCGATGCCAGCGCAATATCATTCATCGGATTGTCAATCACTTTCAGCAAATTTATCATGACTGAAATTTCTCGTGAGCGGATATAGCCTTTTGTTTCTTCACAAAAAGCCTTTAATCCAACAGATTCAAGAGCAGCCGAAAGCTTACTGGTTGTTTCAGCAGTACGTGCCAAAACACAAAAATCAGAAGGTGTGCAGGGACGTGATTTTTCATCGCCGCTAGAATAAACAGGGTGTCCCTCATCAATCAGCTGTCTAATTCTCTTAGCGACCACCAAATTCTCTTGAGTAAATAAAACATACTCGTCCTCATCAGCGTCACCGCTATCTTTATCATCTTCGCTATTTTTGCTGTCAGAATCAGCACTATCTTTATCTGACCTAATCATTAAAATCTCAGTATCAAGATTTTCACCAGCATAATTTGCGCCAAGCTGTAAACGTTCAGAACCGCTGTAATCAACCTCACCAACCTGCTCACTCATTATATTTTCAAAAAGATAATTAACAAAATCGATTATATTTTTTCGACTTCTAAAGTTTGATTTTAAATCAATCGACTTCAAGATTTCAGAGTTTTCATTCTGCCTAGCATTCTCTCTAGCCTGTAAAAAAAGCTTTGGATTTGATTTTCTGAAACGATAAATAGCCTGCTTAACATCACCAACAACAAACACGTTTTTACCCAAGAAATCCAAATCATCAGTATCAGAAATCGCCTTAAAAATAAGCTCCTGAAGATTATTAACGTCCTGAAATTCATCAATCAAAATAACTTGATAATCGCGATTATTCACAATCTCATCAGCAAGTGGAGTCCGCGCAATATTACCATTTTCATACTTAACTAGAAGCTCAATTGACATACGCTCTACATCAGAAAATTGAAGAGAGTTTTTCTCAACCTTAGCTGCCCAAGCATACTGTTCAGCACTCTTACAAAGCCCGCAAAGCAACTGAAAAACACATCTAGCAGTGAGCATATCATCTCTAATATTAACCCCAATTTTCCCAAGCGATTTATTAATGTCACTAACTATATCCTTATATTTATCTCGATGATTTTTAATCAGCTGAATATTGGCATCTCTTAACTGTAAAACGCCCTCAGGAAATTCACCTTCCTTTGGCTTGTAAAAAGTCATTCTTCCGAACGAATTATTTTTAAACTCATTATAAAAATCTTCCCAGCAATAATCTCCCAGATGCTTCTTAAGCAATTTAAGTTTTTCACATTCATCATTAAGAACTGTTATAACCTTTTCTCCAAAATTCAAATTCGAGTTATTATTGTGAAAGATATTTACAGCCAATTCATTTTCCTTAATTGCATCATCTAGCCGTTCAGAATATTCATCAACCAAGATTTCTATATACATCTTAATTTTTTCTTCATCAGTAAAACTCTTTTCCTGCTCACTAATCCAACTGTCAGGAAAAGCAAGTGAGCTCAAAAATTTGTACAATTCACGTACATTATTAGCTACCTGATTTTCGTTATTATTTGAAAGCACGTCAACCAAAAAATCCAAATCAGCAGGTGAATTTTCAGATAAATCATCAATAGCCTTATCAATCGAATCGCTGACAATCAAATCAGCTTCAGTATCATCAATAATTTTAATTCCATCCTGCAAATCAAACTCGTTAATATTGCTGTTCACAAGGTCAAGACAGAATGAATTTATAGTACTAATTTTAGCCATAGCAAGCTTATCCTGCTGTTTTTGCAGCCATTTTTTCTGATCAAGATTTTGCTCAACAGCTATTTTCTTCTCAAATGCAGACGATAATTTTTCTTTCATTTGAGTAGTCGCATCAACTGTAAAAGTAACCGCCAATAGTCGGTCAGCAGGAACATTTTTAGTCCTATCAGCCAGCAAATTTATAGTTCGTTCAATAAGCACTGCAGTCTTTCCACTTCCCGCAGCAGCTGAAACAACAACGCCCCTGTCTGTCGTATCAATCGCCAACTGTTGGTCATCTGTCCATTTTACAGACATTTGTACCACCCTTTCTCATAAGCTTATTTTTATTCATTATTACCAACATCATTAGTTTCATCGCACATTTTATCAATTTCAGCGTCAAGCAAATGCTTATCCGACTTGTTTACTCTTCTAGGATTTTTGGGTGACGCATTACCGCAAATACTCCAGAAATCACAATATCTGCAAGCAATTTTTGCATTTCTTCCATCGCCTTTACAAATAGGATCAGCCGCAATATCACCCTCAAGAAGTCTCTGTGCCAAAAGCTCAATCTTTTTAAATGCAAACTCTGACAAAGCATTGAAATATGTATAATCACAAGGCGGCTTGCTGCCTTCGGTAATATCGCCATTATTTTTTCTTGTAAATAAAGTAAATAGACCCTTGTAATCATTATTTAAAGCATCCAAAGTATCTTCATTTTCAATCATCATGCCATCAGGTTTACAATTTTTGATTTGTTCCAAAAACATTTTTCCTTGCAAATCATCTGCTTTTTCAACTGCCGACGGAGTAAAATCAGCATGACAGCTTTTTATATGCGAATACATAATACCAGACGGCTCAAGTTTACCATCATAATTCAACCGATTATCAGTATTTATAACAGCATATAGATAAATGAACATCTGCAAATTCAGTCCATTGTAAATATCTTCAATATCAAACTTAGTGTCACCAGTTTTGTAATCAACAATTCGCAGATATCTAACTCCATTTTCGTCCTCAAAAATATCAGCGCGGTCAATAGAACCATAGATATTTATAGTGTATCCGTCTTCTAAAGTCAGCTTTAAAATGCTTTCTCCGTCAGACTTAGCAAGATTAAATTCGAAAGCGGCTGGCTTGAAAGCTGATTTTTTAAACTCTTCTTGAACAACTTTTATAATACTAAATGCCGACTCCTCGTTTCGTGCAATTCCTTGCTTAAAGCGTAAAGTCTTACCAAAATCTCCGCCCATTTCATCTGCAATATATCTAGAAAATTCAGCATTAATTTTATCACGCAAGGTCTGCTCATCAAAGTCAACAAACTTCTCGTCATAAACTCGAATGCCATTATCATTGACCTTACTCATAACTTTTTCAAGAGTATTGTGCATTAAATTTCCGAAAAACCTGTTATTAATTTCAACCTTTTCCGGAGCATGAAGTTTAAGTCCATACTTGCAAAAAAAGCTAAAAGGACAATTATAAAAATCAGAAACTCTAGTTGCTGATATATTTAAATCATGATTAAAAAATACATCTCTAGCACAATCGCGAGAAAGCTTGTGCGGTTTATTAACTGCCGTCTGCTCAATGAAATCAAGCTTCTGGCGATATTTATCAGATAGCAAAAGCGACTCTTTAATTGACTTCACTTCACTGGTCTTATCTTTAGATTTCTCAAGATATTTATAATAAGCCGTAGCATATGAAGTACAGAAAAAGTCAAGTGGCTTGTCCTGAATTTTCTCAATTTCGATGTGCTCAAACATATCAAAAATCATATTAACAAGCACCGAAGGATTTTTCTTTTTACCCTGAGTATCAGATTCAGAACTGATTATGTAAAGCCTGTCATTTGGCATAGAAACTGTCTGATAAACAGTAAGCCTCTCATTCTCAATTGACGACATTACCGTAGTATTCAAATTTATATCAACACTCTCAAGCTGACGTTTTTCGCGCTCAGTCAGCAATCCTTTAGACTTAAAATCAGCAGGAAAAATTCCGTCATTAGCCTCAAGAACGAACAAAACCTTAACATCATTCAATCGCGAACGTTCTGCACAAGCACATCTTACAGAATCAATTTTCTGTGGCGGAGCAGACACCTTCATCTGTGAAATCATCATCTTAAATATTTCATAAAATCGTCTTAGCGTCAACACTTCATCGCCCATATTTTCGTAAATTGACTGAACCGCCGCTAGAACTGTCTTCCAAATTTGTTTAGAAATTCGTCCAAGCTCAAGCTCAGTATCATTTGCAGAACCGCTAGCCATTTTTACCACAGAATAAATTTCTTTTGAAAGCCCAATCTCGTCTAAAAGAATATAAAGAGCCTTACAAATATCCTGTGCCGTAGCATTAACACAAGCGGACTTAAACTTCTCAAGCGGAGCAATAACAAGCTCCCTAGTCTGATTAAGTCTAGTAGGAACACTACCACTCTTTTCGCCCGCCGTGAAATCCTCAAGCCACATATTTCCTTGAATATTCCACTTAACGCAGTAGTTTTCGATATCAGCAATATCGTAATCAAAAATTGAGCAAAGCGGTGATTTTATATACTTGAGCAGATTTTCAGTCTTGTATTCTTTGGAAAGAACACAAGCAAAAATATTCTTCAAATAAATAACTAGAGCTGACTGCTCTACACTATTATTAGCGTCCAAAAAATACGGAATTTCATAACGCTCAAAAGTTCCCTCAATAACAGGAGCAATATCACCCAAGTTTCTAGACGAAACAGCAATATCCTCGTAAGCATAATTTTCTTCACGCACAAGTCGTGAAATTTCCGAACAAACAAACTCAACTTCCTCATAAATATCAGTAGCTGACAAAAGCTTAACACCGTGATTATCAGCAGATTTCTTAGGCATTGAAGTGTAAATATTCTCATTAACATAAGCAATCGACGGCACGGTGTAATTAAATCCAGCAAAAGCTTTTTCATCAAAAGAAACATTCTGAGCCATAGCAATTCCTTCGATATTAGACCTAGTTCTAATAGTCTGTGCGAACGGAGTTCTGCTAATCTGAGCATTGTTAGAATCCGAAATTACAAGAGAAATTACAACCGGATTTGCTTGCTTGATAGCACATTCAATCAGCCTGTATTCGTCTTGTGAAAAGCTGTTGAAAGCGTCAATATAAACGGTCTTCCCCTTGAAAAAATTATTCTCCTTAACAAGCTTTACACACTCACCAAGCGATGTTAAAGTGTCCTTAAGCCCAGCCCTTGCAAGCTCGTCAAGATAATATTCATATAACCTTGAAAGGTCAAAAAGCTTAGAGCTAACCGAGCCATCCAAGCTTTCTGATGCTATCCTCAAATCTTGATATGTAATTCCAGACTGAATAAGCTCGCTAATCAACGCAATAACCTCACCTAAAAAAGCACCTTTGTTAAGTGAACGCTCATAAAACCGTACATCATGCGTTTCTTTAAGCCTTTTAACTGCCTTGTACATAGTGATGATTTTAGCATTTTCATTTGCATTTTCTTTAGATCCTGCTCCGTATTTTCGGCTGATAAGCTCAGCTAACCTATTGAATCCAACGATAGAAACATCGTTAAAAGCCTTAGCACCAAGCAGATTATAAAGCTTTTTATCATACTCAAAAGAGAACTGATCTGGAATTATAACCATTACGTTTTCGTTGCACTCGCACGATTTTTTTATCAATTGGCAAAAATTTTCGTCGCGATTGCTATGGATCCCGCCTGTTACAAATCTAAGCATTCTGATACCACCTTTTGAAGAAATTTTATGTTTTTTCAATCTTTCTACAAATATCGTACCATACAAAATTAGACTTGTCAACAAGAAATTTCATTTACTAGTCCGTTTTTTAGTACTAATAAATATTACATTCAAAAAATAACGCATTTACGTTATTTTCCCATATTTTCGCATTTAGAATTTCGAAAGCACAAATATTTAACTAATGAAATACAGATAATCTTAAAATTCAGATATCATTTATTAGTCCTATTTTTTGTACTAATCGAACCAACTTTCAAACAGCTCAACAATTTTAAAAGAAAATTGAGGTCTTTCTTCCTTTTGAGCAACTACAATTTTTGAATCTTCATCTGTATTCTCACTGTCACGCTTTATGCTGCCTCCAAGTGTTATCTGTGGGAAAAATAATGACATATTCTTTGGTGTCAAATCTCCTGTCTGTGTAAAAGCTGAAAAAACTATCACGCTGCATAGTCCTACGCAAACTGATTTTCTAATTCTTGATGTAAATTTTTCTGACATAAAAACATCTCCCTAAAATTAAGTGTCTAACCTAATTATGGGAGATATTTAAAATCTTATTCAATTTTCTATAAAAATATTTTATCCAAGAACTTTTTTAGCAATGTCGCAAGATTCCTTTGCGTCCTTAGCATAAAAATCAGCACCAATTTTTTCGGCATAATCAGCAGTAAGAACTGCACCACCGACCATAATTCTGCAGTCAACATTGTTTTCACGTAGCAAGCGAATTGTTTCCTCCATGCTCACCAAAGTGGTAGTCATCAAAGCTGAGAGTCCAACAAGATGAACGTCGTTTTCAATAGCACAGTCAACAACTAGCTGACAATCAACGTCCTTGCCTAAATCAATCACATCATAACCGTAGTTTTCAAGCAGCACCTTAACAATATTCTTACCGATATCGTGAATGTCACCCTTGACAGTTGCAACAATTATCTTACCCTTAGATTCTGACTTCTCGCCAGTTTGAGCTAGAAAATTCTTAATTTCCTCAAAGCAAACCTGTGCAACTCCAGCCGACTGAATAAGCTGTGGAAGAAAAATCTTTCCGCTTTCAAATTCAGCGCCAGTCTTGTCTAGTGCAGGAATCAAAATGTTGTTTACAATATCCATAGCAGGAATAGTTTTCAAAAGCTCAGCAGTAATTTTAGCGCCCTCAGACTTCAAACCATTGTCAATAGCATATGGCAAATCAATTTTCACATCAGCCTTAGGAGTATTATCAGCAGTTTTTTCCGTACCATAATGCGCAATAAAATCAACCGAATTTTCGTCAATATTAGCAAGCAATTTATATGCCCTAACAGTCTGCATCATAGCCTCGATATTAGGATTTATTATAGGCAAATCAAGACCCTTAGTAAGAGCCATCATTAAGAAATTATGATTAACAATCTCACGCGATGGCAATCCAAAACTTATATTTGAAACACCCAAAACAGTTCTGCACCCAAGCTCATTTTTAACACGCTCAACCGCATTTAAGGTTTCCATAACCCCAGATTGTTCAGCTGATGCAGTCAATGTCAAGCAATCAATGTAAACGTCCTCGCGACGAATTCCAATCTGCTCTGCTCTTTCTACAATTCGCTTAGCAATGTCAAATCGACCCTGTGCAGACTTCGGAATACCATCCTCATCAAGACAAAGCCCAACCACCGATGCTCCATATTTCTTAACTAAAGGCAGAACGGATTGAAGTGATTTTTCTTCACCATTTACAGAATTAACAATAGCCTTACCGTTATAAATTCGAAGTCCGGCCTCCAAAACCTCTGGAATGGTAGAGTCAATTTGCAAAGGAACATCAACAACACCCTGCAAAGCCTTGACAGCTTTAACCATCATAGCCTTTTCGTCAATTCCAGGAAGTCCAACATTAACGTCCAAAATGTCAGCACCTGCATGAATCTGCTCAATTGCCTGGCCAAGAATATAGTCAATATTATCGGCTAAAAGAGCCTCTTTAAATCGCTTTTTACCAGTCGGATTAATTCTCTCACCAATGACTCTAGGCTGATTAATCACTACAGTATTACTAGGATTACAGCAAGCCGCAGGAATACTAACCTCACGAGGAACAATTTTTTTGCCATCCAAAGCGTCAGCAAGAGCCTTGATATAAGCTGGATTTGTACCGCAGCAGCCACCAAAAATCTTGACACCCAAATCTACAAACTGCAACATCAGCTGAGCAAACTCTTCTGGCTCAACATTATATTCATTGGTGACAGGATCAGGCAGACCAGCATTTGGCTTAATAATAACTGGCAAGCTTGTCCACTTGCAAAGTTCCTCTACAATTGTGTATAACTCTTTAGGTCCGAGCGAACAGTTAATTCCAATAGCGTCTACACCCAATCCCTCAAGAGTAAGCGCCATTGAACTTATCGAACATCCTGTAAAAGTTCGCTGATTTTCCTCAAAAGTCATTGTACACATTACAGGCTTATTTGAATTTTCCTTAATAGCAAGTACAGCCGCTTTTATCTCATAAAGATCGGTCATAGTTTCACAAACAAACAAATCACAACCATCACTAGCGAGCACAATTTCCTTATAAATATCATAAGCCTCTTCGAAAGTCAAAGTACCCGTCGGTTCTAAAAGTTGACCAACAGGTGACATATCAAGCGCCACAAGAGTATCTGTCCCCTCACAAGCCTTTTTGGCATTTTTAATTCCTGCCGAAACAGCCTCCTGCACCGAATAACCGCATTCTTTAAGCTTATATCTATTAGCTCCAAAAGTATTAGAATAAATAATATTAGACCCAGCATTAATATACTGCTTGTGAATATCAATCAGCCAATCAGGTTTTTCAATATTTAAAGCCTCAGGAGTTTCACCCATTTTCAACCCCTTAGCCTGTAACATTGTACCCATAGCACCATCAAGCAGAATAAATTCTTTACTATCTAAAAACTTCTTAAAATCCACAATGATTACCTCTTTTCCTATATTCGCAAGTATCTTTCATTTTACAAGTTACACAGCCACGCCTACCTTTTGGAATCTCAGATTTAGAAATTCCCATAATAGCCGTAACAGATTTTCTCGGTATCAAAATCATATTCTCGGTTGTGTTAAGTCCAATTCGCTTTTGTGCATTAAGTGCAGAAATAAAATCCCTCTGAACCTCAATAGGCAAATCACCATACCCAGGAGAAAATCTCCATGTAAAGAAATAATCAGCGCATTCCGCCTTAATTTCTTCCTCCGCCAAATTGCAAACCTGTTCAATAGCCGAACTTGCAAGACAATCAGTCATCAAAGCCTTTGTCATATCAGTTGCCTCAAAAAGACGAATCAGCTTGTCAGCCCCCTGAGAAATTGTTGCGCACATCAAAACGCACTGCTCACAATCAGCAAGATGTTTCTTTATATCCTCACCCTTAAAAACAAGTGACGTTCCTTCAATAGCGATTCCGCCGTCACTTCGGTCTATGTTAAAAACTTTATAAACGTATCTAGGCTGAATGACCTCAACAAGTTGTCTTTCGCAGTCATCCAAAATAGCCTGCATATTATCATCAGGCATGGCGTTTCCATAGCCCATATATCTTAAAGCCTCAGCTTGATTTAGCTTAGTTATAACCATTAAAACTAACCTTTCTGAAATAAATTAAATACAATATAGTATAGCATATAATACATAAAATTGCAACCAGGGGCTTACCGATTGACTAGTCCGCGTGGCATCCTTGTGACTAGGGGAAGTTAAAGGGCTTATGACAATCAAGCATATCTAAGTCAAAAGTGTGTGATAATCTAACAAATTATCACACACTCCATCCCCGAGCAACACAACACCACAATCACCAACAAACTTCACGCGAGGGCTTTGCGCCGTCCGCGCTAGGACCCAGTGGCGTACAAAGTTGAAATTTCCCACAACTCCATCTCCGAGCAACACAACATCACAATCACCAGTAAACTTTCTGCGAGGGCATTGCGCCGTCCGCGCTAGGACCAAAAAAGCAACCCAAGTAATCGTCTTGAGTTGCTGTTCTTCTATTTCTAATAATTATTTATCTTTATTTTTATTGTCTACAACTTCAACATATCCGTTTGCGTCCTCGATATTATCTGATTCTTTTTGCTCCTGCACCGCCTGATTAATAGCCTCCATGCGAGATTTTTCTAAAGCCTCGTCTATGTCCTTGCCTAAAAATTCTGGCAATTCCATTCCAGCTTGCTTGAATAGTTCACCAAGCGGAGGAACAGATTTCATAAGTCCGCTTAAAAAGTTAGCTGTAGAACCCTTGCCGTCAGTTCCGTTTGAACCGCTGTCCCAAACAGTAATCTTGTCAATTTTAATACTCTTTATAGCCTCAACTTGAATTGCAATTAGCTGTTCAAGCTTGTCGGCAATAATTAACTTAACAGCCGCATCAGCGTCACCGCCAGCAGCATCGACAAGCTCTCTCATACCCTCTGCCTGCTTAACTAAAATTTCCTGAGCACCCTTAGCCTCGGCCTCCATTTTAGCAAATATAGCGTCCGCCTCACCACGAGCCTTGCGACGAATAACCTCAGCTTGAGCCTCAGCCTCAATTTCAGTCTGCTGTTTAGAAATTTGAGCCTTGATAATAATATCAGCCTCTTGAGTTGCTTTTTCAAGCTGAGCACGAGTAAGCTCTGCCTCTTGCTGTGCTATGTAAGCCTCCTGCTTAGCCTTTGCAGCCTGAACCTGCTCAGCAGCAGTAGCTTGACGAAGTGCCTCCGCCTCACGCTCACGACGTCTAGCCTCAGACTGTGCAACCTCGATTTTAGCGGAGTTTTCACCGTCGATAGCCGTAGCGTTAGCAGCTGCAACATTAATTCTCTGATCCTTTTGAGCATTTGCCTGGCCAATTTCACCATCACGATGTTTTTCAGCAACCGAACGCTTAGCATCATTGATAGCCTTAGCAGCAGCCTCTTTACCAAGTGATTCAAGATATCCTGATTCATCAGTAATATCTGTAACATTTACGTTTATAAGTCTAAGACCAATTTTCTTAAGCTCAATCTCAACGTTGTTAGAAACTGCAAGAAGAAATTTATCTCTATCTGTGTTAATTTCTTCAATATCCATAGTAGCAATGATAAGACGTAGCTGACCGAAAATAATATCCTTAGCCAAATCTTGAATTTCAACAAGCTTAAGACCAAGAAGACGTTCAGCAGCATTCTGCATAACACCAGGTTCAGTCGATATCCCGACAGTAAATCTTGAAGGAACGTCAATACGAATGTTCTGCTTTGAAAGAGCGTTCTTCAAATCAACATTGATAGAAATCGGTGTTAAATCCATATATTGGTATGATTGAATTACAGGCACAATAAAAGCCGCACCACCGTGAATACATTTTGCACTCTTGTTTTGACCATTTTTATCAGTGCCTACCTTACCGTAAATAACCAAAACTTTGTCAGACGGACATTTTCTGTAACGCGACAGAATACCTGCAATAGTAGCAAAAAGCACAACTGCTATTATGCAGACAACAACTATTAGTTCAACTCCATCCATGAAATTTTCCTCCTAAAATTAAATATTTTTTTGCTCAGTCACATATTTTGACTGAATATATTTATAAACTTCACGAAAAATCGTAAAGAGTACAAACCGAAAATAAAACTCTATTTCTTTTAAAAACATACAATTTTTCACTTAACTAAATTAGTAAGCAAAAGTTATTTTTTTAATCCCCATTTTCAGCACTTTCTATATTACCAATTCTATCACTATAAGACTCAATCAAAGTGGAAATTTCATTAATTGTATTGGTTTCTTCACCAACTTCGTATACAGCCTTACGCTCCGAGAAAATTAAAGTTTTTAGATTAGTTAGGTTTTCTATAGCCTTGTTAAGTTCATCTTTATCATCAATTTTATCAACATCATTTAAAGTATTTTCGTCGATTATAATTTGATATTCATCGGTAAAATACTTTCTCATAGCTGCGATTTCCTTTGAATAATCTTCGTCAACCTCTTTATCAGTATTTTCGTCAAGTCCTTTTTCTGTCAAACTTTTATCAGCATATTCTGAATAATCAGAAATCATTTCCTTGAGTTTTTCCAATTTTACAGTTTCATCATCATTAGTATCAAAATCTTTGCGAACCTGTACTATATCAGATTTAAAATTCTTCAAGTTTTGCTCTTTATCTTTATTTTTAGAACTTACCTTGACTGCAAAAAATACACCGACCGCCAGTAAAATTACGATTACTATTATAATAACTGCCTTCTTTTTGCCACTATTTTTGTTTTTTTCCATGATTTTTCCTCCTGATTTGAAATCTTTCTAAACTATTATTGAATGTGTATTTATAAATCCGAGCAAAAAAGCTAAGTCTATAAATCTTGGTAAAATATAATTAAAGTAATTTTTTGTTTTTTTAGAACCCCAAATCAATTCTATTATTTTACACTATAATAGAGTATATAACAAAAATAAAAACAAATCAACAAAAAAAGTTAGACAAATAAAACTTGCAGATTAAAATTCCGTAAACGTTTAAGATATCCGATAATCAATTACCCAAATGTTCCACTTTAAACATTAATTATGGCTATTTTTCTTTTTCTACAACAACTGTATCGCCACGAAGGTCTGTAATAATTACTGATGATCCAGTTTTCAGCATTTCTTTTTCTGAGCTCACTGCAGAAAATTCCATAAACCTTCCTTGAACTGTTATGGTGATTTTCCCCTCACCATCGCCCTTTGGTGGAACTGGAACATAAACTGTCGCCATTTCGCCAATACAATTATTCATGTTCAAAGTACCATTTTCTGATAATTTGCTCGAAAGTTGGATAATTTTCGCTACAATATACATAGTTAAAAAGCCAAGCGTAATACCAAGTAAAATCGCTAGCAACGGAGGCATTTCAGACTTTACTGCAACAATCGATGTCCAACTGAACACTGTTAAAAATGCAACTACCGTTTGTAATGTGAACATTCGCATTGATGCAAAATCAGCAGGATTTCCTCCGTCAACAATATCGCTATGATGAATATGACTAAAATCATGGTTGGCTACATCTATATTTCCACCAATATCAAGGTCGATATCTGTACCAAAGTTGGTATCAAAATCTATTCCTGAAGTATCTGTAAAATCCATACCCGTTCCACTGTCATGAAACCCAAACAATGACATTATTGTTTGAATTAAAAGTATCAACGTTGACGGTGCAGCAATACAATACAACACCTTTAGCAAAGAGCTTAGCCCCTCCCACCATTCATTCATAATAATCACCTAACCTTTCTTTTATTTACAAGCATATGTAAATTTCATTTACTTAGATTATATATCATTTAATTTACTTTGTCAATAGATTTTTGAAACAATTTATCTTTTTTTGCTGCTTGTCCTATAATAATGCAATATCCCAGTCAATTCATATACACAACAATGAGATTTTTTTAAAAAAATCTATAAAATATCAAAAAACACTTGATTTTTGTTTGCATATCTGTTATTATATATGTAAATGAAATTTACTTTTCGAAAGGCGGTGTGTTTTGTTATGGATAACGGAGCTTTAGGTAAACTAATTAAAGATGCTAGGCTTGCTAAAAAAATGACTCAGGCTGAAGTTGTTGGAGATTTTATCACTAGAAATATGCTTAGTCAAATTGAGAGCGGAACGGCAACTCCTTCTGTTAAAACACTTGAATATTTATGTCGTGTGCTCGAAATTCCGATGACGGCCATTTTACCAACTGACGATGTTGGTGATGTTTCAGAGGTTGGCAACAGTCTTCCACGCTTGAAGGATTTATATTTTTGTGAGAAATATGAGCAGGTAATTGAGTTTAAGTCAGAACAATCTGCATTTAATGATGAAATTAATGCGATTAAGGCTAAAGCGAATTTGGCTTTGGCAATTAAACTTTCTGATGATGATTCGGCTGACGTTTTGCAAAAAGCTTTACAATATGCAAAGGCGGCATCAGAACTTTCACAGATTGGTATCTATTCTAACGATGCAGTTAAGGCTGAGGCTTTAATTGCTTTAAGTAACATTGCTCAAAAGCTAACGGAATATTACAAGGATTTTATCAATTAAGATATTGTAACGTGATTGCTGTCAGCAGATTGCTTTGCGACAAAAACTCGGCATCAAGCCATTCTATAAATTAATTGGAATCTCCAAACCTATTTTTTTAAAAAACTCGCCTACAATGTTCAATATAAAATTTAAACACCTAGATATTTTTCTAAAATCTATGGATGACAGTTACTGCTGTCCTCTTTTTTGTACACATATAATTAACTTTAGCCAACATCTTATTTACTGTGCAAAAAAATTTATACAAACAAAAAAATCCGCATGTCTATAAAAAGACGCGCGGATTTTGTTTTTATATTTTAAAATGCATTAGCAATTGCAAATATTTACAATCTCGCCCAACTGCTCTCTGCCTGCACCTACTGCATTTGATTCATCTGTATCAATGTGCATTGCAAGTGCAAACTTTTCGCTTACACGTACTACTGTGTCACACAAAATTCCTGTTCTATTTGCTGACTCAACTTTAACGCAAACAATCTGCTTGTCCTTTACACCCAAAGCTTCTGCATCTGCTGGTGTCATATGGATATGTCTTTTTGCTACGATTACACCTTCTGCAATTTCAATCTCGCCTGCTGGTCCTACAATTTTACAAGCACCAGATTTCGCAGTATCTCCAGACTCTTTAATTGGAGCAGCAATTCCGATTGCACGAGCGTCAGTTGCTGAAAGTTCAACCTGAGTAGCTGGTCTAACTGGTCCTAAAATTGACACATTTGCAAGCTCTTTTTTTGAACCTACTACTGTTACTTTTTCCTCACAAGCAAACTGCCCTGGCTGAGAAAGATCCTTTTTATGTGTAAGAGTTGCACCTTTACCAAACAAAATTTCAAGATCCTCTTGAGTTACATGAACATGACGTGCGGAAGTTTCTACGATAAACTTTGACATTTTAACAAGTCCTTTCAAAATGTAATGCTACAGAATATATCTACAGCTTATATACTTATTTTACTACTTTTTGCCCCATTGGTCAAGGCTTATTTCAAAGTTTACGAAAAAACGTAAAGTAATCCATTTTTTTGGACACTTTGTATTATTGTTATTCTGCTAAAAATCACTACTCATTCCACGACCACAACTGATAATATGCGTTTATTGTAACTAGCACTTTTGCTTTTTCTAAGTCTTTTTCAAAAACATGCATCGCCCCTAGTCGTTCATCTTCTAAATAATCATAACCTTTTTGGTGCATGTAATCAAACAGTGCGTATTCTCCTTCAGGCTGTGCTAAAATCGCTTTTTTGCTTTTTGTCATTTCATCACCCCTAATTACTTTTCACACTTTCACGTTTTTTTATATCCTTATTATACTTCACTCACTAAAAAACGCCAATGGTTTTGTTCTAAATTACAAAAAATGAGAATTCGCAAACTAACGAATTCTCATTTTAGATGTATATTTTATTTTCCCAAAAGTTGTTTATGTTGTTCCTCATATTTATGTTTAGTCGCGAGTCCTCCTCTGATATGACGTTCCCGTTTGTTTTCCTCTAGCAACGCTTTCACCTGCTTATAAAGCTGAGGTGAGGTTTTTGGCAATCGGTCAGTTAGGTCTTTATGCACTGTCGACTTGCTTATACCAAATTCTTTCGCCGTTGCTCGGACGGTGGCTTTATGTATTACCATATACTCCCCTAGTACCACCGAGCGGTCCTTATCTGTGTCTATCATTTATGTCACTCCAATACTAATGGTGTTGTATTAGAGTGTATGCTGTTTGCTAAACGATTATGTTTGTCCTTTAAACTATTATTTATTTTGTTGAAATATTTTAGTGATTTTTAGTTTCAAATTGTTTTTACATCATATATTAAATTGAATTGTGAATCCACTTATTCAACACGTCCAGCTGTTGAGGAGTATGGAACCAATGCTCACCATTTTCCATAACAGTTAAATTGCAATTGAAACTCTTTACAAAATTATCAACTACTGAACGCTCTGTAAGATTGTCATTTCCAGCATATAAAATACTTGTTGGAACATTCCAATTATCAATTCTATTTTTTCTAGCATACTGTAAATATTCCCATGATAAAGTTTCTCCGAAAGTTGTATCTATTTCTTTCTCCTGCATTAATTTTTCTTCTGAAACATCTGCCCATTTCATCATATTTATAATCAATTTCTCCATATCAAGAACTGGAGAAACAAACAGACATTTTTGAATATCCTCATTTGAAAAACTTAACATACTAAACCATGCACCAATACTATTTGCATATAAACTTATATTATCACTTTTTTTCTTTGCAAAGTTAAGTACCGATTTTAATTCCGGCACAACATTCCATGAATTAAACTTATTTTTATCGTTTTTTCGCATTCCATGTTCAGGCAGGTCAACGCTCAGAACTTGATAGCCTTTTTGAACTGCAATTTGTGCAAAAGACCTTGCTTCTTCTTTAAAACCCATTTTTCCGTGAACATAAATATAAATCTTATCAGATTGGTCACCATATAGAACAGCCGGAATATGTTCTATACTGAAATTTATCTCTTTCATATATTATCCTCCAGTTAATGCAAAAATCAGACGATTGTTCCTCCGCCAAGAACATAATCTTCATCATAGAAAACCACTGCCTGACCTTTTGAAATTGCCTTATGCGGCTGGTGAAACTCGACCTTGATTTTTCCGTCATCAAGCGGATAAACAGTACAAGCAACTTCCTTTTGATGATAACGCGTTTGCGCTGTACACTCAAGCGGTTCTACAAGTTTATCAAACGGTATGAAATTTACATCGTCAGCAATTAGACTATCACTCGAAAGCTTATCCTTTGTGCCAAGTACAAGTTTATTATTCTCAATATCCTTTTCGACTACAAAAAGCGGTTCGCTATAGGACACGCCAATACCTTTTCGCTGTCCGATTGTATAATGAATTAGACCTTTATGCTCGCCTAGCTTTGTACCGTCGGTTAGGACTATATCTCCCTTTTTCTGTTCTCCGACATTGTTTGTAATAAACTTTCCATAGTCGCCGTCTGGAATAAAGCAGATATCCTGACTATCTGGTTTATCTGCATTTATTAGAGAATTTTCCTCGGCAATTTTTCGGATTTCATCTTTATTCAAATCGCCTACCGGAAAGAGAGTGTGTGCAAGCTGGTCTTGTGTCATTGAGTATAAAACATAGCTTTGATCCTTACCAAAATCACGCGAACGCTTTAGCATCCAACGTTCTGTTTTTTCATCAAAAACTCTTTTAACGTAATGACCGGTTGCAATATATTCGTACCCCATAAGTCTAGCACGCTCTAAAAACTTATCAAACTTTAGATATCTATTACACTGAATACACGGATTTGGTGTTCCGCCCTCAAGGTATATGCCGATAAAATTATCGATTACCCACTCTTTAAAGTCAGCTGAAAAATTAAAAACATGAAAATTTATTCCAAGTTTAAAAGCAACAAAACGCGCATCCTCAACATCCTCTAACGAACAGCATGTTTTGCCTTTTTCAAGTCCGATATCCTCATTTGAATATAGTCGCATTGTTGCACCGTCAGGGTTATAGCCTTGATCAAGCAACAACTTTACTGCGACTGAACTATCAACTCCACCGCTCATTGCAACTAAGACTTTATTGCTGTTTGTTTCGTTCAACATGAAAACCCCTCCGATATGATTTCTACAAATTGAAACAGGCGAATTTCTTCGCCTGCATTCATTATAATATTTTATTTATTAGTGACAGCCGTGACAATCTTCACAGCTACACGCTGACTCTCCAACAAATGGTGTTGGATCAACTCCGCTTTTCTCATAGTAATTAGAAATTGCAGCTTTCATTGCCTGCTCTGCTAAAACTGAACAGTGAATTTTTGCTGGTGGAAGTCCGTCAAGAGCTTCAACTACTGCACTATTTGTAATCTTTAGTGCGTCTTCAATTTTCTTGCCCTTAATCATTTCAGTGGCAATTGAAGAAGTAGCAACAGCAGCACCGCAACCAAATGTTTTAAACTTAACGTCAGAAATTACATCTCCGTCAACTTTAATATACATTTTCATTATATCTCCACACTTTGCATTTCCAACCTCGCCGATACCGTCAGCATTTTCAATCTCGCCGACATTTCTTGGATTAGAAAAGTGGTCCATTACTTTTTCGCTATAAATCATCTTTTATCATTCCTTCATAAATAATCTATTTGTTTAAGCTATTCAAAATCTTATACAGTAGCTTTTTCTTTACAAATTCTTTCCCAAAGCGGTGACATTGCTCTTAACTGGGTCACAATTCTTGGAAGAACCTCAAGAATATAATCGATATCCTCTTCGGTAGTTTCATCATTCAGCGACAATCTCAAAGAACCGTGTGCCGTTTCATGAGGCAGTCCAATTGAAAGCAACACATGAGATGGATCAAGAGAACCGCTTGTACAAGCTGAGCCCGATGATGCAACAATTCCGTTCATATCAAGCATTAACAGCAAGCTTTCACCCTCAATTCCTAGAATTGAAAAGTTTGCAAGTCCTGGAAGACGCTGTTCTCTATCGCCGTTTAGACGTGTTTCCTCAATTTGCAAAACTCCGTCAATCAGTCTATCACGAAGCTTTTTAACTCGTACATTCTTAGCTGGAATA
This sequence comes from uncultured Oscillospiraceae bacterium, assembly GCA_964548535.1. GTDB lineage: Bacteria > Bacillota > Clostridia > Oscillospirales > Ruminococcaceae > CAZJRQ01. The sequence continues at coordinate 47,548 of CAZJRQ010000015.1, forward strand.
TCAGTAGTCACATCAGTAATTGCTACACCTAGACCTACAATTCCTGGAACATTTTCAGTTCCTGCACGTTTATTTCTCTCCTGCGCACCACCGTATATAAATTTAGGAAGTGAATATCCACCTCTAATATACAGCGCACCTACGCCTTTTGGAGCATGAAATTTATGTCCAGAAAGTGAAAGCATATCCACATTCAAATCCGTAACATCAATTTCAATATGTCCAACAGCCTGAACTGCGTCAGTATGGAAAGGGACTCCTTTTTCTTTACAAATCTTGCCGATTTCAGCGATTGGCATAATAGTTCCAATCTCATTATTTGCATACATTATTGTAACAAGACAAGTGTCCTCACGAATTGCATCAGCAACCTGCTCAGCTTTTAGAAGTCCATTTTCATCAACTGGCAAGTAAGTAACCTCAAAACCCTGAGTTTCCAAATACTCACAAGTATGCAAAACTGCGTGATGCTCAAAAACTGTTGTAATTATATGCTTTTTATTCTTTTTAGCGCCATTTTCAGCCGAGCCACGAATAGCCCAGTTGTCAGACTCAGAACCGCCAGCTGTAAAATAAATTTCATTTACCTTAGCACCGATTGCGTTTGCAACCTGCTCACGAGCCTTTAAAACAGCCTTTGCTGCGTCCATTCCTAATGTATAGATACTTGACGCATTACCGTATTCTTCACAGAAATATGGCAATGCCGCCTCTAATGCATTTTTAGAAACCTTTGTAGTAGCTGAATTATCAGCATACACGAAACGTTTTTCCATTAAAATCAGTCCTTTCATGTCAGAAATTCTGACAAACATCCAAAATACAGAATACAAAACATTTTCTGTATTTATTATAGGAAAAAAATTAAATATTATTTATCACAATTATATTATATACCTTTTTTCTGCAAAATGCAATAGTGTTCAAGAAAAGTTTAATATTTCACTATGGTTAATATGTTTTTAATCACAAACCACACACAAACAACCTTATACCACCGTTTTAAAAATCCTAGTATTTTAGTATGAATATATCGTTTGGCCTTATTTATACAACTGGGCCGCTGCAACAGCTAGTGAATCACATCTTTCATTTTCAGGATGTCCAGCATGACCTTTAACCCAAATAAAATTCACTTTGTGCTTATCTAACAGTGCTAGAAGTTTTTCCCACAAGTCAATATTTAAGGCTTTTTTCTTATCGGATTTTACCCAGTTATTCGCCTGCCATTTCTTCGCCCAGCCTTTTGTTACAGCGTCGATTATATACTTTGAATCGCTATACAAATCAACCTCACAAGGTTCTTTAAGTGCCGAAAGTCCGGTAATTACCGCAGTTAGTTCCATTCGATTATTTGTCGTTTGCGGCTCTCCTCCTGAGAATTCTTTTTCATTATCTTTATATCTTAAAATCGTGCCATAGCCACCTGGACCTGGATTTCCTGAGCAAGCTCCGTCAGTAAAAATCTCAATTTTTTTCATTTATAAAAAACTCTCCGTTAAAATTTATTTTAATAATTTTTATTATACCACAAATTCATTATTTTGACAAGCAAATTACAGAAAAAACATTTTTCGATTTAAGCCGCAATATAAAATTTCACTGTCAACTTGTACGATTTTTAAATGAATTATTTCTGACAGCTATATTTTTTTGCTTTTGACAAAATATTTACACGTTGGGACTCTAATAAATATAACCAAAAAATGAAAATCGTGACGATTTTGAAAATATAAACAAAAGCCCCACCTAAGTGGAGCTTTAATATATTAGTTAATTACCAGCAACAACGTCTGTTATTGCGACAACAACATCTGTCTTCTCGGTCTTCGCGACGCTCACGTCTACGCTCTCTTTCACATCTCTCGCGCTTTTCTTCGCACTTTTCTTCGCAATCTCTGAACATTTCACGACAATCGTCATCTCTGCCTCTGTCACGCATTCTGTTCCATTCAACTGACATATCTGTCACCTCGCTTTCGCTTTATATATTATGCTGCTATGCGACTTTATGTGACAAGTTTATTTATAAAAGAAAAAGACAGCCTTTCTTAGACTGTCTTTAAATCTGTTATTACTTTATTAAATTTCGCAATCTTTCTGCATGTTCTGCTTCATTGTTTGCGTATTCCTTAAAGAATTTTTTAAGTTCAGCATCTTCCATGTTATCTGAAAAATGCATGAAATCTCTCACTCTTTCCTGTGTATCCAAAAGTGTTTTCTTCAAATAATCTTGTGTAGTAAAACCCATGTTTAACCCTCCTAAAATATTTATATCAATATTATTCATCAAAGGATTAGCTTTTATGCAGAACTTTATAACAAATAGACACCGCGATTGTGTTTTCGTAAGCATACTGGTAGCAACAACATAACTTGCACACATTTCTCAAACCATAATAGTTGGTGTTTTGCTCGTAAGCTACTTTTTTATTACTAAAATTTTTATAAATCTGAGTATATTTTTCTGTAATTTTATTTTTAATCAAGCCTGCTTTTTTGTGGTGAAATTTATTGCATTATGCTTATTAATATAATATAATGTAAAAAATATCATATTAATAATGGGGTGAAATATTGAAATATAATATTTTAATTATCGGCAATGGTTTTGATTTGTATCATGGATTACCAACAAGATATACTGACTTTTTAACATTCGCAGAGAATTGGGATGTTTTTTATTCTAAATATGCAAAAATTCAAAGTAATGTGACAGTAAATTCAAACCTTAAAATGTTAATTCGTTTAAGTGAAAAAAACGAGTTGACAAAACAATCAATGGATGATTTCGCAAAATACTCCAACGCTAAGTTAGTGACGGATGGCGAAGTCAATAACAATCCTTGCAATGCGAAATATGTTAATGTTTTTAATCGCATTTATATTAATTCTAATGAAGTAGATGATAAGCATATTACTTACTTAAATACAGAATTAAAAAATAATAAATGGATAAATTATTTTTTGCGAACCGATTTTAAAAAAGAAGGCTGGATTGATTTCGAAAAAGAAATTGAAAATGCTTTGTTTTTTATTGAGACCTATTATACAGATATTCTACCAAAATCAAAAGGTAAAATATTAAAAAACTCTTTAACAAAAACAAAACGTGAAATTTTGGATACATTTATTGTACACGACAATAAACTCTATAATAACTTAAATAATAGATACATATATATTTATAAAATAGTTTTAGATGAATTACAAAAACAAAAGATAGATGTACTTAATTTAATGAAAAAACAATTAAATATTCTCAATAAATGCTTATATATTTATTTAAACAAATTTATTTCTAACATGGAACATAATTTGTATTCTGAACAAATCAAAGAATTAGGTACGTTGAAATTATTGAATTTCAATTACACTTCAACTGGAAAAGGGAATTATGATAATATTGAAGAAAGTAATTATATTCATGGTGAACTTGGAAAAAGCAATTTAGTTTTAGGTGTTAGTGATGATTTTACTGATAATTTAGATTATATTTATTTTCAAAAATATTTTCAGAGAATACAAAAAAGGACAGGTTCTTTTGATAAAAGTTGGTTACAAAGCGATGGTACATACACAAAAGACGGAAGTAGTATGTATCCTACAGTTTATTTCTTTGGTCATTCGTTAGATAAAACTGATAAAGGAATCTTAGAACCAATTTTCAGTTCAGGTTTTAATATAAAAATATTCTATTATAACCAGTTGGATTATGAAAATAAGGTCATTAATTTAATTGCTATGTTTAGTAGAGAAATTATTATTGATAAAGTTGCAAAAAATAAAATTGAATTTATAAAATTGGATACTGCAGTTACATCTAATACAAACATGAATTCAAAGGCATTATGTCAATCAACAAATTAACAATAGTTATTCGCCATATAAAGTTCACACCATAAACAAACTTTATCGCTTGTTATATACATTTTTTTGCTTTCCTAGTGTAATTTTAACTATATAACTTACAGCAGCTTACAGAGGAAGCATATGTCGGAACAATAACAACAATTAAAAACTATGAAGGTGTCTCATCGGCTGTTATTGGTGGAGATACTAAAAAAATCAATCAAAGTTTAATCGAAATGGAGTATGGTTTTATATCCGTTGAAAACGGAACTAAAACATCATTGACTAATCAAGTTAACAATTATAAATCAAAAGCAGATGATTTTAAAAAAGCAATCAAAGAAAAAACACCTGGTGTAACTCAAGAAATGTTGAATCAAGCTAACAGCATGGTTAGCGCTGCTGAAAACGAATTATCAACATTTAAGAGCAAAGCATATAATCAAACACAGCAAGCAGGAACACAAGCTGTAGAGGGATTAAAAAGTAAAATTCCTGACGCGCAAAACGCAGCGAATAATTTAGTGTACGAACTTGAACAGCCATTAAAAAATCTTAACACTGAGCGATACGGAAAAAGTTTTGTTGATGGTTTCTCTTGGGGCATTAGAAGTAATCTGAAAACAGCTATAGACGCATCAAATGACATGGCAAATGAAGCAAGAACTGCTCTACTTGACAAGTTAGGAATACACTCACCGTCGAGAGAAAGTTATAATGCAGGAGATTATTTTATTCAAGGTTTTGCAAATGCGGTTACATATGGCAAAAAGCAAATTGCTAAATCAGTTGGAAAGACATTTAGCACAGCATTAACAGTTATTAAATCAGCGGTAGAAGATTATGCAAAATTAAGCGAGGAAGCAACCTCAATTGATTTTTTTAATGGTGTATCGAATAAAACTGCATTTAGTAGTCTATCAAGCAGACTAAACAGTAAGAATAATGCAAGCGGAAATAGTCAAGTTACTAACAATGACACTAAATTCGTTACAAATAATTTTTATCAGACAAATAATTCTCCAAAATCTTTGAGCAGGCTTGATATTTATAGACAATCTAAAAATCTATTAAATTACAAAGGGGGTTAATCTTAAATGTTTACACTAGTTTTAGAAAACGAAAGAGGAGAACAATTAGAACTTACTCATAATGAACTTTATGATGTGTACAACATTGAAGGGCTTAGCCCTCCGTCAGCAAACATAAGCACATCACCAATCGCTAGCATGGATGGCGAGAGATATAACAACTCACGTGTAAATGTTAGAAATCTTGTAATTTACATTAATATCAAAAGTCCAGTTGAGGACAACAGGCAAGCTTTATATAAATTTTTTAGGTCAAAACGAAAAGTTAAAGTATATTTTAAAAACGCAAACAGAGATGTTTATATTCAAGGATATCTTGAAACTTTTGAAGATAATTTTTTTGAGCAATTGCAAACTGCGCAAATATCTATAATTTGTCCTGAACCATTTTTTAAAGCATTGAATGAGATGGTAGTCGAGTTTTCAAAGACAATATCACTTTTTGAGTTTCCATTTGACATTGAAAAGTCTGGTATTGAGTTTTCGCGAATTGATCGTGAGACTACGCAATATATAAATGTTGGTGATGTCGAAGTAGGCGGAATATTTGAATTAACAGCATTAAAGACGTATGTTGCATATCTTACGATTTATAATTTTACAAATGAAACATATTTTAGTGTAAATGAATCATTGAATGAAGGTGACAAAATCATAATCAATACTAATCGTGGTGAAAAATCACTAATATTGATTAGAAAAGGCAGTGCACCTATAAGTATTATTCAAAAACGTCAAGCAGGCTCAGAATGGATTCAATTTGTTCCTGGAGATAATGAAATATCGTACGATTGTAAAGTCGGAACTGAATATTTAAGTGTGAGTGTTACTGTATCACACAAATACGAGGGGGTATAAAAGTGGAGGTATATGTTTTAGATAGTGAACTAGTACCAATCGCAATTATAGATCATTATCAATCGCTTATTTGGACTAAACAATACTTTACAAACGGTGATTTTGAATTGTATTTGCCTGCAAATCCTGAGTTGCTGCTATATTTAAAACAAGATAATTATGTAATGCGTGAAGACGATGACAGTCTGATGATGATTGAGTCAATAAAAATTAATACTGATTTAGATAATGGGGATTATTATACAATATCGGGAAGAAGTCTAGAATCAATTTTATCAAGGAGAGTAATATGGTATCAAAGCAATTTTATTAATACGAAAGTCTCGACTATTATATATAATCTGTTATCAAGAAATGCGACAACATCAAATCCGCAAAGACAAATTCCAAAATTGAAAGTTAATACAGATTATATATCAACAGAGACTAACACAATGCAAGTTACATATAAAAATTTACAAGAAACAATTGAAGATTTATGTAGAACTTATAAATTTGGATGGAGAATTAACAAAGACTATGTTTTTGAATTATACGATGGTGTTGATCGTACCAAAAGTGCAAACGGACTAGTCATATTTTCGCCTGAATTTGACAATCTTTTGAATTCTGAATATATAGAAGACATGACAGAATATAAGAATGTTGCTCTTGTCGCTGGAGAAGGAGAAGGAAATCTTAGGTATAAGCAATATCTTAACAATGATAAATTTAATGGTTTAAGCAGGCGTGAATTATATGTTGATGCTAGAGATCTTAGCACAAACAGTGATGAGGATATAAGAGATGAATATCAAAATATGATGACACAACGTGGTGAAGAAAAGCTGAGTGAAAATGATGTAGCGAGAACTTTTGATTCTGAAATTGATGCAAATATTACGTTTAAATACAAAAGTGATTATAGTGTTGGTGATATCGTATAAGTAAAAAATTCACACGGAATTACAGTAAACGCGAGAATAACTAAAATAATTGAATGTTGGGATAGTGACGGATACACCGTAGTTCCAAAATTTGAAGGAAGTAGTGAGGTTTAAAAATGTCAATAACAAGCGGTTTTTTTAACTCTGTTGAAGGTGACAGAAAATATAATGCCGAACAAATGAGTAGCTATTTTGAGGGGTTAATTAGCAATGGTGTTTATGAAAATGTTGGGAATAAATTAGTTGTTAAGGCTGAGGAAGGAATGTCGGTAACAGTAGATACAGGCAGAGCAATGATTAATTGTCATTGGATTAAAAACGATAGTATACTTAATTTAACGATAGATCCTAGTCATGTACAATATAGCAGATATGACGCAGTGATTATAAGACTTGACACAAGTGAATTATCTAGAACAGCAACAATCTACATAAAAAAAGGTACAGCGAGTAGCGCACCAGCAACACCGTCTCTAACAAGAAATGCAACAATATATGAACTTTGTCTTGCTCATATAAGAGTAACAGCAAAATCTACATCAATAAATCAATCTCAAATTATAGACCAGCGTAGCAACACTAACCGTTGTGGATATGTAACCGGATTAATAAAACAAGTTGACACATCCGATTTGTTTAATCAGTATCAAAAAGCTTATGAGGATTATTTTAATGAGAGCACAAAAGCTTTTGATGATTATATGCAAGCAAAAAAAGACGCATATGACGCATGGTTTGCTGATTTAACAAGCGAATTAAGAGTTGACACCACTCTAAAAAAATATCAGAAAGTAACATTGCTAACATCAAATACTAAGCAAATAGCAATGGGAATAAAAGAATATACTCCTGACGATATAGTAATCGCTAACATAAACGGCATAATGTTAACGGAAAATGAAGAGTTTAATGTAATTGGAATAGGAGATAGTGCGATTGTTACATTTAAAAACACTTTGTTTAGCGGAAATGTAATAACTTTAATCGTTATTAAGTCGGTAATTGGACTGGGATATGGAAATACAGCAGGACAAATAATAGGCTTAACCGCAGGCATACAAGTCACAAAAGTCGGCAAATCAAAAGAACTGGAGGAATAAATAATATGTCAATAAAAATCACAGAAGTAACAACACCGCAACAGGTTTACAATGCAATCAAACCGCTTGAGGATTATTTAGGCGTTAAAATTACTCTCGGCGAAACTACTGAAAACGGAAATAACAGGCTGTCAATTACTCAAAATGGCATTGAAATATTTTATGGACTTTGTCAATATGCAAACGTATATGGTTTAGACGGTATACGAGTATTTGCAGAGGATAAAGCAAACGAAAACACAGGAAATGTTGGTCCTTGCGTTTTAATTAAAGATTATGAAAATG
>CAZJRQ010000016.1:0-46826 GCA_964548535.1 uncultured Oscillospiraceae bacterium
TTATCAAACCCGACATCTGATTAATCTTGCTTTTGCTTAGTGTTATAGTTGGCATATCACACCTCTTCGTACATTTTACGTCTATAATATTCCATGTCGAATGAAGCGTTTCGCCTTGATGATACCCACTCAGTTGCATTGGAATTAGCAGAACTTATTCCTGATTCAATATTTTGCAAATCAGATTCTGCACGAGTTATACTTCTTTGAAGTTCAGTAATTTTAGTATTCACGCTACTCTTCTTACTTCTCATTGTGCTAAAAATACTGTTTTGAGTATTCCTAGTTTTCGTCATTTCCGAACTATATATATTATTAAGATTTTTATTCGTTGTTGAACTTGAATTGGCCATATTGTTAAAATTAGTAGATGCCGAATCCATATTACTGCTAACGCTTGATAAATCGCTCTGCAAATCAGTTTCTTTATTTATTGCAATATCTAAACTAGAAAGTGCACTTTGATACTTTCTAAGCTCTGCTTTCAATTGATTTATACTAGAGATTTTTTGCTGTTTCTGCGTTCTTAATTCACTAGCTCTATTCTCGCAGCTATTGATTTCAGAACAAGCGTTATAATATCTGTTCTTTGCAGAGTTGTAATAGTATTCATAATCCATAACTGTCATCTCCTACTTAAAAAATCATATAGAAATATTCCGTCAATCTGCATCTTACTATAAGACATCGTTAGCTTTTTTGGTGTTTTTTATCTTCCCTAAAATCAACATAATTGACTCTGTAAAAACCGCAATTGGAATTATCTGCTCAAATCTATGTATAACAAACACACATAGAAGCCATGCTAAGATTACAATTCCTAAAATTATTAGCGCACGTTTTCTATATATACGAACTTCATCTTTATCTAAAGGTTTGTTTTTATCTTCGACTGGAGAGAGTAAAGTACTTATTATAACTCCAATAATAAGTATTATCACGCAACAGCTTGTAGATAGAAGCTGAAATTTCAACAATAATATCCAAATCAACATTATCATTGAAGATGTCACATAACATTTTTCGGATGTATCTGAATGATGCCCCCCAGCATAACTTCTGAGGGGCATATATACCATCAACAAAAAGAGGCTCTCCAAGGCCTTGCCGAAAACGATACCTATAATTATAGATGTTAAAAAATTCAATGTTAATATCATACTTTGCTGAAAGCCATATCTATATAGTTCCAGTTTATCCGATGGAACAATGTTCTCCTCTTCAAGCTGTTGTGTAAGATACTTAGAAACCTTACTAAACATTAAAACTTACGAAGACTCTTTGCATTTTCAGGTAGCTTAGGCTGACTATTAATCCAAAAGCATGCACTATTTACATTCAACGTTGTAACTGAAATCGCAAGCGCCGCAAATATTGCTCCGTGCTTTTTGAAAAATTTAAGCATAATTGTTTTCATATTAGTCACCTCTCAATATATTTTTGCGAAATAATTCACAGTTTTATTATACTTTTAAAATGCTCCTTGTTTTAAGAAATGGTACGAGATAGGTTATTTTGGGTACAAAATAAAAAAAGATGTCGAATCATTTCATGATTAACATCTTTTAATAAAATATTTTATTTTTTTATTATACAAAACAGCCTTAGCTACATATTTGTCACCAATAATCTCGTTGTGCAATTTTCCGTTATATCGTTCTAAAGAGGATGCTACGCTAATTAAACCATATCCATGTTCCTTGCCGTCATTTTCCTGATATCGCTCATACGAAAATGAATTTTCAATCAATATAATTATCATCCCTATCGAAAGTTTCATATTGATATTTAAAATTTTTCCTTCCGAGTATTTTAAAGCTTTCAAGGCATTATCCATTAAATTCCCTATAATTACAGTTAAATCGAACGAATCAATCTCGAGCTTTTCAGGTATCACTATACTGCAAGTAATTTTTGTTCCCAGTTGTTGTGCTATTGACAGTTTATGATTCATTAAACAATCAATATCAATATTTCCTGTCCTTACAATCGTTCCTTCATTCAATAACATCTCTTTCATCCGATTAATGTACATAACCGCATCACTGTATTTTTCATTTTCAAGATAAGTTTGAATCTTAATAAAGTGATTCTCCATATCATGCTTTAAACATTTCATTTTATTTTCATATTCACTTAAAGTATCTAATTGATATCTATACGACTTATTTGAGTGTTCAATTGCATTGTAATTTATTTTAATTCTCATTGAATCTATCAATTTGTCATAGAGATAAAAATTCAAAAAGTTTACTGCTAAGAGAATTATAGAGATTATAAAACTATTTAGGTTAAGTGTAGGACCCAATAACAATCCTATAACGATAGTTCCGATAGAAATCAAAATCAAAAAAACAACGTAATTGGAGTTGATTAAGGGTCTCTCTTCCTTTTTGTAAAAATATCTTAACAAAAACGCCAAACACAGGAACAATATGCTTTGCATTGTATTTGATTTCACCAAAATAGAATCCCGATTTATGCAGGTAAATATCCAATCTAAAAACATTCCAACAGAAGATAATCCAACTGTAAAAAATAAATAAGATTGAATGTTTTTCTTATATTGAAGCATTATAAGAAACATAGGAATAATATTACTCGCCAAATTTAATATCATATTATCCAAAAACAGATATGTAAAACTGTTTACGAGAAAATAAGTTATATATGTTAGTGCTTCTATACGCCGCTTAAAAAAGCTTTTACCAAACACCGTGGTAAAAAGAACATATACTGCATACATATGAACAGCGTTAGAAACGAGATAAACAATTGGTTGCATTAAAAACCTCCTAGCATTCCTGATAAACGTTCCATTACCTTATTTCGGTATGTTTCGCTTATATTGAATTCGGTCCCATCAGATAGTCTCATCGAAACGAAATCAGTGTCAATAATATATCTGAAGTTTACGGCTAATCCTCGTCTTACAACAATAAAATCGATCTTAAGCTCGTTATTTATCGCATCAGAAAAAGCGCAATAACACCCTATACATTCTTTTTTAGTTACAAGCTTAAGTTTTTTTCGTTCACTTTCAATGTATATAATTTCATTTATCGCAATTTTATGTTTCATATTTTTCTTTGTATATGTAAAAAACCTGTTCGCATCTGAATAGTAACTAATAAATTTTGTCATGTGATGAAAAATTTGTTCTTTCGTTATTGGTTTCACAAGAAAATCAAAAGGCTGAACACGAAATAAACTCATTGCGTAAGATTCCTTGCCTGATATAAAAATAATCTGAGTTCGAATATCATTTAATTCCCCTCTAATTCTTCTACTCAGTTCGATTCCATCCATATTTGGAAATTCTATATCGAGAAAAATCAAATGATACTTGTGGTCGTTTTCCATATGTTGAAGGATTTCTTCACAGGAGATATATTCCTCAACCTCAAAATCAATTTCAAATTGAAACTGAAATACTAGCAAAAATTCTTTGATTTTTAAGCATACATCTTTGTTGTCATCACAAACCGCAATCCTAATCACAACTCTCACCACCCAACACAGATTTATATAAATATCATATCACAAAATGTTACGAAATTCAAGTGTTTTATCCAAATAGTCAAATAATTTGCAACTGTTGAAATATAATTCTTCTGACACCCATAACATAAAAATACAACTGGCATATTTCATCTCTCTGTACTAATAAAATATATATTTTCTCCTTAACAAACCCCTAGCACAATGGCACCACCCCCGTTGCAAAGGCGACTTACTGAACCTCCTGCGAAAACTCCTGTTTCTGCCCGTGAGCCAATTTCTTTTCCTGAATCATTTTGCGAAGTTTCCTATCAACTGAAAGCTTATTCGACTGGAATTTTTGGATATAATCATCAGCAATACAACGACTTAAATTCACTAATAGACTGGCGATAGTATTTCCAATCATAGCGTTTTCAAAATCGTTCATATGCTCCAATAAATCTTGTGCGTAAGCGTTTCCTTGACTTGCAGATAGATTCAAATATTCAATCGCTTTATCCTTATTCTGTGGGATTTCATCATTGCCGTACAAGTACAACCTCCCAAGCAAAAACGCTGACCAAGAGATCTCACTCGCTGATTTTTCAAGCAGATATATCGCCTTTTCAGAACTATGAAACTCGTTGTCCTCAAGATAAATTTTAGCTAGGGCATATGCTACAGTATTGCTAACAGACGCATGCTTTTCAGCCATTTCAAGCCATTTGATAGCCTTACTCAGATCATATTTTTCTTCTGTTAAATAGAGTTTTCCAAGCAAATATTGTGCATACTCATTTTCATCAGAAGCGATTTTTAAGTATCGCTCTGCCTTATCAAAATCTTGGGACACAACCTCACCCTTGAAATACAATTTCCCCAGCCTATACGCAGAAAAAGCATCACCATGCTCCGACAATTCCGTCAGCATAGTGATGCCTTTTTCAATGTCCTGCTCGATAATTTCACCCGAAATATACTCGCTCGCAAGATACCTTTTTGTATTGATATTTTCAAGTAATATCGCCTTTTCTAGGCACTCCAAACCTTTCATAACATCCATATTTTCAAGCAAATACTTGCCGTATTCATAGAGTCCATTCTTGTTGCCAAGCTGCGCAGATTGCTTAAAATATTCGATTGATTTTTGCACATTAATTTCTGTCCCCAAACCATTTTTGCACATCGTTCCAATCTTGTAAAACAAGTTATCATCAGCTTGCTCGCCCATTTCCATCTTTAAAAATCCAGCCAGAGCGTTCTTAAAATGCTCTTGTGCAGTGTCCTCATTTTTCTCGACAATGCCCCCTTTGATGTAAAACTGTGCAAGCGAATACGAGGCATAAGGCTGATTCTGACTTGCTGATTTCTGATACCTCTGGAATGCCTTCTGCAAATCTTTTACAACACCATTGCCGTAAAAATACAGATTCGCAAGTGAATATTGTGCGAACTTATTCCCAAAATTCTCATCATTTGATGGCTGTGACGACTTTAAAAACCACTCAAAAGATTTAGAATAATTCTGCTCCGTTCCATGACCGTAACAATACATTTTTCCAATTCGATACTGCACATAAGAACGTAATTTCGTAGTATTAGGTTCAATTTCAACAAAACCCTCCAACGCCTTTTTGTAAAACTCACCCGACTTTTCTTCGTCCTTAAAATCAAACTTATCCATCGAATAAAGCTTGCCTAAATCGTGCGTTGCGAGGATATTTCCAGAGTTACTTTCTGCAAGCAAAAGTTTTTCTGCTTGACGAATTTCATCGATAGTTGCATCTTTTTTGTACAGCAAACTACAAGCAGTTTTGTACGGTTTTGACCAGTTGATTTTCGGATGGATTTCTTTGATTTTCGGCTCGTAAAAGTCATTGAAATTATCAGCACTTGCAACATCAATTTCAACAAAATTTTCAACTATTTCCTCATCATTTTCAAGCTGAACAGTGTGTATATTTTGCACTTGTCCAATGATCATATTTTTCACAGATTTAAATGCAATATTGTCCACCAGTGACGGAAAATCCACCCTCGCAGACGAATACACATCATGCTTTTGTTGCTCCATTTCACACCAAAGTTTATACATCTTTTTGATGGTTTCATCGCTTGCAAGAATCTGAAATATTTCATCAACCGAACGCTTGATTTCAGGCTTTAAATAGCCGTATATTTTCTTTCCTTTACACGTTTGCAACTGCTTGTAAAGCCTTAAAATATGCTCACTAAGCTGTGGATTATCTATCGCTTTTTCTGAAAGCTTTAGCATAAATTCAGCTGATTCCTGTTTCAGAGAATCCCTCAATTGTGTTTGATGTGCGTACAGGTGATGCAGCTCATTTTGATAGATATCATTCGCAAATCCACTGCGAATTTTCTCAATTCCTTGCTTGGTCAAAAACCCCTCTTTTTCGTTTTCGGAATAAACCACGATGTGTACATGAGGATTCGTTTCTTTGTCGTGAAAAGCCGCATACCACCGCAGATTTCTCATATCAATCTTCTGATTTTTAGCAATATTCGGTATCTGTCGCTTGATTAAATCCTGCCAAGCCGAGAGGTTATCATATCCCATTTTCTGAGCATTATCTCTCCGAAGTGAGGCAACATGAGTCCAGACATTCCCACGATGTTCCGAGATTTCTCTCGCTGTTTTTTCTAGATTTATCGGCGTGCTATCCAGCGAAAACAGCCCATGCGAGCCTAACTTCACAGCACCCGGACGATTGGCGAGATAATCCACATAATTTTTGCGATTCGTGAGCCGCTCCATGTTCGAATCAATCATCGAAGATATTAGATTTGAAGCCGTTTTTTGAGTAGGGTTATTTTTGAAATCCTCATATTCAAAGAGGTTTTTACTGTCTGGAAAATTCTCTAAAAGCGATGAAATTAACTCCTGTTGTTTGGTCGAAACAGTAGCATTTGGGTGCTCAATTTTCACAGCAACTGCACCCTCACGCGTTGCGATATATTTCACAAAATGATAGATTTTTTTCTTGTCCGTTGCCTTTAAATATCGGCTTGTGACTATTAATTTTGGCATTTTTCCACCCTAATCCTTTTGATAATTTACGGCATTCTCATAGTCAATAATTCCATTTATTTTTCTGACCTCATTCACGCACATTGCGTGCAATTTTTGAAAAGTTTCATCATCAACATCATTCACGGCAGCCATCATATGCGACAGCTTTCCGAGCTCAACTGCAACCTTAAAAAGCAGTCTTGCAAGTCGCTGTTCTGTCCCATTTATTGTTGATTTTACCGTTTCCGTAATCATCGGAGAGATGTAGTTTATGCCCTTTTCCTCATCAAGATAGCCGATGTAAAACTTGACAGCCTTTTCGATGAAAGCACTCTGCGATTTGCAGTTGTCAAACTTGTAGTGATTTTCCACATCTTTCATCGTTTCTGGGTACACCCACAGTGCAAATTTCACTTTGTTATCAAAACTCAAAATATCACCTCCAACTCCTTAAAAAATACAGTATTTACGCTGTTTTCTGCGTTTACAACTCCTAAATCTGAAAAGGCTAAAATTACGCCCCCTTTGTAAGAAGCTTTGCAAACCTCGCAGAATTGCGGTCGGCTTTGCCGTCCGCTGTGGCTGTATCGGGGTTACAACCCCGATACTTTAACTTGCAACAAAATAATCAACCCTAATTTTCACTAAAATCCGCTGCAATTTCAGATTTATATTTGCTACAAAAATATATTTATATAACTTCGCTAGAAACGCTCAATTTACCCCATTCCGCTTCCGAGGGCAACTTACCCGACTCATCTTCACAAAACCTCACACAGGGCAACCTCGCGCAAACCAAGGCGAGTTACTGCTCTGAATGATTCACTGAAACCTTATTAGCAGCCTTTTGAGGCTTCCTATCAGCCTTTTCACCCGATTTCATCTCAATAAATTCCCTTACATTTTGTGGCACGACACGCTGATAAATCACCTCCGCTTGCTTAGAAAGTTCGTCCTCAAGCGACAAATTTTTCTGCTCAAGGTACATCATAAGCGCTGAATATTTTTCTGCACTTATTTGGATTGCGACTGTCTTTTTCATAGGCTCATACCTCCAAATTTTATATCTTCAGAAATTTCATGCACCAACTCCACATCAGCGAGCACAGGCTCGTACAACGATTCACCTCTACCTAACACAACTCCATACGGTGTGATTGAACCTTGTTTTTGCTCGAGAATATCTCTTCCGAAAGCCTCTAAACTCGTTTCGCTCAGAACAGAAATATCAAAATTTTTAGGCAAATTTTTCACCAGATACATCCTTGCAAAATCATCGTGATCGCAAAGCCTTTGCTCAAATTGGTTCACTGGGAGCGTGCATACCTCGTAATATTCTTTGTTTTTTAATATCATTTCCATAAACTATTCCTCCTTTTTTTCTTCAATATAATTGATGTACGGAATCTGAAGCCAGTGCGTCCAATTTCCGTATGAAATCGGGGTTTTGGTGACCCCTCTCATAGTGTTCATTGCTTCGATAACCTCGCCGTTTCCGATGTAAACACCGATGTGACCATCATGCCAAACGGCGATTCCAGGGACTTCGGGAATGGTATCAATCGTTCCTTTTAAACTAGCCACTTCAAACATTCCATTTGCAGTAACATCCATCATGCCATTTGAACCGACAATAACTTCACCAGATGTATTGTCAAACCAGCCATATCCTTTGATTAATCCAATGCAGTCAGCGGTGCGTTTTCCAAGCCAATTTTGACGGATAAAATCGCTGTAATTCGTCACCTGATTGCCAAAAATATTTGCTCTGTCCTGCAAAATCGATTCCGTCAGAACATTTCCGTACGTTCCATAGACATAGCCCCAGCCGTTCCCGTTAGCTTGAATTGCCCACTGCACAAGGTCAAGATTGTTTTTCACATTCGGGTCATAGCAGTCTGCAAACTGAATTTCATTGTTAAAATCCGACTCCTCTCCGTAAGAAATGTCGCTCACTTCAAACCAATGCGTCCACCCACCAACAGCGATTTTTTCTTTGACAACACCGTCAGCGATTGATTTTGCATAGACTACCTCGCCGTTTCCGACACAAATTCCAATGCTCTCGCCATCAAAAACAACGATTCCAACAGTTTCGGGGAGCGTATCAATTTTGCCTTTTGTAGTTGCTAAGTTAAGCATTTCTTGTGCAGATATTTGCTCGCCAACAGCAAACTCCTTCACGTTAAAATCATACCAAAGATACGAATACAAAAGCCCCTGATTATCGGCTGTTCTACGGCTTATCCACTTGTCACAATCGTCATTAATTTTATCGGAATATTGTTCTTTTAATCCAAAATATTCGTTTTCATACAGCACATTTCCAAACGTATTCGGAACACATCCCCACTGCGATTCATATGCATTTTCTGCCCAATTTTTTAGGTCGATATTATTCATGATATCCGTGTTCACGAACTGATATTTGTCAATGCTGACGTTGCGGATTACACTGTAGGAACGCATAAATTCATAGTAATTGATTTGCAAATCATATCTCTCATTGAGATGATTTATGAGTTGTTCATCGTCAGTTGCTTGCATAAAAAAAGAACAGTATTCTGCGAAGAAATACTGTTCTTTGGGGACATTCTCAAAGTAGGTGAGGTAAATTACTTGTGCTTTCACAATTATTTGCTGTGAATTTTGTTTTGTTAGCTCGTCAATAATCGACTGCCCATCAAACTCTATTTGCTCGAAAACAACTTGCTGTTCGGGGGACAGATTTTGCATATATTCAGCGACATTTAGGTTTAAGTCATTCGAATTCTGCAAGCCGTTTCCCATCGAAAGCAAAAACATAACGGGGAGCAGTGCGATTACAATTATCATCGCTAAGATCATGCCGACGGCTTTCCACGCACGTTTGTCGGTGGCGAGCATAACTGCCAGTTTCTTGGCGATTGCGGTTAGGGTTGCGGTCATTTTTTCAACTCCTTAAAATGAAAAGAGCCACATTTGCGACTCAATTTGATTAAATACAATTCACTCGTCCGATGACAATCTATTCAGATTTTCATAAATCGCAAAAGCCATGTGCATATCGGGGTCTCCCTGAATCAAAATATATAAAGCTGCACGGTTAACGGCTTCTTTGCACATTGATTTCATATCTTCTTGAGATATGCCATATTTGGCATGAGCATCTTCAATTATTTCTCAAAACATAAAGTACGCAAGTGCTTTAGTATACGTATCTTTTTGTGATAACGCAACTACCTCCCTCCCGAATTCCCAAACAATTTTTCCTTGTAACTCGGAGCAATCACCTGAAGCAAATACCTCTCATTCCCACAGCGATACAAACACGAGCCACGTTCGGGGTACTGAATTAGCTGAAATTCAGCCATTTCAAGCTGTAGGGTATCTGTGTAAGCTTTCGGCTCAATGTTTCCGGCGTTGAATAAAAATTGATGTGTCGGAATTGCAAACAGCGGTTTAGTGAACTCTTTTATTTCGGGAATCAGGAAATCGTCGATATTTTGCGAAGCTAGAACCATCGCAGATTCCTTTTTACGAACACGTTTCATAGCGTTTCGGATGTACTCAATTGCTGTCAAATTCGTTAGAAATAAATAGAGCTCATCTATTGCCGCAACCGTGTTTCCCTTACCCAAAAGCTCGTTACTCATATAACCCAAAATGTTGAATAACAGCGTATCTTTCAGCTTTTTGTTGGTGTCGAGCAACCCTTTTACGCCGAAACACAGAAACTCATCACCCCCAATATTTGTGTGACCATTGAAATATTGCGACTCCGCACCCTTGCACATGGAATGCAATCCCAAGCAAATATTTTGGAGCATTTCCTCGGTGTATAGATGTTTTTTTGAGGAGTCAAAAATTATAAATTCTTGCTCGATTAGTTCGTATAAGTCGCTCATAATCGGATAATTTTCAGATTTCAAGTTGTCGAAATCCGTGAAATCATCAATTCCAAATCGTGCGTAGAGTTTCAAAAGCATAAGCTCTAACGTGTCAATTTCGTTATCAGAAAAATCTTTATACGACCTAAAAAAATCCTTTAAATAACTTACATGTTGGCTTAATCTCGTTGCTTTTTTGAATGTTTCAGGGACATTTTCTGAATTTTCATTTTTGCCGTTGCTCCACATTTTTGGCTCAAGCGGATTTATCATATATTCGCCACTCATAAAGTCAAGATATGTTCCACCGAGGTTGTTTGTCAACTCCTCGTACTCGGCTTCGGGATCAAGAATAACGATGTTTTTGCCCGATAATCTGAGGTTTGTGAGGAGCAGTTTCATCAAATAACTCTTGCCTTGACCTGAATTTCCAAGGATTAAAACATTCGAATTCGTCTTGTCATCGCTACGTTTATCGAAGTCTACAATGATGTTAGTGCCGTGCTTATCTCTGCCGATGTAGAAGCCGTTCGGATCGGTTTTTCCACTATAATTTAGGGGATAGAGATTCGCAACGGAACTCGCTGGCAAAACACGTTCATAGAGCGCACCGAACTGATTACTCCCAAATGGAACGACCGAGAGCATACCCTCTTTTTGACGTAAAAGCAACCTGTCTACCATCATTTTTGAGCGAGTTAATTCCATTAAAATATCCGACTGCAATTCTTTCAATTTGTCCTCATTACTCGCCTTGAGTTCGATAAAAACAGCTGTGTGGAGGAGCGGTTCTTTGTTTCGTCTAAGGTCTGAAATGAGTTTCACCACGTCCTGCAAATTATTTTCGGCATTGATGGTTTCGGTGACGTCATTTGTTGTTGTCATGAGACGGTTTTTTCGTGATGCGTGCTGAATAATCTGACGTTGCTCTATGCTGTCAACTAGGCGGTTATAGATTCGCAAAGTCACGTTATTTCTGTCGGCAAGATGTGCCAAAATTGCCTGTTCTTCGGTAGTTGGAGGGAACTCCTTAATCGCCCAGACACACTTAAAACTGTTCCCACAAATGAATTTATCGGGAAAGAATTTTATCGTACTCGGTGTGATTCTGTCAAAATATTTCTTAACACGAATTTGTGAAATTTGCTCATCGGTCAATTCTTTTTTCTTAAATATCATCATTTTAAATGCTCCATTTCTAAATATTCTTCACCATCTACATCCTCGATTTTCTCGCCATTCATCGAGGTTTCAAAATAAATCGCAAGCATCCTTTTTGTCTCATCTTTCGTCATTCTTTTGGCTTCAAATCCATGGTCGCAAATGGTTTTTCCAACACGGTTTACAAGCTGAAACACTTGCTCGGGCTTCAGATTTTTCATGCGAATTGCGAACAGAAACTGCCTAGCTGTCGACATTTCAGACTGGATATTGTCAAGAAAATCTAAGTCTAATTTTAGAATATTTCTGACCTTTTCGTTGCTCTCAGTTCGCAATCTTACCTGAATATTTTGCTTGTTGTCATCAAAGCACTCACTGCTGTCAAGGCATATGATTTCCAGCTCTGGAATCAGCGACAAAATCGTCATAAAATGATGAATTTTCGTATCAATATTGCTCTGCGACAGTACCGAAATATTGGTTGGTTGCACCATAAAAAAAGCAAGTTCGGACTTAGCAGTTTGCAATCCGTACTTGCTGAAATTTTCTAGTCCTAGTAGCGTTTGGGTTGATTTTTTGGTGTTCATTTTTTTACCTCCGATGTTCTATTTCCAAAAATATATCTGCTGAGCCGTCAAAAAGAACGCAAACGCATGAAAAATATAGTCCATGACAGTTGTTTCGTCCATTCGAATGCTTAAAAATGCGAACACAAGCGTGATTGCAAAAGGCGCAAAAGTCCAAATTTGCGTAATTGTAACGACTGAAATTATCGTCATAAGGCAGATGATTGCGAAGTCTTTAATATTCCACAGCCACATTCTTGCGGTTGCTTTTAGATTGCTTGGGTAGATATAGGTTTTCATTTAAGCCTCCTTGTTTTTGTTTACAAAAATGTGAGATTTATCGAGCAGAGGCGTTTATTCCTCTGTGATAACGTATTTTACGCAAGCTTACTCGCCACAAATTTTCCTGCGTGAACCGCTGTATTTACGGTATGTGTCACGCTCATCATATTGACTTTCACGCTTGTGTCAAGCCCAAATTGTTGACAAATGCGTGGAATTTCACTCGCCGAAAGCATTACTCCGAATCCGAGCAAGATGTTCGTCTGCATCGTGAGCAAGCCTAAAAATAGCAAAGTTGTCTGCAAAAATGCGGTTAGGCAAAGTGCGAAAATTTGTTTGCACCAACCGTTGAAACCATCGCAATATCCTCTCGGAATTGAGAACATATATAGGCTTCCGACTGCGATTTGGCAGAGTAAAATCCCACCTCTTTTGATGTTTTGGAAGAAGATTTTCACCACGCAATATGCGAGTGCGAGGATTTCTACAATTACCAAAAGACCTGGAATTCCTGCAAAAGTTTGCAGTGCAAGATGCGCCGTTGTTCCCAAGTCACTGCGGTTTGAGCCGATGAAAGCATTGATTAAATCGTCCGAAAACGTGCCTTGCAAGCTGACACAAAATTCGTAGAGCTTTACTGGCACGACCGTGAACAAACTCACTGCCATGAATCCCTTTAAAACATTCAAAAAAGCGCCTTTTATGTTGGCTCGCCCCGTCTGATATTCAATTGCAACGTCAAACACTGCGACCACCATGCCTGCAATGAACAATGCCCAGCCAAAATATGAGAAGAGGGTCAGGAACGCTTGCACCCAGCCAAGACTAAAAATTCCCGAACCTACGCCGTTTATCATTGTAAAAAAGTCTGAAACTGCACCGAAAATCGTTTCATATAGCCAACTCAGCATGATGTCCCATACGGCTTCAGAAATGGTTTCACCAACGCTTTCGACAACCCCAAACAGTTTGTCGCCGACCCAGCCAATCGCATCGCCTATCCAGTCAAACACATAACCACCTCCATTTTTCTTAAAAATTTAAGAACATTTTCATCAATCCAATCCATCTTGATTTTTCATGGAATATAAATTCGAACTCCGTCCACCAGAATCTCTAAAGCGTGGAAATCTCTCAATCAGTCCAGCGTTTTCAAGGTCATTTAATGCCCGAAATACCGTGGATTTTGAGAGCTTCAACTCATCGGAAACCCTCTTGACGGACGGGTAACAATCCTTGTTTTTGCCCATTCTGTTCGATAAATACATATATACCGCCACAGCTCGATGGGGCAGTTTGTACTCGTAAATTTCTCTTTTGTATCGCAAATTAATGCTCCTTTCAGGTCTGAATTTTTATATGTTTCTTGCGTGAAATTGGGAACTCGTCCTCTTCGTATTCCACGTTTGAAACAAACTTTTTCTTCTGCGGATACTTCATTTCAACCGCTCTCGTCAACTCGTTACTGCTCATATAGGTGACTTTCCTCGAGCCCTTATCCTCCAAAAGATACGGATTTTCAAAATTTATGCCCCACTCAAAATATAGCTTTAAGGGCGAAATCATCGGATGTGAACCTGTTTTCATCACGATAAACTGACCTTTTGGCATGGATTTCAGCTCATCGCTCGTCATGAGTGGTCGCCCAATCATCTGCAACGATTGCGATTTATCTCGACCGTGCGACACCGAACCCGATAGCACGGTATGATCTCCGAGCGCTTTTGACAGAATATCCGCACTCGAACTGTTGGGTGCAAAACCGCCAAATATCGTCAATTGCGTGTTGTCGATGATGACATCACTGCCTTGTTTTCCGTAATTTTGCTCAAGCTGTGCGAACGATTGAATCACTGCAACCATCGAAATTTTTCGTGAACGGGAGGCTGAAAACATTGATTCAGCACCATCAATTCTAGGAAAAGTTCCAAACTCATCGCAGTAGAACATTACTCGATTCTCCAGTTTACCACCGTTTTCGTCCGCAATCGCAAGAATTTCACGATACATTTGTTGAATAATTAGGCTCACCATAAAATGCTTGCTTGGATCTTCTTCGGGTAAAATTATGAATAGTGCCGATTTTTCAGCGCAAAATTTTTCCGCATCAATCGTTGTTCCAAAACACAAAAGTTGCTCGAGTTCGCTATCTATAAAGCTGTTTAGCCGTGAAAGTGCTGTTGACATGACCGACAGCATCGCCTGATCGGACGAATGCAGAGCCGACCCAGCGAGCCATTTTGCCTTGTGCTCATCTGGAAGTTTATCCATCAAAATCTTAAATCCCGACTGCGGTTTTCCTTGATTTTCGCCCTCTTTTACAGGCTCAAGCAAATCCTGAATCAACTTGAAAACTGAAACAATATGCCGTTCGTTTTCCTCGCCAAACTCCGCAATTAGGAGGATCAGCGATGCCATCAGCCCCTCAGCGGCATCGTAGAAAAACGCATTTTGGCCCATATTTGAATAATCTCCACCGCCGATATTAATAACCGTTTTTGCCGTAATTTTGGCGTATTTCTCGGCTTTTGCCTTTGCTCCGAGATTGCTTTTATCAGCCTTAAAAACGTCCATATATTTATTCACAAGGTGCAACATATTACTCTCATCACTCTTTGTTGGATTTCTAAGATCCAGCACAGAAACTTTGTAACTATAATGTTTTTGGGCGATTTCACCGTAATTTCGGGCAACGTTGCCCTTGGTATCAGTCGACAAAAAAGACATCCCACATGCACAGGCGTACTCGATGTTTGGATACAAAAAATATGCAGTTTTACCCACACCTGCCGCGCCAATCATAAGCGTGTGGACATCACCGGAATCGACCAAAGCATAGGTTTTTTTAAGCTTTGATTTGCACCCAACAATCGTTCCTTGAACAGCGGGGAGCTCCTCTCCATTTCGCCATTTATTGGGCAAAAATTCGATCTTCTCATACGTTTTCTTTATCTCAGACTTGGTCGAAAACCTCGCTGTTCCGTGTTGTCCCTGACCGACCGTTTTGCTTTTAATCCCGTTGAGGCTATAGTTGTTGCTGCAGTATGCCAGAATCAACAGCGTGATGAAAATCGCTGACAGGATGATGAGTCCGATTAGTTGGCTCTGTGACATTTTTATAACCTCCGTTTTCCTCGAATTTTAGGCATTTTTCTTGTATCAACTCCTGTTCGACCTCACATTTCACAGCTTGGTTTGCAACCTCAAACAGGCACTTTGCAAGCAATTTCGTCTGCTCAGAAGTTCGTGAAGATTTCTGATAATTCGCATTGAAATTCTTCATTGCCTGACTTAGATTATTTTTCTTCGTCTGCATTTTGCTTTTGTCGCCATACGCTCGATAATCCCGATATAGCTTAGTTTTGAGCATTTCAAAGCACTGCCCCTGATCTGATTTTGACAGCAAAAAAGCCGAGAATGCTAATGCAATCTCGGCTAAAAATTTATATTGTTCGTTTTTATACGTTTGAGATATTTTCATAAAAACAGAATTATTGCACTCAAAAAATTGAAGATTTGACGTGACTTCACAAAACAAATCTTTTCTTTGGTGAGCGACTGAATTCTGCGGTTCTAAGCCATTAATCGCCTTTAAATCCTCATTCCAGTCCTTAAATTTTGGAGATAATCTTGAGATGTCATCAAAGCCATTTTGGACTAAAATATCCGTGAGTCTATCAACGGCATCAATTCCGCCCTCGTCATTATCGGTGCAAAGAACAATTTCAGATAAGTTTGAATGGCTTTTTAATGCCGTTAAAACAGCACTTTCATAGACACCGTTCATGGCGATATATGAGTGTTTCTGCCAGCTTTGAGGGTTCAAAGTGAGGTAGCTGAGCATATCAATCGGAGCCTCGAACACATAAAGCAGATTTGATGTTCCAAAATGTGCAAAGCTATATTTTGTGTCGCTGCCCTCGCAAGTGATACGGAAAGTTTGACCGAACGAATTTGTCGAACGTTTATGTGCCTGACGAGGGATATTTTCCTCGTCAACTCCCACAAATACCGCATTGTGATGATCTTTGTCCTCATAGATGAGATGCTTTTTTGCAAAGTGCGTGATGATGTTTGGACTGATAAACCGTTGCTTGATAAGGTACGCATAAACCCTGTGCATATCCGAATTTTTTTCAGGCAACACAAACGCTTTAGGCTCTTCAATCTTACGCTCTGATGCGGTTTTTGGCGTGTATGACACCTCTAAATTCATTCCCAAAAGCGACTGCACTGCGATAGGAAAATCCATATCGTAGAATGTTTGCATGAACTTTATCGCACCACCACCAACCTGACTTTTATGGTCAAACCAACGTGAGCCACTGATTGTAATGCTGTCGTGTTTGCCAGAACTATTGTAATAAATAAGCTTAAATTCACGTCCGATTCGCTGTAATTTCTCACCACGAAACTTCAGAAAATCCACTAAATCTACGTTGTTTGCTTGTTCTTTTTGCTCGTTTGTAAATGAGATGTAGGGCATAATTTTCTCCTTTCTTAAAGCTTAAAAGGGTGGTATTTCGCCATTTTCTTTAGATTGTTACTATTGTCCAGATATACAGCGGCGCGGTCAACGAGAAGATAAGACAGCCGAATAAAATTGCAGGAGCCGCCCACTCAAACTGCCCATGTTTTCGATAATCCATGTAAGAGGTGGCTATCTTCGTGAACAGCAAAATCGCCAGTATTACGTCAATTACAGGGAAAACCACGTTGTTGACAATCGTTTTAATCTGACTTCCTGCGGTCGTCCAAGTGCTTTCAATCGCCTTTGCAACATCGCCAGCAGCGAACACGTTAACCGAACATAACGTGGTCATTAGAATCACAACTACGGCGATTGCGAGGATTTTTTTTGTTTTGTTTTTCATAAAATCAACCTCTTTTCTTCTTTTTAGAAACCGAACTTATGAGCATTGCAAGGGTTGAACCGATTACGGCAAAACACGCTTTCATCGGAAAATTATCGCCAGTTTTAGGCGCAGAATCATTGTAATATGGCGTCGGAATTTTCTCATTAGTCATCTCACATTTGATGATTTCGCCATCCTCAGTAATCGAAAACGGATACGCAGTTTCGTCAAGTATATAGCCATTCGGTGCGTCAAATTCACGGTAGAAATACTCGCCGTAACGAAGCTTTTCAAAGGTCGCAACGCCGTTTTCATCAGTTCTGCCTCGAAAAATCACGTTGCCGTCCTTGCTCAAAATCTCTATACCGCAATCTGGAATCAGTTTGCCGTCCGACACATCTTTTTTAGTGATTTCAGCAGTGCCAGTGATTGGTGCGTTCGCAAAACCATTTCCTGCCTCAGTGTTCGTAATTTCCACAGTTTTGCCGTTCTCCAAAATCTCAAATTCATACACATTTTCATCGAGAACAAAACCGTCAGGAGCAACAGTTTCTTTCAAGAAATATCTGCCGTATTCGAGGTTATCAAACGTGTACATTCCCTTGTCGATTTCCTCTAATTTGCCGATTTCACGGGTGCCTTCCTCGTCAGCGTACACCGTAAATTCCGCACCAGACAGCTTGTTTTCAGGGTATTCTTCATCAATTTTTGTAACCGAAACATTGCCACGAATCAGCTTGTTTTCAGCAACAATCTCAATCACCTGACCATTTTCCATAACCTCAACTTCAAAAATTTCATTAGATAAAACATACCCAACAGGCGCCTCAATCTCACGAATGGCATACTTTCCAAACGGAATATTTTCAAAAGAAAAACGACCATTTTCATCAGAAATAGCCGTCAAATATGCGTTTTCAGTTGTAAATTTGGTGCAGTCAACAGCGAACAATCCGAAGATTGCATTTGCTAGCGGTTCGTCACTTTCGGATACCTTTTTGCCCTCGACAGAACCACGAATAATGTGGTTTTTGATGGATATACCGTCATTTGCGGACAAGTAAACTGTTTCACATTCTTGCCCCATATACTCAAAATTCACGAGATACTTTTCGCCGTTCAGAACATAACCTTCATCCGTTGAAATCTCTTGCACATAGTATCTTCCAATTGGAATTTTTTCAGTGAAAACCGCCTTTGAATCGCTATCTAGCGCCACTTCAGCGATGAGTCCACCCTCTGGAATTACTGTTCCATCGGCTGCCATAATTTCTTCGTCAGCGAACAGCCCAAAGCGGATATTTGTGTACTCCAAATCCGAGCCAATACCGAACAAATCATCGGTCTCAAGCCATTTTTCAAGGCTTATTTCCACATTCTGATATTCATTTTCAAACGCTGTTTCCACAGTTTCCCTCACCTCGATTTCCTGTCCTGCATAGGTTAGCTCCACAAAATCTGATTCAGCATTTAGAACATACCCATATGGAGCGAAGATTTCTTTAATCTCATACTCACCAAGATATAGCAAATCTGACGTACCATAGCCATTTTCGTTGGTTTTGAGTTGGGCTACAACCTCGCCTTTTCTTACTCGAATCGTGCCATCAGCCGTGATAATATCCTCGTTTGCGATGATTTGAAATAACGCATCTGCAAGTGGGACTTCGCTGAAAATAGGGGAATACGTGGTCGGATTCACTATCATATTTCCGTTTTCATTAGTATAAGCTGACGATGCAACAGCCACATTTGTGAACGCTTTACCCATTTTTTTTACGCTGATTCTCCCTTTTTGAGCGATATTGAATTTCTCGACTGTAATGTTTTTTTCAGTTCCATCAACGCTAAATGGAACAACCTTTGTGCCAAGAAAATATCCGTCAGCCGTCTGAATTTCGTGGAGCTCATAATCACCATAAACAAGCTCACTCGGCATCATCAGACTACCGCTCTCATCCGTGTAAAATTCATCAATCGTAACCTGTGTTGGATAGTTGATTATCTGCGAAACATAGCCGTTATTCGCCTTGTCCCACACCTTAAAACCGATGCCTGAAACAGGAATAATCTCGCCTGTTTCAGCATCTTTCTTGACTATTTTCACGAGAGCCTTAAACGAGGAATTGTTGATTAAATAGCGATAAGTCTTGCTGTTTTCGCTAATTTTTACATCAAAATCGCCCATTAATTCCACACCCTCGTTGCCCATAATTTGGTGTACGATATAGATTCCATATGGCAAATCCTTAGACTTTGCGTACCCAAATTCATCACAGATTAGGGTATCTTTTTCTGTAGATTTCGCATTTTTGTAGCTGCCAGCAGATTTCAGATAAACCTCAAATTTCGCTCCAATTTCAGGCGTTTCAATTTGCGTTGAACCGTCATCATTATGCTTGATAATCTCGATATTGCCCTTAATAATTTCCTCATATACCGTCATTTTAAGGTTATTTTTCTCTATTGTATAGTTTTTAGCCTGTGTACCAATTTTGTGAATTTTCTCGTCCAAGAGGTAACCCTCAGATGCTGAAATTTCTTTTATAGTCCAATCGTCGCCACAGATATATTCCCTAGTTTTGAAGTATCCGTTAGCATTTGTGCTGTAGGTGTCGATCAGCTTATCGCCTTGAAATACGCCATAAACCGCACCTGAAAGCGTTGCGTTGCCTCCAGAATTGTCCACTTCCGAATCCTTTTTCGTCACCTCTACAGTAAACTTTTTCAAAATATTTTTGAATGTTTTAGTCGTAGTTGCATACGCCGTAAGTGTCGTAGTTTGGTCGGCGGGGACGACATATTTCACGGGAACATTTTTCTCGGAAATCGTGTACACAATCTTGCTGTTATCGCTGTCAAACACAGGAATATCGCTTAAAATCGCAACTCCATCGTTGTTTGTATTAATTGTATACATCTTGCCATTGCCAGAAATTTCAAAAGTTCGGCCACCATTTTCACCGTCCTCAGACTGCTTGTTTATTTTGATTGTGCCTTTTTTGAGGGTGTTTGAAAATGAAATGGAAGCAGTTTTTCCTGCTTGAACAGTCACTTTTTTCGTCTGTTGAGTTTCATAACGAACTGGCACGACCTCGGTTACGGAGTACTCGCCAGCCTTCAAATTGAGGATATTTATTTTCCCGTTCTTATCCGTTTTGACGTTGTATGTGTTGCCGTTGCCCGTCACAACGAACGAAATATCGGCGATAATCCCATCTTCTGAGGTCTTGATAATTTCAAGATTTCCGTTTTCGAGACCCTTGACTGCCACATAATATTTTCTAGGGTCAGCTTTCAGTTCCGCCAAAGTCTGCGTGGAATCGTTCGTCAATGTGAGAAATCCAGTCAACTCGCCAGACTCAGACACGTTGTTTTGTGTTAAGGTAACCATTGCGATTTTGCCGTCATCTGCCTTGATATTCAATATATTATTTGACTTTGAAACGACAGAACCGTTCGTTACGGTTGCATCAAAATTTGCAAGCACATTATTGCTGTCCGTAAACGTGTAAGTGCCGTCAGAAGTTGCGATTACAGCGTTCTTTTCAGCTGAATTTGTCGAGATTTTCGCAAATGAAACAGCCTTTGAATGCGCCTTAATTTGAGATTCGTACTCATAATAGTAACCGCTAACGACCTGCCCAGCGTAGTCCGACTGGAAATTCCCAAGCATATTTTCGACCAAGGTATAGCCATTATTTACACGATTGAAGTTCAAATCACGCTGCCCAACAATGACTTCCCAAACCAACATTTGTGTAGCAACATAGCGGTTGTAGGCATCTACAGAATCGAGTGAACCTGTGTAAGAATAGAGGAAAACTTGCCCCAAAGACCTACGAATTTCACTTGAATCCAGCGTGCTATTCTTAATATTTTCGAGATATTTATCTGTCAAATCCTGATCGTATTTATCGCCAGTGGAGACGGTTTTCCCAGGTTCTAGGCAATAAACCGCCTGTTTGCTTCCCTCTGTGTGAATCATGCACCAATAATTATTTGCGTGAATCGTGTAGCCATTGCCAATTGTCATGTCATTTTTCGTGCCAAGTCCACTCGCATTTTCAATCTGAACAACAGCATTTTCCGCTGCTGAAGCCACCAATCCGACTGGAATCATAGTGCAAATAATCGCAAAAATCGAAAGCACTGAGACTGCTTTTGTTATTATTTTGTTCATTTATTTTAGTCCTTTCTCCAATAAAAAAAGACCTACGGTTCGCACCATAGGTCTGTGTTGATTTTCATTTACCACATTAGGTAAAGCCAATATTTGTTCGTATCTTTTTCCCAGTAAACGCTTATATATAGACATTCTGCAATATCCTCGGCGGTTTCTCCGCTTTGAATCCACTCGCTGTATATCGATTTAATATCTGAATCCACGGCGGATTTTATCGAGTCCACCGTCTTATTAATTTTTGTGCTGATCGGCGCATTAAACGAATATTTCGTCCATATATCGTGGTTTCCGCTTAAAATCACAGCACCCTCGTTGTTGCAGTCCGCACAAGCCGTTCCGATGCCATAGGACTGTGCTGCTTGCTTGATATATCGGTTGATTTCCTCAATTTCAGACTGCGAAATCCCCGATTCTGCGTAGGTTGTCACAGGTTTTTCTGTCACAGGCTTTGGCGGTTCGGTTGTGGTTATGGTAGTCGTGATCGTGGTCGTCCCACTCTGCTTTTCATCCGACTTATCCTCATTATCCTGCGATATATCCACATTTACAACAGGTTTTTCTATCTCCTGAATTGGCTCTGAGACATCAATTTTAGGCTTATTCAAAGTTGAAATTTTCGTAGTTGTAACAGTCGTTGTCGGAACCGTCGTTGTTTTCGTTGTTTCCGTGGTCGTAATTAGGGGTGTAATCGTAGTCTGCACGGTTGTAGCGGTCGGCTCATTTTGAATATTTTGCTCCGCTTTAACCGCACTTTCCTCAGCTTTCCCACATCCCGTGAGCAGTAGTCCGCAAAGAATTGCGATAAATATTTTATTTCGCATAATATCGCCCCTTTCACGACATAAGATATCACAAAATCACGAACAAAGCCAGTGCTTTCGGGATTTTCTACGTTAGCAACAATTTAATCTGCAAGGATTTAGGCAGCTTACACAAATGATTTTTCGATTAATTCTAATGTATCATAAATGTTTTAATTTGTCAAATTTCTACCAAGCCGTAAACGTCATACCCATATCTTCCTCGAGGATTTCTTGCGTAATTGTGAGGTCGGGTTCACGATAAAGGTCGGTATATCGCTGAATTTGGCTGTCGGTGAGCGAACAGTTTTCGCCATTTCCACCGTCACCAATAATCATAATATTCCCAGCGAACGGCACACCCTCAATGTATCGATTTCCCTCAAAATCATGCAATCGATACTCGTCATTGCAGTAGATAAAAGCGTTGTCCTCAAAGAGATGCACAGCCTCAATCAGTCCACCCACAACGCTCTTAATCGCCTGATATTTGTTCTGAATTTCGGCTTCATACGGCTCTTTTTGTGGTTCGATGATGAGAATTTTGATGATGTCGTCATGGATTGTCTGACTTGCATCAAACTCAATTTTCTCAAAGCCGTAGCTGTCAACGAAATATACTCCTTTTAGGACGCCGTCACAGACCTCAATTATATTACTCAGCGACATTGATTCCGTACAATATCCCGGAGAATAGTCATTATTGAATTTGTTGAAGACCTCCTCTAAGCCGTTGCACGCAACTTCACCTCCATAAACCTGGCGATAAATTGACGGCTCAATTTTGCCCTGTAACCGCAGAGTATCGCTGTATCCCTCGTATCGAACGCCGTTTACATCAAGGTCATGTTCGATTTGATAAATTCGTAATTTCATTTATTTCATCTCCTAATACAATTTTTTTGCTCATCTAATAAGCAACACAACAGCTCCTTTTTCTCCCGAAACGTCAGACCATCGGTGATTTTCTGCGCTTGCGACTTGCAATCATTGCAGATTTTTTCTTTTGTAATGACAACCTGATTGCCATTTGATGCGAAACTTAATATATCATTGCTCGAAATTCCTACCTCGCTTCGAATTGCAAATGGAATCGTAATTCGCCCTCTTTTGCCCAAAACTCTGTATATTTTTGCTGACTCAACAAATCTCATCATAAAGCATCTCCTCGTCCTCATCGTTTGGAAACATAGCGATTTCAAATTTTCCCGGAACAACCTTAATAGCCAATTCTACGGACGTTCCTGCCTCTAAATACACACCCGGAACAAAGATATTTCCGTTGTCATCGACTATCGCACTCGTGTAAACCATGTTCTCTTTTTTCATAAAAATCCTCCATTTTTCTTACTCACACCCGAAGAGCGAAAGCTGCATTTGTCCATTTTTTCGCTCGTTCATATCGTAATTTGCGATGAAAAGTTCAGCATACTGACTGCCTTTTTCATACCGCTGTGCTAGGTTATTAATTCTGCTGATTTCCTTGATGTGAATGTTCGGGACATCCCAGATTTCTCGGATTTCAGGGCAATCATTGTAGCTGACAAGAAACATACTATCGCTTGAAATTAGCGCATCCCGAAGTCTGATATGGTCTTTCTTAGTAAACCCAACATCTTTGTAGTAATTTTCAGTCGAAAAGTACGGCGGATCGCAATAGAAAAAGCTCGTATCTCGCTTATATTGCTTGATTAAAGCCTCGAAATCCTTGTTTTCTATCACGACCTTTTGCAGTCGCCTTGACGCCATATCAATCAACGGAAAATCCGACCAAATCGAATGTGGCTGACTGCCAAAACTGTCCAGCCCCGAAGCATAGGAATATCTGATTAATTGATAGAATTTCGCCGCCCTATCAACGTCCCGAAACCTCGGAAAAAGACCTCGCTTATGCAATCCCGAAATCCAGTTGAAATCATCTCGTGAGTTTAAACAATACCTTAGTTTGTTTTTCAACCTATCGGGTTTATCTCGTACACAGCGATACAAATTTGTAAGGTTGGAATTGAAATCGTTGAACGTTTCAAAATTCATATTCGGTGGCTTGTGAAACAGCACCCACCCAGCGCCCCCGAAAACCTCGATATATCGCTCATAATAGGGTGGAAATCTCGCTAAAATCTCATCTCGCAGAGATTTTTTACCGCCCACCCAACTCATAAAACTGTTCATTTTTGTCCTTTCTGCTTCGCCAATGAACAGAAATATCGCCTTGCATATCACAGTTTTTTTCTGTCATTGGCAAAACGACTTACTTTTTTTCTTTGCTGAAAAGAATTTCTTATTGCTTACTCGCTTTTTCCACTCAACTTCTTAGAGTTCTCATCCGCCTGTCTTGCGGCGTTGCAAAGCGCTATTGTGAATATTCCAATCGTGCTTCCCACAAATACCCCGATTATGAATGTTAACATTTTCCCACCTCGTTATCAAATTTCAATAAGTTTCTCGCAATCGCTTCCACGACATTTACCGTAACTGCGTTGCCTGCAAGCTTGTACAGTTGCGCATCAGAAACCCCAGAATCTCGGACTTTTTCAAACTGTTCTTTTGTAAAACCTTGCAATTTCCAGCACTCAACGGGCATAAGTCTGCGGATTCTTCCGTTGTGGACGATTCCGTGTTTGTCGGTCACTGTCAGCGTAAACATTGGCTCATTCGGATTCTTGATTCTACGTCCATTTTGGCGAGTCTTTTCTTTAAATGGGTTAAGGATTGCTCGTTGTAAATCGTATTGATTTTTCTCAGCCAAAACCCCAGAACGTTCGCCTTTATGAGTTCCAGTGCTTACTCCCAAGTCCATTCTTGTGTGCAAACATCTCGCTGTATCTGTAACTTTCGGGTTCTCATTCAAGTCCACAAAAACCGCAGAATGCTCACCTTTATGCTTGGAAACTCCCGAATCTTGGCGTGCTGTGATGCATCTCGTCTTGTCGGTTAAATTAGGTGGAGCGTTCATATCAATGAGATAAAGTCCCGTCTTAGAGCCATTTCCACCGCCAAGCGCCGTCTGCGTGATGGCGACACCATCAGGTGAGTAAACTCGTGAGCCCTGACTGCCGTTAATCAGCAGTTGAGATTTTCTGCCTGTGCGATTTTCTGCGTTTGTGCCTGTGAAAGCCAGTATTTCTGTGGGACATCGGTCTCCAAGAAATCCGACAATATATACCCGTTTTCGTGATTGCGCAACACCGAAATCGGCGCTGTTAAGCACATTCCACGATATGCCATACCCCAATTTTGAAATTTCTTCAAGGATGACATTAAAGCATGCCCCTTGCGATGCATTAAGCAATCCGGGAACATTCTCAGCGATAAAATACTTAGGTCGTTTTTCTTTAAGAATTCTAATGTATTCAAGGAACAGATTTCCTCTTGCATCCTCGAAAAATCCACGTTTTCCGGCAATGCTCCAACTTTGGCAAGGTGGTCCTCCAACGAGCAAATCAAAGTCTGGCATATTTGCTGTATCGATGGTTGTGATGTTTTCATAAAAAGGCTCCTTTCCTGTGTCATAGAGCGTTTTGTAGGCTTTTTGTGCGAATTTATCAATTTCACAAAATCCTACGCATTCGAAGCTTACGACTCGCTCAAATGCTGAACGAAATCCAGATATTCCTGCAAATGCGTCGAAATATTTTAGCATTGGCATCATCTCCTCTCTTATTTTTGCAAAAAAAGCAGTCAAATCTTTTGATTCAACTGCTTACATTGATAAACTCATGCCGAAGTTTTGATTTAAATCTTCTTGTGTTTCAAAAATTTCACGTTCTTGCTTGAAATAATATTCGTAGCTGTTATTCCAAAAGCTAACGTAAATCTCGCCATCGGGAGTTTTAATTGGTTTTTGCTCAAGAACCTCGCCCCAGCCATCACTCATTTGTCCAACGCAATATTCTGAAAATTGCTTAAGTTCATTGGTAGTTAATTCGCCACGAATTGTCGCTGTAACCACGCCATACAGCTGATTATTTATCGCCTCAACTGACATAAAAGCGGACTGAACTTTCTTGCTAATTGAATTTTCCTCATAATACCAATGCATCAAACCACGCTCTTTTTCCTCTGGCAATATGAAATTTTCGAGGTATTTGTTTATTTCAGTCTCATAATCGATTGCTTCACAATCCAGAATCTCCTCAAATTCATCGCTATCCATTTTATTTGAATCAAGCGTAATCTTTAAGGGACAATAGAATTTCATTTCTTGAATCTGCGTCATTTCATGCTGCTTTATCAACAGTTTTGCGTTTGGAATATATTGGCTGTATCGGGCATAATTCGCCCCTTCGGACTCAATTAAGACCCCATCGCCTTGTTCCTCATCGTAAATCAAGAGGCAATGATAGTTATTTTTATCGTCTTTATACATCAAATCTCGATGCTTTTGAATGTGCGGATTGTCCTTCAAAAGATTTCTGCGAAAGGTCTCAAACTCATCGTGGGATACTCCGATTGACTTCTCAATAATGCACTCCTGTAGGCGATATTCAGGTTCTTTGCGATTTAGGGTTGTTTTTATTTTTAGGGGGTTCATAGATTTTTAGCTCCTTTTTTTAGTTCACACTCAACATAATCCATCGCAAACTGTTGTGCTTCGTGGATATCAAGCTTCAAAATCTCGAACCCAACAGCGATAAAAAACAAGTCTGCGAGGATTTCATCGGATTCTTTTTCAGAAATCTCAATCCGAAAACCATCGCACAAAATCAGCTTGTTTTGCTTGTCATACCGTGGAATATTTTTCGCCTGATTTATTTTCACATTCAAACCTCTGTATTTCATTTCGTCACTTCGCTTTCTAAAATATCATTTGAAAATCGTCTGACAGCGACAGCGATTCCTCGAATTCCATCGCCTGTTGCAAGGCGGTTTCAAGATAATCCAAATCCAAGCCGTTGTCGATATATCCCTGTTTTATCGCATGAAAATAGCTTTCAGTCGGCATTGAAATCGCCTGATTTCCGTTCATAATGTACATCATTGCATCAACATTTTTGCCGTTAATTTCAAGGCTCAAATTCTCCTTGCGATAATATTTCGGGTACCCCTCATATTTATCCAGGCTTTGCTCATCTTGATTTTTTAGCCTCCACAAAAGAACAGGAACTTTAGATTCCTCATTTTTCTCAATCGTTGCGTGATGCTTAAACTGCAATTCATAGCCGTTTAGAAGTCCCTTGCCAGCGATTTCAGCGGTCGGACAACGAAACGCCATTTGCTCCAGATTGATATTGCTACCATATGCAATGTATAACTTTTCTTTGCTCATATTAACCTCCTAAAACGACATTGTAATTCCCATTTCCTCATCAAAATCCTCCTCAAAATCGCCTGTAACTTCTTGGTGGGGTAGTTCCTCGGCTTGCTCCTGAAAGTCGCTTACAGGCTCGACAGCTTGCTCTTGTGTGGCTTCTCGCTGTAATTTCAAACGTTGTCTTTGTGCAATCGCATCTTCAGGGTTTCGCCATGAAATACAGCCATCTAAATGGGACAGCAAATGCGTTCTGCAGTTTTTGAACTCATCGCCATTCAGACCTAAATTAATCATCCAGACACGACAGCTGTACCTTAAATTATCACTTTGAGACTGAATGGGGGAGCAATATTTCCGAGTGAGAGCTGCATTACTAATAGCCAAAGCCAAGACAACGTATGAACGGATGATACCAGCATGAAGAGATGAATTGGCTGCTCTAATCTCAAAATGCCCATCTGAAAAGAAAGAATGCAAATTCAAGGCTCTGTATCTCGTATCTGAGTAATGCCGATATACGTCATCATCGTTGCCTTTGTACCACAATTTTTGGATTGCTTCAATCGTTTTCGGTTTATTTTTATTCAATTTTTCTAGAAATTCTCTATCAACCTTTTTACAATACGTTTCACGCATCGGCGAAACTTGGAGCATATCAAAGAGGAAATCCTCTTTACTTGCAAAAATATTCACGAGATTTCTTAAGCTTTGAGCAGTATACGGAGCACCATTGATGTGAATGTGTATCCCAGCAGAATACTGCGGTCCAGTCACGCCGTTGGCTTTTCTTACGACTCGAACAATTTCTTGAAGCAACGGAATATCTTCGTATTGCAAAACAGGGCTTACAATCTCAACTGAATAATTTCTCGAAGCATCATTTCCGTTTTTATCTACTCTTTTGATGCTCGAATCATAGACCACAGACCATTTCCGATTGTTGCTATCTCTGATATAGTATTTATCATAGCCTCCGCCGTAATGTTCGGGTTCACTATTTAGGGCTTTTCCAATCGCTTTAGCTGCAGCTGATCTCGTCAAACCTGTGCATTCAATTTCGATGCCCCATGATTGATTTTTGATTCCGTCATAATTGTTTGACATTTTTCACCTTCTCTCTGTAATAGAAAAAGCCGCAACTTTAATTTCTTAAAATTACGGCTATGTAATGATTTTGCCACTAAATGCAAAAAAGACTTCCTCGTTATATTAAACAAGAAAGTCTTTTGAAGTTTGTATATTATTTTATATGTAAAGTGCAGGAAAGTGAAGTGGATTTTCACTGATTTCGCATTGAATTTCCCGACTCTACCGTTCGTTTCCACTAATGTGCCAAAATCAGCTTTTTATATCTACGGTTTTTGATCTGAATTTTTCGACAAAAAAGCACCCGAAAATCCCTATTCTATGGGCTTTTTCGAGTGTATATCTTTTTTGTGTAATCTTTATGGTACGCCTGATGCGATTCGAACGCACGGCACATAGCGTCGGAGGCTATTGCTCTATCCAGCTGAGCTACAGGCGCATATTAAACCCTGCCGTACAGGCAGGGTTTTTATTATTAAAACTTTTTTATCTAAAAAATATAGATTAATCAGACTATCTAACCTTAGAACCGCAAGGCAAATCTTGATCAGGTAAAATAACCTTGCATGAACCGTCAGGCATGTCTGCAGCGCAAATCATTCCGTTTGATTCAACTCCGCAAAGTTTTGCAGGTGCTAGATTTGCTACTACAATTACCTTCTTGCCTATCAAATCGTCAGGAGTGTACCACTCTGAAATTCCTGAAACTACCTGTCTGCCGCCTAAACCGTCGTCAAGCTGTAAGCGAAGTAACTTCTTTGACTTCTTGACTTTTTCGCATTCAACTACCTTTGCGATTCGCAAGTCAACTTTCATGAATGAATCAAAATCAATCTGCTCAGATACCTCAGGAGCTTCAAATCCGTCGTTGTCGTCAGCAGGTGCGTTGTTGGAAATTATGCTGTTTAGCTCTTCAATTTCCTTTTCAACGTCAATTCTAGGGAAGATAATCTCACCCTTTTTAATGCTTACATCTAGTGGTAAAACGCCGAAAATATCAGCCTTTGAGTATTCCAAATCGTCAGAGCTTGCACCAATCTGCTCCCAAACCTTAGGCATAGTTTCAGGCATGAATGCACTTAGCGGAATTGTCGCAAGCCTGATAGCCTCAAGTAAATTGTAAAGAACAGTCGCAAGCCTAGCCTTGTTGCTTTCGTCCTTAGCCAAAATCCAAGGAGCAGTCTCGTCAATGTACTTGTTAGCACGTGATACAACCTTGAAAACTTCAGCCAATGCGTTGTTTAGCTGTGTCTTGTCAAGATATTCGTCAACCTTAGCCTTAAGTCCCTTTGAAATTTCAATAAGATCATCATCAAACTCACCAGCCTGACGCTCTGTTGGAAGTGTTCCGCCAAAATATTTGTCAACCATAGCAACAGTTCTCGAAACAAGGTTTCCAAGTCCGTTAGCAAGATCAGAGTTGATTCTGTTAATCATAATCTCGTTCGAGAATGAGCTGTCAGCGCCCAACGCCATTTCACGCAAAATGTGATATCTAATCGCGTCAACACCGTATCTCTCAGCAAGAATAAATGGATCAACAACGTTGCCTAAAGACTTGCTCATCTTTTGACCGTTGAAAGTAATCCAGCCGTGAACTGCCAAATGCTTTGGAAGTGGCTGTTCAAGTGCCATAAGCATTGCAGGCCAAATAATAGCGTGGAATCTCATGATGTCCTTGGCAACCATGTGAACATCGCAAGGCCAGTATTTTTCGTAATCAGTGTAAGCCTCGTTCCAAAAACCAAGTGCTGAAATATAGTTTGACAAAGCGTCAATCCAAACGTAAACTACGTGATTGTCATCAAATGTTACAGGAATACCCCACTTGAAAGTAGTCCTAGATACGCATAAATCTTCAAGACCAGGCTTGATAAAATTGTTTACAAGCTCAGTTGCACGGCTCTTTGGCTGAAGATAATCAGTTTCAGTCAAAAGCTTTTCAATTCTGTCAGCAAAAGGTGACATTTTGAAGAAATAAGCCTCTTCCTTAGCCTC
This sequence comes from uncultured Oscillospiraceae bacterium, assembly GCA_964548535.1. Taxonomy (GTDB): domain Bacteria; phylum Bacillota; class Clostridia; order Oscillospirales; family Ruminococcaceae; genus CAZJRQ01. The sequence continues at coordinate 30,576 of CAZJRQ010000016.1, forward strand.
AATAACATCACGGTTACACTCAGGACACTTGCCGTCAACAAGCTGGCTGTCAGTCCAAAAACTCTCGCATGGAGTACAGTATTTTCCAGAATATTCACCCTTGTAAATGTAACCTTTATCGTAAAGCTCCTTGAAAATCTTCTGAACAGTCTCAATGTGATAATCATCAGTAGTTCTAACGTATCTGTCATAATTAACGTTCATCAAAGACCAAAGCGCCTTGAATTTTTCAACAATCTCATCAACATATTGCTTAGGAGTAATGCCAGCTTCGTTAGCTTTTTCCTCAATCTTCTGACCATGCTCATCAGTACCAGTAAGGAACATCACGTCATAACCCTGCATTCGTCTATACCTCGCAATAGAATCACACGCAACAGTAGTATAGCAATGCCCAATATGCGGATTTCCCGATGGATAATAAATCGGGGTGGTAATATAAAATGGTTTTTTACTCATTTTTTCATCCTCCTTTAAAATGTACTGTGAAAAACAGTCGTTACCTTTTATTATATAACTTTTCAGCCTTTTCGTCAAGACTTATGGCACATATTTACACGCCAAACGCACGAATTTGGATATTGTTAACATTATTCGAAGCTTGTTTTAATTCAAGCAAGTCAAAGAGCGAACATGTATCTATCGCCAAACAGTAACATTAAATCCGTAAAATCTTTACTTATGTGTTTGCACATATTTACACTAAATTCAAGACTATATTAATATACCCTCAAAATGATCCATTTCATGCTGAATAATTTGTGCCACGTGACCTTTGAAAATCTTTTTTCTTTTCTTGAACTTTTTGTCCTGATATTCAACAACTATAGACTCATATCTCTTTACATTTCGCTCACCGCTAAGAGAAAGACACCCCTCAGCAGTCTCGTAAAACTGCTTGGATACATCAATAATTTTTGGGTTAATCATAACTAAAAAATCATTGCCGTCTAGAGCCATAAGAATACGTTTTTTCTCACCAATCATGTTAGCCGCCAAACCGACACAACGCTCAATATTCGCTTTTAAAGTGTCAATCAAATCAGTAACAATCTGCAAATCAGCCCTAGTAGCTGGTTCGGATTTTTGACTGAGAAAAAGCGGATCTTTTACAATTTCTCTTTGCATATCTTCACGTCCTTTGCTTTTTATATAATGGTATCTTGATAATTATATCACAACATAATCGCCATAGTCAAATTTTTATCCGTATAATAAAAACAGCCTGCTATTGCGAATAACATCACGCTAACAGACTGCCTTATATAAAAGTATGTTTGAAACTAAAATATGCTAATCAACCTTTGCATATTCCAAAATAATTTTTTCCAAATCATCATGACTTTCTTTGAAATTCAAGAACTTTTGAGCCGGATTTTCACCCTCGTCCAAACGATTATAAAGCGGAGTAAGATATTTTTCTTCACCAAAACCGCGTTGAGCTAAGCCAGTATATGAAAGATCCAAAACTTGTCTGGTTAAAGCTTTCATCTTAGCCAAATCTAAAAACTCAGGCAAATCACGCTTAACGAATATCTTTCTAAGCTGATCCGCCGAGTATCCGTGATGATAAATAGTGTAGTCCTCATCAAGAATAGCGTTTAACTCACGCGCCTTGTTTTTAAGACCAAGATGAAAAGCCGCAACAGTCATTCTGTCCGCAATCGGCTGACAGCAAACGCTCCTGAATTCAATAGTACCGCGAAATGTCAAATCCTCAAACTTAAAAGTCCTAAGATATTCTACATCGTTAATTTCAGGCTTGAATTTAATAGCCTTGTACTCTCCGTCTTCAAAATATTCACCAGTGATATAAGGCTTGTCAAAATATTCAGAAATCTTAATTGGAGCAAAATCAATATATTTGCCATCTCGCTGAACGCAGTAAATGCTTGTCGATTCAATATAAGAAAGCAAATCGTCAGTGCTGTTCAAATCGCAGTTGAACATTCCAATGTTCTTAGGATTAAGCCCGTGCATACTGTCCTCCCAAAGCATATCACGACAGCAGAGCAGTTCGCGTTCACTGTCAATCAGTACAGAGTTAGAAAACAGAAAAGCCTTAACAGGTTCAAGCTTTGAAAACGCCTGAATAGTAGGAATAAGCTCACTAAAATCCACATCAAGCTGAACTTGAGAAGCACTCGAAAAACTTCCGTAAGTGGGATAAGGATGAAAATTAACACCGCAGTCTTTGTGATTTTTGTAAGAACCAAGATAATGAAAAAGCATCCTATAACGTTCGTTAGGAATAGGAACGTTGCGATTGAAATCTCTGTAAGGATTAACCCCCATGCCAGTAAGCGTGTAGTTATCCTTTTGAAATTCTTGCTGTATAAAATTATAATAAGCCTTAAAACGCTCGTCAAGAATAGATAATTCTTTTTCTTTTCCCATAGAAAGCTCAAGATTGTTGTAAGAGCAGTCGTAAGAAAGAATATCACCGTTGTTCATATCCTGAGCCGAAAAAACATTTCCGTCATCATCAGTACCAGTAACAACAAAGTTAAAATGACTAATGAATTTTTCAGTCAGCTTATGTACAACGGTAAAATCTACCGCTTGCTTGTTTAGATTAAGAATAGGAATTTCAATTTCAATTCCGATGAAGTCTTCTCTTTTCTTTTTGGTTGGCTCAATGTATTTTTTGTATAAAATTTCTTTTACAATATCCTTTTCCATTTTGCTTCTCCTTATATAAATACTTATAAATTTGAAAAAATCGAATAGAGCAGTTTTTCATCTTCTTCATTAGGTATATATTGATTATTGTGTTTTGTTCCTTGTAAAACCAACTTCCCCTCGTCATAAGCTAGGCATCTAGTAAAAGGTACAGGCTGCCATTCCTGTGAATCAAGCGGAGCAGTTGCAAAAACCGTACCGTCCTCACGCTCACTAAAGTAAAGAGTGTTAGCACAGTTTGTGTGAACATACATAAGCTCTTCGTCGTAAATAAGCAGATTAAGCTTGTTGCCCTCAGACATACTGCAAGCGATATTGTCAATTAGCAAAAAGCGTTCAGTCTTAGTCAAAGCTCTGCCTTTAGACTTTTGCATCTCGTTAATTTGGTCGACAATATAAAGCAGAACACGTTCGCTGTCAGTATCCCCAGCCTGCTTGTGAACATAGCTGTTTAGCGGAGGATAATCAAAAATTGTACCGTTGTGAATCATAACCCACTTGCGGCCGTAATTATCCCTCATAAAATAAGGGTGACAGTTGTTGTAATCAACCTGACCGATAGTTGCATATCGAATATGAGCAAAAGCATTTATTGCATATATAGGCTGTGATAAACGCTCGTGTAAATAATGGCTCTTAGTAGCCTGAAGCGATTCCTTTTCTATATTATTGCTGTTGCCGTCCATGATAGCAAGCCCCCAACCATGTGGGTGCTGTGCACTTCGGCTATAAAACTCTCTGAGTAAATCATTCATTAATACTTCTTTGTTTGAACTAAATCCAAATACTTCGCACACAATGTATCCCTCCCATAAGACTTTGCGAGTTTAATACCCTTTTCAATGTAATTATCCTCGTAAAGACTTTCCACTTTTTGAGCGTATCTTACTTCTTTATTATATAGTTTTTCTTTCTGTTTTGTTATTAAATCTAAAGCTTTGTTATTTTCAAGATTGCAGTAAAATTGTTCCATGTCATCTAAAAAATTAATGCCAGCCTGCTCGATGTTTTTAGGAGTCTCCCAACTTTTTTCAATCATAATATCATCAGGCTCAAACTCAGCGGATTTTTTCTCGTTTTTAATGGCAATAACCTGTTCTAAGGGCGTAAAATCCTCAGCCTCAAGCGACGAGAGATATAGTATAAACAAATGTATAAATTCAATATCGTCCTCAATAACACCGCTTTCAGAGAATGGATTCAAATCAAGCATACGAAGTTCGATGTGATTAACACCATTATCTTTAAGATTTTCAAGAGTGTTTTCACCAAGCGGTTTAAGTCTGACAGGATAATAAAGTTCAGACGTTCCTTTTAGCTGACCGTCATCGATGTATTCCTCAATGCTTTCAGTGTAGCTTTTAACGCTGTCATAATTTAAAACAGGAACAAAATTATTCCAGTATCCATATTTTCCGCATCGATAAGACGCGTATTTAGTATCAAAATCGACAATAGGCTCAAGCTTGACAAAAGACTCATCAATAACTGAGCTAGCCGACATCAAATAAACCAAAAGCCAGCTGTATTTAGTAACTTTTTTAGCCAAGTCAAGATAAATGCTGTCTTTAAAATCTTTGTAGCAAATATCAACCTTATAATTATTATACTCATTTATAAGCATTTTTTCCTCAAAAGAAAAATTAAAATGAATACCCGAAAAAAGCATTTTTTTCTTGCCGTATTTTTTTGATAAATATTCACGATAAACTTCCTTGCTTTTAAGTTCACCCTCGTATTTAGCAATAAAAATATCCGAATCATCCTTAACATAAGGCGGATTTGAAAACGGCCATAAATATTCCTTACCGCTGTCTAAAGTCAAAAGCTTATCTGAAACCTTGCGGTGCAGCTTGAGCAATTCATCACAAACCTCATGAGAACTTTTGCAGACTTTGGTGACTAGTTCAACTTGATTTTCACAAAAATCCTTTTGAATATAAGGGTCATCAGGGAATGGATGTTTTGTTTTAGACATATAACCATGAGAATCGATTCTAAGGCTTTCTCTTTCAAGCCCAAAACCGCCGTTATACATTATTTCTTTAATATTTTCTTTGTTATATCTAATACACATATCTATCACGCCTTTTTGTCTGCAATTATTTCTTTTTTTGTACATTTAATATGGTATCACTATTTTAATTCAATGTCAACAAAAATAGGGTAATTTAACTAAAATATATACCTATAGTATAAAAAATCAATAAAGCAGGTATTTTACTGTAGTCAAACACGAACTAGAATAATAAATTCAATATATATTAATCAACATATGTTAAATCCATACCAATTGAGTTAGTATGAATTAAAATCATAGAAAACTTGAAATGTACCAAGATAAAACAAGCATATATCTAGCTTTATAGGTTGGTTTTAAAGTCCAAGTATAATCCGCCAGACAAGCAATTCACAGTTTTCCTACTTGTAATATATATTTTAACATAAACCATAACGTACGTCAAGTGTTTTAATGCAATATAATAGAAATTATTTTGACAGTGATTATATGAAAGTTGTTGAAAATTACTAATAAAAAATATAAAAATATGATTTTACTATTGACAAACGTATATACAGTTGTTATAATGTATATATCGTATATATACATTATAACTTCCGGAGGGCATATGAATATTCTAATAAGCAATACAGGCGGCATACCAATTTATGAGCAAATTACCACACAATTTAAAGAAATGATACTAAGCGGAGAGTTGAAAGAGGGGGACGCCCTTCCGTCAATGAGAGCCTTAGCGAGGGATTTGCGAATAAGCGTAATAACAACAAAGCGTGCGTATGAGGACTTAGAGCGTGATGGCTTTATTGAATCATATACAGGTAAGGGCAGTTTTGTAAAATCAAAATCTGCTGACTTTTTGCGTGAAGAAAACTTAAGAATTATTGATGAAAATCTAACCAATGCAGTCAACTATGCAAAACGCAGTAAAGTGCCTCTTGAGGAGCTTTGCGAACTGCTGGAGATTATCTATAAAGGGGATGAAGACTGATGTCAAACAATGCAATTGAGATAAAAAACCTATCAAAGTCATATTCAGATTATAAGCTTGATGATGTGTCTTTTAACTTGCCAAGCGGGGCAATCATGGGGTTTATCGGTCAAAACGGAGCTGGTAAAAGTACAACAATCAAAGCAATACTTAACCTTATAAAAAGGGAAAACGGAGAGATAAAAATCTTCGGCAAAGACAACATAACCCACGAAACAGAAGTTAAAGAGCGAATGGGCGTAGTATTCGATGACTTATATTATTCCGAAACCTTTACGCTGAAAAATATAGATAAAGTTATGAGAAACATCTATAAAAAGTGGTCGTCTGACGAATTTTTCGGCTATGCAAAAAGATTTGGATTACCAGAAAAAAAGAAAATCAAAGAGTTTTCACGAGGCATGAAAATGAAAACATCAATCGCTGCCGCACTGTCGCACAAGGCAGATCTTTTGGTTTTAGATGAGCCAACAAGCGGACTTGACCCAATAGTAAGAAACGAAATTCTTGACCTTTTGCAAGATTTTGTAATTGATGAAAATCACTCAATTCTGTTCTCGTCACACATAACAGGCGACTTAGACAGAATTGCCGATTATCTAACATTTATTCATGACGGCAAGGTTTATTTTAGTAAGAATAAGCTTGATTTGCTTGAAAGTCACGGCGTTATTAAATGTTCACCTGAAGAATTTGAAAAGCTAGATAAGTCATTAATAGTAGCGTCGAGAAAAAGCACATACGGCATAGAAGCTCTAACAAATGATAAAGAAAAAATACTTAGAGAAAATCTCAAATTAGTAATAGATACCCCTCAAATCGACGACATAATGATTTTTTACAAATTGGGGGCGACGAAGTGAAAGGACTACTAATAAAAGATTTTTATATGTCAAAACCAGCAATAAAGGGACTGTTAATAACCATACTAGGCATAGCAGGATTTGTCGCTTTACTTGTTTTAGCTGGTAAATACGGCAACTTAAAAGGTAGCTTTGATTTAGAAGATGCTGGTGACTTTATAAAGCTGTTTAATTATGCACTAATGTTTTTACCAATATCCTTAGTTTCTGAGTTTATTCCGTCAAGAGAGATAAAATCAGGACAAAACAAAACAATTAGAGCAGCTCCAGTAAGTCATAAAATGCTAGTTCAAGGAAGATTTGTTTTTCTTTTTATCTGTGCAGGGGTAGGATTATCTATAGGTATGCTGTCTATGTGGGTATGTGACGTTGCAGGAATAGTAGCTTTAGATATTGAAACGCTTAAGGTTCTCCTGTGCTTTTTATTATTTTTCATCATGTTCACCGCTCTGTCAATATTTATCACAAATATAACAGGCAGCTATGATGCAACAGGAATGCTACTATTAGCATCAATGGTAATCATTTGTGCAATATTGGTTGTAATAGCATATATAAATACAAAAGAGTTCAATGTGAAAATAATGGCATTTTGGATTTTGACACAAGCTAAAGAACATAAAAATATGATATTAGCGATTATGTCAGGCTCAGCAGTTTTAATTACAACACTATCTTATATGTTAGCAGTAAGGGTCAGGAGGGATTTATAGTGAAAGGCATACTTTATTATTATTATAAATCTGTAAAAATAAACTTGATGGTGACAATTGGTTTATCGCTATTCTACTATATTTTTATAACTATAACTTGTCTATTAGATTCTGAGAATTCAGAATACATAAATCTAGCACTTGCACTACCGATAATTTTCTTGTTGTTTTTCCCAGTAAACGCAGCAACAGGTTCGTTAGCAATGAAAGAAAGTTTGTCACTGAAAACAATTTTATCAGGACCGGTATCTCAAAAAAAAGCATTGCAGGCAAGATATATTTTCGTTGGAATAGTTACAATATGTGCATTGGTTTTATCAATAATACTGATTATAATATTTAAACTTGCAACTTATATCGAAATTAAAAGCGTGTTGAAAATGATTTCGATAATTTTCGGAATTCGAGTAATTATGAGTGCTTTTGAGGTTCCAATGTTTCACATATTTAATAAAAAGACCGCAGGTGCAATTATATTTTCACTTTTCATAATCATAGCATTTGCAATAATATTAATTTTTATGTTTGTAGATTTAGAGAAAGTAGATGCAGGTTTGCATAAAATATATGAAGTTATAACATATAAATATTCACCATCTATACTAATTGCAGGGGGAGCAGTACTAACATACCTTCTTTATTTACCGACTTCAAAGAAACGTTTAGATATAGATTAAAATAAAATAGTATAAAAATTTATAGAGGGAAAGTATATTGAAGATAGGATAAAATAGCATCGGGTAAATTCTATTAAGAATAAGAAAGCACAACAAAAGATATAATTAGCTTTGTACTTAATTAAAAAAGAAAATCTCTTGAGGTTAACAAAAACCGCAAGAGATTTCTTTTTTGTGTTTGAGTTATTAGAAAGTATAAAAAGCCAATCACAAAAAACACCCACATTAAAAGTTTTCGTTAAAAAGGGTTGCGGAATCCAAAGGCAGAGCCTTTGGTCGAAAAGCCATACATGGTATGGCTTACGCAGGCGGTGAAATCCCTCCGCGTGCAAGGAGAAAAAACAAAAAAAGAAACCTCACAAAAGTCTGTAAGGTTTCTTATAATATAAATAGGAGTTTTTAAATTAATAGCAGTAGCATACCGAGTAAATAGTCGCTGAGCTGTTAGCAGCACCAGCGTGAATCTGGTCAAGCTTGTTGGCAAAATCACTTGTGCCAAGTGCGCTTACGCAGTTTTCGTATGAGTATTTTGCATAGTAGTGACCATTTTTAGAACCAGTTTCGCTTGGCTGAACCTTAGCCCAACCCTCAGCGCCAGACCAGCTCTGCAAAATAAATTCAACCTGTTTTTCTGTTCCGCTGTACTCAACGTAGAAATATCCACCCTTGTTAATGTCGCCAGCGTTAAAGCTTCCGCCGTTCTTAGATGTCATAGCTGAAACAGCCTGACCCCAAGGTGAAGCAGTGTTTGAACCCCAGAAAATCGAAGTGTAGTTGTCGTTGTCACCTGTTGAAGAACTGTCATCTCCACCTTGTGAAGAGCTATCATCTCCGCCCTGTGAAGAGCTGTCATCTCCGCCAGATGAGCCGCCATAGTAATAAGTTAGTTTCTTAATAGTAACTGAACTTTCAACTGCTCCAACATGAACGTAATCAAGTGAGCTGCCGAAGTTTGATGAACCGTAAGCTGATACGCAATCATCATAGAAGAACTTAACGTAGTTGTTTCCGTTAGCAGTGCCAGACTCGCCGATTCTAACCTTAGCCCAGCTAGCTCCGCCTGATTTGCTTTCAAGAACAAATTCAAGCTCATTCCAGTCACCCTGATATTCAACATAGAAATATCCGCCAGACTTAATGTCAGATGCGTTAAAATCTCCGCCCTGTCTGCTAGTGCCAACTGTTACAGCCTGCCCCCAGCTTGAAGCGTAAGCTGAACCGCTGAATAATTGCTTAGATGAACCAGTGTTTCCGCCTTCACCCTGTGATGAACTATTATCACCCTGTGAAGATGAAGAGCTATCATTACCGCCCTGTGAAGAGCTGTCATCTCCGCCAGATGAACCGCCGTAGTAATAAGTTAGTTTCTTAACAGTAACTGAACTTTCAACCGCTCCAACATGAACGTAATCAAGTGAGCTGCCGAAGTTTGATGAACCGTAAGCTGATACGCAATCATCATAGAAGAACTTAACGTAGTTGTTTCCGTTAGCAGTGCCAGACTCGCCGATTCTAACCTTAGCCCAGCTAGCTCCGCCTGATTTGCTTTCAAGAACAAATTCAAGCTCATTCCAGTCACCCTGATATTCAACATAGAAATATCCGCCAGACTTAATGTCAGATGCGTTAAAATCTCCGCCCTGTCTGCTAGTGCCAACTGTTACAGCCTGCCCCCAGCTTGAAGCGTAAGCTGAACCGCTGAATAATTGCTTAGATGAACCAGTGTTTCCGCCTTCACCCTGTGATGAACTGCTGTCAGGAGTAGATGATGAACTCTCAGGAGGAGTATATCCAGTGTAAACTGAACAAATCTGTGAAGTAGTTCTAATTCCGTTTGAACCGTTAATTAGTCTGTCGCCCCAAGAGCTAAGACTTGAACCGTCCCATTCTTTTGCAATGTCAAGGTATGCAAGGCTCTTGCCATCAATGTCATAGCCATTGCCCTTCCAAGACCAACCTAAATATCCAGCACCCTTTTGCTGGCAGTAACTCATAATTGTATCTTCGTCAACATTACCGTTTGAATGTTCTTGACCAAATTCACCAATAACCAAAGGCACACCAAGATTCATAGCGTTGTCAATATTTGATCTAACAGTTCCGGAATCCTTACCGGCATACTCGTACATGTGAATTGAGAACATAGTGTTTTTGTGAGTGTCAGCATCCAAAACTTCACGTCCATTATTCTTAATAGAATCAGGATACTGTCCCCAACCAGCACAGTCAACCATCAAAAGATTGCTGATACCAGCATTTCTAAGCTTAGGAATAGCGCTCTTGTAACCATTAGCCCAAGCGTCGCCATTCCAATCTCCGTACCATTCGTTAGCGATATTTACAATAACATAATCTGAGTAATCGCTAAGCAGATTTTTCATTTCGATCCAGTAATTCACTGCTCTGTCAAGATCGTAAGTATTATTGCTTCCTGTAGCGTCATGCACTTCAAGAACGCAAACAAGCTTGTTAGACTTGCACATTTCAATGATGTTTTTAACCTCTGAATAGCTAGTCTTTGAATACTGACCACCGTCAGAAAGTACAACTCTAACAGTGTTAGCACCAGTGCCAGCAATTGCCCTGATAGAAGTTTCAGTTTTGTCCGCGTACCAAGCGTGAGCAACGTTCACTCCCCTCATAACAAAAGGATTACCGTTAGCATCAATAATAGTGGTACCGTTTACTTTAAATCCCGAAGCCGCCGAAGCCTTAATGTCTTCGTTAGAAACACATACCACAACCATTACGAGTGCAATTACAAAAGCTGAGATGCTGCACGCAATCTTGTTTAAATTTCTTCTCATAAATAATTCCTCTCTTAAATAAATCAGTCGTCCATGCATGATAAGACCAAATTCGTTAACAGTATTACAGTATCACATAAGCTTATCACAAGTCAATCACAAAAATAATATCAAACGTTTACACAAAAAAACTTTGGATATTAGCACAATTTATGAACAGTTTTTTTGGCTATATGCTCCACAAACTTTATCCAGTACACATATTTTTTGTAAAACCAGAATAAAAAATCTTGCAAAAAAGCCGACATAAAAGCACGTCGATTTTATTAATTTTTTATTACAACCATTAATAAAAACAATTTAAACATCAAAAATCTACCGTATTTGGGAGATTATTATAAGTAATATAATTTAACAACATAATACATTATACTCCTATATTTTACATGATGACTAACCTATAAAAATCACAATCTTAATAAACAAAAAAACATCAGAACCTAAAAAGCTCTGATGTTTTTTTGTTTTAATATATAACTTAATCGTCACATCTGCTCCGAAGAGTACCTTTTCTTTGTCTGATGTCAAACAACAATTGAATAGCGCTATCATAATACGGTATGAAAATCCCGTCAGCAATCATTTGCAAAATTTCAAGCTTGCTCGCCCATTTAACAGCTTGAACCTCTTCATATTGCAAAGTCAGCTTTTCTAAATCAACGTCCTGCTCCATAATATAAAAATCATCAAACCCATCATCAAAATAATGTGTCAGCGAGGGGCGTACACTTTGTAAATTTATCTTAAGTCCAATTTCCTCAAAAACCTCACGCTCAGCCGCAGTCTGACTAGTGTCACCAGCAACAGCACTTCCGCCGACAGTCACATCCCACATATTCGACCACCCCTTTTTAAAAGGCTGACGCTGTTGAATAAGCATTTCCCCTTGTGAATTAAAAATGCAAACATGCACCACAAGACGATAATCGCCATCTTTAATCGGCTCACCACGCACCATAGTCCTGCCAGTTTTCGCCCTGTCTTTGTCCAAAACGTCCCAAAGTTCCATAACGCACCTCCAAAAATTTGTCTATCTAAATTTTATCATAAATAAAACAAAATTTCAAGCATAAACCAACAATTAACGCAAGAATAATAACATTTAAAACAAGCCTTAAAAATTCATGTAACAAAGCACATAACCGTTCCGTGCTTAATATAAAAAGAAAATCTCTTGAGGTTAAATAAAAACCACAAGAGATTTCTTTATTGTATTTGAGTTATTAGAAAGCTTAAAAAATAAATTCTCCAAAACAAACACCTATATTAAAAGTTTTGGATCAAGTCTTGCTTGCAAGACTTTGCCTTTATTTAAAAGGGTTGCGGTATCAAAAGGCCGCCCCCCTGTGTATTAATAGTACATCACAACAGGTGTGTCATAATCAACATTGTCATAAACGTATTTAGCTTTGTCTAAAGGCATGTTAATACAACCTTGTGAACCGTTAGTTTTGTAAATTTCACCGCCGAAAGCAGTCCTGTGCTGAGTGTCGTGTAAGCCGATTCCAACAGGCGAAACACTGGTCCAGTAGCTGCAAGTTGAGTCCCAGCTTTCACCGTCAGAGTTGCTTGCCTTCATTCGATAATCAGTTGCCTTAAACCAAACTCGGTATACACCAGCTTCGGTGGTCCTAGCCTGAGATGTTGTCTGTCCTGATACAATTAAAGACTCAAGCTTTAGCTCGCCGTCCTCGTAGTACCATAAAGTCTGATTTGTCAAATCAATTTCAACGTAAGTTTTTCCGATGTCGTCCTTTTCTGTCCTCGCTGATTTTAACCCAACGTATGCAAATTCACCGTCTTGAAAATAAATAGGCTCAACGTCATCAAATGACTCACCCTTTTCAAGCATTTCGACTAATTGATCAAGCATCTTTTGCTGATCAATCCACCAACCGTACCTAGCATCACTGCCAGTCGGAATAGTAATCTCACCGCGATTTGTTGATTTGAATTTTCTTTCTGTGTTGTATGTGTCGTATTTTTCAGCAAGTTTTTCTATGTATTTTTCGCATTTATCTTTGTCCACTTTGATTTTGCCATCCTCTTTTATAGCTACTAAATCTGCTAATTCTTCACCAGTTAAAGTTTCTGTGGTGTAATCAAAATCATAATTAATTTCAATTAGTGAGTATTTTTTCAAACGCTCAAGATCTTCCTTTAAATCCTCCGAAGTAGTCTTAGGAGACTTGTAACAACCCGAATCTTTCGCATTAATATCAAACACGTCCTTGTCAACACATGAAATTACATAATCCTTTAAAATATCAAAGTCCATCTCATCACCTTGAATTTCAGGAGTAATTTCATATCCGTTGTCAGTAAGTTCAATCTTTGCATTTTGATTTTTTTTGTCGCCCCAGTCGGCTGATTTAAGCATAGAAACCAGCTTTTCCGAGTTGTATGAAAAGTCGAGCTTTAATTCATAGTCGCTTTTTTCGAAAAGTGAAATAAACCATAAAGTATGATTTTGTTTATCATAAATTTTTTTCAGTTCGTCAGAAATATCATAGCTGTAATCAAAATCAGAAAAAGCTATGTCGATTTTCTCACCGTCTTGCTTTTCTATAATTAAATCCTGCTTGTTGTCTGCCATACCCAAAACTTCTTGTGATTGACTTAAATTTTTTCCGCTGACATCTATTCCGTTTATAAATGTATTAGCCAAAAATTTATCCTTGTACCTGCTCTTTCCGATTATATAAGCTAAAGCAAAAGCCAAAAAAATCATCAAAGCAATTAGAATACATATTAGTGCAATATTCAAAGTCGTGTTTTTTTTTCTTGGCGGAGTAGGGCTCTGACTTAAATCTCTTTTTCTGTAAGCCTTTTGTATTTGTCTCTCTGGTGATATCATCTTTCTAACCTTCTTTTCTTTTAGCGTTTTTTTGCTTGATGTTTTTTAAGAAAGAACGTGCTATGATAAATATTCTTCAAGACAAATTCCACGCTCGTAAATCTCAGTAGCCGCATCAATACCAACATATCTAAAATGCCATGGTTCATATATAACATCAGTTATATCAGTTTTGTCCTTTGGATATCTAAGTATAAACCCAAAGCGATAGCAGTTATCCTGTAACCACTTGTTTTCAGGTTGATCAGCCTGTTCGTCAACCAGCATTTGATAGTTAAGTGCAACAATATCAGCAGCAAGTCCCAAATTATGCTCGCTAGAACCAGGATAAGCCACAATAGTCTTAGCTTTTTCAAGAGCATCGTCATAAGAATAACCAGCATATTGCTGAGTTAAAACCTCTTGATCGTAAAGCTTTTTTTGCATATCAATTGAGCGATATGACGAGCATATAATAATTTCCTGCCCATCAGCCCTAGCAGCATTAAGCATGTTTTTCAGATATTCAGACGCCCGTGAATCAAAATACCATCCGTTCTCAATGTGATCTAAATCCGGCTCAAAATTCTCAGGCAGATAATTATCCTTGTTGACTAAAGTCAGCATCCAGCTTTCGGTTTTGTCTTTTTTGTCTTGAGAGTCATTTCTATCTTTTTCAGATCTATCTTTTTCAGACTTTTTATCTGAACTTTTTGTGTCTTGACTGTTTGAAGTCTGAGTTGTTTGGCTAGTGTCATCATAATCTTTCTTCGGAGTATTGTCCCCGCGTGATTTAACCGCAACTAAACTAACAGTAACAACAGCAAAAATAACAATTAAAAATTTTACAAGCTGCTCCAAAATTAGCACCTCCTTTCTTGTGATGTGTTAATTTTAGCAACAGCTTGTATCAATTTTACGTAAAAGTTGTATCAAAGTTGTATCGTTATGAGAAAAAACGAATTATTTTATGGGTATAATAAAGAAATTTTCTTCATTCACTGAAATATAAATGTTAATTTCTTCATCTGTGTCGTCATACAGTGTGAAATACCCCTCCGCGTTAATCGTTAAAGTCTGTGTATTATCTTTTGTGCTTAAATTAGTAGACTGCTCAGCCTTGCGAACAGAAAGTCCTAAATATTCAGCATATTTTTCAGCAAGATCTTGGGCATTGTTAATCCATGAAGTTTCAAAATCATTAAAAACAGCAATATAGAGAATTTTTTGAGTTTCTGAATCAATATATAAATTATAGAAGAAAGTTCTGTATACAGTCAGATTTTCGTCGTTAGTGGAATAATCCCCCCCATGAAGGGTTACACTCCAAACGTGTGAAAAAACATCAGGATTGCTAGAATCATATGCAAGATGTTCTTTTATCTCAGGTGAAGCGTTTTCAGAAAACGGCGGAGATACATACTTCGTGCCGCCTTTTGCTAAAAGACCAATGTTTTCAAGCTCTTTTAGCTGAGTAATAGCAGTATTATAAATTTCATCTTGCTTATCATCTGATGGCGTTGGTAAATCCATAAGATTTTGAAAACCATTGCCGATTTCATTAATAGCAATCAATGATAATATTTGTATGGCTGAAGAAGATTCTTTGTTTTCTTTTTCCTGCATTACAATCAAGTCCATTAGCCTGAATGAAATTGCTTCAACTCGCTTGCCCTCCTTAAAAATTCGGTCAGCAAGCATTAAACGTTCCTCCTGCGCCATATCTTTTTCACGACCCAGCGACGCCGAAAAGAAAGAGGATATAAGCAAATATCCTCCAGTAGCAAATGTAATAGTAAAAGTCAAAATACTGCTAAGCATTATTTTCCAAGATAGTTTCATATTAATACCCCCAATGCTTAAAGTGCATAAATTCCAAGCATTGGATTCCCCCTCCCATCATGTTTTATTCAGGGATTTCCAAACGATATCCAACCTTGTAAACAGCCTTGATATATTTTTCCCAGCCGAGTTTTTTTCGCAAACGCTGAATATGCAAATCGACAGTTCTGCTGTCCCCCATTTCGTCTTGTTCCCAAACGCGCTCAAAAATAGTATCACGAAATAAGGCTACATTTTTGTTTTGCACAAGCAAAAGCAGCAAGTCAAATTCTTTTTTAGTAAGCATAACAGGCAGACCATTTTTCTTAACTTGATACGATTCGGTGTTGATAACTAAATCATCAATCTCAATATTCGTGTCAATCTTGTTGTATCTCCTAAGCACACTTTCCACGCGAGCAAGAAGTTCAATAACTTCAAAAGGCTTAACAAGATAATCATCAGCACCGCATTTAAGCCCTTTAACACGATCCTCAACAGTAGCCTTAGCAGAAAGAAAAATCACAGGAATTTTCAAAGGCTTGATATATTCAAGCAGCTGATAGCCGTCAAATTTAGGCAGCATAATATCAAGTAAAACCAAATCATAGTTGTTGTTCTCAAGAAAATCAGCAGCAGTCAAGCCGTCATTAGCAACAGTACAAGAGTAGTTTGCACTGCAAAGACTTTTATAAATAAGATCCGCAATAAGCAAATCATCCTCAACAATCAATATCTTAATCAAAAAAACACCTCTCCCAGGGGCGTATCCAAGCTCTTGCTTACAAGAGCTAAGACCCCATTCGCATAATCGCTCGTGCCTCGCTCGTGATTGGTAATT
>CAZJRQ010000016.1:46926-55500 GCA_964548535.1 uncultured Oscillospiraceae bacterium
CATCACAATCATCAACAAACTTTTTGCGAGGGCACCGCGCCGTCCGCGCCAGGACAAAGAGCTAAGACCCCATTCGCATAATCGCTCGTGCCTCGCTCGTGATTGGTAATTATACCATAATCAGCGTCACGACCTTGTTGTGTGCAAAATTTATTGTTTTTGTTATTATATAGATCGAATCATTGTGGTAACTATATAATTAATCAAATCTAAACTAACCGTTTATCCCTGCCCAAGCTAAGACCCCGAGCAACAGAACATCACAATCATCAACAAACTTTTTGCGAGGGCACCGCGCCGTCCGCGCCAGGACCCCGAGCAGCATAAAGTTACAATCACCAATAAACTCTCCGCGAGGGCATCGCGCCGTCCGCGCTAGGACCAGGGGTACGCCCCTGGTGTGGGCTGGCACATAGTTACCAAATATATATTTCTATATTATCTTTTATAATTGTATCAAAGTTGTATCATTTTTATTATATCTGATTTTTAGCAATTAATCAAGAAAAAATCAAGCAAGAGAATTTCCCTAGCCCGATTTTAATTTATATTATAAAAAGCACCGAGATAAAAATAGTATTGTCAGAATCAAATCGAATTAAACAACTGAATTTTTCGGATTATATTATAATAAGCGTTACAGTTTAGTTGTGTGCAAAGTTTGTTGTTTTTGTTATTATATAGATTCAATCATTGTGGTAACTATATAATTAATCAAATCCAAACTAACTGTTTATCCCTGCCCAATCTAAGACCCCGAGCAACAGAACATCACAATCATCAACAAACTTTTGCGAGGGCAGCGCGCCGTCCGCGCCAGGACCCAGGGGCGTACCCCTGGACCCCATTCGCATTATCGCTCGTACCTCGCTCGTGATTGGTAATTATACCATAATCAGCGTCACGACCTTGTGGTGTGCAAAGTTTGTTGTTTTTGTTATTATATAGATTCAATCATTGTGGTAACTATATAATTAACTAAACCTAAACAAATTGCTCACTTCAGCCCCGAGCAGCATAAAGTTACAATCACCAATAAACTCTCCGCGAGGGCATCGCGCCGTCCGCGCTAGGACTTAAAATAGTCATCAGCGTTTTTGAGTACGCTAGGAAAAGCTGAGTTAAAAATCAAGGATAAGTATGTTAAAGTTTTTTCTCTGTTCAAGCGGTCTTTGTCAGTAATCCAGTCGACGAGTATTCCAACAACAGCTTCTGTGTAGAGCTTAGCTAAAAAATCTCTGAAATCTTCTGGCAGTGTAATCTTTGCAGTCTTTGCAGAGTGATTAATCATAGTGCTAACAGTTTCATTAAAATCAGCGTGCAAGAATCGTTTTAACCCCTCTTGACCGATTGAATCGAAAGCACAATTTAGAATATGCTTGTTTTGCTCAACGTAATCCATAACAAAATTAACAGTGTCCTCAAAATCCAAAAGCAAATCAAATTGCTTAACAATTTCAACAGCCTCTTGATCAAGCATCCATTTTAGTAAATCGTATATGTCATTAAAATGATAATAAAAAGTTTTTCGATTCACACCGCAGTCGGCGACGATCTGGCTGATAGTAATTTTAGAAAAAGGTTCTTGCTCCATGAGTTTTTTTAGTGAGGCGGCAAGAGTCTTTTTTGTATTAAGACTGGTTACTTCATATTTCAATAATATCCCTCTTTTTTCATTGTTGTTTACTTCATTTAATCATCAATATATCTTTTTATATTCTGTGATAATTATACAGCTGTTTGTGTGAAAGGCTTGTGGTTAATTGATGGACAACTGACCATTAATTTGTTAATTTTCTTAGACTTACTACACAAACTAGGTATAGTTGTGTGGTTTTTACACATTGAGGGGTAGATTGACCGTTTCTTTATTTATTTTAAGTGATATAATCAAATAAAGTGAAGGAAGGTGATCTTATCAGCTACAAATATGAAGTTGTAATGGAAACAACAATTGGTGACAAAAAAGGCGAGTTAGATTTTGAAGTTCAAAAGGAAAATGTCTATGGAGATTTAGAAATCTTAGGCCAGCAAAGTGTAATAAAAGGTAAAGTAAATGAAAAAGGCAGACTAAATATTTCGGGAAGTATAACAACTCCAGTCAGAACAATTGTCTTTGAAGCTACAGGATCTTTTGATAAAGATAAAATAAGATTAAAGTTAAAAACTGAGCGAGAAGTGCTAGATGTGTACGGAAAAGCTTGTGTTTAATAGCTGAAAGGAGTTAATTTTCCTATGGAAAAATTTTTTAGAAGTATAGTCAAAAAAAAGAAAACAGTAATAATCGTTTTTGTGACTTTATCAATCGTGAGTATCTTTTGTCAAAAAATGGTTTCGGTTAATTATAACCTAAACGATTATTTGCCAGAAGATAGTCAGTCAACAAAGTCAATTGAGGTAATGGAAAAAGAGTTTGATGGCGGAATACCAAATGTCAGAGTAATGGTGAACAATGTCACCGTGCCCGAAGCGCTGGAGTATAAAGAAAAAATTGCAGCAGTCGACGGCGTAACAGATGTAATATGGCTAGATGATTCGATAAGTGTAGCCCAGCCGATAGAAATGGCAGATAAGGACACAGTAGAAAACTATTATAAAGATAATTCGGCAATATATACAATTACAATGGATGACTCAGACGAAACCGCAAGTGAAAAAACACTTAATGATATAAGAGCAATAATCGGCGACGATAACCAAATGGCAGGCTCAGCAGTAGTAACTTCAGTAGCCGCAACAAGTACAGTAACCGAAATATATAAAATTGCAACCCTAGCAGTAATAATCTGCTTTATAGTACTATTTCTAACAACAACAACGTGGATAGAACCACTTCTTGTTATGTGCAGTTTAGGAGTAGCAGTGCTAATAAATGCAGGTTCAAATATAATAATGGGTGAAATTTCATTTGTAACAAATGCGGCGGGCAATATCCTTCAGCTTGCAGTTTCGCTTGACTATTCAGTGTTCTTGCTTCATAGATTTGAAGAATATAGAAAGAAGTATAATGACCCCGAAGAAGCAATGGTTCAAGCGCTTTGCAAATCAACCTCGTCAATCCTGTCAAGCGGACTAACAACAGTAATCGGATTTTTAGCACTCTGCCTAATGAGATTCGGAATAGGTTCAGATTTAGGTATAGCACTAGCAAAAGGTATCGCAATCAGCTTGATTACAGTGTTTGTGTTCTCACCAGTTTTGTTCTTGTATACATATAAGCTAATCGACAAAACACATCACCGCAGCTTTATGCCTAAGTTTGAAAAACTAGGTAAAGTGGTAGGTAAGGTAATGATTCCGCTGTCATGTATTTTTGCATTATTAATAGTACCAGCATATCTAGCGTCAATTTCAAATGACTATTACTATGGACCAGCGCATATCTTTAACGAAAAAACTGAGCTAGGTGCAGATACTCAAAAGATTGAAGATGTGTTCGGACAAAGCGATAACTATGTGCTTTTAGTTCCAAATACAAGTACAGCAACAGAAAAAGAACTCGTTGAAGATTTAAAATCATATCCTCAAGTTACAGGAATAATTTCGTATGTAGAACAAGCAGGAGCAGAAATTCCAAAGGAATATCTAGATAAAGATACACTATCAAAGCTAGTGTCAGATAATTATAGTCGAATAATAATAACAGTAAAAACCGACCCGGAGGGTAAAGAAACCTTTGATTTAGTTCAAAACATAAGAGACTTAACGCAAAAATATTATCCAGATAAATATTATCTAGCAGGCGAAAGTGTAAGCACATACGACCTAATGGATACAGTAACAGCCGATATGATTAAAGTAAATGCGGTAGCAATCGGAGCAGTTTTCTTGGTGCTAGTAATTTCAATGAGATCAGTGATTTTGCCAGTAATCTTGGTTCTAGCAATTGAAACAGCAATTTGGATTAACATGGCAGTACCATATTTCCAAGGCTCAACAGTGTTCTATATAGCATATCTGATTATCAGTTCAATACAGCTAGGTGCAACGGTAGACTACGCAATACTGATGACTGATAGATATAAAGAATTGAGACAAACGTATGCAAAAAAGGATGCAGTAGTAAAGACAATTTCAGCAGTAACAGTGTCGATATTAACGTCAGCAACAGTACTAACCTCAGCAGGCTTTTTGCTAGGCTATATATCAACTCATGGACTTCTAGCACAGCTAGGAATCTTCTTAGGAAAAGGAACACTATGTTCACTAGTAATAGTACTGTTCGTTCTTCCAGGACTGCTCTATATTTTTGACGGAATGTTCATTAAGAAAGATAAGAAAAACAAAAAGAATAGTGATAATAAAACAGATGTAAAAGATATAATTGAAATTAAAGAAACGGAGACGGTTTGACATGAAAATGTATAAAAAAATCATAGCAGGAATATGCTCATTGATGTTAGTTTTTAATATGGCACTATTGCCGGCCTTTGCGGATTCCGAAGCAAAATCAAATGGCAAAGAAGAGGTAGTGTATGTTATTTCAGACGCCGACGGAAAAGTCAACGGCACATATGTAGTAAATATTTTTACAGACAAAGAAGTAGTAGACTATGGCGACTATAAAAGCGTAAAAATGCTTACAACTAATGATGAAATTACCGATAAAGACGGAAAAATAACATATCAAACAGACTCAGATAAAACCTATTATCAGGGTGTTCTTGAAAACGCCCAAATCCCATGGAATATTTCGATTAAGTACTTTTTAGACGGCAAAGAATATTCCGCAGATGAAGTAGCAGGCAAAAGCGGAAAGCTAGAAATCAAGTATAAAATCACACAGAATAAAGAGTGCAAAACAGACTTTTATGATAACTATGCCTTGCAGACAACATTTACACTAAATACAGAAAACTGTAAAAATATAGTGGCAGCGGACGCAACAATGGCAAATGTCGGAGAGAAGAAACAGCTAAATTATACAACTCTAGCTGGAAAGGGTATAGAAACCTCAATTACAGCCGATGTTACAGATTTTGAAATGGATGATGTAGCAATTAATGCAATCAAACTAAAGATGAATATTGATATTAACGATAAAGAAGTTCGTGATAAAGTAAATGAACTTATGGACGCAATGACACAGCTAGATGACGGCGCAACCAGCCTAAATTCAGGAGCAAGTGAGTTAAAGGACGGCAGTTCAAAACTAGATACAGGAGCAGGCAAATTCTCCAGCGGAGTAAAATCGCTAGATGACGGTGTAACTGCACTTCAAAGCGGAATTAACGAAGTAAATAAAGGACTAACCACCCTAAATTCAAATTCGAGCACGCTTACAAGCAGTTCAAAACAGATAAAAAGTGCGTTGAACGAAATAGACACATCATTGTCAGACTTGTCAGTTTCAACAGATGATATAGTAAAATTATCAAAAGCCTCAACAGAAATAAAATCAGGAATTGACAGTCTGTATGCAGGAATCCAAAAACTTCAGCAAAGCCAAAGCTATGACGCATACAAATCAACGCTAAAGCAAAATGGACTAGATGTAGATTTGCTAAAGTCAAGCAACGAGCAGACAATCAAACAGCTTACAAGTCAAATTGCTGATTTAAAGAAAACATTATCGCAAATAGAAAATGTTCCAGGCTATGAGGAGCAAGTTGCACAGCTAAAATCGCAAATTGATTCGCTAGGCAATATAATCACATTGCTAACAGCAAACAACGCCTCAATCGACGGTACAAAAACATATCTAGACAGCCTAAGTTCAGCAACAAAGCAACTAGAAAGCGGAATGAAAGATTTGCAATCAAACTATGCAGAATTTGACACAGCAATTCAAGGACTAGTGACAAAACTAAATAATATGTTGCCAAGTCTAACAAAGCTGTCTGACGGAATAAGTGAGCTTTCGAGCAAATATAAAGAATTTGACAAAGGCCTAAACGAGTACACAAGCGGAGTATCATCACTTTCATCAGGCTATGCAAAAATAATGACAGGCGTATCAAGCCTAGCTGCAGGAAGCAAGGAGCTTTTGAAAAACAGCAACGATTTGTATTCAGGCGCATCAGATTTGTATGACGGAGTAAGCGAATTATGCGACGGTACAGTAGAGCTAAAAGACGGTACAGATGAGTTAAACAGCAAAACTACAAGCATGGAAAGCAAAGTTGAAACTCAAGTAGAAGACTTGCTAAAAACAATCACAGGTGACGATAGTGAAACATTTTCATTCGTGTCAGATAAGAATGAAAATGTCGAATCAGTACAATTTGTAATTAAAGTAGACGGAGTAAAAAAAGCAGAAGTCAAAGATGATAGTACAAAAGAAGAAAAGAAACTAACCTTCTGGGAAAAATTCAAAAATCTGTTTACATCAGATAAATAAAAGTTTCGCTCAAGCCTCGCTTGTGATGGGTATTCAAACCATAATCAGCGTCACGACCTTGTGGTAGGGGGAAGTTTATTGTTTTTTTATTTTGCAGTTTCAATCCGTATTATGATATTTTGATTATCATAACCTTACCCCGAGCAACATAACGTTATGCTTATCAATAAACTTAATGCGAGGGCATCGCGCCGTCCGCGCTAGGACCGTCACAACCCTATGGTGTAGGAAGTTTATTGAATTTATTTATATCAAAAAATTTAAGATTAAAAAAAGCAGGAATGAATCAAAAAAATTCATCCCTGCTTTATTTACATAATCATATTAACCCCCAACCCGAGCAACAGTCCTAGCGCGGACGGCGCAAAGTCGCATTATCGCTCGTGCCTTGCTCGTGATTGGTGCTCGAAACATAATCAGCGTCACAACCCTGTGGTAGGGGGAAGTTTATTGTTTTTTTATTTTGCAGTTTCAATCCGTATTATAATATTTTGATTATCATAACCTTACCCCGAGCAACATAACGTTATGCTTATCAATAAACTTAATGCGAGGGCATCGCGCCGTCCGCGCCAGGACCTAGGGGGCTAGCACCTGCAGTCGTCGCAGCTGATGGAAATATCTTTAACGTCAGCTTTTACGCAAAACTTGACAGGGATTTTTATTTTAACCTTTTGAGTTAAAACTATCTCGCTGACACCGCAGCCGCAGTCTTTGCATTTAACGCAGGTTTTATCACAGCATTCAGTTTCAATTTCGCCGACAGTAACATCAGGCTCAATTTCAATCGGAACTTTAATGTCAGCAAATTGACAACCTAAAGAAGAGCAGCCGTCACAGTGGCAGTCGTAACCGTAAAACATATCGTAATCGTAATTGTTTGACATAAATAAGTCAACTCCTTTTTTATTGTTTGTATGTTTGAGAACCTTTGACACCTACAGCCTCCCTTCAAAATTGTTATTATATCATATTCCAATTTAACTTTTGTGGTGCATGTAAGATTATTTTATCCATTTTAAGTACGTTTTAAGTTAGTGAATGTATAATGAGTAATGTAAAGTCTGTGTAAAACGATTTTACAGCCTTTGCAAATAGAAATATAAATATAAAAACATATAATTGAAATGGAGCTGGAAAAATGATAAAACGTATGTTAGCAGTGCTAGTGAGCGTAAGTATGTTATTCTCGCTGTCTGCCTGTTCGAAAAAATCATCAGATAGTAACGATAGTAATTCGCCTAAAACCTCAAGTTCAACTAACAGTTCAGATGCCGAGTATGCCGATAAACTATTTTCAAAGGACGTCCTAAAAATAGAAATCACAACAACGGATGACGATTGGAGCAACCTAATTGAAAATGCAGGTTCAAAGCCATGGATAAGCGGAGATATCTCAATCGACGGCGAAACATTTGAGAATGTCGGAATAAAAACAAAGGGCAATACTTCGCTGAATCAAGTAGTCTCAAGCGATAGCGATAGATATAGTCTGAAAATAAATTTCGGAAAATATGTCGACGACCAAACCTGCTATGGACTAGATAAGCTGGTGCTGAATAATATCTATGCCGATAGCACCTATCTAAAGGAGTATATGTCTTATAATCTGTTTGCGTATATGGACGTCCCAAGTTCAATGTGTACGTTTGCAGAAATTTCTGTAAACGGCGAGCATTATGGATTTTATATAGCAATAGAAGACCCTAACGATAGCTTTTTAGCTCGTAATTATGGTGACGATAATTCAGTAGAAGCCTATAAGCCAGATTCAATGAATATGGGCGGTGACGGCGATAACGCTAGAGGACAAGATCAGAATCAAAATGGTATGCAGGGTGGAAATATGCCTAATATGGATATCACAAAGCTTGTGACCATTACAGACAAAGATGGAAATCAAGTTAATTGGACAGATTTGAGTGATGATTTTGACTTTGAAAATATAGAAAGCTTTATAACATCAGATGATAAAGAAACTAAGCTTTCAGACCTAGATATGCAGTCAATGATGTCACTAGATTTGTCTGATGTAGCAACAGTAAAAGACACAAACGGCAAAACAATCGACCTTAGTAAGTATACATTAAGTATGCAGAATTTCGGCGGACCACAAGGCGGTAACGGCGGACAAATGCCACAGCAAAATATGGATGGAGTAGATAGCACAGGCAGTTCTGACGGCACAAACAGTATGTCCGAACCACCAGAAATGCCGTCAGATATGAGCAGTG
>CAZJRQ010000017.1:0-20663 GCA_964548535.1 uncultured Oscillospiraceae bacterium
CCGGAAAATCCTTAGATAAATCAGACTTTAGAATTTCAAAAGTATCAGGATCAGTATTTGAATCGGTTATTATCATAATACTATCAGCGTTTTGCAGATTAGCGTAAAACTTTGAGTTGTTAGCAACCTGAGCCTGATTGTTAGAGTCGGGATTAATCGGAATGCTCATTATACTTACATGTACTTTGCCGTCACCGTTCAAATCGTCAGTATACTTTTCAAAAAATTCCTCAAGCTCATCAGTGCGCATTGAAAGACCATTATTAGCAATCATCATAATAGTAATATCTGCCTTTTCACGAGTCGCAGTATCATAGACGATAAAAGAAACCACAGCGACTAAAAAAACGATAAAGAAAATCATGATTTTGTAGTGGTAAAAGAAATTTGATATCTTTTCAGTACCATGAAGCTCTTTGACTTCATCATGTTCCTCTTTAATGGTGTCAGATTCATCAATAACACCGCTTTTAAGCTTCATAAGCTCAACTTTTTCTTGAGCAATACGCTTTTCACGTTCTTTTTGTTCTTTATGTTCTTGCTCCTTTTGATATTCAAGCTGTTCATTATAGCCAGTTTTTTCAGCAATTCGTCTCGCTCTTTCTTGCTCTGCTAGTTGTTTTTCATATTCATAATCATCATCAGGAATCAAATTGTTATTATCTGTTTTTATACCCATACCTAACCCTTTCGCGCTTTTATAAATTATCATAAAGTTATATACTTTATATTATACACTGTGATTATTAACTGTGTGTTAACAGCTAAGATATAAAAAAAGACAGCCAATGAAACTTGTCCATTGACTGTCAAGGTTAGTATTAAATTTTAATTATTGTGAAACAAGTTCAAGAGTATCTCTTGCAATCAAAAGTTCCTCATTTGTAGGAATAACCCAAACCTGAACCTTTGAGTCATCACCAGAAATCTTAGTAAGCTTGCCTCTTTCGATATTAGCTTCATCGTTAATTGTAAGACCGAAAAGATTGTCCAAATTAGAACAAGCACGAGCACGAATGTCAGGAGCATTTTCACCAATACCGCCTGTGAAAATTACAGCGTCAAGACCGTTCATTGCAGCAGCATATGAGCCGATATATTTCTTAATCTGATAGCAAACAAGTTCACCGACAATTTTAGCTCTTTCATTGCCATCTTCAGCAGCAGCAGTAACGTCACGATTGTCAGAGCTGATTCCTGAAAGTCCCAAGAAACCAGATTTCTTGTTAAGATATTCGGTCATCTCATCAGATGTGAATCCCTTTTTCTTACAAACGTATTCAACTGCTGAAGGGTCAACAGAACCGCATCGTGTACCCATGATAAGACCATCAAGCGGAGTGAATCCCATTGAAGTATCAACAGAAATACCGCCGTCAACAGCAGCAATTGAAGAACCATTACCTAAGTGACATGATACAATTTTAAGATCCTTAATATCTTTTCCAAGCTCCTTAGCAAGCTTAGCAGAAACGTATCTGTGAGAAGTTCCATGGAAACCATATTTTCTTACGCCGAAATCTTCATAGCACTCATAAGGCAGACCGAACATAAATGCTTTTCTAGGCATTCTTGAATGGAAAGCTGTATCAAAAACAGCAACCTGAGGAACGTCCTCATGAAGAACTTTCTTGCAAGCACGAATTGCAAGAGCGTGTGCATGGTTGTGCACTGGTGCAAGTTCATAAAGTGAGTCAATCTGATCAATAACTTCGTCAGTGATCAAGCAAGTATCCTTGAAAATTTCAGCACCCTGTACAATTCTATGACCAACAGCAGAAATTTCGTCCATTGAGTCAATAACTTTTGTTTCACCATTTGTTAGTACGTCAACTAATTTCTCGAAAGCTTTCGTGTGGTCGCTCATTGGGAACTCACCCTCAAACTTTCTGCCGTCACCCGTTTTAGCAGAAATAAAACCATCAATACCAATTCTGTCACAATTGCCTTTTGCGATTACTGATTCGTCAGCCATGTCTAAAAGCTGATATTTCAGAGAAGAAGAGCCTGCGTTTACTACTAAGATTTTCATTTTTAAAAATCTCCTCTCAATAAAATTAAATAACGGGACTTGACTTTTATCCTATTATCATATACTATTTATTATAGCAGTGTAGATTAAAAATTTCAAGGTTTTTTTCTACGAATATACGTTTTGCACAATTTTACAACATACTTTTATCTATTATTTGATTGGTTAGCGTATGAATTTTGATTGTTAAATTTTTCACGAAAGGTTTTGAAGTTTTATGCACATTTTTGGTATAGTTGCTGAATATAATCCATTTCACAATGGGCATAAGTATTTGGTGGAGCAGACTCGCAAAAATGGAGCTACCCATATTGTCGCAGTAATGAGCGGTGCTGTCGTACAGCGTGGCGATGCTGCAGTTCTTGATAAATATTTTCGTGCTAAGAAAGCGATAGAAAATGGTGTTGATTTAGTTCTTGAATTGCCTTGTCCTTATTCATGTTCAAGCGGTGAGATTTTTGCAAGGTCGGCTGTTAAGATTTTAGCATCGCTAGGAGAAAACGTCGTAAATGGGCTCTCTTTTGGCTGTGAAACTGACAATGTTGATATAATAAAGAGTGCAGCTCTGGCCTCGTTTGAATTAAAAGATTCTTCGTCGGTAAGAGAAAAACTGTCTAGCGGAATGAATTATCCTAAGGCAGTTTTTGAGTCAGCCTGTGAAATTTACGGTGATGAAGTTGGACAAGTGCTGAGCAATCCTAACAGTATTTTGGCTGTTGAATATGCAAAGGCTATTGAAGAATTTGCGCCGAATATTAAAATTTCGCCTGTTATGCGCAAGTCGGTTTCGCATCATGATGACAAAATCAGCGGAGAGTTTGCGTCGGCTACTAAGGTTAGGGAAATGATCAAGAACGGTGAAAATCCTAAATCGGTTTTACCGCAAGGTCCAGACATCAAAGACGTATATTTTATTGAGAATATGCAAAAAGAATTGCTTTTTAGATTAGCATGTGCAGATAAAGAAATTCTTATGCAAATTCCTGACGTAAATGAAGACGTTGCGGATAGAATAATTTTGGTCATGAAAAAAATGCCCGCAACACTTGACGAGTTTTTTGTGCTTTGCAAGACGAAAAATATCATAATGGCAAGGCTTAGACGTATTGTGATTTATCTTGCTTTAGGCGTTAAGAAAGAGGATATTAAAACTCCGCCTTACGCTAGAATTTTGGCGTTTAACGGAAATGGGCAGGAGGTTTTATCAAAATGCAAAAATTCTGCTATACCAATTGATACGTCGCTTAGACGTTTGGAAAATACTTCTTCTCATGCTAAACGAATTTCTCAGCTTGAGCAGAATGCGGTTAAGTTTCAGTATTTTTGCGGTGGCAGAACAAACACGTTTGTTAATGATTATCAAAGAAAAATAGTACGTATGTAAAAGCGGTGAATTAAAATGATTCACCGTTTTTGTTTTATGTGATTATAACTTGAT
This sequence comes from uncultured Oscillospiraceae bacterium, assembly GCA_964548535.1. Lineage (GTDB taxonomy): Bacteria > Bacillota > Clostridia > Oscillospirales > Ruminococcaceae > CAZJRQ01. Next base: position 3,471 of record CAZJRQ010000017.1, read on the forward strand.
TTGTGTGAACGAATTTTTAGTGCAAAATTAATAAATATAAGTTTTACTGTTTACTTTACACACCGAATATGTTAAAATAAAATGAATAGTAACAAAAATAAATAAAATGGGAGAAAAAATATGTGGAGATTAATTAAACGAGCGTCAGCTTTGTTAACGGCAATTGTAATTTGTTCGACATCGTTTTCAGTTTTTGCTGAGAATTATGATAGTTCTTTTGAAAATCTATATGACCGAGAAGTAGTTTTAGATAGCCAAACTGATGAGAATTTTGGTGATAGTTCTTATTTTGATGATGAGCAACTTGATGATTCGGATTTAGATGGTAGCAGTCTTAATGATGAGCGTGAAGAAGTTTCAGAGAAAATTTCTGAAACTTCTGGGGATATCACAAAAAAATCTAAGGCTGATGAGTTTGAAAATGCAGATTCTGATTATAAGATTGATGTACAGGTAGATGGGGAGTCTGAAAAGCCTGCTTTAGATTTTTTTGAAATCAAACAAGATGATGAACCCTCAGAGTACGGGCTGATCAATTATGATTTTGTAGATTCTGACGGTAACATTTTGTCAAGTGAGCAGGCTTTGAAAGTCAATAATTCTAGCAATTACGGTTCGGGCTTAGTGGGAGCGTCTTTGCCGAGTTCTTTTGATATGAGAAAAAATGGCTTTAATGCGCCGGCAAGAGATCAGGGTAACGACGGTGCTTGTTGGGCTTTTTCAACAATTGCGGCTGCTGAAAGCTGGGCGAATTTGAAGAATTATGAAAATGATGATGTTGATTTTTCGGAGATGCAGCTTGCTTGGTTTGGTTGGAATACTAAGGTGAAGTCTGCCGATGACGGAAAAAATTATTCTGATCCATATAGTTTTGGCGGTAACTGGTTGATTTCTACAGCTTCGCTTTCTAATTGGAGTGGCTTGACTGATGAGGAAGTCGTACCTTATCCATTAAAAAATACGTCTGGCAAAAAGGTGTCTGAATATTTAAGGTATGATGGACGTTATCGTTTGAAGAATGCAAATTCGTACTATAACGCAAGCAGGAATGATATAAAGAATGCCGTTAAAACGTACGGAGGAGTTCAGGTTTCTTATTATGCGAATATGAAATATCATTCAGCTGATGAAAAATCATACTATTATAATGGAAAAGCAGATGCAAATCATTCAGTGTTTATTGTTGGCTGGGATGATAATTATAGCAAAACAAAATTTGGTACTGATAAACCGAAATCAAATGGTGCATGGCTTATTAGAGGTAGCTGGGGTGATTTTGCCGATAACGGATATTACTGGATTTCGTATGAGGACACTTCGCTTTGTGAATTTGTCTCGTATGATTTTGTAAAAGCTAAGGATTATGATAATAATTATACATACAATACCGACGGAATTGGCGGAGCTGTTTCAAATAATGAAACTTATCAAGCAAATGTTTTTACTGCAAATGGCGATGAAACTTTAAAGGTGGTTTCGTTTTATACACTTCAAGCTTTAGGAGCAGAGGGTTACAGCAGTCCTAAAATTAATTATGAAATTAATGTTTACAAAAACACTGGGTACGATTCATCTACAGGGAAATTGACATTAGGTACATCACTGTCAAAAACTACTGGTTCAGTTTCGACTGACGGTTATCATACTGTTAATCTTGCCAAAACAGTTGATCTTGCAAAAGGAGATAAATTTACAGTAGTTGTAAAACTTACAGGTGCAGACGGCAAGAAAGTGTTGGGCATTGTTGAAGGAAAATCTGCTGATATGAGAAGTGGTTACGGTGAGGGTTATGTTTCGATAGATAACAAAACTTGGTATGATGCAAAATCAGCTGGAATTAATAACAACTGCATTAATGCTTTGACCGTAGACAAGACTATTGATAAAACTGAGCTTAACAATGCAGTCAATCAAAATTCATCAAATAAAAAACTCAGCAAGCAAATTCTTGATGGTAAAGCAGTTTTGAATAAATCTAGTGTATCAAAGAGTGAGATTTCAAATGCTGCAGGACGTATTTTGGCAGCTCGTGAAAATAGAAATGGCGATGTTATTATTACCACAGCAGATGAGTGGAACAGTTTTGCCGCAAATGTAAATAGCGGAAATAGCTATAAGGGCAAGGTTATAAAACTCGCGGCAGACCTTGACTTTTCTGGCAAGAGTTTTACTCCAGCAGGAACAAGTGCGAAAATGTTTTATGGAATTTTTGACGCACAGGGATATGAGATGTGCAATGCAAAAGCAACGACTCAATATAGCGGTGTTTTTGGAGTGATAGGTGACACAGCAGTTGTTAGAAATTTGGTTGTAACAAATTCAACATTTGGCGGTGAATCTGCTGGCGGTATCTGCGGATATGTTTCAAACGGAATAATAGAAAACTGTGGTTTTAATGGTACTATAACGTCAACAAGCGACTCAGGTGGTATTGTTGGTTTTTCTGAGAATGCACAAATTACAAGCTGTTATGCAAATGTTAGTGGTGCGAAAAATGCAATTGCTGGAAAACTTGGCGATTCGGCATATTCAAAAAGAATTACAAACTGCTATTTCAGCGGAAACTCAACAAGCTCATACGGTAAGAAGAGTACGAATTATCTTAGTTTTGCAAAACTGATTAATACATTCTCAAACACTCAGGCTGATAGCAAAAAGTGGGGAGTTGCGAATGACAAGATAGTTCAAAATAGCCCAGCGGGTATAAGTCACAAAATTACGTTTACAGGTGTTCATAACGGAAAGACTTATAGCAGTGCAAAAAATACTGACATATACGGGCAAACATCTTTTCCAGATTTAGTTGCTGGTTATACTGAAGTTTACAGCTATGAGGGTAAGACTATAACATCAAGCTATCAGTTTACTAAGGATAGTACAGTTGAAGTTACTTTTGTTGAATTGATAAATATGTCTTCCGGTACAGTTTCACAAATTTCTTCAAAGGTGTATACAGGAGGAGAAATTAAGCCAGCTGTAACTGTTACATATCAAGGCAATAAACTTATACAGAATACTGATTATACGGTTACATATCAGAACAATAAAAATATTGGCAAGGCGACAGTCTTGATAAATGGAATTGGAAATTATACAGGTAAAATAACTAAGACGTTTGATATTTTACCGCAGACTCCAAAGGTTAAAACTAATTTTACGTCAACAACTAATGCAGTGAGAATTAATTGGAATAAGGTTGAAAATTGTACAGGTTATAGAATTTATCGCTACAATTCAACTAGCAAGAAGTTGGAGAGCGTTACTACAATCAAGAATAATTCTACGTTAACATTTAGAGATTCAGGACGTAAAAGTGCAACTCAGTATAGGTATAAGGTTAAGGCATATAAAAAGGTGAACGGTGTAAATTACTGGGGTTCGGCATCTAGTGAAATTCAAACAGCTACAAAACCTGTAAAGGTTAAAATGGGCGGCGCGACAAGAACCTCAACAGCAATACGTATTAACTGGACTAAGATTAGTGCTTGCGATGGCTATGAGGTTTACAGATATAACACATCAACAAAGAAGTACACAAAGATTGCGACAATAAATTCAAGTTCGACTACAACTTACAGGCAGTCAGGGTTGAAGAAAAATACTACTTATAAGTACAAGGTTCGTGCATTTAAGAAGAATGCAAAGGGAGTTAAGGCGTATGGTGATTTTAGTGCTATAAAAAAGGTGATAACTAAAAAGTAAATTTAAAATATTACAGAGCAGAAAGATTTTTATTTCTGCTCTGTTTTTTATTGCGAAGTAATCAGTATTTATATCAAAAGTAGTGAATTTATTTTAATAAAATTAAGTTTTTAGGGGGATTGTCGGTTGTACTCTTGACTTTTTTAAATAAATATAGTAAAATATAAAATATTCTGAGAAGATATTTTAATATGAAAGAGAGTTGGGTATACATGATAAATCATTCAGCTAGAGATGTTCTTTATGAGCAGTTTGTTTCAAACAATTCAATAGACCCTAAGTATTATGACAAATATTCTGTAAAGAGAGGACTTAGAAATTCTGACGGTACTGGCGTTATGGCAGGACTTACAAATATTTGTAACGTTCATGGATATGTAGTAAATGACGGTGAAAAATCACCGACTGAAGGTAAGCTGATTTATCGTGGATATGATATAAATGATTTGGTGAACAATGCTAAGGCTGAAAATCGTTTCGGCTTTGAGGAGGTTGTATATCTTCTATTGATGGGCGAACTTCCAAATCAGGTTGAGCTTGATGCTTTTAAAGAAATTATTTCTGAAAACCGTGAACTTCCACCAAGCTTTTTTGAAGATATGATTCTAAAAGCTCCATCAAAAAACATTATGAATAAAATGGCACGTTCAATTTTGGCACTTTATTCTTATGATGAAAATCCTGAGAATATCAGCCCAGAGTATGAGATGGCTACTGCTATCTCAATTATTTCAAAGCTGCCAAATATTATGGTGTCTGCATATCAGGTTAAGAGAAGATCATTTGACGGCGACAGCATGATTATGCACCCATTGATTTCATCTCAGTCGACTGCTGAAATGATACTTTCTGCACTTCGTCCAGACAGACAGTTTACTGATGAAGAGGCTAAGCTTTTGGACCTAATGCTTGTTCTTCATGCTGAGCATGGCGGCGGTAACAACTCAACATTCTCATGCAGAGTACTTACATCTTCAGGCACTGATGCTTATGCAGCATATTCAGCAGCAATCGGTTCGCTTAAAGGACCAAAGCATGGCGGTGCTAATATTAAGGTTGACCAAATGCAGGAATGTATTAAGGAAAACGTAAGCAACTGGGAAGATGAAAGTGAAGTTACTGATTTTTTGGTAAAACTTTTGCGTAAAGAGGCATATGATAAATCTGGATTAATTTATGGTATGGGACATGCAGTTTACACACTTTCAGATCCTAGAGCTGTAATTTTAAAAGAGAATGCAAAGTCACTTGCAGCAGGAACTGAATTTGAGAAAGAATTTGCACTTCTTGAAAAGGTTGAGCGCTTAACTCCAGGACTTTTTGCTGAGATTAAGGGTGATGACAAGGTAATGTGTGCAAATGTTGATATGTATTCAGGACTTGTATACAGAATGTTAGGAATCCCACAGGATTTGTTTACACCACTATTTGCAGTTTCAAGAATGGCAGGCTGGTGTGCACATCGTTTTGAGGAACTTGTTACTGGCAAGAGAATTATTCGTCCAGCATATAAGGCTGTTAAAAAGCCACTTGAGTATGTTTCTATTGACAAGAGATAGTTTAGTTTTATTTGGCTCTGCCCAAACCCGCAAGGGCTGCTGCCCTTGACCTCGCCAGCGTAGCGCCGCTGAACCCGCAAAAATTGATGTTTTTTTATATTTAAGCTATACTGAATTTTTTCGGTATGGCTTTTTTGTTTTCAAAAAGAAAAACCGCTATTGCTTTTTATGCAATAGCGGAGATTTCTTCGGTGTTATATTTTGTTGTTTATTAAAGCGTGAAATTATACCATTAGCTCACAAATTTGATTTGCAAATTCAACAGGGTTATCAATGTTAAGTCCCTCAATAAGCAAAGCCTGTGAGTAAAGTAGGTTAGTGTATTCTTTTAGCTTATCCTTGTCATTTTCATATAGGTCCTTAAGCTTTGCAAAAACTGGGTGACCAGCGTTAAGCTCAAGACACTTTTCAGCCTTAACGTCTTGACCTTCATTTTGTGGCATTGCGTTTAGTACCTTTTCCATTTCGATAGTTACTGAACCCTTAGCAGACAGGCAAACTGGGTGGCTTTTTAGCTTAGTTGAAAGTTTTACCTCTGTAACCTTATTACCTAGAGTTTCCTGCATGAACTTGAACATATCCTGATTTTCTTCAGAAGTTTTCTTTGTTTCTTCCTTTTCATCATCAGTTTCAAGATCCAAATCGCCGTCAGAAATTGACTTGAAATTTTTGTCGTCATAGTTCATCAATACCTTGATTGCAAACTCATCAACGTCCTGAGTTAGATACAAAATCTCGTAACCCTTGTCCTTAATACGCTCAAGCTGAGGCAGCATATTAATTCTGTCAATACTTTCACCGCAAGCGTAGTAGATTTCTTCCTGTCCTTCTTTCATACGAGAAACATATTCAGCAAGTGTAACATTCTTACCCTCGAATGAAGATTTAAACATTAATAGGTCTTGCAAAACGTCCTTGCTTTGACCGTATGACTGATAGATACCAAACTTAAACTGCAAACCAAAAGTTTCATAGAACTGATTATATTTTTCACGATCGTTCTTAAGCATTTTTGTAAGTTCGTTCTTGATTGATTTTTCAACATTCTTTGCAATGATTTTTAGCTGTCTGTCCTGCTGAAGAAGTTCACGAGAAATGTTAAGTGACAAGTCCTGAGAGTCAACCAGACCTCTTACAAAGCTGAAATAATCAGGTAGCAAGTCAGCACATTTTTCCATAATCAAAACGCCGCTTGAATATAGCTGCAAGCCCTTTTCGTAGTCCTTTGAGTAGTAGTCAAAAGCTGCATTTGAAGGAATGTAAAGCAAAGCATCATAAGTTGCAATACCCTCACTCTTGCTGTGAATGTGTGCAAGCGGAGGCATATAGTCCATGAACTTTTCAGTGTAGAAATTGTTGTAATCTTCATCTTTAAGCTCATTCTTGTTCTTTTTCCAAATTGGAGTCATGCTGTTAAGAGTTTCGTTCTCTATAGTAGTAGTAGGCTCAGACTCAGCATCCTCATAATGAGTATGCTCAACATCCATTTTAATAGGGTAACGAATATAGTCAGAATATTTCTTTACAAGAGCCTGAATTTGATATTGATCAATATAATTATCATAGTTCTCATCTTCGGTATTATCTTTAATAGAAAGAACAATTTCAGTACCGAATGAATCTTTCTCACATTCTTCAACAGTGTATCCGTCAACACCGTTTGACTGCCACTTCCAAGCCTTGTCAGAACCATAAGGCTTAGTGTAAAGTGTAACTTCACTTGCAACCATAAAAGTTGAGTAGAAACCTACACCGAATTGACCGATAATGTCAACATCCTCACCAAGCTCGTTATCGTTTTTAAATGAAAGCGAACCGCTGTTAGCGATTGTACCAAGATTATTTTCAAGGTCTTCTTCAGTCATGCCAATTCCGTTATCAGCAATTGTGAATGTGCGATTTTCTTTATCAATGCTTAAATTAATAGCAAAATCGTCCTTGTTCATTCCAATGCTAGTGTCAGTAAGCGATTTGAAATATAGCTTATCAATCGCATCACTTGCGTTTGAAATCAGCTCACGAAGAAAAATCTCCTTGTTTGTATATATCGAGTTAATCATCATATCTAGAAGTCTTTTGGACTCCGCTTTAAACTGCTTTGTTTCCATAACCAGTCATCCTTTCATTTGTCTGTGATTTTTATTTTTAGCACTCTATGTGTTTGAGTGCTAACTCTAGTTATTATTATACAGCAAGTTTGATAAAATGCAAGCATTATAACAGATTAGTTACTTTTTATTTACTTTTTATTAATATATAAAATGCTATATAAAGTTTGCATTTTGTATGTAAAGTATGGTATAATAAAAACATTATCGTAATGAAAGGAAATTATAGAATGAAACTTACTGATGTAACTAAAAATAAAAGACCACAGTTTTCTTTGGAGATTTTCCCGCCTAAGAAAGATGGTAGTATTGATACAATATACGAAACTTTGGACGGACTTAAAGATATAAAGCCTGATTTTATCAGCGTTACATACGGTGCTGGAGGAAATCTAGCAGACAATTCAACAAGTGATATCTGTTCGATTATAAAGAATAAATATGATATTACGCCTATTGCACATCTAACATGCGTAAACAATTCAAAGCGGGATATCGATCATATTCTTTCAAATTTAAAAGAAGCTGGTGTTAGCAATATCCTAGCGCTTAGAGGGGATATAAATCCTAAAATAGAACCTAAGGACGACTTTAAATATGCGTATGAACTTATTACATATATTAAAGAAAGAGGAGATTTTGATATCTCAGCGGCTTGCTATCCTGAGGGTCACCCCGATTCAGCAGATATGGTTTCTGACATTTTGCACCTAAAGCAAAAGGTTGACTGCGGAGCTGATCATCTTATTTCTCAGCTGTTCTTTAATAATGAGGATTTTTATGCATTCCGCGAGAAATGTATGATTGCTGGAATTAATGTTCCTATTGAGGCGGGGATAATGCCTGTTACAAATAAAAATCAAATTATGAGAATGGTTTCACTTTGCGGAGCGTCAATTCCAACAAAGCTTGCAAAAATTCTTAATAGATTTGAGGATAATCCAAAGGCTCTAGAGGACGCAGGAATTGCTTATGCAATTGATCAGATTGTCGACCTTATTTCAAATGATGTTGACGGAATTCATTTGTATACAATGAACAAACCGCAAATGGCACAGAGAATTTCTTCGGCAGTTGAATCAATGAGATAGGTGCTTTAGGAGGGCTGTTAATGCAATATAATGCTAATGGTTTTAATCCAAATAATTACAACTATAATGACAATAATAATTACAATGCACAGTTAGCAAATGCACGTAACATGGAAAAAAGAGCGCTAAACAAAAATGCTTCAATGCTTGGAATTTTACTGCTTGTTTATAACTTAGCTAATAAAGTTTTTCTTGAGATTTTTTATTTGCTGGCTTATGCTTACAAGAAGGGCAGTTTCACTTTAAGTACTACAACGGCGAAAAATTATCTATCTACTCAAAAAGAATTTGTACAGTCATCATCTTTTTCTATGGCTGGAAATTTATTTATAATAGGCATGAGTTTGGTTGTGATTTTGGTAATAGCCTGTGCGGTAATGAAAATTGACTTTAGTGAGATGTTTGTTCCGCGAAAGGGTCACGCAAAGCAAGCATTTAAGTGGTTTCCGCTCGCAACGACAATCAATATTGCGGTTGGAATGGTAATTGCGATTTTCACATTTTATTTAAACTCAGCAGGAGTAACCGTTCCAGAGGTGGATTTGTCAATCAGACAGCCGTCAACTACTGCGGTGATTTTGCAGGTTGCTTACGTCGTGCTTTTTGGTCCGCTTGCGGAAGAAATCATTTATAGAGGAATTATACTTACATTGCTAAAACCGTATGGTAAATTTATGGCAGTGTTTTTCTCGTCACTAATTTTCGGCGTAATGCATGGAAATATCGCTCAAGCAGGCTCAGCATTCGCGAGCGGAATGGTTTTCGGAATTATAGCAATACAGTGTAATTCGATTGTTCCGACTATAATAATACACATTATAAATAATTTCACTGCAAGCTTTTTAGATTTGGCGGACATATATTCGTGGCCGTATTCAAGAGAAATTTATATGACTTTTCAGATTTGTATACTAATGATAGGTGTGTATCTGCTTTTAATTAAACTATGGCAGTTGAAGATTAAAAATGATACTAACTATGCATTAAAATCGTCCCAGCGTTATGGTGTTGTTATGAAAAACGCATTCGTTATATGTTATTTTGCATATATTCTTTGGATGTATATTGATAGTTTTATATATGCGAATAAATGATGATACTATATTTATAGAAAGTTTTTGGCAAAAAAAATCTTTTCCTACTAATTTGATATTATTTATATAAAAACCATTGACAAAATGATATTTGTGGTGTAGAATATAAATACAGGTTATTTAATTTTGTGAAAAGGAAGATTTATTATGATAAATGAATTATGTTCTTGTCCTAAAATTAAATGTAAGAATCATGGTGATTGTGTTAGTTGTAGAAAACATCATAGCGGTAAGCGAAAGCCACCTTATTGTGAACGTGTTAAGCGTGAGCGTAAGCGCGGTAGTAAGAAAATAACTAATACTAATTAAATCGAATTATAATTATTAGAATTAAATGTAAGAAAAAGATGTCGAAAGGGTGTTCTGTTTGAAAATTTCTACTAAGGGAAGATATGCGTTAAGACTAATGCTTGACTTGGCTATGCATGACGACGGTAAGTATATACCTATTAAAGATATTGCTAAGCGTCAAAATATTTCTGATAAATATCTTGAGCAGATTATATCAATTATAGGCAGAGCAGGCTTTGTAAAGAGTGTTAGAGGTGCAGGCGGCGGATATAAGCTTGCACATCCAGTAAAAAGCTATACAGTTGGTATGATATTGCGTTTGACAGAGGGAAGTTTAGCTCCTGTTTCATGTCTTGATGATAATGTAAACACATGCGATAGAAAAGTTGAGTGTTCAACATTAATGGTGTGGGAAAAGCTTTATGACGCAATCAATGAGGTTGTTGACTCAATTACTTTGGAAGATTTAGTTGAGTATGAAAGCTCACTTGGTCAAGATTACGTAATCTAAAAAAAGTAAAAAGCGGATAGCATTTTTGTATGCTGTCCGCTTTATTTTTTTGCTATCTTCTGCTTATTTAGCTTGTGTCAGTAAAAAAACGATGTTCTTATTAATTATTTGTTAACAATTTTGATGCAAAAACCATGCAATGTAACTTTATAGTTAATATATAAACATAAAGGAGGACATCAAAATGAACATTAAAAAGAGGAAAGCATTAGCATTGACGTTTGCAGTAGTTATGGCGATTACTAGTCTTGCAGGATGTGGAAGCAAAGATGAAAGCGAGGCAGATTCATCAAGTGGTGCAAAAACAAATACTAAAAGTGTTGAACAACAAGATATGGATAACAACTATAATAATGCCAAAAAGGGCAATCAGGGTGATGTGGAAAATGCACCTGATGCTGATACTCAGGGGATAAACTCGGTTGGTGACTTTGTTAATACAATAGGTATAATTATTCTTATAGAGGATATAAAGTCATTAGATGTATACTTGATTGGTGCTGACGAGGGAAAAAGCTTTACATATGAAGAAAATACATTTGAAATCTATTATTTTTCAGATGAGGAAAAGCTTTCAGAGGCTGAAACTGGCACGCTGAAATATGATGTTGAGGGAACAGGAGAAGTTTCTGCAAAAACAGTGGTAAACGGAAACTATGTATTGCTGTTTGATGAAGAGATGTCCGATGATGATTCTAAAGCTGTGGTTAATGCATTCAAGAATTTAAAAGCTAATAATTAGTTAAAACTAGTACGATTAAAACTTAAAAACAACTTCCGTTAGGACAATACTCGATATGAGAAAAGTCCTAGCGGAAGTTGTTTTTTTATAAACTATTATAAATTATAAAAGTTCTCTATATTCTTTGAAATAGTGGTCAGATTCATTTTTCATATCAGCCCAATCGGCAATATAGTGGTCATCAAGGCAGGCTACTGCTGTAAAGTTTCCAGCTTTTGCACCTCTAATACCCTCAATTATGTCCTCGAAAACTGCACACTTGCTTGGCGTTGATGATATACCTTCGCAGGCAAATTCGTATACGTCAGGATAGCCTTTTGCTCGTTTTACTTGTGCGGTGGTTGCAAAAAAATCAAACATATCATATATGCCGTTGTTTTTCAAAACAGGAGTATAAAGTGACTCAGTAGAAGCAGTTGCAAGAGCAATCTTTATACCCAATGACTTTATATAACGCAGAAATTCATCAGCGTTGTCTTTAATAAAAACGTTGGTAGCATATTCTTTTTCTGCCATGCTGTGCCACTCGGCTACAACATCTTCAGGGCTGTCACTAAGCTTAAAGCGCCCGATTGTATATAAAGCACCCTGGTCAAAATTTAATGTAGATACCTTTTTATAATAATCAGCAGGAACATCAAAACCACGCTTGTTTAAAAATTCTTTATCAATATTGCTCCAAACATGAGATGAATTTATAAGAGTCCCATCCATATCGAAAATAATTCCTTCAAATCCAGTAAAATCGAAAATAAAAACCATTCCCCTCAAATTTTTTATATTATTACAAAAGACTTCTCAAAAAGAAAAGTCTTTTGTAAGCTTGATTTTTTCGCAGCTAGAAAAAGTCAGAATGTTCAGTAATAAAACCCTTACCGAAAACTTGCCCCACATTGCCGATAAGCATGAAAGCTTTTTCATCAGTGGCAAGGATAAAATCGCGAGCTTCTGGTAAAAGTGGTTTTCTCATAGCACAGAGTAAAACCTCAGAATCCTTGTGCTCATATCCCGAAACGCCATTTAGAATTGTACAGCCAATTCCAACTTGATGAATAAGACCGTCAGAAATTTCTTTGCTCTTTGAACTTATGACAATTACCATTTTTGCAGTGTCACTGCCATAAAGAATCATATCAAGAACCTTTGTAAAGGTTGCAAGTGCGATAAGAGAGAATAGGGAGCTCTCGATATTCTTAAAAACAACACCAGATAAAATACAAATACATCCGTTAATAGAAAGTATTATTGAGCCGATTTTCAGATGAGGATATTTCTTAATCAAAATTCTGCTGACGATATCCGTTCCGCCAGTAGTAGAGCCAGCTTTAAATACGCAAGCACAGCCAAGCCCCATAATAACTCCGCCAAAAATTGCAGCAAGTATAGTGTTGTCAGTAGCAGGTTTTTGTGTAGACGCCCAGTTAGTAGTTATACCTGAAATTACAATTGCAGCAGTGGTAGTAGCTGTGAATTTCCAGCCCCACTTGATAAAGGCGATAATCAAAAGCGGTATGTTTAGTATGATTGAAAGTGTACCTACACTGAGAGGTATAAAGTTGTTAATCATTACAGATAAACCACCAGTTCCGCCTGGAGCAAGCTTATTAGGAGCAAGAAAAAATCCGAGTGAACTACCGAGAATTATAGAACCAACACAAATAATAAATAGTCGTTTAACCTGTGAGCCTTCGAAAATTTTATCCAAATTCATAAAAATTACTCCTTTTATAATTAATGTTAATCAAATAAGAAATTAATTCAAACTATATAAATTCACAAAGCAATTGTGAGGAAATTCCAACAAGCTCTGCGCAAGGACGTTTTTTGTAATAGCTGTCAGTGCGTCGCTCAGGTGTAGGAACACTAGCACCACTAGGCAACCCAAGAAGTTCGCGGCAGATTATAGAGTCAAAGCCGTTCTCTTGTTTAAAGCGATTAGCAAATTCTTGAATTTTCCCGTACAGTATTTTTTTGCGGTCGGTGTCCTTAGGATTATTATAACCATATTTTAGGCTCAATACCATAAATGCGCCAGTGCAAGCACCGCAAACTTCACGCATACGTCCCATTCCGCCGCCAAAGCCTGCTGAAATCATAATAGCAGTATCAAAATCCAAACCCAAATCATTACACCAAGAACCGATTACAGCTTGCGAGCAGTTGTATCCGTCTTTAAAAAGTTCCATAGCTTTTTGAGCTTTTGGAGAGTTTTCCAAATCTATCAATCAAAACAATCCCTTCATTTTTTACTATTATTATATTATACCATATTTCTCTTCAAATGTCTATTATAAACTGGCAATGTGACTGCAAATGAATAGAATTGTGAAATAAAATTTCATTTAGTTTTGTCGAAAAAAAGCTTGACATTTACCTATGTTTGTGGTAAACTTGAGGTCTAGTAAGAAAGTATATTTACAAGGTGTACTTTATAAAATTAATTTTTAAATTTTAGGAGGATGAAGATTATGTCAAAGTTTGTATGTTCAGTATGCGGTTATATTCATGAGGGCGACACACCACCTGAGAAGTGTCCACAGTGCGGAGCTCCAAAGGAAAAGTTCACAAAGATGGCAGACGATGCTGAAGCTCTAGTATGGGCTGATGAGCATAGAGTAGGTGTAGCACAAGGTCTTGACGAGGAAATTGTTGAGGGACTAAAGGCTAATTTTACTGGCGAGTGCACAGAGGTTGGAATGTATCTAGCAATGGCAAGAGTTGCACATCGTGAAGGTTATCCTGAAATTGGACTATATTATGAGAAGGCAGCATGGGAAGAGGCAGAACATGCAGCTAAGTTTGCAGAACTTCTAGGTGAGGTAATCACACCATCAACTGAGAAGAATCTTGAGATGAGATATAAGGCTGAAAACGGTGCTTGTGAAGGCAAAATGAAGATTGCAAAGAGGGCTAAGGAGCTTGGCTATGACGCAGTTCATGATACTGTTCATGAGATGGCTAAGGACGAAGCGCGCCACGGTTGTGCTTTCAAGGGCTTGCATGATAGATATTTCGGCAAATAATCAATAAAAATAAATAGTAAATACGATAATTTTAAAACGTATAAAAACTCCTGTGGTTTGATTAGAAAAACCGCAGGAGTTTTTTTGTGCAAATTTAGATAAAACATAGTATTAAGTATCAGCAAAATGAAATTAATACTAACTTGTAATCAACTATCTTGAAGCTATAAAAAGTATATGTTGTAAAATAAATGAAAAAACGCCGGAAATTTGTTGACAAAATGCATAAATTAAACTATAATTATATATATGTTACAGTGAATTTAGTACAAGAGGGGTGTCGAATGTTAAAGCAAATTGAAATTATAATGGACAATCCAGAGAAAATTGGATACAACTCAGGTTCAATTTTTCATGGTGTGCTTATGGAAAAAATCAGTTCAGAATTTGCACAGATTATGCATAGTGAAACTGTACGTTCTTATGCTCAATATGTAGTTCGAAATAATGATAAGCTAATTTGGAGAATTTCTATACTTAATGCTCAGGCTGATGAAGAAATATCAAATGCTTTATTAGATGATGGTTTTTCACAGGCAAATCTAAAAAGTAAGAATTTAATAATGCCTATTGAAAGTAAAAAACTTACTCAAAATTCATACTCAAATCTGTTTAAGTCATGTTATATTAATGGTGATTGTGATAGATATATGAATATCAAAATAGTTACTCCAATGGCTTTTAAAAGCAATGGCAGATATGTTAATTATCCGAATTTAAAGCTTATCTATAGTAGCTTAATAAAAAAATATGATGCAAATTCTTTATCTTGTGAAATCGGTATAGATACTATTACGGAATTATTTGAAAAATCAGAAATATGCAGATATGATTTGAAAAGCTGCTGGTTTTACCTTGAAAAGACAAAAATACCATCATTTATTGGCGAATTTACAATAAAAATAAACGGCAATTCTCAACTTGTAAGCCTTGCAAATATGTTGTTTAAGTTTGGCGAATATAGTGGTATTGGAATAAAAACAGCACTTGGAATGGGTGCAATAAAAATAAAAAAAAGGGGGAATTTATGATGAGTCTTGATAAAAAAATAGAATTAGCAATTCGCAGTTTGCTGCATGATATTGACGATATTGATATATCAAAATGTATGCAGAATAATCAGCAGCTGAGTGAAAATATTGCTAATGATGACATTAGTTATATAATTAGTATGTCAAATAGTATTTCTGCATTTGATGTTGGAAATGAAAGTAATAATTATAACAAGTCTGATAAAACGCTGGCTTGTGAAAGTATTTTTAATGTGCTTAACGGCAATAATCAGCATTTTACATATAAGGCTAATACTCTAGATTGTGAAACAATTAATTATCCAGATGCTTCGTCGAAAGAAACCAGTGAAGATTTTTATAAAAATGCGACTGAAAATATAAATAAGGCTTTGCAGGAAAAAACTTTAGACAAAGCTTTTGTAAACTCGATAGTTGATATTTTAGAAACAAATTTTTCTTTTGTACCTTCATCAACTCAAGCGGGTGAATATCATGATATTTCATTGTTTGACCAACAAAAATTGACCGCAGGGTTAGGTTTGTGTATTTTTGATTTTTTGCAGGCAAATGGAGTGTACGATTACAAAAACGAGCTGATTAATAAATCAAAAGCTTTTTTTGACAAGAAAGCATTTTTAATTTGCAATATAGATGTCAGTGGAATTCAAGATTTCATTTATACTATATCAAATAGCGGCGCATTAAAAGGTCTAAGAGCACGGTCTTTTTATTTGGAAATACTGATTGAAAATATAATTGATGAACTGCTTGAAACGCAGGGTCTTTTTAGAACTAATTTGCTTTATTCAGGTGGCGGACATGCTTATTTGCTATTTCCTAATACCGATAAATCTAAAAACTCAATTGATTGTTTTTGTAATGAAATTAACAGCTGGCTTTTGCAGAATTTTAAGCAATCATTATATCTTGCGTGGGGATATTGTACGTGTTCAGCAAATGAATTAAGCAACTCTCCGAATGGTAGCTACAGGCAAATTTTCCAGCAAGTAAGTGAGAGTATTTCAAAAAAGAAAAGCAATAGATATACAGCTGATGATATTATACAGTTGAATAAAAATAATATTGATAGTGGTGGAAGAGAATGTAGAATTTGCCTAAATAGCAGTTCTAAAATCAGTGATGACGGTTGCTGTGAGGTTTGTGATTCATTGCAGAGTTTTTCGTCAGATATATTTACAAAGCAGTTTTTTGCAGTTGTTCAAGATGTAAGTAAAAATGAAAAGTCGCTCATGCTTCCTTTTGACAAGTATTTGGTTGCTGTTAATGAAAATGATGTGACTAGTGGAGCTGTTAGATGTTATAGTAAAAATAAATTGCTGTCAGGCAAAAACTCGGCATCAAGAATTTGGACAGCAGATTATTGTTCAGATAATGAACTTAAAAAGCTCGCTGAAGAAAGTACAGGTATTGAAAGACTTGCAGTGTTAAGAGCTGATGTTGATAATTTAGGAAAGGCGTTTGTTGCAGGCTTTAGTGATAAAAACAGTACAATAACAAGAACTTCGGTACTTTCGAGAAGTCTTTCTGCTTTTTTCAAATTTTATATGAATAGTATACTTAGCAATCCTAAATTTGTTCTGTATAAAGAAAAGAAAAAGCGAAATTCAGCGGTAATATATTCAGGTGGTGACGATGTTTTTGTTGTAGGTGCATGGGACGATATAGTAGAATATGCTATTGATTTACACAATTCACTAGATAAATTCTCTCAAAACACCTTGTCAATTTCTGCCGGAATAGGGATGTTTTCACCGTCATATCCTATCTCAGCAATGGCTCGGCAAACAGGAGAACTTGAGGACTACAGCAAGGAGTATGTTGACAAAAAAGGCAATTCAAAGAATGCTGTTACACTGTTTAATGAAATGCATACGTACAGCTGGGGTGAATTTATCGACGAAGTTTTAGGTGAAAAATTTGCTCTTTTGAAAAAATATTTTGATAACAATGGTGAGCATAAAACAGCTCTTCTCTATAATATTCTTTCACTAATTCGGGATATGGACGATGGTGAAAAGCTAAACATTGCACGGTTTGC
>CAZJRQ010000017.1:20763-50557 GCA_964548535.1 uncultured Oscillospiraceae bacterium
ACTAATATTTACGAGCTTGTAAAGTTAAATAAAGATGATAAGCTTAGTGAAGATATTCAAAGCAAAATTTTGTACACAAAAATGAAATTTGCTTATGAGGCTGGTCGTGACGGAAATGTTAAAGGTTTTATTATACAAACTCAGTTGCTTGAAAATCTAGCCAAAATCGGCGATAACAAAGACTACTTGCTATTAGTCTGTCATTATATGGAGTCGCTGGTCGCTTATCATAAGTATTATATTGGAAAAGATTAATAGGAGGAAAACGAAATGATTACTAAATTTTTAATTAGCGGTAAAATCGAAATAGTTACAGGACTTCACATTGGTACTGGCGGAGAGTTTTCTGCAATTGGCGCTACTGATTCACCAGTAATTCGTGATGCTTATTCGTCAACTCCTATCATTCCAGGAATCAGCTTAAAGGGTAAGCTTAGAAGTCTTTTAGCAATGCAATATAATACAGAAATTGCTCAAACTGCAGAACAAGATTGCCAAGGGATTTGCAAATTATTTGGTGGCAAAGTTAACGATAACATTGTAAAAAGCAGATTGTTATTTTCAGATATGTCAATGACAAATATTGATGAACTTCGTGAAAATGATGTAAAAGAAACTGAAATTAAATTTGAAAACACTATTAAAAGGCTTACCGGTGAGGCAAATCCTCGACAAATTGAAAGAGTTATTCGCGGCTCAATGTTTGATTTGGATATAATTTATAACGCTTACGAGGTTTCAGAAATATATGACGATATGAAAATGCTTGCTGACGGTTTAAAGCTTTTAGAGTACGATTATTTAGGCGGTCATGGTTCAAGAGGATATGGCAAAATCAAATTCAATAATTTAGCTTTTAAACCAATTATGGGTAGTGAAGTTAGTGAGGATACAATAAGAAAATGCAGTGAATTATTTGAGGAGATTTAGAATGAAATATAAAATCTATAAAATGAACTTTAAAACCTCTGTTCATTTTGGTGGCAAATCATTAAATGATTGTAATTATACTATCATGGCAGATACGCTTTTCTCCGCACTGTGTCAGGAGGCCTTGTCGCTGGATTATGAATTTGAATTAAAAAGATTGCATGATTTTGTTAAGAATAATAAATTGAAATTTTCTGACTTAATGCCGTTTGTTGGAGATAGAATATATATTCCAAAGCCGTATTGTCAGGTTAGTTCTGATAATAAAGGTGATTCATCGGAAAAGAAAATTTTCAAGAAAATGAAGTATCTGCCTTTAGATGAGCTTGATAATTTTCTTGCTGGCAATTGTGACGGCAAAAAGATTAATAAAGAATTTTCAGGGCTAGGCAAAAGTTTTATTAGAACTAATGCTGTGATAAATCATTCTGACGAAACTAAGCCCTATAACGTGGGTACATATACTTTTGGTAAAGGCAATGGACTTTATTTTATTGTTGGATATGAAAATGATGAAGTGCTTATGTTTGTTGATAAACTAATTGAAAGCTTGTCACATCAAGGAATTGGTGGCAGACTTTCGTCAGGAATGGGACGTTTTACTTATACTTGTGGAGAGAATAATCTGTTGACGGATAAGCTTGACAGCCAGTCTAATGGATATATTACACTGTCAATCAGTCTGCCTGTCGATAGCGAACTTGAAAATAGTATTAGCGGTTCAAATTATCTGCTAGTTAAAAGAAGTGGGTTTGTAAGCTCTGAGAAATATTCAAAAAAGCCTTTAAAGAAAAAAGATTTTTATGCTTTTTCAGCTGGTTCATATTTCACGAATAAATTTGACGGTGATGTTTATGATGTTTCTCAAAATGGAAGTCACCCAGTTTATAGATACGCAAAACCGTTATTCTTGGGGGTGCAGCTGTGAAAAATTATAAAATCAAAATGTATGTTAATTATGTCGTTCATATTGGCTCTGGTCAAAAAATTGATAAAATGCAGTATATTTATACTCCAAACGATAAAAAAATATATGTTATGGATAACGCAAAGCTTTTCAAGGGTTTGCAAAAATATAATCTTATTGATGAATATGAGAAGTTACTGCTTGGTGGAGTTAATATTGGTGGAGTTAATAAAGGCAGCAAATGCAGAAATCTGCTTAATTTTTTAGAAGAAAATAAGATTGAGTCAGATGAATATAAATCGTGGGCTAAATATAAATATGATACAACTGGAAATGATTTTGCTGACCATGCTTGTTCGGATATTGATGGATTTGTAAAGGATGCTTACGGCAAGCCATATATTCCTGGAAGCAGTTTGAAAGGTGCAATTAGGACAGCGATTTTGAATGCTCATCTGCTAGAGCATAGTAAGGATTTTTCAAATGAAAAGCGTGAGATTGAGAAAATCATTACGGATGCATCAGGGAATCTCAAAAAAGATTTAGCTAAACAAACTGAGCTAATTGAGAATAAAATAACGCATACTGCAAAGCGTGATGAGAAAAACATTAGCAGTATGCTTAACGATTGTTTTTGCGGTTTAAGAATATCTGACAGTAATCCTGTTGATGTTTCAAATCTAACTCTTTGCAAAAAAAAAGATGTTAATCCAGACGGATATGAATCTAAGAATAAGACCGAAAAATCAAAACCAAATGTATATAGAGAATGTTTACAGCCAGACACCGAGCTTGAATTTTCAATGACAATCGATGAGCGGTATTTTAAATATACAATTGAAGACATTGAAGAGTCAATATATATGATGTATAATAATTATTGTGAGAAGTTCATAGCATGTTTTGATGATAATTTACCAGTGGGTGATGGTTATATTTTCTTAGGTGGAGGAGCAGGTTTTGTAACAAAAACCTTTATGTATTCATTGTTTGAAAAAGAAAAAGCGATAGAACTAACTTCAAAATTTATGATGAAAACAACATCAACAGATCACGCACATGATAAAGATATTTCAGAATACAAAGTTTCACCGCACATGAGAAAATCAACGAAATTTGATTCATCGACCTTTGATTTTGGTTTGTGCTATATTGAGTTTACTGTTATATGATTAACACTCCCCAACACATGGGGATATTGTGACAAATTTTCGTAAAAAATCCCTATTAAGGGGTAATTAATTAAATCTATTTAGGAGGACTTTATGTCAAAAATTTTATTTTCTGCAATTGGTGCTACTGACCCAATGTCTAATTTTTGCGACGGTTCCATGTTACACATCTGCCGTCAATATAAGCCAGATATAGTTTATTTATATTTATCTGAGGAAATGAAAACTTACCATGAAAAGGATAATCGTTATGTTGGCTGTATTAATTCGCTGTCTGAAAAGATTAATCATAAATTTGATGTTAGAATTATTTCTGGTCATGATTTAGATGAAGTTCATATATTCGACAAATTTATTGGTGAATATAAGGAGGAGCTTATTCAAATACATGACCAATATCCAGATAGTGAAATATTGCTTAATGTATCTTCTGGCACTCCAGCGATGAAAAATGCCTTGCAAAATCTTTCTGCCTTTTTAAGTTTTAAGACAATACCGATTCAAACATCTACTCCTGTGAAAAAATGCAACGAGCGACCTTATTCGCTGTGTGAATATAATTATAAAGAACATTGGGCCGTAAATGAAGATAACGAGCCTGATTCAAAAAACAGGTGTAAAGTATCTTCAACTATTAGTTTTTATTCTGAAATTCAAATGGATATAATAAGAAAATTTATTGATGAATACGATTATTTTGCAGCATTCGCAATTGCGAAAAACATTGAAAATTTTATATCTAGTGATTTCATAGAACTTCTTGATGGTGCTTGTAAGCGAATACATCTTGATTTTGATGGTGCAAAAAAAGTTTTCAATAAATATGGCAAAAAGGTTATTCCTTTTGAACAGCCTGATAAGGCTAAGATTTTCGAATATTTACTTTGGCTGCAAATAAAAGTTAAAAAGCAGGAATATCTTGATTTTATTAGAGGAATAACTCCGCTGATTATGTATTTGTTTAAAGAGGCATTTGAAAAGGTAGCTAGCATAAAGCTTGCAGATTTGACAGAGGAAAATAGATGTATATGGTCACGCCAAAAGCTTGCAGATAAAGAAAGACAGCTTGAAATTTTAAATAAAAGATTCAACAAGTTTAAATATGGAAACGTTTATTCAAGTCACTTGGCTGAATTAATATGCGAAAACAACAATCCGAATTTTCCAAAGATTGCTGATGATACAAAAAAAATAAGAAAAATTGAAGAAAATTGCCGAAACGTAGCAGCTCATCAAATTGTAAGTGTAACTGAAGAATGGGTGAAAAAAAATTGTGGATATACACCTGATGAAATACTGGCACGTTTGAAAAAATATTGCAAATATACAAGTCTGATTTTTAGTGGAAAAGATTGTAAGTCGTACGACGACATGAATAAAATTCTTAAAGAAATGCTGTAAGAATTTAAAATTTTAAAAGGGACGTTCTGAATATAGAGCGTCCCTTTGGCATTCATAAAGTATGTTTTGATTAATAAAACTTCATTATGATAAATCGCTGAAAATTGTGTGTTTATAGCAAAATGTATGGACAAATATTTGGAAACATGGTATAATAAAGTATCAATTTTTGGAGGTCTTTTTATGCATGAGAGGCTAATTGAATTAGTTGATGATATTTTTGTTGATGTCCCATTTTCTGAATATAGTGAAAAAATTAAAGATGAAATTTCTAAAAGTTTTTTTGAAATATATGACAGCCTAATATCCGAAGGACTGTCTGAAACAAAAGCAATGGGCGAGATTATGTATAAATATGGTTCGTTAGAGGACGCTGTAAAGTTGGCAGGTTTTTCTGAAAATGACGTAAAAAAACTAGAAAAACATGACGGCATAATTGCTGATAAAGAAATTAAGAGAACTCTTCGAAAGGTTCGCCGAATTACTTTGTTGAGTTCAATCGGCATTTTAGGTTTTTTAAATTTTGTTCTTAATGGAATTTCACAGCAAGAACGTGTGTTTATTATTTTGACTTGTTTGACTGTTATTTTTACGGTTGTTTGCTTAAATAAATACGTAAAGCTTGTAAAGGCAAATAAATACGAAAATGTAAAATTCAATAAAAAAACGGCTGACTTTTTACAGCTGAGAAAAGACACTTGTAAAAAGAGATTGATTAATAGCTTTTTAGTTGGCGTGTTAGGATTGTCTTTAATGATTATGTCAGCAACAATTTTGATTGTCTTTTCTGGCATGAAGATTCGAGAGTTTAGAGTTGTTGCGGTTGTCAATAATCTTTTTATTACTGGCGGAATTTTTCTTTGTGTAATAAATTCAATGCGACTTTACTGGCTTGATAATATCTTTAAAACTGAGGATAAAAAAGAGATTAGAAGATTTTTTTCAAAGATGTCGATTTTGACTGTCAGCTATTGGGCAGTATCGGCACTTGTAATTATTTTATGCATTCAAAATAAGGTAAGCAGACATAATATTTTTATAACGTTTTTTGTAGCGTTCGGACTGTTTGTTGTTGCAATTTTCACCTATAGTTTTTTTGCAAGAAAAAAGCTTGTTTCTAACAATTTCGTAATAAATGTAAGACTGGTAGCAGGCTTAGTTTTAATTGTTTTTTCAATTTTTTCTTATCGCTATATGCAGATGGATTCTTGGATTATTCAGCCTTATATTTCTACAATTTCGTCAGTTAATCATGATACACATCAAATTGATTATGATGACAAAACAGGAGTATATACTATAGTTTCAAACGATGATGATTTTAAGATTTTACAGCTTACAGATATTCATCTAGGAGGCAGTACAGCGTCAGCTGATAAAGACCTAAAAGCGCTTGATGCGGTTTATACTCTTATTAAATATACAGAGCCAGATTTGGTCATTGTTACTGGTGACTTGGTTTTTCCATTGGGAATCATGTCCTATTCGTTCAACAACTATGCACCAGTTGTGCAGTTTGCTTCGTTTATGCGTAATATCGGAGTACCTTGGGCGTTCACTTTTGGAAATCATGATACTGAGGCGGTGGCAAGCAATTCGGTTGAAGATTTGACTAATCTTTATCAGGAACTTTCGTATGACGGAACTCAAAGCTTGCTTTACCCTAAGGTTCAGCCTGATGTTTATGGTCGGAATAATCAGCTGATTAAGATTGTTGGCGATGATGGAAATCTTATCCAAGCACTTTTCTTGCTTGACTCAAATTCTTATACTGGTGAGAAAATTAATGATTATGACTATATCCATGATGATCAGGTCGAGTGGTATGCAGATCAAGTTGAGAGTCTTTCGGCTGAGGCTGGTGAAACTATAAGTTCTATGATGTTTTTTCATATTCCAATAACCGAATATAAAACGTCATACGAACTTTATGAGCAGGGCAGTGACGAGGTGAATTATTACTACGGAAAAATTGGTGAAAAGAATAATGCAATAAGCACTTCACCGCATTATAGCCAGATTTTTAATAAGGCTGTCGAGCTTGGAAGTACTAAAGCAATGTTCTGCGGTCACGACCATTATAATAATACATCAATTGAGTATGAGGGAATTAGACTGACTTACGGAATGAGTATCGACTATCTTGTAATGTCTGGTATTGCAAATAAAACTGAACAGCGTGGCGGAACGCTTATCACACTTCATTCAGATTCTAGTTATGATATTGAACCTGTTAGATTGTCAAACATTCAGCAAAAGGTTAGCAGATAAAATTAACACCTATAAGCATTCGATTTTACGATGTTTATAGGTGTTTTAATTTTTTTATTCTTTGTTTTCTTGTTCTCTAAATTGTTCATTTAGCTTTTTTTGATTTTCTACGTAAACATAAGTGAAAGTAGCTTTTTTTATCGCTGTGTAATCAAACGGAAACTCAGGGAGTGTCTTCATAAAATCAAGTTCCTTGATAATTGGTTTAATTATAAAAAAAGCAATAAAAGTATATAAAATTCCAAAAATTATGGATAGTGATAGTGATTCAAACAGTTCAACAGAAAGTGATAGATATATGATTTGGATAAAAAGTGTTGCTATATGGGCTTTTTTTGAGTCTTGAGCGAGCAGTGCACCGCATAATGCAAAAACTATATAAGTTAATATTCCTAAAACCTGGTTATCAACCTGTGTAAATAATGAGTATTCAGATACAATAAAACCAGTCCACCCTATAAAGCCGTAAACAACAAGGGCAGGTATTAAAAGCATAACTGGAAACGTGGATATTAAACGTTGAATTTTTCTATTACGTTTATATCTTTTTCTCAAATCAGCTATCGGCAAAATTAAATAGTCCTCATAAATATTCATTTATCGTACCTCATTTCATTTGTTATGATATATTATACTTCATTTACATTATATTGTCAATCTGTTTGATAAAATTTGTTTGTAATATGAAATTGTGAACATATTTAATAAGTGTATAGCATAATAATATATAATAAAATTAAATTTATTTATATTAGCCTAAAATGGTATAGATAAATCGTGCATAATTTTTAGAATAAATATTAATTTAGTATTGCAATTGTTAGTGGTTTGTGATATAATACAAATATTGAACGGTATTTGTGTGTTTTTTTGAACACAAGGTGCTTTTAAAAAATTGAAAGGGATGATTTTATGGCTCTACCACTAAGAAAAAAGAAAGATTTTTCAACAAACGATAAAATAATTCGTCTATATAAGGAAGGAAAATCTTTAAGTGAAATCAGTAAAGAAACTACCTTAAAAGAAGATGTGGTTGAGGGGATTATAAAGCGTAAATTAGGTCAAGAAAACTCTGATGCTGAGGTATCGGATGCTGTAACTGAATCTGAATGTGAAGATTTCGAAGAGGTTTCTCAAGACATAGTTGATGATGAAAATGGTGATGCTGATGGGCTTAGCAAACTTGAAAAATATATGCTTGATAAAAAGAAAAAACAGCAGGAAGATCTTGAGGATTTGGCATCTGGAAAATCTGTAAGTTTGGTTGATGATTATAAAAATAGTCATGAAACTGGAAGAAAGCTTGAGATTCCTAAGTCAACGTCTGAGATGGAGGGTATTTCACTTGATAGTGTGAATATTGAAAATCTATCTGAGCCAGTTGCTGAAACTAATATTGATTATATGGATTCAGTTGATGTTAATGGTGAAGTTACTGCCGCTAGTGCGAGTGTAGAAATTGAAACAGCAGAGCAGGCTTCAGCGAATACTACTGTTGAAGTAAGCAATGAGAGTGTAGCAGACAGTGCGAATGCAGCTGTTGATAAAATGAAGCAGTTTGCTATGATTCAAATAAATGACAATAATTCAGTAATTGCTAAGCTTGAAGCAGAGTTAAATAGTATAGAGGGTGAGTTTGCTCTAAAGATTGAAAAGGCTAATACTGAGTTTAATGAGAGCCAGAATAAGTTTGAAGCTGTTGGAAATAAGCTTGATAAAGCAAGTGTTGAGCTTGATAATACTAGAGAATCACATAGATATGCTCTTGAAAAGGCTGATAATGAATATCGCAAGCGTCTTGAGGAATTAGAGGCTGATTATGAAAAGGCAAAATCTGATGCAAATGATAAGCTTTTAAAATTCGAAGAAACTATTAAGTCGGATATGGAAACGTTATCAAAGGAAAAAGAAGAGAGCAAGCGTGATTTGCTTGACAAGCAAACTGTGGTTACTCAATTGAAATCATCAAGTGATAGTGAGACAGAGCAGCTTAAAATTGAAATCAAAAAGCTAACTGCCGAAAATGAAGGATATCAGAACTTTTTAGTTTAATTAGAATTTAAAATTTGTATTAAAAACAGACCTCATATGGTAGAAATTATTTTGCCATATGAGGTTTTTTATAATTTTATCACAGCAAGTCATAAAAAGTAAAACTTGTTCATAAATATTTGAAAAATGGCTTTAATACTTAAAGGTTGATTTTTGTGACAAAAAACTATTGCAATAATCATGAAAACGTGGTATAATTCTATAGATTAAGTACAATGTTTGTTAAAAAATGATGTTATAGTCAGTTTTGGAAAAGGAGTGGCGTTTTTTTATGATTAAGATTTGCAATCATCTAGGTACAATTGGTATTACTGTTGGGTATCTAAGATCGTTAATTTCTTCTACAGTACAAAGCAGTTTTGGAGTTGCAGAAATGAACTTCTATGGTCCAAAACAGGGAGTTGAGCTTATGCTTGGCAAAAAAAGCACCCCAAATCAAGGCGTTATTATTAGAACTCGTGATAATAAATTGATTATTGACTTGCACATATCGGTTATTTATGGAGTTAATGTTAATGCAATTTCTGAAAGTGTTGCTCATAAGGTTGATTATGTAGTTACAGAGCAGGCAGGAGTTGAGGTTGAATCTGTTAACGTTTATGTTGACGGTATGGTTAATTCATAATATAGGAGGATATTTCTGGTGATAAGCGGAAAATTACTTCGTGACGCATTTTTGAGCGGTGCGAATTGTATATCTAATAAGAAAAAAGAAGTGGATGAACTTAATGTTTTTCCTGTTCCAGACGGTGATACTGGCACTAATATGTCAATGACAATTGGCAATGCGGTTGCTGAACTTAAGAATATGAAGGACGATGTTTCGGCAGGTGTTGTAGCTAAGTCTACTGCTTCAGCTCTTTTGAGAGGGGCAAGAGGAAATTCTGGAGTAATTTTGTCCTTGATTTTCAGAGGTTTTTCTAAGGCTCTTGAAAATAGCAGTGAGATGGACAGTGAACAAATGGTTAGAGCGCTTGAGCTTGGTGTTGACGGTGCATATAAGTCTGTAATGAAACCTACTGAGGGTACTATTCTTACTGTTGCTAGAGAGTCAGCTGAAAAGGCTAGAGAGGTTTCGCTTTCTACAAATGACCCTATGATTATTTGGGAAGAGGTTTGTGATCAGGCTAAGAGAACACTTGATGAAACTCCAAAGCTTTTACCAGCACTTGCGAAAGCTGGCGTTGTTGATGCTGGCGGAATGGGACTTCTTGTAATATTTGAGGCTATGAGAGATGTGTTTAAAGGCGGAGAAATCGTTGAGCCTATTTCTGGTGATACTAACCCTGTAAATGTAGATACTTTTGCGTCTGCGGTTGGTGAGTTTGATGATGATATTCACTTTACTTACTGTACTGAAATGCTTATTGAAAAGGACAAGCACAGTGCTGATCCTTCAAAGCTTAGAGCGTATTTAGAAACAATTGGTGACTGCGTAGTTGTCGTTGATGATGATGAGGTTATCAAGGTTCATGTTCATACGAACGATCCTGGTTTGGCAATTCAAAAGGGTCTTGAATTTGGATATATCAATCTTCCAAAGGTTGAGAATATGAAACTTCAGCATAAGGCACATCAAAAGGAAACTGTACAAAAATTCGTACCAGCAAAACCAGAAAAGGAATACGGATTTGTATCAGTTGCAGCTGGCAGCGGAATAGAAGATATGTTTAAAGATATCGGAGTTGACTGCATAGTACGCGGCGGTCAAACAATGAATCCGTCAACTGAGGATATACTTGCGGCAATCATGTCATGCCCAGCGCACACAGTTTTTGTTTTACCTAATAACAAAAATATTATTATGGCAGCAGAGCAGGCAGTAAAGCTTGCTGACAGAAAGGTTTGTGTATTGCAGACTAGAACAATTCCGCAGGGAATGGCAGCAATGCTTGCGTTTGATCCCGACAATGATTTCAATACAAATCGTTTAGAGATGACAAGAGCGTTTGATAGAGTTTCTACAGGTCAAATTACATTTGCGGCTAGAGATTCAGACTTTGAAGGCCATGCAATTAAGCAGGGCGAGATTTTGTGTCTTGACAACGGAAAGCTTGCATTTGTTGATAAGGATGTCGCAAAGGGCGCATTTAGACTTACTAAGAAGTTGGTAAAGGGTGATAGTTCATTTATCACAATTTTGTATGGTTCTGACGTAGCAGATGATGCGGCAGAAGCTTTGCAAAAGCAGATATCTTCAAAGTATCCTAATATTGATGTAAATTTAATCAGAGGCGGACAGCCAGTGTATTACTATATTATTTCAGTAGAGTAAATAAATAGATAAAAATAAAAGTTTCGTGAACCGTTTTGAGGTTGACGAAACTTTTTGTTTTATTACTATATTACCAGTTTATTGGGTCAATGTTGTTTTCAAGTAAAAACTCATTGACTTTGCTAAAGTGCCCGCAGCCGAAAAAACCATGATATGCCGATAATGGTGATGGATGTGCAGACTCAAATATACAATGCTGAGGATTTGTTATCAAGCAAGATTTCGCCCTAGCGTTTGCGCCCCATAAAATAAATGCAATAGGTTTTTCGCGTTCGTTCAGTTTTTTGATTATAGAATCAGTAAACTGCTCCCACCCTCTGCTTTTGTGGCTGTTGGGACAACCCTCACGTACTGTCAAAACACTGTTTAGCAGCAAAACTCCACCCGTTGCCCACCTTGTTAAGTCGCCACTGATGGGTATGGAAATGCCAAGTTCAGACTCAAGCTCTTTAAAAATATTTCTAAGTGACGGCGGCAGCTTAACACCCTCACGAACAGAAAAACTTAATCCATGAGCCTGTCCCTCACCATGATATGGGTCTTGTCCAATTATTACTGCCTTGACGTCATTAAAATCAGTGTACTTTAACGCATTGAAAATATCGTCTTTCGGTGGATAAATTTTGTGGTTATTATATTCAAAATCGAGAAATTTTTCCAGCGAGGTAAAGTATTCTTTAGCATATTCATCTTGTAAAATCTTGTTCCATTGGTTGTAAGTATGTGTCATAATTAGAATATTGAAACAGCAGCACCAACTACAATTCCTAAGATCATAATAGCTACAAGTGCTAGTACTAAAATTCTCATAAACATCGGTTTTTTATTGTTCATTATTAAAATCTCCTTTTTTAGTATATAATGTTATTAATAGCAATTTTTTTATTTATATTTGAATTTTTCAAATCATTTTTATTATAACATAGTTTTCTCTGAAAATCAACTATTTTTGGGAAATCTTTTAAAAATCGCTGAATTAAAGTGTTTTTTTTGGTACTATTGTCGAAAAAAATATGCAATTTGACGAAATTTTATTTATTAGTTGAAAATAAAATCAAAATAAAGTATAATATATAGTGAAATGAAATATAGAAAACAAGGTGGTGTTTTGTATGAAAATGGATAGGCCGGTAGTTTCTGAGTTTGTCTTTGGTAGATGTATTGTCGACTGTACATTAGATAACAAACTCATATATGCAAATCAAAGTTTTTCTGATATTACTGGTTATACTAATGACGAACTTGTTAATAGTGATATTAATTTTATGGATTTGATTCCACCACAGGATTTGGAGATTTATGCCAAAGAGCTGACAGTTATTGCGACAGAAAAGATTGTCGGAATGCTAGAACATAGATTGCTTTGTAAGGATGGGACAATTCTTCACGTTACTTGTTTGGGTGAGTATTATCATGATGAAAATGGCCATTATTGTTCTAAAGTAACTATATGTGATTATACCGAGAATATAACATTGCGTGAGAAGTATATAGAATCACAAATGCAGCTTGATGCACTTATGACAAATGTCCCTGGCGGAGTTGCCTTGTATGAAATTTTTAATACAACTATTAAAATTGTTGAAGCTAATAAGGAATATTATAGCATGTTAGGATATTCTGACAGAAGCATGCATCCTGGAACAGTTGGTCACATGATTTCGGAAGACCAGTATAAAGCTGTTGAAAAAATTTGCTTTAAATGTGTTGAAAATAAGGGCGTTTTTTCGGAAGAAGTTAAGCTGAAAAAAAATGGCGGTGAATATACTTGGCTTAGTATTAACGGAAAATATTTTGGATTGAGTGAAGATGAAAATCCGCTTATTTATGCGGTTATAATAGATATTTCAGAGTCTAAAAGGGCACAGCGAGAAATTTTTAATCAAAATGAGCGTTATAAGGTTATTGCAGAAAATACTGATGAGATTTATTTTGATTATAATGTAAAAGATGATGTTTTGTATTTGCAAAATTGTCAAAATACAGCATATGAAACTAATCAGGTTGTTATTAAGGCTTTCTTAGGCGATTTAAGGGCTAAGAAATTTATTCATTCTGATGATTATAATGAATATTACAATCAGATTACTGGAATCTCAAATACTGCTTCGAAGGGCAGTGTAGAATTTAGAATAAACGCTTTCGATAGAACATACAAATGGTATAAAATGCCTTATGTGAGCGTTGCAAATGATATTGGTGATGTTACCAATGTTTATGGTAAGCTTGTTGATATTGAGCAGGTAAAGAACCTTAAAAGAACGATTGACATTGATAAGGCTGAGATTGAAAGACTTACTGCTACTGATGCTGTTACGGGTCTGCTTAATCGTAAGGCATTTAAGAAACGTGTTACTGAGGAGCTTCAGAACAATTATGATGACAATTATTGCTATGGAATAGTATATTCTGATATAAATGATTTTGCATATGTTAATGACAACTTTGGATTTATTGCTGGAAATAAAATGCTTTGTGACTTTGCAAATGTAATTTCTGAGCTTGATTTTAATCTATATGCATGCCGAATTTATTCTGATTTATTTGTAGGCTTGTACAGACATAAAAGTCGTGATGAACTTATTAATTGTATTAAGGAGCGAAATGATACTTTTAATAGAATTCAGAAAGAGAAATATCCAGCAAGTGATATTCATGTTTCATGCGGACTTTATGTTATTACTGATAGAAATATTGATATTACAGTAGCAATTGATAATGCGAATTTGGCAAGGCGCAGTGTAAAGGGTTCTAAGGATATACCTTGTGGAATTTATACTGAGAGAATGAGAAGGCAGAGAAGTCATGATCAGGCAATTGCGAGTGAGCTTAAATCGGCATTGAATAATGGTTCGATTGAGTTGTTTTTGCAGCCAAAATTCTCTTTAATAACGAGAGAAATTATTGGTGCAGAGGCTTTGAGCAGATGGAGAAATCCTGACGGTACATATAAGCTTCCGCATGAGTTTATCTCAACACTTGAAAAAGTTGGATATATTGTTGATTTAGATTTTTATATTTATGAGCAGGTTTTGAAAGTTATGTCTGAATGGAAGCGTCAGGGTAAGAGAATTTTGCCGGTTTCAATCAATTTTTCCAGGCTGCATAACAACTATGATAATTTTGCTGATCGTGTTATTGAGCTTGCAAATAGTTACGGCATAGATAAGAATTTGATTGAGGTTGAAATTACCGAGAGCAGCTTTACTCATGATATAAAGAGCTTGTTTTCTAATATGAAAAAGCTAAGGAATCATGGATTTAAGATTGATATTGATGATTTTGGAATGGGCTATTCATCACTTAGTGTACTTTTGCATGCTCCTGTTGATATTGTAAAAGTGGACAAGGTTTTTATTGATAATATTGAAAATAGTCTTATTTATAGAAATTATGTAAATAAGATTTGTGAGTTGATTTCATCAACCAGTAAGCAGATTTTATTTGAGGGTGTTGAAACTGAAAAACAGGCTGAGATATTGTCGGAAAAGGGTCATATAATGGCTCAGGGCTGGCTTTTTGATAAGGCAATGCCTGTGTCTGAATTCAACAAAAAATATCAGTCTTAATAAATCTATATTATTTTTGTATGTATTAAAAGAGCAACAGCTTAGTTGCTCTTTTAATTGTTTTTACATATTTTTAATTTTGCATCAATACTGAATTTAAGCATATAGATTTATTCTAGCTGCTTTTTTATAATCTTTTATTGAAAATGGTGTATAATAATTATTAATGTTATCTTTTAAGCTTACAAGACAAAATTTATTTATTTGTATTCAGATATTAGAGTTTTAGATAAAGCTGTTACTTGATTGCTGTTGCTGAATGCTGACGGTGAAAATCTTACAACGCCTTGCTCGGTTGTGCCTAAAGTATCGTGAGTCAGTGCTGCACATTGAAGTCCGCCGCGTAATGCAAAGCCTTTTTCAGATAGAAAACTAGCTACTTCTTGAGAGTTAAAATCTCCGATGTTAAAAGCGACGATTGGAGTGTATTCACAGCTAGTGCGGTATATTTTCAAATTGGGAATTCGCTTTATTTCCCGCGTAAATTGTTCGCATAATTTAACTTCGTGGTCATGAATGCGTTTAATTGATTTTGTATTTACAAACTTTAATCCTTCACCGAGTCCTAAGATTCCAACACTGTTTATTGTACCGCTTTCTAAACGTTCAGGAAGAAATGGCGTTTGTGCAAGCTGGTCGGAGGTCGCACCTGTTCCGCCTTCTATTATGGTAGATAAAGCGTATTTTCCGTCGGTTATAAGAAGTCCGGTGCCAGTAGGACCGTATAAAGATTTGTGTCCTGATGTGCAGATAAAGTTAAATCCGTCAGCAAGAGAGATATCTAACACACCGCAAGCTTGAGCACAGTCAGCAATAAAGCATAGATTTTTTTCTTTGCAAAGTTCTGCTATTTCTTTGTATGGTAAAATTCTGCCAGTTACATTTGATGCAACGGTACAGCAAATGCATTTTGTGTTCGGTTTAATCAGCTTTTTGAAATTGTTTATAGTTTCTTGTGTGTCGTCAGTAATTGATGCAATTGAGTATTCAACATTGTTTTTTGCAGATAATGCATATACAGGACGTGAAACAGCGTTGTGTTCGTAATTTGAAATTATAATGTGGTCACCAGCAGTTAGAACACCTTTTATTGCCATGTTAGTGGCAAATGTGCAGTTTGCGGTGAATGCTACATTTTCAATTTCTGCTCCGAACATATTTGCAGTATATTGTCTTACATCGAATATTTTTTGCGACACTGCCATTGATAATTTGTGTCCGCTTCTGCCAGGATTTCCACCGTATTTGGTTATTGCACTTGAAACTGCATTCTTAACCATAGGTGGCTTGGGAAAAGTGGTTGCAGAATTGTCGAAATTTATTATTTGATTCACATTTTGTTACCGCCTTTCAGTTAGTTTGATATGCCTCTTTATACGGGATTCGATTTCTATCTAGAATATCAATAATAACATCGAGGTCTTCACGTACGCGAATTGAATATCCACAGCCAGAACCGACATTTTTCGGAGTTCTTTCAATAGCACAAAAAATGTTCATTCTATTTAGTAGGTTTTGAGCCTTCATCGCATACGTAATTGATGTCATCGCTATCATGTTTTTTTTCATTTTTATCCAACCTTTAATTAATTTGTCCGAATAAAATATGTCCAGACACTTATATATATGCCAGCGGCGAGTCAAACGTTCTTTTAAGACATTTTGGACATGATTTTTTTATAATTAGCTATTGTACTTTTTTGAAAAGTGTGGTACAATAATTATGATGTAACCATTGTGTCAGTTTTGATACCGATATGTAAATATTTCGTATGAATAATTACCATTGGCACATGGATAATATTGTAATAGTAGTTGTGATTATTAAATATTATTGTAATTAGATTATTGTAATATTTAATCACCACATAAAGATATAAGGGGCGTGGATTTTTTGACGGTTATAAAAGACGGCCTAATGGCTATTTGGAGCGTTTTCCGCTCTATTCAGATAAATGATGTCGTGGATATTATTATTCTATCGTATTTGATTTTCCATGGCATAAAGTTAATTCGAGAAACTCGAGCACAGCAGTTGGTTAAAGGTATTTTGCTGTTGGTAATTAGTTATGGTCTTGCTGTATTTTTTAATTTGCAGACAATGCGATTTTTGCTTAAAACTTGTTTTCAGTGGGGAGTTTTGGCGATTATTATTGTGTTCCAGCCAGAGTTTAGGCGTATTCTTGAAAAAATGGGACGTACAAAACTTGCAGAATTAAGCTTGTTTACAACAGGAGATTCGATGGATCTTGCGGACGATTGGAATAAATGTATTGATGCAATTAGTGATGCGGCGCAGAATTTATCGCTTACTTGCACCGGAGCTTTGATAATTTGTGAGAGAAAAACTCGTTTGGGAGAGCAGATTGATACTGGTACGATTTTGAATTGTACTCCGTCTGCTGCAGTATTTGGGAATATATTCTATCCTAACACACCGCTTCACGATGGTGCAATAATCATTCGTGACGGTAAAATTCTTGCGGCTGGATGTTTCTTGCCAAAGCCTCAAAAAGAGGAGCTTATAGCAAAACAGTTAGGTTCAAGACATCGTGCTGGTATTGGTATGAGTGAGATTTCTGACGCTATTGTTATTATTGTTTCTGAAGAAACTGGTACGATTTCAGTAGCGGAAAATGGCGAGTTAACTCGAGGTTTTACAAAAGATAGTCTTAAAAAACTTCTTGCCTCACGTCTAGTGCCTGTAAAGGAAGAGAGTGAAAAGGAAGAAACTACTTTTGCTGGGAGGGTGTTTTCTAAATGGAAAAAATAAAAAAGAAAAAGTCATCCCATTTTCATAATAGATTTGAAACTGATTTCGCCTTGCGTATTTTAGCGATAATTATTGCTGTAATAATATGGCTGGTGCTTTCGATAACGCAGTATCCAACAAAGAATAAAACTATTACAAATGTTCCTGTAGATTTTTCTTTGGACAGTACAAAGGCAGATGAAAAGGGACTTTCCGTTTTAAATTATAAGGATTTGACTGTTGATGTTGAAATAAAGGGAATGAATTATGAGATAGGAAATTACTCTGCTAGTGACCTTGTAGCCACTGTAAATCTTGATGAAGTAACTAAAGAGGGTACTTATAGTCTTGACATTAATGTAAAATCTGCTCATGCGACTGATAAAGTTTCGATTATTTCAGTGACTCCTGAAACGGTTGATTTGACATTTGAGCGCATGAAGTCTGATACTTTTGATATAAAGGCAGAAGCGCCATTTGTAGCAGCCTCTGACGGGCTTACACTTAAGGAAAAAACAGTTACACCTTCACAAGTTGAAGTAGAGGCAGCCGAAAATGACCTTAAACAGGTTGAAAGGGTTGTGGCAAAAATCTCAAATTCTTTGACAATTTCTGAAGATAAGACGATAAGTACAGAGCGAGTAGTTTTTTACGATGCTGACGATAATGTTTTAGATTCATCTAAGTATACAATTAAAAGTAAAAAGACTTTTGATGTTAATTTCGTAGTTTATAAGAAAAAGACCGCTAAGTTCAGTGTCGACTTTACAGATTGTCCGCCTGGATTTGATGTGGATTCGCTGCCGTATGAGTTTTCTGAGGAATCTATTCAGGTCATATCTCCTAATCTTTCAGATTCTGATAATGAGAATTTAAAGCTTGGTACAATTTCGCTTAATGATGTTGATTTGGAAAAAACATTCTCATTTAATGTTGATAAAGCGCTTGCTTCTGGCGAAGTAAATCAGACTGGCATTGATAAAGTTGATGTTGATTTTAATTCTGCTGGATATACCTCAAAGACTTTTACAATTCCTGAAAAGCAGATAAAGCTTAAAAATACTCCGTCTGGTAAAAAGGCAGAGCTTGAAACAAAACAGCTTTCTAGCGTTGTTATTTATGGACCTGAGGATGTATTGAAAAACTTGTCTGAGAGCGATTTAACAGCAGTTGTCGATCTTTCAGATATAAGTAATATCGGATCAGCAAGTCATGCTGTAACGATTTATGCACCAAAGTATAATTCGGTTTGGTGTTATGGCGATAATGAGGTTCAGCTTCAGATTACAAATTCTAAATAAAATATAAAAAGCGGTCTGCAAATTCAGACCGCTTTTGTTCTGTAAAGTAAATAGGGGGAATGTTTATGTCGATTGTTATAAATCAAATAAAGTGCGGAGTTGATGTAAAGCATGACGATGTGATTGAAAAGGCGCTTAAAACTATCGGTGCTAATAGGAGCAATGTCTTGAATGCAGGAGTGCATAAAACGTCGCTTGACGCGCGTCGCAGAAATGATATTCACTTTGTGCATTCAGTAATTGTTAGTCTGGATGATGTAAATTTAGAAAAAAGACTTTGTGCAAAAAATAAAAATTGCGTGCTGGTCGAAAGCAAAAAGCTTGAACCTGTTATTAATCGTGCAAAAGATTCAGGCAAAATTTGTATAGCTGGTTTTGGTCCAGCAGGAATTTTTTGTGCTCTAGTTTTAGCTGAGTATGGCTATAAACCAGTAGTTTTGGAGCGTGGTGAAGAGATTGATAATCGTGCTCAAAGTGTTTCAGCCTACTGGAATGGCGGAGAGTTAAATGTCCAATCAAACGTACAGTTTGGAGAGGGCGGTGCAGGCACATTCTCAGACGGCAAGCTTACAACAAGAATAAAAGATCCGCTTTGTCAGTATGTCCTAGATAAGTTTGTTGAGTTCGGCGCGCCGAGTGAGATACTTGTAAAGGCTAAACCTCATATTGGAACGGACAATTTGAGGGGTGTTGTAAAAGCAATGCGAGAGCGGATTATCGAGCTTGGCGGTGAGGTTAGATTTAATAGTCTAGTTGATGATTTTGATGCTGTGAATGGTGAGATTCGTTCAATATCTGTAAATGGCAACAGTGAAGAATGTTCCGCACTTGTACTAGCCACCGGCCATTCGGCTAGGGATACTTTTGAGTTGCTTGCAAAGAAAGGTGTTTTTCTCGAGCCAAAACCTTTCTCAGTGGGAGCACGAATTGAGCATAAACAGTGTGATGTTGATAGGAGTCTGTATCAAGAAAATGCTGGAAATCCACTTTTGCCAAAGGGTGAGTATCAGTTGTCTTATCGCAATAAAACTGGCAGAGCAGCATATACTTTTTGTATGTGTCCAGGCGGTATGGTAGTGCCGTCTGCATCTGAGGATGAAACAATTGTAACCAATGGAATGAGCGAGTTTTCACGTGACGGTGAGAACGCAAATTCGGCATTGGTGGTGTCGGTTTCCCCAAGTGACTATGGCGATAAACCTCTTGACGGCTTGAATTTTGCTAGAAGCATTGAGCGTCAGGCGTATAAGATTAGCGGCGGAGAAAAAGCGCCGGCAACCACAGTCGGAGGCTTTTTGTCGGGCAAGCCTAGTTTGGATACGAAAATAAACCCTACCTATCAAAGAGGGGTAACGCCATGTGAATTTAGAGATATTCTGCCTAAGTTCGTTACCGATATGATGCAGGAGGGGCTAGCTGATTTTGCTCGTAAGATGAAGTGCTTTGGTGATATGGATGGGGTGTTGACAGCACCCGAAACAAGAACAAGTTCGCCTGTTAGAGTAACTAGAGGCGACAATTGCAATTCAATATCAGTTAGTAATTTATATCCGTGCGGAGAGGGAGCAGGCTATGCAGGCGGGATAATGTCAGCCGCCGTTGACGGAATAAAAGTCGCACTAAAACTTATGCAAGGATAAATCAAAAAAGCAAACTGCACTTAAAGGAATTACCGTATGAGCTAAATTTTTATTTACAGCTGCATCTTTGTACTTTTGCTTTATTAATAGTTGTCTTGTACATTTTTGTTTTGATTTTAATAAGTTTTCAAAACAAGGGCTTGTACACATTTTGTAGCATTAGACTGAATAACGCATAAGATGTTAGTAAAGTCAATTTGCAAAATCAGGATAACAGTTAAGGTGGCACTTTAAAAAAGTGTCCGCAGGGGAGCTTTTTCTGTCTGATTTTTGCAGTTTACTTTAAGATAGATTAAGCTGTCGGAGAATTTATATTCTCTGGCAGCTTATTATTTTGTGTAAAATTCATGCTTTTTTCTCTGTAGCGCAATCAAGTTCACGACTGATTTTATCAGCGATTACAAGAATGAATTCGCCGTTAGTTGGACGCCAGTCTTTAGACGCGCAAAAACTGCCGAAAATTTCAGCCTTAGTTTTTAAAGTAGCCTTTTCCCAGCCTTTCTGAATTACAGTGCGAATATTTCGCTCAATGCTTGCAATGCTCGTGTTATATTGTTTTGATAGCTGAGGATAGATACATTTCGAAAAACTTCTTGATGAAATAGGTTCATTAACCAATATCTTGATAGACTCACGCAGATATATAAAGCCATTATAATTTGGTGTTATACAAAGCATTGATAGAATGTCAGATACAAAATTATGTAAATTGTTGATTGAGTTTGCAGAATTATTGAAAATTGAATTTTTCGAGTGCTTTACATGCTCTATTAACGAGTTAGCCAACGAATCATTGCTAAGCGGCGGAGTTAATAAAGTGAGATAGGGACTTTCTACAATATTAAGTTTTTTTGAAATGCTATCGGTAGAATCGTAAGGACAAATAATATAAACGTGGGGTTGGAATTCGAGTTTTTTTATCGTGTTGATTAGGGCAGTTAGGTGATGAATTTCAGAACTTAGAAAAATGAAATCAGGCCTTGTTTGAAAAATTTCACATTGAATTTCCAAAGCTGAGTTTTCGGTCTGTATAGCTTCAAATCCAATATTAGTTAAATTTTCATACAATCCGGCAAAATTATCTTTAGGACCACCTATTAAGATTTTAAAGTTACTAAACATTTTTTTATTTCCTCCAAATTTAATTTCAGTAATTATTATATGTTAGAAAAGCTTGAAACACAATGACTAAATGTTTTCTTAATACATTATAAAATAAAGAAATCATGTATGTTAATAAAATATACATGATTAATCAATAAACGTCGAAATATGATGAAAGATAGTGTAATAATATAGTGTATAAATGCGAAAAATATGCATTTATACACGAAATTAGTATAAATAAAGAATTACATTTCGTAAAATATTAATTTTTTTCGTAATAGTAATAATAACTAATTTGAACAATGCGCATTTAGGCAATATTAATTAATTTTTTATGAATGAATATAGTATATATAATAAAAAAATTTAGGTTATTTTATTATAGGTAATATTTTCAAGT
The DNA here is from genome assembly GCA_964548535.1 of uncultured Oscillospiraceae bacterium. Lineage (GTDB taxonomy): Bacteria > Bacillota > Clostridia > Oscillospirales > Ruminococcaceae > CAZJRQ01. Next base: position 42,541 of record CAZJRQ010000017.1, read on the forward strand.
CTTTTGTGATTGTTAAAATAAAACTACTTGATTATTTTTGATATTTGTTATATAATAAAAATAACTATTTAAAAAGGAGAACAAAAAATGTACAATCAGCGTAATGATTATGGTCAAAATCCGTATCAGCAAAACGGTTTTGGGCAATATCCTAACCCAAACGGTTTTAATAATCAAAAGAAACAGAGTGTGTTTAGCGTTGACGAAACGAACCAAAAGCGTGACGGTGCAATGTGGTATGTTACAATACTGCCAATTTTGGCGTGTTTTTTGGAAAATTTCACGTTGAACAAGTGGATGGGCGTTATTTTATGGGGACTGGTGTTGATTGTGACTCCTGTTTTGTGCTATATTGATTCGAAGCGTCTTAAAGAGTACGGTGTTCATGATAGTGATAATTTGACAATTTATGCAATTATTTGTCCTGTGATATACATGACAAAACGCTGTCAGCTTTTAAATCAAACGAAAACAAAAGCGGTTCTGTTCTCTGTATTTACGATTTTCGCGATTGTTTTGAACGGGTTTGTTCAGGGATTGACAATGGATGACAATGCTTTTATTGATCAGGTGAAGAATTCTTATCCAATAAATATTGAGGGTTATGAAGATAACATGTCTTATGATAATATTGACAAGCATCTTTCGGCGTTTTTTGACGGTGATGAAGTGAGTTATAAGATAGCTGTTGATGGTGATAAGCGGTATATTACAGCTCGTGGCAAGAATAAAAAGAAGTATAATGATAAGTCGGTTGAAATAATTTTTCTGATAGATTTCGACGGATTTACGACCAAGACTTTTGCTGTTTACGAGATTAAGGTTGGTGGAAAAGCTCTTTCTGATAATGATAAGAATAAGCTTTTGGATGATATATTATTGAATGCTGATAATGAGTCTGATGATTCGAGCAAAAGTACTCAAGATAGTTCGGATAGCAATCAGTCTAAGAATAAACTTCCTGCTAAGTCTGACGAGTCTTATACGTCAGCCTAATATTATATAGTAGAAATATTGTAATGATAAACCGTGTGTATGCTTATAGCGTATGTGCGGTTTTGTTATTTTTGCATGGCATTGTATTCATAATTTGTGCAAAACGTCAAAAGTGATTAATTTGTCACTTTTGTATTGACTTTTTGAATTTGCGGTGAAATAATTGTCACATAAGGTGATGGATTTGTCACTTGGATATTGAAAGGAGATATAAAAAATGACAAACAAAAAAGAGAAAATTAATGTAGCACAAGACAATGAATCTCCAGCACAATTTAAAGGGATAGCTATACTTAGCATGATGTTTTTAGGGGTCGCAGGTATTGTAATTTCGTTTGTTAATGATAAATTTTTGGCAAGATTTACGATGCAAAAAGATGAAAATGGTGAAGTGTATCAATCTGAAACGATTAGACTGTATATTTATCATAAGATAATGGCAATAGGGTATTTAGTTTTTGGAATAGTGATGATATTTTTAGAAACAGCCGATATTATTTTGAAAAAATTTCAAATAAAATGGTCGCCATATAATATCTTTCATGCGGGATTTTATATGATTTTTGTATTTGCAATATTTATTGCTGTGATTTTGATTTGGAAAACTAATAGTATGCGCAAAGAAATTGAAGATGAAATGTATTTGCAAAATATCTCCAAAGCCAACGGAAAATTCATTTCGTTTATGAAGAATACAGCTTTTATAATTGTGTCTGTAGGTATAGTTTTCTGCAAAAGGAGTATTACAATAAACTGGCTTATATGCTTTGGGTTTTTGGTAATAATATGTTCGATTTATAATTTTATGATTTTACATTTTGATAAGACTGAGGATGAAGCGGTTGGTGCGGACGATATTGATTAGAATAGAGGCGTGAAATATGAAAAAAGAAAAATTAGATAAAAATCAAGAAATACAGAGCATTACACTTTATAAGTATCATAAGAAAATGGCGCTTTTCGGCTTTTTCTGCGGATTGGCGTGGCTTATTTATTCAGTAATAGACAAAAAAATATTCAGCGGTCAAACTCAAGGTGGATATAAAGTTTTAGATGTAGTAATTTCTTTGATTTTTATTGTGTCAATTCTCGTAATGATTTTAGCTATGATTATCTATTCGTCAAATTACAAGCGTGAGGACATGGATGAGATGTATATTCAAAATGTAGCTAAGGCTGACCATACATTTATTTTGCTAATGGCTGTCATTGGTTCGGTGATTGTGACGACTTGTATATTCAATGATGAAAAAACTATACAAATAAACTCTGAAGTGGTTACAGGAATGGCTTTTATAGTTAAGTCAGTTTATCATTTTATGATTTTATATTATGATAAGACAGAGAATGATATAGATAAATTAGACTACGAGCAAGAATAATTACATAAATATATAAACTTTACAACAAAACGGACGAATTAGACTATTATATTAAGGAGTTACAAACACATGGCAGAGCTTATAACAAAGCTGAAAGAATATCGAGCCAAATTTGATATGAAGCAGGGCGAGCTTGCTGAAAAAGTCGGTGTCAGACGTGAAACTATTATAAGATTAGAGAAAGGTCAGTACAATCCGTCACTCAAGCTTGCAATGGACATAGCAAAAGTTTTTGGCACAACTGTTGAGGAATTGTTCGAGTTTTCGGAAGAAAACTAGTAAAAACTAATGATTTTCAAAAAATGAAACGAAATGCAAGATAACGAGAGATAAAGAGCATAATAGAGAGAATTCGAGCGAGAGAGGGATATAAATTAAAAATTCGGCATTTTGACTATTGACTTTGAAAAGGCACTAGTGTATAATAGACAATGTTGCGAACAGGGCAGGCTTTTAGAGTCTGCGTTAGATTATTTATTATATTTTGAACGGAGGAAATAATATGTCAACTTATATGCCAAAAGAAGCAGACCTTACTCGTAAGTGGTATATTCTTGATGCAGACGGCGTTGCTCTAGGTAGAGTAGCTACAAAGGCTGCACACATTCTTCGTGGTAAACATAAGGTAACTTATGCACCACACGCTGATTGCGGAGATCACGTAATCATCATCAATTCTGACAAGGCAATTCTTACAGGTAAGAAGCTAGATCAGAAATATTACAGATGGCACACAGGCTGGATCGGTGGCCTTAAGGAAATCAAGTATGATAAGCTTATGGCTGAGCAGTCAGACAGAGCAATGAAGATTGCAGTAGAGGGAATGCTTCCAAACAACACACTTGGACGCAAGGCAGCTACAAGATTAAGAGTTTACAAGGGTGCAGAGCATGACAATGCAGCTCAGAAGCCTGAGAAATACGAACTTTAAGAGAGGAGCGATATAGATGTACGAATCAAAGAAACCATTTTACTATGGTACAGGTAGAAGAAAGCACTCTGTTGCACGAGTTCGTGTTTATGAGGGTACAGGAAAAATCACAATTAACGGAAGAGATATCGACGATTACTTTGGTCTAGAGACACTTAAGCTTATCGTTCGTCAGCCATACGGTGTTACAGACACTGAGGGCAAGTTTGACGTTATCTGCACAGTAAAGGGAGGCGGAGTAACAGGACAGGCTGGTGCTATTAGACACGGTCTATCAAGAGCTCTACTTCAGTTTAATGCAGAATTGCGTCCAGCACTTAAAGCAGAGGGCTTCCTAACACGTGACCCACGTATGAAGGAAAGAAAGAAGTACGGCTTGAAAGCAGCTCGTCGTGCTCCTCAGTTCTCAAAGAGATAATTTCGTTACTCTTAGAGATAAGACTTTTGTCTTCAAACGGCGTAAAACTGGGATTTGCAAGATTTTATATCTTGATTTGGTGCCGTTTTGTGCCAAACATTAAAAAATATAGCTGTCAGTTCTTAAATGAGCTGACAGCTTTTTTTTGTTTATTTTAATGTGAGAGGGGCAGCTTCCGAAACTTTGGCTTTGCTTTCCGATAGAACGTGTGCGTAAGTGTCGCAGTAACGCCGATATCACAGTGCCCCAGTAATTCAGATACAACTTTTATAGGTAGTCCGTTGTTTATCAAAGCCGTTGCATAGAAGTGTCTAAGTCATGAAGTGTTATGTGCGGCAGATTATTTGCTTGAAAGTGATTTTTTGAATTGCCTATTTAGATAACTTCTATCAATGAAGTTGCCAATTATAGAACATATTCGCTTTTGTTATCTTTTAAGAATTTGCAAAAAGCATTGACGAATCCAATTTTTTAGTGTATAATAAATATAGCATTAAATCCTAGTGTTGGAAAACAAATCAAAATACTTTGGATAATTTTAATTCGCACCGACTTTGTTGCGAAACTGTGATTATTTCAAGACTTTTATACCAGTTTAATTCATATAAAAAATGAACAATGATGTATATTGTGCATGGGTTTATCAAAGATACAATATCTTGGAGTAACAACTTATACCCCTCACGGGGACGGAAACAAAGCAAACTTGATACATATGTATCAGCTTGCACAGTAACAACTTATACCCCTCACGGGGACGGAAACTGGAAAAATCAGATAAGCCTATCATGCTTGACGGAGTAACAACTTATACCCCTCACGGGGACGGAAACCTAATTGGCTTGCTTGCACCTTGTGCGGACTTGTGGTAACAACTTATACCCCTCACGGGGACGGAAACCTTACTTATTATAATTAAATAACTTTTATCTAAAGTAACAACTTATACCCCTCACGGGGACGGAAACAGCACCAACGCTAACGCTACTGACAAGCCATAGTAACAACTTATACCCCTCACGGGGACGGAAACACCGGATTGCGTTCTGGCAAACTTGTTGCTATAGTAACAACTTATACCCCTCACGGGGACGGAAACTAACAAGCTATACCGCCACCAACTCCAGCAAATGTAACAACTTATACCCCTCACGGGGACGGAAACAACTCCTGTGGAGCCGTAGATATTATAACGTAGTCGTAACAACTTATACCCCTCATGGGGACGGAAACGCGAGCGGTTACGCACTCATCAAATGATTTTGATGTAACAACTTATACCCCTCACGGGGACGGAAACTTTATCTATCAAAAACGCTTGACTTAAATATTCGGTAACAACTTATACACCTCACGGGGACGACAAAACACCCTTGCAGAATAACTCTGCAAGGGCTTTTTCCTTTATTAGTAAGCGGATTGACAGGGATAGCGATAAGTGGGTAAAGACTCGTTAAAAATGTTCTGAGGCAGGTAGAAAAGGTGGCAAGCAAACTCAAGCAAGCCAAGCGAATCAAGCCGTTAATGTAAATGTAATAAATAATAATGAGCCTAACTGCCTACACACTAAATAGCAAGCCTGGTTTTCACAAATATGGTTAATACAAACATGTTAAACTGACTGATGAACAGCATTCTAAGCTTATTGAGGAATATTCTGAATCAGCAATTAAAGAGTACATAACAAATTCAACAAAACGCCCTCTAAAAAAATAAAAACGACCACAAATAATAGTACGAAAAAACAGACTATTAAAATCAAATCCTCACATGCACAATGTAAAATACTATCCTCAACAAGTCACCAAAACCAAAATTCAATACCAATATAAGTAATCTAATTAAGCAAAAATCGCAAAATTCAGCACAAATACCAGTACAAAAAAACGGACTTATGAAACCTATTCTTTGCATTAGTATCGCTAGACGAGTACAAAAAAATAGACTAATACAAAATGTGTATTAGTCCGTTTTTCTGTGCTTTTAGTATAACATCCTTGATTGGTGAATTTCATCTTTAAGTCGTGAGTCGAAGTTTTTGAAATCCTGATTATTGCTTACAATAGCGCGGTTTATACTCTTGTAGCCGTACTTATCGCGTATTTTATCAACAGCTTGGTTGATTTTTTCGCGCTTTTGAACAATTTTAATGTCTGTAAAAAAATCGAGCTGAAAAGCTTGATCGCAAGGATGTAAATCAAAACAGCAGACTGTCAAAGATCTAATTGGAATATTCTCATCCCAATTGTACGAATTTTTGTACAATTCAAAAGCGGTTTCAGCAATAGAAATGCCATCATTTGTGGGCATACTTAATCTACACTGCTTTGTGTAAACTCGAAATTTTGAATCCTTAATAGAAATTGAAATTCCGGCAGCTGTCATGTTTATTTTTCTAAGTCGCGAGGCCACCGATTCTGAAAGAGCTGAGGCAATCATTTTTACATCCAAATCGTCAAAAAGATCGCGGCAGGCAGTTGTGCCGTTTGAAACCGATTTCACAGGAGTCTGCACGTCCATTAACGGAATATAATCGTTGCCGATTCCGTTTGCATATTGGTGCAGATAAAGCCCCCATTTCCCCATAGAAACCTGCAAGGTAGAAAGCGGAGTTTTTGCCAGTTCACCAATCGTAAAAATCCCTTTTGATCTCAGCTTTTTAGCGTTGGCTGGACCTACAAACAGCAAGTCGGATGCGGGCAAATCCCAAACTTTTTCCTTATAATTTTCTTTGGTGATTATTGTGGTGGCGTCAGGTTTTTTCATGTCCGAGCCAAGCTTTGCGAAAATTTTGTTAAAACTTCCGCCAACTGAAACGGTGATGCCCAATTCATTTTTTACCGTTTCACGAATTTCCTCCGCGACCTCAGTAATGTCACGCCTTGTATAGGTGACATCCAGCCAGCATTCGTCTATGCCAAACGGTTCAATTCTATCTGTGTAGCGCTCATAAATTAGGTGCGCTTTTTTTGAAAATTCGAGATATTTTTCATAGTGGGGTTTTAGAAGAATCAAGTCAGGACATTTTTGTTTTGCCTGCCAAATTACCTCAGCAGTTTTAACTCCGAACGATTTTGCAACTTCGTTTTTTGCCAATATGATTCCGTGACGTTCTTCTGAATTTCCAGCAACTGCAACGGGTTTTCCCCTTAATTCAGGATGAGAAAGACACTCAATTGATGCATAGCAATTGTTTATATCTACATGAAGAATGTTTCGTGACATCTAAAGTTCCTCCTCATATCATCAGAATGTTTGTTCTGTATTTAGTATATACCAAAACAAACGTTTTGTCAAGAACGATTGTTCTAAAAATTACATGAAATATCGAACATATATTTGTTTACATTGCACAAATATATGTTCGATAGCTTGAATTTCATCTCACTAGTACAAAAAAATGGACTAATTTTGAGCGTGTACTATTTTTAATTTAGGAAAAAATCTATTATATTATACAGTTATTATATGTGGTAAATGTCCAAATATATGATGGATTAGCAAATAAACCAAAATCCCAATAGCTATTCAATTTCACGGAAAATTATGGTATAATTGTTATGCAAATTTAATATACAGCAAAAAGAGCACGTATAATCATGAATTTAAAAAATAGTGGAATCTTAGTATGCAATTAAATGAAACAGATAAAATGGCTTTAAATTTCAACAACAAAACAAGAGTTTTTTTGGAAATAAAGCAAATGGTTTTACTATTTTCGGCATGATTGATGATGTTAATCATTGACAATTCAACATTACTTTTGTATTTTTTTACATATGATAAGGGCCGATTGGGTGCAAGTATTTTAAATGGTGTTTTGTTTTAGTGTGCTCTGTTTTTTGAAAGTGAGATGTAGTGGAGAAATCGATATGTTGTAAATATGGCTTGTTTAGTGCGGTTTGTAAATTAAGTTTCTCTGGAAAAGTCTTGTATTTAATGTAGTTTTGTGGTGTAATTTAGGTATATTAAAAAAATGGAGGGCAATTTTATGTTTTTAGGTTATGAAAGTTAAAGTTGAAGATGATAAGTCCTCTAAAATTGAAGAATATACTATTAGCAAATATAATATTAGCAAATATAATATTGGCGAATATAATACTTACGATAAATTTTATGCTTTTCCTATTAGTGTGCCTGATAGTTCCAAAAACGAAGATTATATCAAGTGGAAAAAAGCTTTTTATACCTCTGTTTCTTCTGCGATTTCTGAGAATGAAGAAGGTAGTTCTATATTAGAAGTTGTTGCTGTTTTGGTGGGTTTTATGACTTGCATTTTGTGTTTAAAAC
>CAZJRQ010000018.1:0-18960 GCA_964548535.1 uncultured Oscillospiraceae bacterium
AAAAATCACAAAAACAACAAACTTTACACACCACAAGGTCGTGACGCTGATTATAGTGTAAGCACCAATCACGAGCGAGGCACGAGCGATAATGCGACTGGGGTCCAGGGGCACGCCCCTGGCGCCCCTGGCTAGAATTCTATTTTGCCGTAGAGGCCTGTGTTTATGTTATCTTCTGGCTTTGGTTTTTTGTAATCTTTTTCAAAACTTGTTGTTATATCAAAATGTTCCTTTGGCTTTCTATCACGGTGATTTCCGCCTTTTCTTCCACCTTTGCCTTTATATCCACCCTTATTATTATTGTTATACTTCTTCTCTGTTGAGCTGATTATAACCTTTCTATAAGGTTCTTCTCCTGTTGAACGAGATGTTACTCCCTCAATTTCAGATACTGCTGCGTGGATAATTCTTCTTTCATATGGATTCATTGGTTCTAGAGCTGATGTTCTGCCGTTTCTCTTGACATTATTCGCTATTTTTACAGCTAAACTTTCTAGCTGTTTCATTCTTTTATCTCTAAATCCGTTGCAATCTGTTGATATTCTGAAATATTCTCTATCTACCTTATTGCATACAAGTGATGATAAATACTGCAATGAATCAAGCAATTCACCCTTTTTACCGATGATTTCTTCAAAACCGTCACCATTAATTTCAAAAGTTGCTCCGTTATCATTCTCTGTAACCTCAATTGTTACATTTTCAATGCCCATTGCTGTTACAACATTTTTGATGTAATTATACGCTATATCAATTTTTGTTGGGTTGTATTCTGCTTCTACCTTTGCCTCGCCTTTAATTTTTCCGAACAGACCTTTTTTAGGTTCTTCTAAAACACTAAAAGTAATTTTTTCTAATGCTACGCCAAATTCTTCACTAGCTGCTTTTTTTGCATCCTCAACGGATGCTGAAGTAAAAATCTGTTTCACTTTTTATCATCCTTTCACGGAAATTTCAACTTACTTTTTATCTTTATCGTCGTATTCTTCGCCATATTTTTCAGCCATTCGACGTCTAGCTTCATTTAATTTCTTCCTCTGAGCATCCTTTTGCTGTGATTTTGACAGTTTCTTTTCTTCACCGTCATCATCTAAATCTAAGTCTGAATCATCATCTACGTCTTTTGAATCTACATCAACATAATCGTCGCTATCAGATTTAGCTGATGTACCGTTTTGTGCATTCTGCATTTCAACAGCTCTTTCCATAAATGACTTTTTGTTCTTCTTCTTTTTATTTGCATCATCTTTCTTAATCATCTCTTGAACCTTTTCAGGTGTGTAGAATGTATTTAGGAAGATTGTCTGAACTAGTCCGATTACTGAAGAATAAATCCAATACAAACCTAGTCCTGCTGGATATGAGAACGCAATCCAAAGTGAGAACAGCGGCATGATATAAAGCATTTTGCCCATTGCTCCGCCCATTTCTGCTGCTGACGGATTGTTTTTCTTCATATATTTCTGAGAAACAATTGTTACTAGCAACTGGAAAATAAATGAAAGTAATGGAATCAATACTAGTGGGCTTTTAACTTCAGGAATTGTTCCTAGTGATAGTCCAAAGAATGTATAATCAAAATTTTCAGCTTCTTGTCTTATACTATCTGGAAGAATATCTGCAAATTTTGCGTCATCTTTACTCTTGTCAACAAAGTCAAACGTAACAAGCTCTGGTCTTGACTGAGCTATGCTTTTTGAAACATATTTCTCATTTGTCATAAACTGATCGATATCATTATGCTTTTCAATTGCTGAAACAACATCTTCCCACTGAGTTGTATTTTCTACAATTTTTGAACTGCTCTTATAATTATCACTATCTTTTAAAGTTTCTTTAAGCTTTTCATACACATCTTCAGCACCATCTTTTTCATACTGAGTCAGCATTTTTTCAAGTGTCGTATCCTTAGCACTAATTTCTGTACTAATTGTATAAAGATTTGTAATCATAGTATTATTTTTGCTAAGCACATCTTTATCTAAATTTGAAACATAAGTTAGCGGAGCATAGATTACTGGAATCATTGAAAACAAAATAAGCATTGAAATTACCATTGGCAGACAGCTTGCCATTGGATTTACGCCGTATTTTGAATAAAGCTTCATTTGCTCTTCTTGCATCTTTTCTTTATTCTTGCCGTATTTTTTCCTAATCTTGTCCATTTCAGGATTTAAAAGAGCCATTCTTGCTGAACTCTTCTGCTGTTTTATCTGAAGCGGTAATGTAACTAATCTTGTAATCAGTGTAAATACAAATAATGCTACTCCGTAATTTTGTATTAGCGCATAGCAGCCTTTCATAACCCAACCTAATGGGGTTGCAAATATACTAAACAAACCATCATCCTCCATATTCAAAAAGATAACATTCTATTTTATAAATATAATGCTATCTTTTTCTTTTCTTAAATAAATAAAATTCTTTGGGAACATAATCTACTCCGCCATTGCTCCATGGATTGCATCTTAACAATCGCCACGCTGACAGGATTGTCCCTTTGAAAAAACCATGCCTTCTATAAGCCTCTAGAGAATAGCTCGAACAACTTGGATAATATTTACACCTTTGCCCGAACAGTGGACTTATAAATTTTTTATAAAATTTAATCAGCAATATAGGAATTTGTTTCATACGCTAGCTCCTTTTCTTCTTTGAGCCCCTATTATTACTATTAAAATTATTGCCGTTATTTTTTTTTGCCTTATTCATTTCCTTTAATAATCTGCGATTTATAAAATTTTCTACATCACTAGATTTTTTACTAAGTATATCATTTCTTCCTACAAATACTATGTCATATCCTATCGGAAAATTTACCTCATTTAATCTATATGCTGCTCTAAATATCCTTTTTATCCTATTTCTTTCAACCGCATTGCCCTGCTTTTTTCCCGCTGTAATTCCCATTCTATTATATGGCAGCCCATTTGGTATGAAATATACCACCATTGAATTGTCTGCAACAAATCTGCCTTTTTTAAAACACTTTAAAAACACCTTGTTGTCCTTAATTACCTCTGTAAAAAGCATAAAACTCCCCTAATTTAACATTATCTATTATATTTCAAAATATTATTTATTTCACTTTTTGTCAATTGTGTTTATATATTAAAACAAATAAAAAATTAATATATAAAGAGAAAGACCGTATACCAATCGATTTTTTTTGAATGGTATATGGTCATATCTGCAAATTAATAGCTAAGTCTTGCTCTTCCCTTTAGTCTTCTGCGAGCCAAAACCTTTCTGCCGTTCTTAGTTGACATTCTCTTTCTAAAGCCGTGTACTTTTTTTCTAGTACCCTTCTTTGGCTGATAAGTTCTTTTCATTTAAATATCCTCCCTTCTAAATAAAACGGAACTCACTTTTTATTCATAAACTAATCCGTTTAATACCAATTATTATTTTGAACATAGCTCCTATATTTACAAATACAGATAACTAGCCCTTGCAATTTAATATTATAACCTAAACATACCCCTTTTGTCAAGCTTTTTCACAATTTTTTTATATTTATATTTTTTCGCAAAGCTTTATTTTTGCGAGTTTTTGTCTTTTTGTTTCTTTTTAAATTTTAAATTTTTATGTATAAAAAATACTCGTCCACTACATATTGTATTTACTTAAAAATTACATCGTACATTAAGTGTCTTTTATAACAATTTTTTATTACTATTTTTGTACACTATTATATATTATATAAGAGTTGAAAATCATACTTGAAATTTTTCTTTGAATATGCTATAATTTAATAGAATTGATTCTTGTGCCTATTTTTCAAAAAATATTGAAAATGAACCAAAATCAAAGACTTATTTACGGATAGATGAAAGGGATTGATAATTAATGGAGTCTTTTAATGATGCATTTCAAAGTGTATTGAAATACTGCAAAGCAGACCCCAAAGTAAGTGACATTGGATATAATAAATGGCTTAAAATTTTAGAACCGTATAAATTTGAAAATAATACTGCTTTTTTACTCACTGACAGCGACTTTACTAAAAATACTACTCTCGAGATTTACAGCGATTTACTTAAACGTGCTTTCTTTGAAGTTTTTGGCTTTGATGTTGAACTTAATATTCTTGTTAAAACTAAAGAAGATAATACCACTACCGAACTTGAGGATTTTACTGCGGTTGAAAATGCTGTTTCTAATTCTGCTCCTACCAAATTCAGTGACGGTTTGTCCTTTGATAACTTTATCAAGGGTAAATCAAATGAGCTTGCTTACGCTTGCTGTATTGCTGTTGCCGGAAAAAATGACAGCGGTAATGAACTTACTGTTAATAATGCTTTTAATCCTCTTTTCATTTATGGTGAGCCTGGTCTTGGTAAAACACATCTGCTTAATGCTATCAAAAATGAAGTCATTAAGAAAAAACCAGATATTAACCTTATCTTTATTTCCGGTGAGAACTTTATGAACGAACTTGTTAAAGCTATTGAATATAAACAGACTATTGCTTTTCATGATAAATATAGAAATGCTGATTTTCTTTTGGTCGATGATATTCAATCTATTGCCGGTAAAGAGAGAATTCAAGAAGAATTTTTCCACACTTTTAACGACCTTTATAACGCTGGCAAACAAATCGTTCTAACTTCTGATATTGCTCCTTCTAAAATTTCTAAGCTTGAAAATAGAATTCGTTCTAGATTTTCACTCGGTATGCAGGTTGATATTCAGCCTCCTGATTTTGAAACTAGAATGGCTATTGTTAAATCTAAAGCTGAATTGCTTGGTCTTCAGCTTTCTGATAATATTACTAGACTTATTGCAGAAAAAATTAAGGCTAATATTCGTCAGCTTGAGGGTACTGTTAATAAAATGAAGGCTCTTTCTTCATTCTCAGGTGAACCACCTTCCATTTCTATGGCGCAGAGGGTTATTAAGGAAATTATGATTGAAAGCCACCCTGCTGAAATTACTGTGGATAGAATTATCGGAGAAGTTGCTACCACTTTTAAAGTTACTCCTGAAGAAATTCGCTCTACTAACAGACGTGCTAATATTTCTTTCGCTAGAAAAATTACTATATACCTTCTTAAAGAAATCAAAGGTATGACTTATATTCAGATAGGTAAAGAACTTGGTAAGAATCACTCTACTATGACTATTCATTATCAAGATGTTGTAGAACTTTTAAAGAAAAATGCGGATATGCGTGAAACTGTCGACGATATTATGAAGAATTTGAAGGATAATTAATATAAATTATATTTTATTCCTTTAATTATGAATTATTTTAACTTAAAAGTAAAATTCTGGACAAAATTTAGCGTTTTTATATTATTCATATTTAAAAACATAAAAACTTTATTCAGTTTTACAATAAGAAAATTTAAGTTAGTACTATATTAAAAGACAGATAAAACAATAAATAAAAACTTTTAGTAGTATGGCTATATATACTAAAAGAAAAAAACTCTAATAAGCAAAAAAACTCGCAAACTCAAAGCCCACGGGGTTTAAATAATCAAAAAAACTAAGCCCACACAATATACTTTAGCAAGCCAGCCAAGCAAAAATAACTCATATTAAAAAAGGTTTGCGGTTTCCAAAGGCGGCACCTTTGGTCGACGTCCGCAGACGGCGAAATACTTTTTAAAGTAGTTTTCAACACTTTCAACAGAGTTTTCAACATTATTTTGAGTAGTGTGAAATATAGATTTTTGCGGGGTGTAATTGGTTACTTTGAAATTTTTCAACAAAATCAAAATTTGCGTTTCAAATGCAAATTGTTTAAATTCGATTTGAGTTTTTGAGTTTCAACAATTTTCTTAAAAGTTTTTAAGTTTCAACAATACTTTTTTCAACAGTTTCAACGTGATGAAAAGTTTCTAATTTGAGTGTTGGTTTGTGTTAGAATTTTTGTTGATAAAAAAACAGGTGTAAAATGCTTGTGTGCCAGCGTTTGAGAGAAGTTTCAACTTTTTAGGGTACCCCTACTACTACTACTATAAATTAAATGTTATGTTATGTTACTTGTGAGAGAAATGATTGTAGTGTTCTGTTCTGGATTGTTGAAATGAATTTCATGTTTAAAAAAGTAATGTAAATAAATGGAATATAGAAAGGTGATAGACGTAATGAAGTTAATATGTAAAAAGCAATCACTTTATGAAGCTATAATAAATGTTTCTAAAGCTGTTTCTGAAAAATGTCCTATTCCGTCACTTGAAGGTATTAAATTAAAACTTCAAGATTCTACTCTCGAACTTACTGGGTATGATCTTGAAATTGGTATTAAAACTACTATCGCTGTTAGTTCTGATGATAATGGTGAGTTTATTCTTAATGCTAAGCTTTTTAGTGAAATGATTAAGAAAATGCCTGATGATAATATTCTTATGGACGTTAATGACGATTTTCAAGTTACTTTGTCTAGCGGTCACACTACTTACAACATTAATGCTTTGAAAGCTGATGATTATCCTACACTGCCTAGCAAGGATTCTTCTTCTGAAATCGCTGTTGCTCAGACTGTTTTGAAAAATATGATTAATCAAACTATTTTTGCTGTTTCTAATAACGATATGCGTCCTATTCTTAAAGGCGAGCTTTTTGAAATTGAAAATGAAAATTTTAATTTGGTCGCTCTTGACGGATACAGACTTGCTGTTAGAACTGAAACTATCAAGAATGAAGGTAATTATAAATTCGTTGTTCCTTCTAAAACGCTTTCGGAAGTTGCTAAGCTTTTGAGTGAAAATGATGAAGATAAATGTTTGATTTTTGTTTCTCCTAAACATATTATTTTTGAAATTGGTGCTTATTTAGTTTACTCTAGACTTCTTGAAGGTGAATTTCATCCTTACAAAAGCTCTATTCCTCAAACTAGTAATACTGAAGTTATTGTCGATAGAAAAGAACTTATTTCTACTCTTGAGAGAGCTATGCTTTTGATTAGTGAGAAACTTCCTACACCTGTTAGATGCTATTTTGAAAATAATCAGCTGAAAATTTCTTGCGCTACTTCACTTGGTAAAATTTCTGATATTATTGATGTTGATATGAGCGGTCCTGTAATTGAAATTGGTTTTAAATGTAAATATTTTCTCGATCCGCTTAAAGCTATTAGCAATGATAAAATTAAACTTCAGATGAGCAGCAGTCTTTTACCTATGAAAATTGTTCCTATGGAATCTGATGAATATACTTTCTTGGTACTGCCTTCTCGTCTTTCAAAGGAGTAATGATAAATAAATGGATTATAAAGAATTAAAAGTCAGTATAACTACTGAATTTATTAAGCTTGACTCTTTGCTCAAATTTGCTGGAATCGTCGAAACTGGCGGTATCGGCAAGGAAATTATTTCTGAGGAAAGAATTAAGTTTAACGGCGAAATCTGCACTATGAGAGGTAAAAAGGTTAGAAAAGGCGATCGTGTTCAAATCGACGAAATCGCAACTGAAATTGTGGTAGAATAATGTACATTACTAAATTATCTGTAAATGGATTTAAAAATTTGAAGAATATTGATATTTCTCCGCACGAGGATTTGAATATTTTTTGCGGTGATAATGCCCAGGGTAAAACTAATTTGATTGAATCAATTTGGCTTTGCAGCGGTGTGAAAAGTTTTCGTTCCACCAAAGACAAGGGTATGATTGATATTAACGGAGATTTGATGAATATTGAACTTCATTTTAAAGATAAAATTCGTGAACAGGTAATAAAATACAATATGGCTAGGCCTAATGTTAAAGAAAAAGTTTGTAGTTTGAATGGGGTTAAGCTTAAGGCGCCGTCTAAGCTTTTCGGAAATTTAGAATGCGTTGTTTTTACTCCTGAGGACTTGGAACTTTCTAAGGGCTCGCCTGAAAATCGACGTCAGTTTCTTGATTTGTCCGTTTCGCAGATAAAAAATTCTTACAATAGCGTTATTTTAAAGTATGAACAGCTGATTGAACAGCGTAATATGCTTTTGAAAAATATAAATTTTGGCAGGTCTAAACCTGAGGAGCTTGATGTTTGGGATGTTCAGCTGGCTCAAATGGGTGCTTATATTTCTCTTTTAAGATATAATTACTCCAAAAAGCTGAATATTTACACCTCAAAGCTTTATGGTGAGATTTCAAGCGGTAAGGAAAATTTGGATTTTAAGTATGTTTCTACTATTTTTAGTCAACTTGAGGGCAGGACCGATTATAAAAATGATTTGGCAGAGGAATATTTAAGCTGTTTGCAGAAAAATCGTAATGATGATATTCGTACTGGGTTTACTCAAAAGGGTATTCATCGTGATGATTTGGCTGGATTTATTAACGATCTTGCCGTTAGAGATTTTGCATCGCAAGGTCAGCATCGTTCTATTGCTTTGATTTTAAAGCTTGCTCAAGCTTATATTCTTATGGAAGAAACTGATGAATCTCCTGTAATTTTGCTTGATGATGTGCTTAGTGAACTTGACCCGTCTAGACAAGATTTTGTGATTTCTAAAATAGATAAAATGCAGGTTTTTATTACCTGCTGTGATGAGAATATGCCGTTTAAAGACAAGTCTGGCAAGCTTTATAAGATTAATAACGGTGAAATTATTGCTATGAATAGTTAGTGTATATACGCTGATTTATTATTGTAAATTAGCTTTATATATAAATTGGTTGTTTGAACGCCGCAAATCGTATTATATTTACGCATTTAATAAAATATAAGCATGATAATTGGTATTTATATACATTTGCAAACATTTGACGAAAGGAAAAAATATGTATCTTCATCTTGGCAACGACTATCTGATTAATACTAAAGATTTGATTGGTATTTTTGATATTGAAAATACGTCCATTTCAAAATATACTAAGAAATTTTTGAATGAGTCATCTAAGAAAAAAAGGGTGGTTAACTGCACATACGAAATGCCGAAGAGTTTCGTGGTGTGTCACGACGAGGATTTTACCGAAAAAGTGTATATAAGCCAAATGTCCTGCTCGACGTTGCTTAAACGCTTTAATCGTAAAATGTAAAATTATTTGGTTATATAAATTCATCAAGGTTTATTCTGCAATAAATGCAGGTTGCCTTTAACATGCTAGGAGGTTATTTTTTGAATAACATGGAAATTGAAAACGAAAGTATTTCTCAAGTTGATAAGAGTAATAATTATGATGAAAATCAAATTCAGGTACTTGAAGGTCTTGAGGCAGTTAGAAAAAGACCAGGTATGTACATCGGTTCTACTGGTTCTAAAGGTCTTCACCATTTAGTTTATGAGATTGTCGATAATGCTATTGATGAGGCTTTGGCTGGATTTTGTACTCAAATTGATGTTGATATTCTTGATGGTGATATTATTAGGGTTGCTGATAATGGTCGTGGTATTCCTACTGGTATTCATCATAAAGAAAAAATTTCAGCTGCTACTGTTGTTTATACTATTCTGCACGCAGGCGGTAAATTCGGCGGCGGCGGATATAAGGTTGCCGGAGGTTTGCACGGTGTTGGTGCATCTGTTGTAAACGCACTTTCAGAATGGCTTGAAATTACTGTTTATGATGGTGAAAATGTTCATTTTCAGCATTTTGACAGAGGTTCTTATTCTGAACAGCTTAAGGTTATTGATTCAACTAGCCTTACTGGTACGACTGTTACTTTTAAGCCTGATCCTGAGATTTTTACTGAGACTACTCATTTTGAATATGATATTTTGCTTAAAAGACTTCGTGAACAGGCTTTTCTAAATGCTGGTATTAAGATTGTTTTCTCGGATAAGAGAGATGAATCAAATATTGTTACTGAAAAGCTTCACTACGAGGGCGGTATTCGTGAATTTGTTGAGCATATTCACAAGACTAAGGGTGTTTCTGCTATTTCTGAAGATGTTATTTATTTTAACGGTCAGGAAGGCGATTCTTATGCTGAGGTTGCTTTACAATACAATGATACTTACAATGATTTGATACTCTCATTTGCTAATAACATTCATACTCCTGATGGTGGTACTCATGAAACTGGATTTAAGGCCGCTATTACTAAGGTTATTAACGAATATGGCAAGAAATTTAATCTTTTAAAAGACAATGAAAAGCTTATGGGTGAGGACGTTCGTGAGGGACTGACTGCTATTGTTTCGGTTAAGCTTACTAACTGTGAATTTGAGGGACAGACTAAGGGACGACTTGGAAATCCTGAGGTTAGGCCTTTGGTTGACAAGATTGTTACCGAAAAGCTTATGAATTATTTAGAGGAAAATCCAGCTGTTGCTAAGACTATTTTTGATAAATCTATTCAGGCTCAGCGTGCTAGAGAGGCTGCTAAAAAGGCTAGAGAATTAACTCGAAGAAAATCTGCTCTTGAGTCTTCTTCACTTCCTGGAAAATTGGCAGACTGTTCGGAAAAGGATGCTGCTTTTACTGAAATTTACATCGTAGAGGGAGATTCTGCGGGTGGTTCAGCTAAGGAAGGAAGAGATAGAAAGTTCCAGGCTATTTTACCTCTTTGGGGTAAGATGCTTAATGTTGAAAAGGCTAGAATTGACAAGGTATATGGTAATGAAAAACTTATGCCTGTTGTTACTGCTCTTGGTACTTCAATTGGTGAGGATTTTGATATTTCAAGACTTAGATATGGTAAGATTATTATCATGGCCGATGCCGATGTCGATGGTTCACATATCAGAACACTTTTGCTTACATTCTTCTTTAGATTTATGAAGGATTTAGTTGCTGAAGGTCATATTTATGTTGCTCAGCCTCCGCTTTTCAAGGTTTACAGAGGTAAGCAGGTTAGATATGCTTATTCTGATGAAGAGAGAGATAAATATATCTCTGAACTTGCTGGAGAAAATGATTTGAAGGTTGAAATTCAGAGATACAAAGGTCTTGGTGAGATGGATCCTGAACAGCTTTGGGAAACAACTATGAACCCTGAAACTAGAACTATGATTCGTGTTACTATGGAAGATGCTGTTAAGGCTGATGAAATTTTTACAATTCTTATGGGTGACAAGGTTAGTCCTAGACGTGATTTTATTGAGAAAAATGCTCAATATGTTAAGGAATTGGATGTTTAAGTTTTTTGTGTTTTTAGATAACTAACATATGAAAGGAAAAATTCTGTGGATAATATACAAGAAAAACAAGATGATTTGATTTCTGATGATGCTATTGAATGTGAGGTTTCTGAAATTCAAGGTGATGATGCTGGAGATTTTGTTGAATCGGAGATTTGTAAGCAAGAATCTGAAATTGATGAATTTGATAAAAATGAAAATCTTTTAGTTAGTGTTAATTTTGACATCAAAATTGATGAAGAAGACAGGGCTTTTTTGCTCTTTCAGAGAAAATATATCTTTAGAAAAAACTGGATTAAGACTGTTGCTTTTGGACTTTTATCGGTTGGATTTATTGTTTCAATTATAAAAAATCCTAATACTCCTATGAATTTTATGCTTTTGGCGATTTGTATTGCTGCTATTTTTGTTATTTGGTATAACACTAAGGCTGTTAGAAAATCGCTTATGAATGCTTTGAAAATTTTGGAGGATGACAGATATATTTTCTATCTTTATGATGATAAATTTATGATTGAAACTATTATTCCTGAAGAAGAAAAAAAGGCTGAAGAATTTGTTCCTATTCCACCTAAAATTGTGGAATTTGCTGACAAAACTCTTTCAGTTATTGAAAGAGAAGATATGTTTGTTCTTATACTTAGAAAAGAAACTATTTTTGTTCTTCCTAAAAGATGTATGAATAATCTTGAAATTAGCCAGATTTCTGAAGTTTTTGAGAAAAAACTTGGTGAAGAATTTTCTAAATAATAATTTATATCTATATAAACCCAAAGAAGAAAGAGAGTGATATTTTGATTAACGATAATTCAAACGTTATTAATACCGACGTTGAAGACATTATGAAAGAATCGTTTATACAGTATTCTATGGCAGTAATCGTTTCGCGTGCTTTGCCTGACGTTCGTGACGGACTTAAGCCTGTTCACAGAAGAATACTTTATACCATGTATGAAAACGGGCTGACTCCGGATAAGGCTTACCGTAAATGTGCTGATACTGTCGGTTCTGTTTTGGGTAGGTATCACCCTCACGGTGACGCTTCTGTTTATGATGCTCTTGTAAGAATGGCTCAAAGCTTTTCACTTAGATATCCTATGGTTGATGGTCATGGTAACTTTGGTTCGATTGACGGAGACCCTCCTGCTGCTTACCGTTATACTGAAGCTAAGATGTCTAAGATGTCTACTCACATGCTTACTGATATTGCTAAAAATACTGTTGATTACCGTTCAAACTACGATGACAGACTGAAAGAACCTGAGGTTTTGCCTTCTCGTTTTCCTAGTTTGCTTGTAAACGGTTCGACTGGTATTGCTGTTGGTATGGCTACTAATATTCCTCCGCACAACTTGAATGAAGTTATTGACGGAATGAAGCTTATTGTAGAAAATCCTGACTGTACTCTGGACGAACTTATGGAATGTATTAAGGGTCCTGACTTCCCAACTGGCGGTACTATTATGGGCAGGGCTGGTATTCGTGCGGCTTATGGTACTGGACGCGGTAAGATTACTCTTCGTTCTAATACTACTATTGAGGAAATTAAGGGTAGAAACTGCATTATCGTTCATGAAATTCCATATATGGTAAACAAGGCTAGACTTATTGAGTCTATGGCTAATCTTGTCAAGGACAAGCGTATTGACGGTATTCATTATTTGCGTGATGAATCTGACCGAAAAGGTATGAGAATTGTTATTGAACTAAAAAGAGATGCTATACCACAGGTTGTACTTAACAAGCTATATACTTACACTCAGCTACAAGATACAGTTGGTGTTATTATGATTGCTCTTGTTAATGGTATTCCTAAGGTTTTGACTCTTAAGGAATGTTTGGAGCAATATATTGATTTTCAGGTTGAGGTTATTACTCGCAGAACTCAATTTGATCTTAAAAAGGCTAAGGAACGTGCTCATATTTTAGAGGGTCTTTTGATTGCTCAGGATAACATTGATGAAGTTATTGAGATTATGAAAACTTCTAAGAATATCCCTGAAGGTAAGGCTCGTTTGATTGAGAGATTTAAGCTTACTGACATTCAGGCTGATCATATTGTCGGCATGACTTTGGGTAAACTTACTGGTCTTGAAAAACAAAAGCTTATTGACGAAATGGAAGAGCTTAAAACTAAAATTGATGATCTTGAGGATATTTTGGCTAATCATGATAGAATTTTGAAGATTATGATTGAAGAAGTTGAGGTTATTCAGCAGAAATTCGGTGATGACAGAAGAACTATGATTGAAAATGTCAGCGGTGAGGTTGATATTGAAGATTTGATTCCTGTTGAGGATAATGTTGTTACTTACACTAACAACGGATACATCAAGAGAATGCCTGTTACTGTTTACAAGGCTCAAAATCGTGGAGGACGTGGTGTTTCTGGTATGAAACAGCGTGAGGACGATTTTGTAAATGAGATGTATATTTGTTCTACTCATGATCATATTCTATTTATTTCTAACAAGGGAATTATGTATCGTTTGAAGTGTTTTGAATTGCCTGAGGGTTCTAAGGCTTCGAGAGGTGTTAATGTTGTAAATATTCTGCCTTTGGCTGAGGATGAAAAGATTGCGGCTATGATTAAGACTTCTGACTTTGATGAGGGTAAATTTATTGTCATGGTTACTAAAAATGGCAAGATTAAGCGTACTCCGCTGCCTTCATACAAGAATGTTCGTAAGAACGGACTTATTGCTATTGGTCTTGATGATGGTGATGAGATTGCTGGTGTTAGAATGACTAATGGTGATAATGAACTTATTATTGCTACTCACGGCGGTATGGCTATTAGAATTGATGAAAGCAAAGTTAGACCATTATCACGTTCTGCACATGGTGTAAAGGCTATTAAGCTTCGCGGTGAGGATTGTGTTGTTGGAATGGCTAGGGTTCGTGAGGGCGCTACTGTTTTGACTATTTCTGACAAGGGTATGGGACGCCGTTCTCCTCTTGACGCTTACAGGGTTCAAAATCGTGGTGGTTTTGGTATGCTTAACTATAAGGTTTCACAAGAAAAGGGTAATGTTTGCGGTATCAAGGTTGTTGATGAAACTGACGATATTATCATGATTTCAAGTGACGGAATTGTTATTAGGCTTAGAGTTTCTGACATGAGAGTAATGGGAAGATATGCGACTGGTGTTATTTTAATGAGAATTGCTGATGATAACAAGGTTGTTACTTTCACTAGAGCTGAACATGATGACGACGAAGAAATTACTGAGATTGAGCAGATTTCTGATGAAGATTTGAAAGCTCAGGAGCAGGAAGAGTTAAAGGCACAGCTTGAAGAGGCTGAGGCTGAAAAGAATGCTGAGGAAATTCCTGATGATGAGGAAGAGCCAGAAGATTCTGAATAAATTTTAGGTTTATATAGAAATAAAACTGCAAACGTATTTTTGTGTACGTTTGCAGTTTTTTGTGTTATTTATTCGGTTTCGCTGTTGTTTTCATCATCAGCATCAATGATGTTAATTGTATATTGCTCTCTGCCAGTTGAGTTAGTTAATCGCTTTTGTAAATATTCAAGGACTGGGGAATCAGATGGAACATTAACAATTAGATTTTCTAATCCCGTAAAACAACTAGATAGAGTGCTGCTATACCCATTACATAATTTTTCAATATTAGATGTAAGAGTAATTTCTCTCAAGCTTTCACACTCATCAAAAACTCTCTCTTCTATTGTTTTAACAGAATTAGGAATGTTAATATCATAAAGTGATTTACACTTGCTAAAACATTGTTCTCGAAGGTATTCTACATTATCACCTAAAACAACTTTTTCTAGATTTTCACATTCATAAAAAGCATATGAATCTATTGATGTTACTGAATCAGGAATATTAATTTCTTTAAGTGATTTACACCTCACGAAGCTGGATTCACCAATTTTTTCTATACCATTGCCAAAAACAACTATTTCTAGATTTTCACATTCTTTAAAGGCATCTCGAGAAATGGAATTAACAGTGTCTGGGATTACGATTGCTTTTATATTTTTGTTTCCATAAAACACTTTATTAATACCAATTACATCTACATTTTTAATTTGTGATGGAATGACTACTACTTCATCATTTCCTTTATATGATTTTATATTATATGATTTTGAACTTCCATCAGAATCCATTTTTAAATCATAAAGCTCAAAATCTTCTGCTGGTGATTCAGGATAATTTAAAACATCTTCTATTGTTAGAGTTGTTGGTTCAGACGCTGCTCCTGATTCACTTTCTGTGTCTTCTTTTTCATCATTGGCAGTTGATGAAATCGCAGTGTCATCTTTATTTTTTGAGTTGTCTTTTTCATCATCTTTTCCGCACGATACCATGCTGATTGCCATTGTTAATGCCAGCGATAGGGCTAGTAATTTTTTAAGATTTTTCATAAGTTATCTCCTCTTTTTTGTTTGTTTTTTTATTTTACAGAAAATAATGGATATAAAATCATGTTTTCTGGAACTTCTTGAATACTATAATCCTCATCTTCTTGTAATTGAAGATTAATAACAGTTGGATTGATAATTTTTCCATCATCAGATATTTCTAAACCTAATATATTTGTTTGCAAAGCACCTGATTGTTTTCCCATATCTCTTCTTATAACTAGTTCATTTCTTTTATTACGAATTCCAGTAACATCAGCATAACCCCACTTAAATTGAATTTTTTCGTCTGCATATATAATAGGCATTTCACTATCTTCAAAATCTTTTAGTGATTTTAAAGAATAAGTGCTAATGTCTACAGAATAAGATGCAACATTTTCAGGAAAATCCTCTATATATATCAAATTTTTACTATCTGAAATTGTACCGGCAACAGAATTAGGATCTCTTTCAATTGTTAGTACTTCTTTCCCAGATTCATCATAAAAATGATAAGTTGGAAGTGCGTGTTTGTTATAAACAGTGTTAATTATTACACCTTTTTCTAAAGGTATAACATAGGTATTTGCAATGTATCTTTCTACATTGATATCAGAATAGTCATCATCAAGAGGTTTTTGTGCTAAATTAAATGTGCATTTTTCTTCATCAATCGGATATTCAATAACTTCCATATCAATAATCGGAGAATTTGCTTCAGTTTCTGTTGTTTGATGGACTCTATTATTATTAAGGAAAGAAAGACGTTCATCATCAAAAGCATTTTTAAAATAGTCAGATGATGTCCATTTATATATATTGCAATTTAGATAGTCAATTTCAATTTTATCAGCTTCTGATTCACTTTCTGTGTCTTCTTTTTCATCATTGGCAGTTGATGAAATCGCAGTGTCATCTTTATTTTTTGAGTTGTCTTTTTCATCATCTTTTCCGCACGATACCATGCTGATTGCCATTGTTAATGCCAGCGATAGTGCTAGTAATTTTTTAAGATTTTTCATAGTTTTTTCTCCTTTTTATGATATA
The DNA here is from genome assembly GCA_964548535.1 of uncultured Oscillospiraceae bacterium. Classification (GTDB taxonomy): domain Bacteria; phylum Bacillota; class Clostridia; order Oscillospirales; family Ruminococcaceae; genus CAZJRQ01. Next base: position 16,450 of record CAZJRQ010000018.1, read on the forward strand.
TTATAATATAGATTAAAAAACACACCTTTAAGTCCACTATATTCTATTCCATTTTGTTCTTTTAAATCTTCTATATCTGAATCAACCATACTTAATACAGTATATCCTGTGTAAATATTTTCTTCTATAAATAATGGTTCTAAAAATTCTATACCTGTTAAATCATAATCACAAGAATTAATTAAAATAGCAATTTGAGTTTTTTTGTATTTTTCACCCTTTAAATCATCAGAAACTTTTGTTGTTTTGTAAACCTTTGCATTATCTAAAATTTCTTGATATATTTCTACAGATTCATGTGCTTTTTGAGCCTTTTCGGGTGTACCTGTTTCTTCCATAGCTTGTGCAAAAGACTCTAAAGTGTCTAATAAGTTATAATCATTAATGAAACTTGAAACTTCATCTTCATCAACTAATCCAAGAGATACAAGTTCTTCATTATTATTATATATATAATCTAGTATTTCTCTTGCTGACATATCTGACTCATATATTTCTGAATAAACATCATATCCTGGAAAATTGCTAAATGAACTATAATCATCTGTATATGTAAATACATTTTTTTCTGATTCAAAAAATGTATATTTTAACAAGTTTGATGCAGTATTATTTATAAGTCCATTTTCGATATCAGTTTTTTTAATGAATTTGTCTCTAGAAGTAGAGGTGTTTATTCCAACTGCACTAAGTAATTCATATGTGTCAAATTTATACATATCGTTTTCGTAATAGACAGTAATATCTTGTAATACAACGCCTCTATACATGTTATCTGAATTTTGTACAGCTACAGTATAATCGAATTCGTCAAGATTTTGTTTTTCAATATATCTATAATCTGCTGGCTTTGAAGCATATCCTAATAAATAAAGGGTGTTCCAATTATCATAAGTAGTTATTCTATTATCGGTATTAATTACATAATCAAAATTTGCCATATCCATAATCACATCTATTATCTCAGGGCTTTTTAAATTTTGACCTGTACGATATTTACGATCATTTAAAGTATGCTCTAAAATATAGTCCCAATCTCTTTCTATAAACTTGTCTAAATATTCAATTAAAGCTACATACTGAGGATCTAGCTTAGATAAATCAACATCTTTCATTTCCTCTTTTTTAGAAGTATATTGTAATTTTTCATCATTAACAATCTCACTTGAAGTTTTAGTATTATCATCGTCAGATTTATCGTTAGTTGTAACCTTTGGCTTATCATTTGTTTGTACAGCGTTATCTTTATTATTATTTAAAATTACTGCTGCTGTAATTCCTCCTATTACTGCTAGCGACAGCACCCCTGCTATCACTTTTGTTTTTATTGTATTTAACATAGCTTTTCCCCCTGTTTGCGCGGTTTTTGCCGCTGTATCCGTCATTGTTTGCGTGTGTGTATCCTGCGGTATGTCGGACGGTGCAGAATTTAGTGTTAGATTTGGAAGTTTAATTTTAGGTGCATAATACTTCTTTGATTCCATATCTAACAGCTTGGTTAGGAATGGTATGCCCATAATTCCGTGCAATTTATCGTTATTTTTATCCTCATAATCAAGCACAGCCTTTCTGATTTTATCTCTTGCCATTGAAAGACGGTTGGTGACTGTTCCTGTATTGCACTCCATCATTTCTGAAATTTCTGACACGCTTAGTTGGTCAAAATAAAACATAATTACTGTTTGACGCTGAACGTCGCTTAGTATGGTATCAATAATATTAATGATGATTTTTCTTTTTTCTTCACTGTCAACATAGTCATCAGGCAGCATTTGCTCATCTGTTATTTCTTCGACGCCGTTTTGAAATTCTTCGTCAATTGATAATTCAGTAGTTTTCTTGAAATAATCTTTTGACTTATTAACAGCAATTCTTATTACCCACTGCGGAAATTTTTCAGCATTGCTTAGCGTATTAAGCTTTTGTGATGCAGTTAAATAAGTATCTTGTAAAATATCCTTTGCTATATCTTCGTTTTTTACAAGCTTTAGACTACTAAACCATACTTTTTGAGAGGTTAAATCATACAGTTCTTTGAACGCTGAATTGTCACCATTTTTGGCTCTCTCGACAAGATTTGAATAATTATTCATAATTCTAAATACTCCTTTTTGCAAAAAGTTTTTTTGTCCGACACTTATATGACGAAGGAAAAATTAGTTTTGTTAGATTTTTTTAAAAAAAATATTTTATTTTATAAAAAAAGACATCTGTTTTTATAAGATGTCTTTTTGAATTGTTAAATTATCAATTAATATTGTTATATGCTGTTGTAATCTCTGTAGTTTTTGTGTTTTGCACTTCAAAAGACTTTACGTTTTTATTTGGGAAAAGTACAAAGACATCAATTAGTATTACAGCAATTATTACAACTAATAATATGATTGGAATAAGCATTTTTGATTTCTTTTTTGCTGGTGCTGTGTTCTGATTTTGATATTGATTTTGCATATTTTGATTGAAGTTATTATTTGGATTCTGCTGATTTTGCATATTTGGATTGAAGTTATT
>CAZJRQ010000018.1:19060-48296 GCA_964548535.1 uncultured Oscillospiraceae bacterium
GATTGAAGTTATTATTTGGATTCTGCTGATTTTGCATATTTGGATTGAAGTTATTGTTTGGATTTTGCTGATTTTGCATATTTGGATTGAAGTTATTATTTGGGTTCTGCTGATTTTGCATATTTGGATTGAAGTTGTTATTTGGGTTTTGCTGATTTTGCATATTTGGATTGAAGTTATTATTTAGGTTCTGCTGATTTTGCATATTTGAATTGAAACTATTATTTAGATTCTGATTAGTGTTTACTTGCGTATATTGATTTGGTGTTGGGATATTGTTGTTTTGATAATTTTGCTGTGGTGAATTATATGTATTTTGCATATTATTTGAGTTGTTTACATATGGATTTTCTGCTTGATTTGATACTGGATTTGGAAAAGGTGTTTGTTGCTGTTCTGGGTTTTCATATATTCCGCCTGCCATTACTGGCTGTGGAATTTGTGAATTATTATTCATTTGATTTGACATTGGCTGATTGTTAGGTTGATAGTTTTGATTTTGCTGAGATTGCTCATCTTGCTCTGGTGATATATTTGGCTGACTTTGCATTATTTCACCATTTCCGTCAAGGGTTGGCGTTTCTATTGAATCAAAGCTTGGATCGTTTTTATGATTGGATTTTGCTTTAGTATCACTAAAAAGATCGTCGGTAATATCTGGTGGTGTTAACTCATCCATAATTGCTTTTACTTCTTTTTTTTCTTGCTCCGGCTTTATTGTTTGATATCCGCAGACACTGCATGAGCTTGAATCAGGTTTTAGCTTACTTCCGCAATTTGCACACATTCCTTTTGGTGTTGTTTTGGTTGGTGCAATTATATTTGTTCCGCATGACCCGCAGAACTTTGAGTTATCAGGTAGTTTATATCCACAATTTTGGCAGATTATTGGCATTTAATCAGTCCCTTTCTTATGTTAATTTTTAATTTTTTCTTCTTTAAAATCAAAGCTATCTATAATATTTCCATACACTAACCATCCATTATCGGTATTTATGACAACAATATTTCTATCATCAATATAATTTTTATTGTTTTTTATTGTTGTAAATTCTACTGATACATTATATGCTTTTAAAATGTCAATTCTGTATTTATATTTGTCTTTATATTCATTTTGAAGTTTTTTAATCTCTTTATCGCTAAGCTCGTTCGAAGATATTAAATTTGAATTGATTGCTGTTTGTGTATTTTCGCCCTTTTGCGGAATTAATACTTCTGTTAGCCTTGAATTATATTCATCGCTTTCTTTATAGGTTTTAATTGCTGACGGTGTAAAGCAATTTAGATATGAATCAGTATCATCTATTTTAATCGCTCTTACCATTGTTGATATCGGTTGTTCATGATTTAGCACCGATTTTTCTTGTTTTTTTTGACATCCTGCAAATAAAAAAGCTGTTATGATTAATATTATTACAGGAAAAATTTTAAAATATTTCATAATTACCACTTTATTCTAAAAAGGACGGACTTTATTGTCCATCCAATTTCTTTAATATTTTATTTATATAAATGTTCTTTATTATATATTATTTTTGGTTTTATTTCTACATTATAATTCTAAACTAAAAATGTACATTTGTCAATAGAATTTAGTGAATTTATGCATAAAAAATTAATAAAGCGACAAATAGTGTATTAATTAGCAGTCACTATAATATACTATTTATCGCTTTATATTGGTTTATCTGATATATATCAAGTGTTTTTACATTACAATTTGTAATAAACAAATTAAAAATATATCTGATTAGTATACATTATTTATACACATAAATTTGATTATTTTTATTAAAAATAACTCTTGGAACTCTTGATGAAATTCCGCAGACGATTTCATATCCTATTGTTCCAATTAAATCTGCTATATCATCGGCTGTTATTGTTTCTTTTTCATCTGTTCCTATTAGAGTTACAATATCGCCAGTTTTTATATTTTCAATATCGCTTACATCGCACATAAACTGGTCCATACAGACCCTGCCTATGATTTTTGCTCTTTTGCCATGAATTAGAACTTCGCCTTTATTTGATAAAAGTCTTGGATATCCATCTGCATATCCGCAGGTTACTGTTGCTATTTTTGTTGGATTTTGCGTTTTATATGTTCTGCCATAGCTTACGTCTATGTCTTTTTCAACAATTTTTACTTGGGAGACTACTGATTTTAAATCCATTACTGGTGATAAATCAAATGGCACAGATTTTTGTGAATTTGGTTTTAATCCATATAGCATTATACCTAGCCTTGCAAGTGAGCTTTGATTATTTTTATGATATACTCCGCCAGCTGAATTTAGGCAATGGTATTGTTTTAATTTTATACCTTGATTTTCGATTGTTTTTTTAACTTCAAAGAATTTTTCAGTTTGAGCAGACGTATATTCTATATCCTCCTCATTATCGCTATCGGCTGATGCATAGTGAGTGAAAACTCCTTCGGCGTCGATATTTTTTATGTTTGATATTTTTATAAACTCGTCAGTTATTTGTTCTAATTTTCCTCTTAAACCTATTCTTGTCATGCCTGTATCGATTGCAACATGACATCTTATAGTTTTGTTTTGGGGCAGATTTTCAGACAAATCTTGTGCATAGGAATATTCTGTTACTGCTTGAATTATATTATTATTAGACAATATTTCTGCCTCTTGCGGCGGAGTATATCCAAGTATTAATATTTCGCCTTTTATACCCATTTTTCGAAGTTTTACTGCCTCTTCAATATTTGAAACCGCAAACCATTTTATTTTTAAATCGTTCTCTAAATGCGGACAGACTGCTTGGTCGCTATGCCCATAACATGAGGCTTTTACTACACATAGAAGTTCATTTTTATTTGATATATTTTTCTTATAATTTTCTATATTTTTATCTAGGCGGTCTAAATGCACTTCTGCCCAGGTTCTTTTTAGATAATTCATTTATTGTTGTCCTTTCGTGAGTTTAATCAAATATTTTGTTTTTTTGAAATAAGCTATTGAAAAATGTAAATTGCTGTGATATAATTAAAAGTGATTAAGTTTTGAAATGAGTGTGTCATTTTATGATGGATATTTATGATATTGACAAAGATACTACCTGTTGTTTTACTGGTCATCGTAATAGAGATTTGCCGTTTTTGGGAGATCGTGATAAGCTTGGTATGAAATATCTTGTCAGTAACATTCAACTGCATATTGAAAATGCTGTTAAAGATGGTTATACTACTTTTATTTCAGGTATGGCTGAAGGTATTGATCTTATTTGTGCTGAAATTGTACATAATCTTATTACTCGCAAGGGGGCTGAGTTAAATCTTATTTGTGCCTTGCCTTATGATGGTCAGGGATCAAAAGAATTATCTTCACCGCTTGACAGATATATTTACAGCATGATTTTAGAAAGCTGTTCTAAGGTTTTTTATGTTTCTAAAAACCGCAGCCGTGATTGCTATCGTTTAAGAAATCAATTTATGATTGATAATAGTTCTAGGCTTATTGGTGTTTATAAATATAAGCTTAGAGGTTCAGGCACGCTGCAGACAATTAACATGGCTAAGGCGGCTGGAATTGATTATCATATTATTGATCTTGATAAAAATCCTACTTTTTATTTAGAATCACACAAGCAAAAAATTTAAACTAGTATATTTTATATTTTACACCAATTTATTAAAATGTTCAAGTGCTTTTGCTGATATATTCTTGTTTTTTAAGATTTTAAAGGAGCGTTAATAAAAATGTCTAATGTTACTAAGAAGAAAAAAAAGTCGCAAATTCCTGTTGCTTTGGTTTATTTTATGACACTTATTTTATTCCTTGTTGTATTTGCTTTTGCTGCAAAGTTATTAATGGATAAAATTGATAATAGTAATAGTGAGCCTGATCAACCTGTTGTTTATATTGAATCTTACAATACTTTATATGCTAGAGTCAACAGCAAGGGTGTTCTTTCAGATTTATGTGTTATTCGAGTTGCTACTGAAAAAGAGAAAATCTTGGTTACACCAATTTCTGCTTTTACTATCAGCAGTACTGATAATACATCAAATTTGCGCGAGGTATATGAAAATGGCGGTACCAAAGGTTTACAGAGTGCTGTAAATAAAACTTTTGATATTAATACAGATTTTTACATGACTGTTAGTAATGATGCTTTTGAGAGCTTTGCTGATTTTATGGGAGGTATTGTTTATACTCCTGAAGAAGAGCTTTACAGTCTTTCTCAAGAGAATGATAATAATGATATTATTTATCCAGAAGGACAGACTGCATCTATTGACGGCAAACAAATTAGACTTATTTGTCAGACTCCTGTTTTTAAAGAGGGTAGAAATGGTAATATGAAATTCTTGGGCGAGGCTATGTATCAGCTTATAAACAATGGTTTTCAGCAGTCAAGTTTTACTAAAAATAATTTGGATAATATTTTTAATATCCTGACTGAAAACTCAGATACTAATATTACTAAAAATGACTTTAAGATTCACAAATCTTATTTTAATACTATGCTTTCTAAGCAGCTGACTCCTGCTATTCAGTTTGTTCCTGAGGGTACTTGGACTGATGATAAGTTCGTTGTTTCTGATGATTTTAAGAAAACACTTGCTACTGCTTATTATAATACTGAGCCTGACGCTTTACAAAATGACTCAGAGGAAAGTTCTGATTAAATGCTACATATTTAGTTTTATTTTCACTATTATTTTTAATGATTGGGGCGATTTTTTATGAAGCTTATGATTTTAATTTTAAACAGGGTTGAGGCACTGGATTATCTTCTTGAAGGCTTATCGGCTGCGGGGATTGGCGGAGCTACTATTATTGAATCGTCTGGATTGGCCATGACTTTATCTCGGCTTGACAGCTCACTTGTTAGTTCTTCAATTAGGTCGTTCTTTTCATCTAGCGATGATGAGGACAATCGAACTATTTTATCGGTAATTAAAGATGACCAGCTTGAAATTGCTAGAAAGGTTATTTATAATACCGTTGGTGATTTATCACTGCCGAACACGGGAATTCTTTTTACCGTTCCTGTTGATTTTGCTGAGGGAATTAGTAAAAGCAGAAAAATTCAGCCGTTTGAGGTTGGAAATGATGAAAAAAACGAGTAATTGATAATTGTTTATATAAACTTAATTATTCGTTCATTTATAATCTTATAAAAAGTCTTTCTGCTATTGCAATAGTTTATAATCTGTGGTATAATACTTGTAATACTTTAAATGAAAGGCTGGAATTTGACTTCCAGTCTTTTGATTTTGTATGGGGCTTTTATCGTATTTTGCGGATTTTTAGGCTTATTATGATAGAGGTTCTATGATTTGAGTTATGGGACGGAGTGTGATATTTTAATGGAAAAGAAAAACACTGTGGAAATAGTGCGAGATCTTGCTTTGCCAGTTTGTGATGAACTTGAATTATTTCTTTGGGATGTGAGATTTGAAAAAGAAGGTACTAACTGGTACTTGAAGATTTTCATCGACAAGGATGACGGTATTAGCATTGAGGATTGTGAGAATTTTACTCGCAGATTTAATATTATTATTGATGAGGCTGATCCTATTTCTCACTACTATATTCTTGAGGTGGGAAGTCCTGGTCTTGGCAGAGATCTTAAGAGATCTGAACATTTTATCGCTTGTATTGGCGACGAGATTAGAGTTAAGACTATTCGTCCTATTGACGGAGAGAGAGAATTTGTTGGCATTTTGATGAGCTTTGAGAAAAATAGTTTTGTTATTGCTCAGACAGAAGAGGACAGAGTTGAATTTAAACTTTCGGATTGCTCTTATGTTAAGCTTAATGATGATGCTGATTTGTTTTAATGATAAATTTTAAACTTATATAATTTTTAATGTTGAAAATATTGTACGGAAGGGTTGATTAGAAAAATGAACAACGAATTTTTTGATGCACTTGAGTTGCTAGAAAAAGAAAATAATATTAATGCGGAGGTTTTGGTTGAAACTATTAAGCAAGGAATTTTAAAGGCTATTAAGAAGGATTATCCTTATGCTGAAAATATTTTGGTGGATATTAATCCTGATACTAGAAAATTTGAGATGAAGATTATTAAAGAAGTTATCGATGGTGAAGTTTATGACCCTGATAACGAGATTAATATTGACGAGGCTAAGAACATTTCTAAGAGAGCTGTTGTTGGCGGAGTTGTTGGTGTTAAGCTTAATCCTGCTAAATTTGGACGTGTTGCTGCACAGAATGCTAAGCAGTCAATTAAGCATGAAATTAAGGATTTCGAGCGTGAGAGATTGATTGAACAGTACAAGGATAAGGTTTATGAATGCGTTTCAGCTACTGTTCAAAAGGTTGAGCCTGCTACTTTGAATGCTGTACTTACTATTGACAAGAACGAAGTTTATCTTGTTAGAAACGAGCAGATTCCTGGTGAGGTTTTGAAGGCTGGAGATATTATTAAAGTTTATGTGGTTGGTATTGCTAACCCTGAGAAAAAGCCTTCAATTAAGATTTCTAGAACTCACAGAGAGCTTGTTAAGAGATTGTTTGAAAGAGAAATTCCTGAAATTGCTGACGGTACTGTTGAGGTTAAGGCGATTTCTCGTGTGGCTGGTGCTAGATCTAAGATTGCAGTTTACAGCAAGGATGAAAATGTTGATGCTGTTGGTGCTTGCATTGGTCCTAAGAGAGCTAGAATTTCTTCAATCGTAAATGAGCTTAAGGGTGAGAAGATTGATATTATTCTATGGAATGAAGATTCTGCTGAGTTTATTGCTAAGTCTCTTGCACCAGCTGAGGTTAAGCAGGTTATTCTTTCAGAAACTGAGGACGTTCGTGAGTGCAAGGTTATTGTTCCTAACAATCAGCTTTCACTTGCTATCGGAAATAGAGGACAGAACGCTAAGCTTGCAGCTGGTTTGACTGGTTACAAGATTGATATTCTTCCAGAAATTCCTGTAAATCCTGAGCCTGAAGCTGAGGTTGAAGTTCCAATTGAGGAAAATACTCAGGCTGAAGAGGTTTTGGCTGAAACTGATGTTAAGACTGAAACTGAGGAATAAGTATGAAGACTAAGAAGATTCCTATGAGAATGTGTCTTGGCTGTAATGAAATGAAACCTAAGCGTGAACTTATTCGCGTTGTTAAGTCAAAGGAGGGTGAGATTTCACTTGATTTGACAGGTAAAAAATCAGGCAGAGGGGCATATATTTGTAAGGATATTGAGTGTTTTAAAAAAGCACGAAAGACACGCAGGTTTGAAAGAACTTTTTCGTGTCAGATAAGTGATGACATATATGAAAACATGGAGGGCGAGCTTGAAAATGAATAATAATAAAATGGGGCTTGTTACCATGTGCAGAAAAGCAGGTAAACTGCAAATGGGTATGGACATGGCTAAGGATGCTTGTAGAAACGGTACTGCTTATGGTGTATTTGTTGCTGATGATTTATCAGCTAAGTCGCTTAAAGAAGTAAAGTTTATTTGCTCAAAATACAGCGTTTCGCTTTATTCGCTAAATATGGTTATGGACGATATTTGGGCTGAGCTTGGTAAGAGAACTGGCATTTTAGCTATTACAGATAAGGGTTTTTGTAAATCATGTGCAAAAGGTCTTGAGATGATACCTATTGATGAGGATGAGTTTTACAGTGATTTTTAAGGAGGTCATTTTAGCCTATGATTAAGAAATATAAATTGAACGAACTTGCTAAGGATTTGAAGCTTAATAATAATGAGCTGATTGAATGTTTGGAGAAGTTTAACGGAGAAACTAAAAAGACAATGTCTGCTTTGACTACTCAGGAAGTTGAGTATGTTTTTGAGCATTTTACACAAAATAATCAAGTTGAAAATTTTGATGCTTTTTTTGCTGCTAATCAAAAGCCAGTGAAAAAGACTGCAGATAAGCCAGCGGCTGCTAAAAAACCTGCTGCTAGCAAGGCAGAAAAGGTTGAGGCAAAGACTGCAGCAAAGGCTGAGCCAGCTAAAAAGCCTGCACCTGCTGTTAAGAAAGAACAGCCTGTTGCTAAGAATGCTCCAAAAGCTGCAAATAATCAGAATAATAAAATGGATAGATTTGAGGCTAAGAAAAAGGAATTTTCACGTCCTGCTCCACAGCCTAAGAAGGATCAGCCTAAGTTTGATAACAAGAAAAAACCTAATAATGCTAAGCAAATTATAGGTACTGGTGCTAATAAATCAAATGAAGAGGGATATACAATTTCTTCAGCTAATAATAATGCACCTAAGGGAAGAACTGTTGATACTAGAGGAAGTTATGTTGAACTTGACAAGTACAACGAAAAGTATGACAGACTAGCTAATACTAAGCAAAATAAGCAAAAAGATAACTTTACTAGAAAACAAAAGATTAACCAAAGATCACAGCAGCATAAAAAACAGCAGTACTCAAACAAGAGAGAAACTGAGGCTGAAAAGCTACGTCGTTTAGAACTTGAGAGAGCTAGAAAACAACAGCTTAAGGTTATGATTCCTGATGAAATTACTGTTTCAGAGCTTGCTACTCGACTAAAGGTTACTGCTACTGAGGTTATCAAGAGACTTATGGGTCTTGGAATTATGGCTACAATTAATGAAATTATTGATTTTGATACTGCTTCACTTGTTGCTGACGAGCTTGGTGCTAAGGTTGAAAAGGAAGTTATTGTTACTATTGAAGAGCGTTTGATTGCTGATGAGGTTGACCCTGAGGACAGCCTTGTTGAAAGACCGCCTGTTGTTGTTGTTATGGGACACGTTGACCATGGTAAGACTTCTGTTCTTGATAGAATTAGAAATGCACACGTGACTGATTGTGAGGCTGGTGGTATTACTCAGCATATTGGTGCTTATCAGGTTTATTATAATGATAAGAAGATAACTTTCCTTGATACTCCTGGACATGAGGCGTTTACTTCAATGAGAGCTAGAGGTGCTAATATCACTGATATTGCTATCTTGGTTGTTGCGGCTGATGACGGTATCATGCCACAGACTGTTGAGTCTATAAATCACGCTAAGGCTGCTGGAGTTTCTATTATTGTTGCTATTAACAAAATGGATAAGGAAACTGCTAATGCTGACAAGGTTAAACAGGAGCTTACTGAGCATGGTCTTGTTGTTGAAGAGTGGGGCGGAGATATTATTGCTGTTCCTGTTTCTGCTAAGACTGGTATGGGTATTGATGATTTGCTTGAAAATATTCAGCTTGTTGCTGAAGTTAAAGAGCTTAAGGCTAACCCTAGCAAGCTTGCTAAGGGTACTGTTATTGAGGCTAGACTTGATAAGGGTAAGGGTACTATTGCTACTGTTTTGGTTCAGGGTGGTACTTTGAACACTGGTGATGTTATTATTGCTGGTACTGCTGTCGGCAGAGTTCGTACTATGACTAATGACAAGGGTAATTTGATTGAAAAGGCTGTTCCTTCTACTCCTGTTGAGATTACTGGTCTTGCTGAAGTGCCTAGTGCTGGTGATATTTTCAACGCTGTTGCTGACGAGCGTCTTGCTAGAGAGCTTGTTGAAGAAAGAAAGCACAACGCTAAGGAAGAAATTTTCAGCCAATATCAAAAGGTTACTTTGGATAATCTATTCAGCCAGATTTCAGAGGGCGAAATGAAGGAACTTCCACTTATTGTTAAGGCTGACGTTCAGGGATCTGTTGAGGCTGTTAAGCAGTCACTTGAGAAGATTTCTAATGAGGAAGTTAGAGTTAAGGTTATTCACGGCGGTGTTGGTGCTGTTTCTGAGTCTGACGTTATGCTTGCTAACGCTTCAAACGCTATTATCGTTGGATTTAACGTTCGTCCTGACCCTGTTGCTACTATTGCAGCTGAGCGTGACGGTGTTGACATGCGTTTCTATAGAATTATTTATGATGCAATTGAAGAAATTACTACTGCTATGAAGGGTATGCTTGATCCTAAGTTCAGAGAAGTTGAGACTGCTCGTGTTGAGGTTCGTCAGGTATACAAGATTACTAACGTTGGTGCTGTTGCAGGAAGCTACGTACTAAAGGGCAAAATTGGCAGACACGATCTTATCAGAGTTGTTCGTGACGGTATTATTATTGCTGACGACAAAATGTCATCACTAAAGAGATTTAAGGATGATATGAAGGATGTTGCTGAAGGCTACGAGTGCGGTATTACTCTTGAGAAGTTTACTGATCTTAAGGAAGGCGACATTTTTGAGGCTTATATTATGGAAGAGTACCAAGACTAGTTTTCGGTTAATTTCGTAAGGCTTTGTGTATAATATAAATATAAAAACAAATTTAATGTGATTTTGATAATGCCGGTTTTTATAATCGGCAGCAGGTCAAGGTCGATGATGAGAGGAAGGTTACTATGGCAAGTTATAAGGCAGGACGTATGTCTGGAGATATTCAGAGAATTATTTCAGGTAAGATGAGAGATCTTAAAGATCCAAGAATTAACGGAGGCGAAATGCTGACTATTGTCCGCTGTGACGTTTCATCAGACGGTTCTTTTTGTAAGGTTTATATTTCTAGTCTTGAGGGGTTTGACAAGGCTAAAGAGGCTGTTAAGGGGTTTGAGAGTGCTACTGGATTTTTGAAAAGAGAAATTTCAAATGTGCTTAAGTTAAAAAAATGTCCTGATTTGAAGTTTATTGCTGATGATTCAGCTGAATACTCAAGGAAGATTTTTGCAAAATTAAAGGATATATCGGATAAGGAAACTAAAAACGAAGGCGAAACTGAAAATTAGTTTTAATTAATTTAATTGACGGTTTTTCCGTTTGATGCACTTTAAAGGGGTGTTATTTATGGATTTTTGTCAGCTGAACGAGTATTTTATAGGGCATGATAATTTTTTGATTTTAACTCATAAAAGTCCAGACGGAGATACGCTTGGTTCTGGGTTTGCGCTTTGCAATTATCTTCGTGATATGGGCAAGAAAGTTAATGTACTGAATACCGAAAAGTTTCCGGACAGATATAGTTTTTTGTATAAAGGCTATTACAATCAGGATTTTGAGCCTAAATGTGTAGTTGCAGTTGATATTGCGGACGTACAGCTTTTAGGCAGTAATCTTGCAGAGTTTGCTGAGGACGGAAAGATCGATGTTTGTATCGATCATCATATTTCCAACAAAAAATTCGGCAGACATAATTATGTTGATGCTGATGCGTCTGCTACTGCTTTGATTATTTTTGAGTTTTTGAAATTTATTAATGCTAAAATAACCGACCAGATTGCTCGGTGTCTTTACACTGGAATTTCCACTGATACTGGTTGCTTTAGGTTTGAAAATACTACACCTAAGGCACATTTAGCTGCGGCTGAACTTATGGTGCATGATATTGATTTTTCAAAAATAAATCGAATGATGTTTGATGTTAAGAGCAAGGGCAGGCTTATGGCTGAAAAGAAAGTGCTTGAAACTATGGAGTACTTTTTTGATGACAAGTGTGCTGTGATTGTTCTATCTACTGAGCTTATGAACAGCTGCAAGATTGAGGCGGCTGAATTTGAGGGCATGGCTTCTATTCCTTTATCAACTGAGGGGGTTGTTATTGGAATTACTATTAAACAGCGACATGAGGATGTATATAAGATTTCTGTTAGGACTAGTGACTGCGTTGACGCATCAGAGTTTTGCAGATTTTTCGGCGGAGGCGGACATATTCGTGCGGCTGGCTGTGAAATTTCTGGAACTCTTGATGAAGTTAAGGCTAGTTTGCTTGACAGAGTGAATGTTATTATTGGGAGCATAGATGGATAATAATAAAAATGAAGTTTGCGGAATAATTCCTGTCAACAAGCCTGAGGGTTTTACTTCTTTTGATGTTATCGCTAAAATGCGCGGAATACTTAGAATAAAACGTCTTGGTCATGCGGGAACGCTTGATCCTATGGCTACTGGAGTTTTGCCTGTTTTTGTGGGTAAGGCGACTAAGGCTTGCGACGTTATTCCTGAAGATGAAAAGTCGTATACGGCTGGGTTTAGGCTTGGGATTACCACTGATACTTTGGATATTACTGGGCAGGTGCTTAGCGAATCTGACGTGCGAGTGACAAAGAGTCAAATTGAGCAGATTATTCCTAAATTTTTGGGGGATATTATGCAAATTCCGCCAATGTATTCGGCTGTTAAGATTGACGGTAAAAAGCTTTATGAGCTGGCGCGAGAGGGTAAGACTATTGAGCGAAAGGCTAGACCTGTTAGAATTAATCAGTTTGAGTTGATTAGTTTTGACGAAGATACACAGAGCGGTGAAGTTTTTATTTCATGCTCTAAGGGAACATACATTAGGACTTGTATTTTTGATATTGGTGAGGCTTTAGGCTGCGGTGGAGTTATGACTTCGTTAGTGAGAAATTCTTCTAGCGGGTTTAAACTTGAGCAGTGTTTTACGCTTGATGAAATTCAGCAGGCTAGAGATGAAGGTCGAATTGAGCAGCTTATTTCTCCTGTGCAGAATGTTTTTAGCTGTCATGAAAAGATTTGTCTTGATGAGTATTGTTCTAAGCTATATAGAAATGGTGTTAAGCTTAGGGCGGAGCAATGCGGTATTGATTTAGAAGGAAAATCAGACGGTGAAGTTTTTAGCGTTTTTGATTTTGAAGATAATTTTTTAGGGTTGGCAAGTCTTGACAAGCAGGCTTGTATTGTTAGGATTTTGAAAAATTTCTTTTAGTTTTAGTAATATTTTCGAGGTGATTTGATGTTTCAGGACATTGATGTAAATTTTAGTATTGATTATGATAACAAAGGAATTTCTGGTGACGATTTTATACTGTCCTATGATGGTAATAAAATTCTTTGCAGAATTGACAGTCATGGACTGAGTTTTCCTAAGTTTAGTGATTTATCATTAGATTTTGGTCAGAATTTTGTTTTTGGGTTTTTAGTTGGAAGCAATCGATTTTTTATCGCTAGTGAGGGTATTATTTCGGTTGATGACTTTGATTATGTCAACATTAATATGCTGAAGACTTTAAACAATTCAGTTAGTCAATTTGCTGGTGTTACTGGATATCATTACAACAGTTTTCACCTTGAAAATAAGTTTTGCGGTAAGTGCGGAACTAAGCTTAATCACAATGCGTTAAAGAGGTGTATGCTTTGTCCTAACTGCGGTAACGAGGTTTTTCCGAAGATTGCACCTGCTGTTATTGTTGGTATTATTGATGAGCAGACTGATTCTATTTTGATGACGAGATATGCTGACAGGGATTACAAAAAGCTTGCATTGGTGGCTGGTTTTGCTGAAATGGGTGAGAGTGCTGAGCAGACTGCTATGCGTGAGGCTATGGAGGAAACAGGGCTTAACATTACTGATTTGACTTATTACAGCAGTCAGCCTTGGGGATTTGCTCAAAATCTTTTGTTTGGATATTTTGCTAAGGTTACCGGATCGAGAAAGATTACTCTTGACAGACATGAACTTTCGGAAGGTTTATGGGTGCCTAGAAAAGATGTTATTGCACAGCCTAACAGCATCAGCCTTACTGGTGAGATGATTTGGGCGTTTAAAAATAGGATTGTTTAATGAAATTTACAGCATCAGGGGGAATACTTTGATTTGCTTAAATAAAAAAGATAGTGTTTGCTGTGACAAAACTGCAGTGGCACTTGGATTGTTTGACGGTGTTCACAAAGGTCATCAGATGATTATTAATAAGGCGGTTGAGCTTGCTCGTGAAAATGAGGGGATACGCTCGGCGGTGTTTTGTTTTCAGACTGATTCGGTATCGTCAAAGGGGCACGATGGCAAGATTGAAATGCTTATGACGGACAGTCAAAAGGCTCAAAAATTTGAGGAGATTGGTGTTGACTACTTATTTTCTCCGCATTTTGATGATATGAAGTCTATGCCTCCTGAGGTTTTTGTGAGAGATGTTTTAAAGGGCAGGCTTAACTGTTCTTATGCTGTTTGCGGGGTTGATTTTTCATTCGGCAGGGCGGCTTTAGGTAAGGCTGAAGATTTGATTCGACTTGGTGAAAAGTATGGGATTAAAGTTTTTGTTTTAGATCAGCTTTCATGCGATGTTGGAGTTATCAGCTCGACTTTGATTAGGCGATGTATTCGTCATGGAGAGATTGCTAAGGCTAATGATATGCTTGGGTATAGATTTGGTTTTACTATCCAGGTTGAACAGGGTAACAAAATCGGTCGGACTATAGATTTTCCTACTATTAATCAGAAAATTCCTAAGGGTAGTGTTATGCCTAAGTTTGGCGTTTACTGCTCAAAGGTTTTGATTGACGGCGTATGGTACAGGGGTGTTACAAATATTGGTGTTAAGCCGACGGTACATATTAAGACTTATCCGCTGGCTGAAACTTATATTATGGGATATCATGGCGATTTGTACGGTAGGGTTTTAACGCTTGAGCTTTATGAATTTGTTCGTGCTGAAAAGGTTTTTGACAATTTAGATCAGCTTAAACAAGAAATTTCTAGCAACAAGCAGTTTGCCAATGAGTATTTTGAAAAATTAGAAAATAGGTAGTTGCTGAATGTTGAGGTCTTATTAAAAAATGAAGAATTAGAATGAACAGGGGTGTTTGTTATGAAAAAATCAGTTGTTTTAGCTTCATTAGTATTAGGTGTTTCTGCTTTGTCTGGCTGTATTAATTATGGAAATAATTATGCTAAGGAATATGATGATTTTTTGTCATACTCTTTCGGCAAGGATTATAAAATTGAGCAGGTCGAAAAGGATATTGAAAAAAGTGAATATCTTGATGACTATGAATTTGCTTACACCAAATGGTTAGTTTCATACACTGATAAAAATGGCAAGAGCAGAGAAGCTGAGCTTGTAAGTGAAGAATATGAAGATAATTACGATAATCAAATGGATAAATCTAAGATTGCATATTTTGTTAGAGAACAGCAGGCGAATATTTGTCTTGATGAATTAAATGAAAAGATAATTTCAAAGTATTTTGATTATAAGGTTGAAAAAGACTGGATTATGACCACAAACGATGATTATACACTTATGGTTATGCCAAGTTTTTATGCTTCAATTCCTGCTGTACTTTATAATGATTTTTCTGAAATTGAACAAATGATTTCTCCGACTTCGGGTATTAAGGTTTGTGAATCAACTGCAGAAACGTTTTTAAAAGATAAGACTATGGGACTTTATATTGCAGTTATTACTGATAAAAAAGACAAGCTTGATGATTATTATAAAAAATTGGACGCTATGGCTAAGGAAATTGATGAGTATGTAGGCGGTACGACTAATACGCAATATTGCCTAAAATACAAACAAGGAATAACGAATGATAGCAAAAATGTATATGTAAGGACTACTATTGACGGTAAGCTGGGTTTGAATGGTAAAGATTTTAATAAGGGCGTAAATGTACTGTCTCTTACAGAATTTTTAGATGCTATTGTTGATATTAATAGGTAGCTTTTAAGCATTTATAATATAATTTTTATATGTATAAGATTAACATAAATTAATTTGAAAGGATAGATTTACATGAACAAAGTAAGAACAAGATTTGCACCATCTCCAACTGGATATATGCATATTGGTAATTTGAGAACTGCTCTTTTTACTTATATTATTGCAAAGAAAAATAACGGAGATTTTATTTTAAGAATTGAAGATACTGACCAAAAGAGATACGTTGAGGGTGCTACTGAGGTTATTTATTCAACTCTTAAAAAATGCGGTCTTAATTGGGACGAGGGTCCTGATGTTGGCGGCGATTATGGTCCTTATGTTCAGTCTGAAAGAATGGGTATGTTTAAGGATTACGCTTTGCAGCTTGTTGAAAAAGGTGAGGCTTACTATTGTTTTTGTGACAAAGAGCGTTTAGACGAGGTTAAGGCTATTCAAGAGGCTTCTGGAATTATGCCTATGTACGACCGTCATTGTCGCAATCTATCCGCTGAAGAGGTGCAGGAAAAGCTTGACGCTGGTATTCCTTACGTAATTCGTCAGAAAGTTCCTTTGGACGGCGAAATTTCATTCCATGATGAGCTTTATGGTGACATCACTGTGCCTTGTTCTACTCTTGACGATCAGATTTTGATTAAGACTGACGGAATGCCTACTTACAACTTTGCTAACGTTGTTGACGATCATCTTATGGAGATTACTCATGTTGTTCGCGGTAATGAATATCTTGCGTCATCACCTAAGTATAATCTGCTTTACAGAGCTTTCGGCTGGCAAGTTCCTAAGTATATTCACGTTGAGCATATCATGAAGGACAAGCAGAACAAGCTTTCAAAGCGTGACGGTGACGCTTCTTTTGAAGACCTTATCGAAAAGGGATTTTTGACTGAGGCTGTTGTAAATTACATCGCTTTGCTTGGCTGGGCTCCTAAGGGTGAGGAGGAAATTTTTACTCTTGATGAGCTTATTCAAGAGTTTGACATTAATGGTCTTTCAAAATCTCCTGCTATTTTTGACCCTCTAAAGCTTAAGGCTATTAATGCTAAGTATATTAAAAAGCTTACTGCTGAGGAGTTTGCTGGGTATGCTGTACCTTACATCAATCAGGTTATTAAGCGTGAAGATGTTGATATAAACCGCATTTGTGCGCTTTTACAGGATAGAACTGAAGTATTTACTGATATTCCTTCAGCTATTGATTTTGTTGAGGCTTTGCCTGAATATGACAACGCACTTTACTGTCACAAGAAGATGAAAACTAATGAGGAAAATTCTCTTGAGTCGCTAAATGCTATTCTTCCAGTTTTGGAGGCTATTGATGAGTCTGACTGGACTGAGGAAAAAATTCACGAGGATTTGTTTAAGCTTATTGGTGAGCTTGGTGTTAAGAACGGTTTAATTCTTTGGCCTTTACGCGTTGCTGTTTCCGGAAAATCATTTACTCCTGGCGGCGGAATCGAAATCTGCGGAATTATCGGCAAGGAAGATTCTATTGCTAGAATAAAGAAAGGTATTGAAAAGCTTTCGTAAAATCGTCACTTTTTTATCACAGAAAATTGCTATAATTTTTGTGATTTAGTGCGTAATGCTTGTTTGATTTAAACAAATTTTAATAAGTCAACCTAGAACAGCATATGCAAACGTTAGGCATGAGTTGTGCTAGGTTGTTTTAATCATACAGGTATAAAATGATCCTTAAAGGAGGAAATTTTAATGATTGAAGTGCAGAATTTATCTAAGCACTACGGAGATAAAAAGGCTGTAAATAACATATCATTTGTGGCAAATGAGGGTGAAATTCTCGGATTTTTAGGACCAAACGGTGCTGGAAAATCAACTACAATGAATATTTTGACAGGCTATATTTCTTCGACTGATGGAAAGGCCCTTATTGACGGAATTGACATTTTGGAAAATCCTATTAAGGCTAAGGCTAACATTGGATATTTACCCGAACAGCCACCGCTTTATATGGATATGACAGTTAAGGAATATCTTAATTTTATATATGATTTGAAAAAATGCAAGATGCCTAGAGTTTCTCACTTAAAGGATATTTGCAATCTTGTTAAAATTGAAGATGTTTATAATAGAATTATAAAGAATCTTTCAAAGGGTTACAAGCAGAGAATTGGGCTTGCTCAGGCTTTGGTTGGAAATCCTAGTGTACTTATTTTGGACGAACCTACTGTTGGTTTAGATCCTAAGCAGATTATTGAAATTCGTTCGCTTATCAAAAAACTAGGCAAAAAGCATACTGTTATTTTGTCTACACATATTCTTTCTGAGGTTCAGGCTGTTTGCGATAAAATTGTTGTTATTAACAAGGGCCAGATTGTTGCTGACGATACTAAGGAGAATATCTCTAACACTATTTCTGGTGACCACAAGCTTTTTGCTAAAATTGAAGGACCTAAAAAGGATGTTATAAAGGCTATTAAGGGGATTAAGGGTGTAATTTCCTGCGAGGCTGATTTTGGAAATGATGATGACGTTTGGGAATACAAAATTGAGTCTAAGGAAAGTGTTGATGTTAGACGTGATTTGTTTACGGCTGTTGCAAAAAACGGCTGGTATATTTTAGAGCTTAAATCATCTGAGCTTTCACTTGAAGATATATTTATTAAACTTACTATGGGTGAGGATTTTTCAAAGGATAAGTCAAAGAAAAAAAGCGGAGGTGACAAATAATGGGGGCTGTTTTTAGACGTGAGGTGCTTTCATTTTTTACTACACCTATCGGATATATTTTTCTAGCGGCATTTTATGCTTGCTCGGCTGTTAGTTTTTCTAACAACTCACTTCAATACGGAAATACTCAGCTTAACGCGGTTTTTCTTGATTTGATGATTATTCTTATTGTTCTTATTCCAATTTTGACCATGAGGTCTTTGTCGGAAGAAAAGAAAAATAAGACGGACCAATGCTTGCTTACTGCACCTGTTACTTTGGGCGGTATTGTTGTTGGCAAGTTTTTGGCATCATTCTTGATTTATATTTTGGGTGTTTTGATTACTTTGGTTTATGCTATAGTTGTTTCAGCTTATGCTAGCCCTGACTGGAACGTTGTTTTGGGTAATATTGTCGGTCTTGTTTTGCTTGGCTCGGCTTTTATTGCTATCGGAATGTTCTGTTCTTCACTTACTGAAAATCAGGTGGTTTCTGCTGTAATCAGCTTTATTGTTATGACTATGCTATACTTGTTTTCAACAATTGGCTCGCTGATTCCTGTTGAATTTATTTCAAACATTTTTTCAAAGTTATCATTCCTTGAAAGATATTATGGATTTACTTTCGGACTTTTTAACTTTTCAAATGTTTTGTTCTTTATAAGCGTAACTGTAGTATTCCTGTTCTTATCTGTCAGGGTGCTTGAAAAACGCCGTTGGGCTTGATTGGAGGGATTATCTATGAGTAAAAATCAAGAAAATAATGAGAAATTGGAAAATCAGAATATTTCTGAAGAGAATACTACTGAAAAGATATCCACTCCTGCAAAAGATTTGCTAAATGAAGTTGTGGCTAATCAGAAAAAACCGGATGAGGATTCTGATAAAAAAGAGAAGGTTAAAAAACCGCATAAAAAGCTTAAACACAGCGTTATGTCGATTATATTGACTGTTGTTTTCGTTGCTGTTATTGTGCTTGTAAACGTGGTTGCTACTGCTCTTTTTGAAAAATATCCTATTACTGTTGACCTTACTAATGACAAGGTTTATTCGATTTCAGAGGAGTCTGAAAAATATGTTAAGGATATTGATACTGATGTTTTAATTACTGTTTTTGCTACTGAGGAAGCCTTTTCAAACATTGCATATTTAAATACTTTTTCAAAGCAGGCTCTTGAAGTAATGAAAAAATACAGTCAGTATAATGATAAAATTTCTTATAGATTTGTCGATATTGATTCTAATCCTGATGTTGTGGCTGAATATTCTTCAGACTCAATTAGTCAGTTTGATATTATTGTTGAAACAAATCCTACTAGCGATGTCAAGAGAACTAGAAAAATCACTATGACTGATTTGGTTGAAGTCCCTGATGATTACATGGAATATTTAGCTCAATATGGTATTTCTAACATCAAGACAGCTTCTGAGCAGGCTGGCGGTGCTATTAATCTTTTGCAGAGCATGATTTACACAGGTTACAGTATTGAAAGTTCAACAGCTGACCAGGCTTTTGTATCTGCTTTTATGGCTGTTACGGATCCTAATCCTGTTAATGTTACTATTTTGACAGGCAGAAATGAGGCATCGACTCTTACTTATTTGCAGTCGCTTTTTGAGGCAAACGGATATATTGTAAACACTGTTGATATCACTAAGGAAGAAATTCCTGAGGATACTAGTGTTGCGGTTATGCCGGCTCCGGCTACTGATTATCTTGATACTGAGATTAAAAAAGTTGATGAATACTTGAACAATAATGGTGATTTGGGCAAGCAGTTAGTTTATGCTGGTTCGATTACGCAGGGTAAGACTCCTAATATTGACGAATTTTTGGCTGAATATGGTATTGAGATTGGTGAGGGTATTGTTTGTGAGGAAAACTCAAACTACTATTATCAGTACCCATATTACGCGTTTACAAATGATATTTCTGACACATTTACTCAGGATTTGGATATAAAGAATTCTGTATTTTTAAACTACGCATCTCGTCCAGTAAATATTTTGTTTGATGAGAAGGGTCAGATTAAAACAGTGGCCTATATTAAATCAACTGAAAGTGCCTATGTTGCTGACGCTACTACATCGGCGCTTGAAAAGATTGGCAAGGGTCAGCAGAATTATGCTGTAGTTTCTTCAAAGGCTGCTTTTCTTGATGACGGTGGTGCTAATTACAGCAATGTTATTGTATTTGGTGCGGTTGAATCGCTTTCAGATCAAGCTTTGAGCTATTCACAGTTCCAAAACAGAGAATATGTTCTTAGTCTTTTGAATGGAATTACTCACAAAACTGACGGTATTACAATTACTCCTAAGGTAATTAAGGCAAATGTTTTTGATATTACTTCAAAGCAGAAAAGTGTTCTTAACTGGACATTTATAGGTATTATTCCTGTTGTTACACTTATTATCGGCGGAGTTGTTTGGTTGAGAAGAAAGAATAGATAGAGGTTTTTTATGAACGGGAAAATTGCAGGTATTGTGGCTTGTAGTGTTCTTATTGTCGGGCTGACTGGTGCACTTTTAGTCTTAAAGAATGAGGATAAGAATAGTGTTTTAGATTCTGATGTTGAAAGCTCTGCGGTTGATGTTGATACTGATGATGAGCATGATGATGAGAAACTGCTTATTGACACTACTAGCACAAATATTGACAACATTGTTGTGACAAACAAATATGGTGAGTACACGTTCTATAAACCGACGTCTGGCAAGGAAAGCTGGAAGATTAAGGAGCTTGATGGGATAAATCTGACTTCAAATCTGCTATCTGGGCTGGCTGAAAATGTTGCTCAGTTTGAGACTTACAAGACTGTTGAGGAGAACGCATCTGACCTAGCTAAGTATGGTCTTGACGAGCCTGAGGGGCAGTTTACGGTTACTTTTAGAAATGGTGAGACGTGTACATTCTTAGTTGGAAACACCTCAACTAAGGAGAGATACAGATATATTTGTGAGAGCGGTAAAAATGATGTTTACATGATTCTTGAATCAAGGGTTTCATATTTTATTGAGCCTAAAGAGAATTTTATCAGCACAACTTTGATTGCAACTCCTGATACTTCAGATGAGCCTGAATATGGCAAAATGGTTGTTAAGAGAAAAGATTTAGACTACACTCTAGAGTTTGAGAACGATCCTTATGATCGTGAGGATATGGTTTCAGCTCAGGTTATGACCGAGCCGATTTTTGCGTATCTAAACGTGTCGGTTTCAACTGATGTTACTCACGGTTTGTGGGGACTTACGGCATCATCTGCTGTGCAGATTTTCCCTACTGATGAGGATTTCAAAAAATATGGTCTTGACAAACCTTCCACAACTGTTACTCTAAAGGGTGACGGATATGACTACAAGCTTTTGATTGGCAACAGCATTATGACAAAGGACGATGAGGGTAATGATACAACAGAAATTGGGTCTTACTACTGCTATCTAACTGGCGTTGATGGTGTTGATTGCATTTATGAAATTTCCGCTGCGAACCTGCCTTGGGCTACTGTTGAGCCTGGTGATTTGGTTACAAACATGATGACAACAAATAATATCATGGACGTTTCTCAGATTAAGGTTAAGAGCGATGATGTTGATGTTACTTTTGACATTAAGTCGGACGGAGAAAAGGTTATTGACTCTGTTAAACTGAATGACAAGGACGTTGTTGTAAGCGATTTTCAAGATTTGTACAGATATTTGCTGACTTGTCCTACTGGTGAGGTTTATTTTGATGAGCCTAATGGTGAGAGTACTATGACTATAGATATTGTATGCTCTGACGGGACTACCGACAAGATTGAATTCTTCAAAGACAGTTCAAGGAGGCTTGTTGTTAAGCTTAATGGAAGAACTTCGTTTAGGATTCAGAGTAAGTGGGTTGACCAATTTGTCAAGAATATTGAAAACTTGGAAAATGGAAAAAGTATAGTTTCGACTTACTAGATTCGACAATTTGTGCGCTTGGCTTTTGATATAATCTTAATTGCGGTTGTTTAGAGATAGGTTTTCTTAAGGAATTAATAATAATATTTTTAAGAAAAAAGAATTGAATATATTTACAAAAAGACTATACAAATAGCTAAAAATATGCTATAATTGTTAATGGTAAGTTAAAATACTAGAATACGATAAAATGATATATATGATATAATTTAATAAGGAGGAGATTAGATGACACAGACAAAAACTGGATTCTTTACTTATAAAGGGATGCCGCTTGTGAGAAAAGGCAACACTATTTATTTTGGTAATATGTATGATGAATTCGTTGTTATGATTGAGATTTTGGGAACAGAAAAACATGGTGAAATTGAGGTTGCAAACAAGGTGATTTTGAGAAAAATGGCAACTGATATTACACTTCCGCCAAACAAGCAGATTGTCAACAAGGCTGAGAAGAAGAGTCTTTATGAGGCACTGGATTTAGCTTGTGCATGGCTAAAGGTTTCTTAATTAAATAATTTAAGGGTACTGCTGATTTTATTGGCAGTACCCTTTTTTGTTGTTTGTACATTGAAAGGTTTGATCGGTAAATAAAAAATGCACCCTCAGATTTGAGAGTGCATTGCGTTTTGAAAAATATAGAATGTATTGAATTTCTACTAGAAAAAGAAAATAAAAACTGCTCTTATTAGAGAAAATAAAACAAGTGATGAGAAAACGGTACCTGACAATAGCTGCGCTGACCAATAAATATCATTTGGCTGACAGTCCTTAATTTGTTCGCCGATTGCTCTTGTTTTAAACAATTCATTTTCTTTATATGTTTCGTCAGTAAGCTCTATTCCTAAAGCACCAGCCATTATTGCTCGACATGGCGCAAGATTTTTTCTTGTATGTTTTTTACGGTCACGGTTGTATATTTTCTTGCAGTTTTTAGCATCAAGTGATAGGAATTTTACATTAAGTTTAAGTATGAATGCACAAATTTTCGCCGGGATAAAGTTTAGCACATTCCACAAATCTCTAGCTGGTTTTCCAAAATCTAAATAGTCGATATTTAACACTGAAAATCGCTTGTTTAGAATTGATATACAGCGATAAAATAATCCGCCGAAGCCACCCGCAATTGCCATGAAAAACAAAGTTCCTACGCCGTTGTCGGCTGTATAATCAGCAGCACACTCGACAGATTTTTTTATAGCAAAATCCTGTGTAAGCTCTTCATAATCATTCCCTGTAAGCTTTTTTAAAGTTTTTTCAGTTCTCATAGTATTGCCTGAACGAACGGTTCTAAAAAGTCTATTTAAATCATCACGAACATCGCGAATTGAAAATGCCGCCCAGCAGAAAAAACAATCAAAAATAAACCCTGCCACAGGATAAAGCTTGTATCCTAAAATTATTAACGCAAGTGGGATTACAGCAAATATAACGACTGTGAAAAATACAAGCACTCCGCCTGACATTCTTTGAGCCTCTGGAGAATCCTCATAGTATTTTCTAAGGGTTTTTTCAATTTTTTGTGCAAAGGATGAAACCAGTTTTTCAATATTTGCAAAGCCTTTGGGTGAACCAAAAATCATATTTAGAATATATCCAGCAATCATTGCGACGACGGTGTTTAAAATCATTTTGAAAGTCCTTTCAATTACAAGTAGTGTTGATTTCATTATATCATAATTATGAATAATATTCAAGTAAAATTGCGAAAAGTTTTGTACAATTTCGACTTGAAATTGATACATTTTGTATAACTTATGGATTTAACAATCAGCATAGAAATTTAGGGTGTTATTTTACAAAATATAGCCTAAACAGTAATATTTACAGCTGGGTTTTGCATATATATTATAAAAACAAAATTTTAGGGAGGTATTTATATGTCTGAAATTCAAGGCAAACACAATGCCATTTTAGAAAATCGTTCGCATCTTGTTTTATCTGGTGTTACTGACGTTGACAGCTTTAGTGCAGATGAAATTTCGCTTTTTACTCAGCTTGGCGAGTTAACAATTAAAGGAAGTAATTTACACATCAATGAAATGAGTGTCGAAAACGGTGACTTATCTGTTGAAGGAGATATTTCTGTACTTATTTATGGTGATAAAAACAGGAAAAAGAAATTGTCCGCAATCGGTAAGATTTTTAAGTGAGGTGGCTAAATGACTCCAATGCAGTTAGGTGTTGCGGTTGAAACTCAAGTTTTCTTGTTCTCTTGTCTTGCTGGATTGGGGCTTGGGGCAGCTTATGATTGTTTGCGTGTTTTCCGCACACTCATTCCTCACAATAAGATTTTTATTTTTATCGAGGATTTTTTATATGCTTTGCTTTTTGGGTTTGTTTATTTTGTTTTTGCGATTGAAGGCTCGGGTCAGCTCAGGTTTTTTATTCTTGTAGGCATGCTTATTGGGGCTTTGCTTGAGCGAATTTTGCTTGGTAATTTTGTTGTTTTTGTTGTTGGGGCGGTCGCAAATGTAATTTGGAAGTATATTGTTAATCCTGTTGTAAGTTTTATAACTAAAATTGCACTAATTATTAAGCCGGTTTTTGTAAGAAATACACCAACTTTTCGAAAAAGTAAAAAAATAAGGGAAAAAGCCTTGAAAGTCTAGTTTTTAATGGTGTATAATAGTATATATGTATATGAAAAAGTATGGAGATTGTTTAGAAAGGAAGTGTAGTTTAAATGTCTAAGGACAAAACTAAAAAAGACGGAAAATCAAAGTTTGGTAAAATATTTACTTCAATGGCTGTATTTTGTTTTCTAATCTACGCAATCTTTAGTGCAATTTCTCAGCAGGCTCAAATTGCTCAGCTAAAAAAACAGGAGAGCGAGCTTAATACAAAACTTACTGAGGCTAAGGCTCAAAATGATGAGTATATAAGACTTTTGAGTGCTGATGATGAGGCAGAATATATGGAACGTATTGCTATTGAGAGATTGGGATATGCTTATCCTAATGAGCGCAGGTTTTATGTTGTTGAGGGTAAATAACTTCTGCAGTTTGTTTGAAATTGCAGTTTTATAAATATAATGTTAGAGAGGATAAAAAATACAGATGCAGCTTGAAGTCGGAAAAATTTATGAGGGAAAAGTTACAGGCATTACCAAGTTTGGTGCTTTTGTTGAATTAGACAAGGACACTACGGGTATGGTTCATATTTCAGAGGTTGCTAATACCTTTGTTAGTGAAATAAAAGATCATTTACAGGAAGGGCAAACTGTAAAAGTTAAGGTTCTTGCTGTCGGTGATGATAATAAAATTAGTTTGTCTATTAAAAAGGCATTGCCAGCACCACCAAGGAAGCCAAGAGAAGGTGGTTTTAACAATCAACGTTCTGGCGGTCAGAATAATAGATTTAATCAAAATGGACAAAATCAAAATAGACAAGGTCAAGGTGGGCAATTTAATAGACAAGGTGGTCAGGGCGGACAGAACAGATTTAATAATCAGGGTGCTAGACGTAAGCCTTTTGAAAACAGAGAACCACAAGATTTTACAAAGAATCCACCGCCTGTTTTTGATACAAAACCAAATTCTGAAAACGCTGCTTTTGAAGATATGCTAAGCAAATTTAAAACATCTAGTGAGGATCGTTTTTCTGATTTGAAGCATGTTATTGACAACAAAAGAAGAAGTTCTTCTCGAAGAAAATAAGACTTTAGGGGTTACTTTATTGTAACCCTTTATTTGTTTTTGGTGATAAATAGTTGTTTGAAGTTAAAATTGATTTATGTTATATAATGGGCTTTGGAGGG
This sequence comes from uncultured Oscillospiraceae bacterium, assembly GCA_964548535.1. GTDB lineage: Bacteria > Bacillota > Clostridia > Oscillospirales > Ruminococcaceae > CAZJRQ01. The sequence continues at coordinate 44,797 of CAZJRQ010000018.1, forward strand.
ACTTTAAATGAAGAATTTTAAAAAGACGCTGGCTTTTATATTTTTTCTGCTGGTTGGAATTGTGTTAGGTGCTTTTTTGGCTTATCTTTGCAAGGGTAAAAGTGGATTAGACTGGCTTTCTTGGGGCAAAAGTGTGGGTGTTGAGAATTTTGCAGTTGATTTTTCGGTTATAAAATTCCATATTGGTTTTATGATTAATGTTACTATTTCGCAGATAATTATGGTGGCTATCTCTCTTATTGTATATGCGAAGACCTGCAAAAATTTATAATTAAACGGAGTTTTAAATGAGGAAGTTTAAAAATATAATATCTTTTTTAGTTGTTTTTTGTGCTGTTATTTTTAGTTCCTGCGGTGAGGTTAATCCTAAGGTTGACGGTGATGATTTGATTTATCAGGCTAGGAAGGATTATGCTGCTTTAGACAGTGCTAAGGTTGTTATGACTAACATTGATACGGATGAGGTTGAACAAACTTTTACTTTTAAATATGATGAAAAAGATGTTTTGATGTTTTCGTATGAGGGTAAAAGTGAAAATTCGGAATATGCACAGTACAACAACGGTTTAGAGAATATTACATACGAGAATGGCGAGTACAGCTATCTTCAAAAAGGTGATGACGGGTTTAATCTTTTTACGAGAGATATGACTCACGCGCAGGCTGATGAGGGCTTGATTTTGTTTGTTCCTAAGGCTGTAAAAAAGGCTGAGGTTACTAAGGACGGCAACAGCACTAAAATTGTTCATGATTATGATGTATCTGAAATTTCTGCTACTGCTGAAAATGGGGAAGTTGTTGGTTTTTCTGTAACTTATTATTTTGAGGCGGACAAGCTTTTGTATTTTACTGAGGATACGAAAGTTGATGAGAATGGTGAGCAGAAAAATTATGATTATAAGATTGAAATTACACAGCAAAATTCTGTTTTGAAAATTGAGAATACTGTTGAAAAATACAAAAAATGATAGATTTTGATATATATCTTTTTTTTATATATTTTGTTAGGATTATTTAAATTACTATTGACTTTTGTGTGAAAAAGCACTATAATTATAAAGTCAATGTATATGCACGAATGCTATATATTTATGTATATAATAATTATTTTTAGGAGGAAAAATTAGTGCGAAAAGTTAAAAAACCAACGTTTTTTATTGTTTTATTTTGTATCTTGGCATTAACTTATCTAACTTTTGTTGGGATTCATACATATTATGGTGATACAACAACAACTTGGATCAAGAGTGCAAATGAAATACGCTGGGGAATTGATATCCAGGGCGGTGTAAATGCTACTTTTGAACCAGAAACTGAGGAGAAGGCTACAAAAACTGAAATGGACGCTGCTAAGGCTGTTATAGAACAGCGTTTGGTAAGTCAGAATATTACTGACAGTGAGGTTTATGTAGATTATTCAAAACAGCGTGTTATGGTTTCTTTCCCTTGGCAAGTTGGTGAATCGGATTTTGATCCTGAGGCTGCTGTTTCTGAACTTGGTGAAACTGCTATGCTTACATTCCGCAAGGGTACTTCGGAAGATGGCGATGAGGTTTTAACAGGCTCAGATATAAAAAAAGCTGAGGCACAGCAAACTACAGATTCTGCTACAAATCAGATTGTATATGTTGTTAGTCTTGAACTTAATAAGTCGGGCACTACAAAATTTGCTGAAGCTACTACTGAACTTGCTAGCAGCAATGGACAGATTTCTATCTGGATGGACGATGATATGATTTCTGCTCCTAGCGTTCAGAGCTCAATTACTGATGGTAAGGCTCAAATTTCTGGTAATTTTACTTATGATTCTGCTAAGGCTCTTGCTGATAAAATTAACGCAGGTGCTTTGCCATTTAAATTAACAACTACAAGCACTAATATTATTTCGGCTACTTTGGGCGAGGGTGCTAAGAGTGCAATGGTTATTGCTGGTATTATTGCATTTGTTATAGTATCTATTTTTGTAATTTCTATGTACAGACTTCCTGGTGCTGTTGCAGTTATTGCTTTGATTGGACAGGTTGCTGGTTCAATTGCTTGTGTTTCAGGATTCTTTGGAAATATTGATAGCTTTACGCTTACGATTCCGGGTATTGCGGGTATTATACTTGCTATCGGAATGGGTGTTGACGCCAACGTTATTACGGCGGAGCGTATTAAGGAAGAACTTCGAAATGGCAAGACTATAAATGGTGCGATTGAACAAGGTTACAAGCGTGCTTGGAGTGCTGTTTTTGACGGAAATATTACTGTAATTTTTGTTGCGGTAATTCTTATGGGTGCATTTGGACCGACTGACAGCGTATTTGGTACTCTGCTAAAACCACTGTTCTTTATGTTTGGTGCGTCATCTGCTGGTACTATTTACTCACTTGGTTACACTTTGCTTGTTGGTATTATTTTGAACTTTGTATTTGGTATTTTCGCATCTCGTTTAATGCTTATGTCAATTTCTAAGTTTAAATTCTTTAGAAAACGTAAATTCTTTGGCGTTCCTGAAGATGAAGAGGAAATTGCTAAGATTCGTGAAAAGAAGAATAAGGCTCTTAATGTTACTGGTCACAGCAAGGTATTTTACTCAATCTCATGCGGATTGATTGCTTTGTTTATTATTCTTACAGCTACAATCGGACTTAACTTTGCTCTTGAATTTAAGGGCGGTACTATTATTTCTTATACTTACACTGGAGATATTGACACTAACGATGTTGCAAAGCTTGTTGAGGATACAATTGGAGAGAAGTGCAATGTATCAAAGGGTGAGAATTATTCAAGCAGTGATACAACGATTAAAGTTTCATTCTCTTCTAAGGAAGGAATAAGCAACAAAAAGCAGGACGAGCTTAAATCTGCAATGGAGAAAACTTTTGCAGACAATGAAATTAAGGTTCTTGAGTCTAGCGACGTTGCTGCTACAAGCGGTAAAGAATTTTTCCTAAAATGTATTGTTACTTGCGCATTCGCAGCAGTTGTAATGATTATTTACATTGGATTTAGATTTAGAAAAATCGGCGGACTTTCTGCTGGATGTTTTGCAGTAATAGGACTTTTGCATGATATGTTCATGGTATATGGAACATTTGTTATCTTCAAGTTTGATATTAATGCAAACTTCGTTGCGGTTCTTCTTACAATTTTGGGTTACTCAATTAACTCGACAATTATTGTTTACGACCGTATTCGTGAAAATCGCAACATTTACGGTAAGAAGAAATCTATTGAAGAATTGGTTAATCTATCGATTACTCAAACAATGGGACGTTCGATTAATACTACAATTTCGACAATACTTGCTATGTCAACTGTAGCTATTGTATGCTTGATTTTTGGTATTTCATCAATTATGAGTTTTGCATTCCCACTAATCGTTGGTATGATTGCTGGTGTATACTCTTCAAATTGTATTGCTCCAACTCTTTGGGTTAAGTGGCAGAAGCATAAAGAAGCTAAGACACCTCAGAAAAATCAAACAATGAAGAAAAAAAGGTCCTAGCGCGGAC
>CAZJRQ010000019.1:0-40557 GCA_964548535.1 uncultured Oscillospiraceae bacterium
GTGTATCCATCTTTAAATTCTACATTTGCTAGTTCAGTTGGATCTGGATCTGGATCAGGATCAGTAGTTCCGCCATTACCTGTGCTTGTATAATCTTCCATGTAGCTAACAACCCAAGCAAATGGAGCATTCCAGTTAATTGTACACTCATTTGCACTCCATGCCTCAACGTGGTCAAGGTAGCAAAGCTGTGGAGATAGCTCACCAGTTTTATAACCAGCACCCTTAATCCATGGATCCTGCATTGCTGAGTTTGGTCCGCCTGAAAGTACACCTGATGGAGCTGTTGGGAATGCTGAATTAATCTGTCCTGACCAGTAACGGTGATGTGGGTTTTCAGTTGAATGATCACCATAACCAGTAACGTATGAATACTCAAGAGGATTACGTCCGAAGATATAGTCCATAGCAGAAATAACACCGTTTGCATACTTATCTGCGTTGTCTTCGTTCAAATCAGCAGCGTAAGCCATAACGATAGCGTTGTTAACTACCATTGAGTTTGAACCCCACTCATAACCTTCAAATACTTCACCAGGAGCATTAGTTTCATCTGTGAATGATGTTGAAGAATAAGGAAGACCATAACCCTGGCTCTCTTCAATGCTAATATAGTCATCTGCAGCAGCTGTAATTGAATTCTTAATCATCTTAGTTTCGTTATCAGTCAGCTTATCGTCGTGAAGAGCAAGTGTTAAAGTACCTAGACCAGCTGTTGAACCCCATGTGAATGAAGTTTTTGAACCAGCATTTTCTCCGCCCTTTAGATTTGTTGTCATGCTAAACGCCTTATCATTATCATCCTGTGGATTCTTATAATTTTTAAGGTCATTGTAGTATGTTGCATCACCAGTTGCAGCGTAAAGCTCACATGCAGCCCAGTAGAAATCATCATCAACGTAATCATCACCATAAGGACCACCGCCTACTGCCTGATCAAAAGGAGCGTAATCAGATGGGTTTGCCTTTGCAGCTTTATATGCATACTTAGCAGCGGCTAGGCACTTATCAGCATAAGATTTATCATAATCTGCCCATAGACGAGATGTCTGTGCAGCTGTAGCAGCTAGGTTAAGAGTTGCAGCTGTTGTTACAGGCTTAATAATTCTTGTAAGATCATCATCCTCTGGCTTTACACAAAGACCAGTCCACTTGTAGTCATGAATCTTGTGGTAAACCATTCCGTCAGCTCTCTGCATTTTTAGCAAGAAATCCATTTCATATCTTGCTTCATCAAGAAGGTCAGGAGCACCATTGTTGTTCTCTGGAATAGACATTGAACCATCATCAAACTTAGATGTGTCCTCATCAACAATCTTAGCTCTCTCATACATATTCTGTAGAGTCCAAACTGAAATACCACCGTTTACAACGTATTTACCATGGTCACCAGCGTCATACCAACCACCAGTTACATCAACTGATTGGCTCTTATCAATTTCCCATTCGTTAGCATAACCATTTTTCCACTCATTCTGAACATAAGCAATGTCAGAAGCATGTCCAGCGTTACGAGCTAGAGCGTTCTTATCGCCAGAAGTGATATATTGTGATTGAATTGCAATACCAGAACGGTTCTGATAGAAATAGTTAAGTGAATCACTTAGCATACCACTGTAAACGCTGTTTGTGCCATCTTCTGCACTGCCAATAGCGAATGTGTAGCTGCTTTCATTACCACAATCAATATAGTAATTGTCGCCAATAGTATTAAAATCACTAAAATCTAGGATATGTACATAATCACCTGAGTCAACATCATATCCTTTATTTTTTGACTTGCCAGTGTAAACAGTTTTGCCTGTATTTTTATCTACAACATTAAATGTCTTGGAAGCGGTATCGTTTTCACCTACGACAAGTGTTGCTTTTTTGTCAAGACCCTTGATATAACCAACTTGGTTTACCAAAACCTTATTTCTTATATACTCATCTTCAATTTCAAAGTTTGATTTATTATCAGTCAAATCAATCAATGCTAAGTTATCAAATTGTAGTTCAGTACCTGCTGGGAAACAATCCCAAGGAGTGTATTGACCCTGTCCGCCAAAGTGGAAAGTAAATTCAGCTGTTCCCAATACCGTCTGATCAGCAGTAAATTCATAAGCATATGTAGTCCACTGATTTGCAGGGATTGTATTGTTCTTCCAAGCATCCCAACCATTGCCGTAATCAATGTTTTGACCAGTTGAAGACGCATTTCTTAAAGCTGACTCAACTTGTGCTTGAGTTGATGTAGTTGTAAGACCTGTTAGATTTAAAACGTTTCCATTGCCGTGCCAAAGTTCTTGATCGTCATTTGCCATATTACCAATCTTAGCGTACATATGACCTGAGTTACTTGCCTTTACACTATAAGTTATACGGTATTTATGACCGCTCTCAACAGTAAGTCCTCTATGACGGAACTGACAGTCCCATCTATCAACACCACCGTTATTTGTTCCACCTGGATTAACAATTTTGATATTATAAGTTCCATTACTAATATCAAATTTCAACTTTCCAGTTGAGTTCTCACACACGTGCCATGGAAGACCTTTTCCATCATTAAAGTCACACATTCCTAGTTCCTGCGACGACAAAGTCGATGCGTCCGCCTCAATGTTTAGTAGAGGTGTCGCAGTTGAAGCTAGAATTGATAATGCCAGCACTCCCGCTACAATTTTCTTGTACATTTAAGTACCTCCTTGAAATTCAAAATTTTGTTCATTAAAAATAAACTTTTTAGTGTTAAGTAATTAACAATCTCATTATACTATAGCAACTAAATCAAGTCAACAAAAAATTAGAAAAAATATAGACAATCATTTCACCATATTGTTATATAATATTACCAAAACTCGTGAGGAAATGTACAATAAATTAATAAACACTTAAATAATTATTTATTAGTGAATTTTCTATCTATTTTCTCCCTGTAAAATTAAAGAAAACTTAACCATTTACAAGATAATTGTATAATTTTAAATTAATTTAACCAAAATTGTAAAAGTCATAAAATAGCCTAATTTGGTAGATTTATTGTAGTTACAATCGGTATATCACACAATTCACACAAAAAAAGTAGAGTATTTATTATTAAATTAAATCATATATTTATATAAATATTATATATAAAGCAGACATAAATACTTCTTCATTTTTAACATATATAATTTGCATTTGTTTCCTAAATCTGAAAAAGCAATAGTCATTTAAAATAGGTCAGGCGATATCTTAAATTCTTATCATCTGAATCTTATAATCATCACAGAATGATTGATAATTAATTCAGATTAGTAACTTTATACGCTGTTTTTGTATTTATTGTATTAACTTTTTAGACATAATTATCACTATATACTGTATCATATCTAGTTATTTATTTAGATTATAAAAAATAAAATTTCTATAAAAGGTCCATACATATTAAGTCACGAAAGATATATGTATGCATTATTAGACGATAAATTGATGTGCATTTTACAATATCATTAGAATAATGATATTGTTTATTACCATTTAAGCATACTATTTGGAAACAAATGAATTGCTGAACGTTGAAACTTCATTATAACAAACAAACCGTAGTATTGCGTAAAAGTCGCTAATACTACGGTATATCTGCATTAATATTATATATGTTTACTAATGTTTTGCCTATTGATTGTTTTATTTTCACACAAAATCATTTTGATTTTCGTCAAAAAAAACACCACTTTAGGTGCTCCAAACATCAGCCAGGTTATTAAAGTTTTATGATTAACTTAAAGCCTTATTTGAGTCGAAGTCGTTTTATCAATAAATATAAAAAGTTGTATAGAAATCAATCCATACAACTTTTAACTACACTTATAAGAATATTTATAATTACTTCTTATACTTATTAGATTATTTGCTACCCAGCAATTTTAGTCTAATTAATATTAATTTAAGTTTCTGCTTTAAATATTGTTTTGGAAAACTTAGGAAAACAATTTGATTAAATTTCTTTCCATTATTAATTCCATAAAAAAAATCATCTCTTTTTAAAGGCTTTCTTGAAGGCTTTTGCAACTGTCCATTGTGTTCAATCGCATTTTTTATATTAACATCTTTTAGATTAAGATTTGCCTGTTTAAGCAGTTCTTGACCTTTTGGTGTTTGACATAAAACCAATGAAACACCTTTCGACAACTCATCTTCATTTAAAGATGTTCCCCACGAATCACCTAAAGTAATATCGGAAACGCGTTCAAATTTCGCATAAATACAATTATAACAATTCTCAGTATAATTGATTGTATTCAAAAATGAAATCATATAACTATCGGAAACGCCATCAGTAATAATGCCTTTCCCTTTTTCAAACAACTGAAACCTGTATTTTTTTCTAAATGTAATATCACTTAAAGTGTCGAGATTACGATTATATTGCATTAAAAACATATCCAAAATCTTAGGTGATGGTGTTCCATGACAAATCAAATCAACTGTATATAAATTTTCTATAAGCGAATATCCAACAAAATTTTTGAGTGCTGAAATCTGACACGGCAAACCAATAAACAATACTTTTTGTTTTTCTTGAAGTTTTGCCTTTACTCTTTTGTAAATTCCTACTGGATTGCTTTTTACATATTTTGAACCACTAAATTGTTTTAACTCCGAAACACAATTTACTAGCTTAAATTTAAACTCACCATGTTCAAAAGCACAGCTGCATACATATCCGCCATTTTTAACGAATGCTAGTGATAGTGCAGATGCTATTCCACCTGATGATCCTTGCAAACGTATACTTTCATCCTCAGCCCATCCTTGATACCATTCAATTGGTTTTATGAATTCAAGCTGATTATTATTTTGACAAACCTTATGACAAGCCTTACAGTTTACACATTTATCCTCATCAATAATTGCATTATACTCAGTTTTCCCATCTTTTATAGTAATAGCATTTTGAGAACAAATATCCATGCAAGCCATACATCCTGCACATTGATCAATTTCGCAAACTGTTTTCATTTAATTATTTCTCCCTTACAAATGGATTTTTACTTTTCATTAACAGCTATTAAAACACCAAAAAACTCATATAAATATAGTAATTTAATGCTAGAAACTATCCTTTGTGCAGTAACAGACAAATTAGTATTGTATTTTACTTTGTACTATTTGCTTTGTTTATATCCTTAATCACTTCGTCAATAAAATCATTAGCTTTTTTTCTTTCTACTTCCAATATACTAGCGACTTTATCAAAGTCAACAGAACGATTTATCACATCAAAATCTTGAAAACTTTTTACACGCCTTTGAAGGGAATCCGTCAATGTTAATAAACTATCTAATCTTCCACCAAATTCTTTTGGATAAACACAAATTGGTTCTGTACGCAGGTTCATAGAAAATGCAGTAGCGTGAAACGAATCAGTAAGAACATATTTAGCATTGTCAATCAAGCTAATGAAATCAAAAACTTCTGGAACAAGCATACTTTTTCCAGAACGATAAAACTGATCATACCTCGTGCAAAATCTAACAAGTTTTAACCCTGCTTTCTGAGAAAGTTTTTTTGCATAATTGTCAAATTCTTTACTGCGGTTCAAATTATAAATCAAAATATAATCTTCTTTAATTTTTCTTTTTGTTGAATATTTCCTCCAAAAATCACCGTCGACACATAAAGTAGGATCAACAATATGTATAGCATCAGAACGACCATATTGGTTTTTAAAAATTTCCTTGGCACTGCTTTCTCGCACTGAAAGCATATTATATTCATCGATATAATCTTTTGTATCATTTATTTCTTCATTTGAAAGTTTGTCCTGTCCAAAACTTGCAGCAAACGAAAATTTATAACAACTTGAAGGAACAAAATCAAGATAAAGACATGATAATACGCCATTATTCCATTTAGAATTCCAAACCTGGTCACTACCAGTACAATAAGCATCAGCAGTTAATGGATATTTCTCGAAATCTTCAGGAGTAGTGTAAACCATATCAGAAATGTTCAAATTTTCTTGAATAAATTTTATAAAAACAGTTTTCCAGCGTAAAACTGTAGGTAACATAATAGCTGCTTTAATTGGATTTCCCTTGCTCCAAGTATTAAGTACGTTCTCTGGTTTAACATTTTCTCTAACATAATTTATTATCTTAATATCACATCCATGCTCTTTAAAAATCTCTTGCGTTGCAAATGCTTGAAGTGCTGACCCGTAATTTTGTACAGCATGCAGAGTAATAATGTCTATTTGCATTAAGTCTCAACTCCCAACTGAAACAATATTTTTTATTACCTATATTATTTTAAACATTAATAAAATAATTTTTTATGATTTGAAAGCTATTTTAGATTAGCTGTATTTAAAATTTCACTTGCTATAAACTTATCCAAACACATTACAAACTCACGCTTTTTCTCGATGTTTTATTCTCTATTAGTTGAAATAAAACATCAACTAAATATAGTTTAGTATAATCACATAAGCGATCAAATTTTAAATAATACTATTAATATTTCCTTATTTTCACTCAATTAAATCTACTTGTTATTAACAATTACTCGTTCTTGTTTTTGATCATGAACGGCTTAGTAGTTAAAAATGCTAACCACATCCAAAAAATAGGTTGCATCCATATGTCTCCCGATACTAACAATTTTGGAATACAATTACACATAAGGAACACAGCTAAGCCCTCTGTATTTTTATTTTTAAAGTTTCCAGTAAAGGTTTTAAAAATCCCACGAATTGTTAAAATAACCGGATAAACTGCAAAAAAAAGTCCGCCTTCAAATAAGAATTGTAGAATAAAGTTATGAGGGTATGGATATATGCCATTGGATAATCGACTTGACATGCCCATTCCATATCCATATATTGGTTTGCGAATGATCTTTTCAACAAAAAACATAGTCAAAGGTATTCTACCATTTGTTATGTCTGCTTTTTCAAAAACAAGTCTATGCATTTTCAGCACAAAGCTAGGCACTGTTTTCAAATTCTTTAGCGAATAATTATATGCCCATAGTATAATCATTTCAATATTTATACTAATTATAATAATAATTACTATACAAATGATTAGTATAAACATAAGTCGTTTCTTCTTCTTTATTCCAATTTCAACATTCTTTAAATCTCTAATCATCACAACAAAAAAAGCAAATGCAAGACTTAAAATTATACCTCTATTTCCAACAGTTAATAATTTAAATAATAAAAATATATTATATAAATAGCAAATTTTTATTAAAATATTACTTTCTGATCTATACCAAACAAAATGCAAAATTGCAGCAACAACAGGAACAAATACCGCATAAGCTCTTGACATATCAGTTTGTTGTATAGAGTTATATTGATATTCAAATAATTGGTTAATAACTGAAACACTCAATAAAGAAATAATCATGATATACTCTAATATTTTTCTAAAATCAGTCTGCAATAAAATACACAACATAGGTAAAAAACAGTATTCAAAAATTTGCAATAAATTTTCTTCTCCAATATTTCCGGTAAAATATGAAACAGAATATAATGTTATTATCAGTAATATTAAAATGCTAACTGATAACAAGCTATTAATCTTTATACGAGTACCTAAAATAATACTACTGAATAGAAACCCTAATAATACTAAAACAAAAACAAAATAGAATTCTTCAAACCCTGGTATAAAAGATGTAGAGATAAAAATATATGCTCTCATACAAAGAATTGCTATAATTGCACTATTAAATTTTACTGGCCAGTTGGACATATTGATTTTTGTTAGTCCGTTATCTTTATTAATGTTTATTAGTCGATTAGCAAACTTCATAATTTCCCCTCAATTCTTTGCTGTATTGTCAATCGCCATAAGTCTCTCTTCAATAGAACAAGCATATTTTTCTTTATGCACTGTTTTGATTTTTATTACGTAGTTACATAACTTAAAAAACTGCACAACCAAGTTCCCAGATTTCTTCAACCAAAATACAGCACCTTCGTAATTCTTTTTCAATATATAAGCTAACGATAATGATCTATAATGATATGCTATTACTTTTTTCTCTCTTTTTTTTCCTAAACTTGCGATAATTTCAGCATTTTCTTTCAAGAAGAACTCACGATAATTAACTGCCATTTCAGGATTTTCTGGATTATTTCTGCTTGTAGTATATTTTGCCACTAGATGCAGTGGTAATATTTTACCTTCAAATTTTGATAAAATTCTACAACAAAATTCCCAATCCTGATGACGGCGATATCTTATATCAAAACCACCAGTTTCCTCAAATACTTCTCTGCTAATCATAATCATACTAGAATTAAATCTTAACTTTCCACAGAGCAAATTATATAAAATATCATCCTCAACAATATCAAGCTTATAGCCATATCCGGTAGACTTTAAAACAAAACCCGAACAGCAAACAAGACCGTACTGATTAGATGATTTTTTAAAAATCTCAATCTGCTTTTCAATTTTATCCGGATAATAGAAGTCATCATCATCTAAAAATGAAAAATATTGTCCTTTTGCGGCTTTCATTCCAGTGTTACGAGCAGCAGAACCATTGATGTTTTTTTTATGCTTGATATATGTAATATCATTATTGGCTATATACTTACTCAAAATAATTTCAGTATTTATTTGTTCTTGTGTCCCTTCTCCATTATCATCAACAATAATAATTTCAATTTGTTCATATGTTTGATTTATAGCACCTTCAATTGCCATTAATAAATTTTTGCCTCCCTTGTAAGTTGGCATAATAATCGAGACCAATGGTTTCATATTCCCCTCCAGATTACAATATACAAATAAATATCCTCTTAATGTTGTAAATAAGTATACAAATTTATATCATCATATTTTTTATATCGTTATCGTAATTATTGTATGTAAAACTAAAAATCAATTTACTTATTTGCAATAATACCTTTAATTTTATTAATGCTGCTTTTATAATCATCTTTATAAAAGCAAATCGAGCCAACCCAAACAACAACTATTGATATAGCAAAAATAATTAGAGCATTTACAAACCAAGAAAAGTAATTTTCAGGCATATTCAAATTTAGAACGTGAACGATAACAATTATTATTAAAGTTTCGCCTAACGATACAGCACATCTACCAAAACTTATCCAAACACTACGCATAACTATATTTTTCGATGTATATAAAACATATTGTACTGTTCTAAAAATAGTAGCGACCAAAGTTCCAATAGCTACGCCAATTAATCCAAAATTAATTACCAAAACAACAGATAAAATAATGTTAATAGCTGGTTCAATCATTGCACCAATCTTGGTCTGTTTATAATGACCAGCTGCTTGAACTACCAACTGATTCGGCAATCTTATTCCTGCAAAAAATTGTATAAGAATTAATAGGTATGCAAACATCGGACGTATATAGTTTACATCAGTTATATCTTTAGTATATATACTTACAAACTGTAAAATCAATAATCCTGCACATGCGCAGACAACTGTTGAGATTGAAAAAGTAAAATATTCTACAATTGAAAAATTTTTTTGAAGAATTTTTCTCTCATCTTTAGCTATCATACTACCAAATGCAGCTTCAAAACTACCTGTAAAAGTTTTGAAAATTCTGTATATACCATTAGTCACCAAATGATACACACTATACACAGATACTTCTAACATATTTGTAAACATCGTTAATACTATAACATCTGTATTATTCATTACAAATAAAGACACCTGTTGAAAAAAAGAATCCCATCTTTGATTAATTGCTTGATAATTTGGCTTTGCATTTTTATTTATATTATATTTTTTCTTAACATAAACACTTTGTAAAACAGGATATAAGACGTAAAAAAATGCACTTCCTAATTTTACAATATGTATGCTGAAACCGCCTTTAATTAATATAACAGCTACAACTAAATTTAATATATAAATTGCAATTTTTATTAAAGAAGATATCCACTGTTTTTGATCTGCCTCTAACAAAATTAAATACGTTACTCCAAAAAATGATTCAGCAAACGTGCTTAAACCAATAATTAGAAATAGTGTGAATGTAAATAGCCAACCAAATTCATTCTTTAACATAAATGGATAAATTGCTGCAAAAACTGTTATTGCACTCAAAAGTATTAGTCCAACTTTTTTCATAAATTGATCTGTTGCTTTTATAATACTATCTATCTCACTTTTATCTTTTAAAGCAATTGGCTTATATAATGCAGCTCTAGTTGCTCCGCCAATTCCCGCTCTCAACAATACAGCACACGATAAAAACTGCGTTATTGACGTTATTAATCCATTATAACTTGAACCATAACTACTTATAATTAAGCGTGGCAAAACAAATCCACATATCACTGCAACTAATTGTTCTATTGCAGACATAGCAGAATTTATTAATGCTTTTCGTCCTCGCACCTTATTACCTTCCTTATATTAATTTTCAACATATAAAAATACGACATAAAGTTTCATCCCAATTGATAATTAATCCAAAACAATTTTCAAACAAATTCATAAATCCACAAAAACTCAATATTGTTTCTTTTGTATTTTTTTAAATATTCTTTGAGGAATTAAACCAATTGCAATTGGCTTAAAAACGTATGGGATTCCCCTTAACATAATACCCATCTGTTTGTATCCTTTAAAACGCACAATTGATTCATCAACTCTATATTTCATGGGTCTATATTTATTATCATTTATCACAATATAATATTCATATAATTTTTCTTGAATATTATATCCCTTATACCCCATTGAATACATACGCATAAACAAATCATAGTCTTCACATCTGCGGGTTTCCTTAGCAACACGATAATAACCAGCCTTTTTCAGTGCATCTGCTCTAAACATAGTAGCTGGATGCAAAAAAGGACTACTCCACAAAAAAGATTTTTGCGTTGGTTTCTCATCAACTTTAAATTCACCCCAAATGCCTCCGTTATCAAAAACATCGGCAATACAACTAACTATAGAAAATTCAGGATGTTCATCAAAAAACTTTAGTTGTTTTTCAAATCGTTCTGGCTTAGATATATCATCATCATCTTGACGAGCAATGTACTCGCCTTTCGCTTCCTTAGCACACACATTTAAAGCATTAGCAAGCCCTTTATTCTTTTCATAAGTTAATATCCTAATTCTTTTATCGATTAACTCTAATTTCTTTAAATTATTATATGTATCATCAGATGAGCCATCATTACATATGATAAACTCCCAATCAGAAAATGTTTGGTCAACAATTGATTGAACACTTTTTCTAAGCAATTTTAAATTTTTACAGTTGTAAACTCCCATAATCACAGATACTTTAGGCAAAACTTTTCCTCCACTTTTTAATATTTTAATTCAAATATTATAGATTTTAAATATGCTTCAACGTGATTGCACAATTTATTAAAATAGCAAGATAACATAACGACTAATTTTTTGAATTCTTTTTGTTTGTTTCCTTCAAACAATCAAAGTAATAATTTTGTAATTTCCCTGCTTCTTTCCTGATATCATATCCACTTTCTCTAATTTGATCAGAAACGTCACATCTCTCGTGATTTTCCCATTTGAGAATTACATCAGCCCATTTCCCAGAACTTTCATTTAGTGACATAAAATTAACATTATCTGTAATTTTTGTTTCTTTAGTAATTTCTGTTGACATAACACATGGTAACCCTGTTGCCTGTGCTTCTATACCTACAACAGGTAGTCCTTCATAATAAGATGGCAAAACAAAACAATCCATAGCATTGTATAGTGGCATAATAGCCTCAGTCGCTCCGCAATCAATTACTACGTTTCTTAGTCCTAAAGAATCAATTTTATCAAAAATTTGTTCCTTTAATTCTCCGTAGCCAACTAATAGTAATATCGCTGATTTATCTCTCTGATATATAGAATTAAATATGTCAATAAGAAAAACATGATTCTTTTGATACTGATATCTTCCAATATGACCGATTACAAAACAGTTCTCAACACCAAGTTCTTTCCTCTTTTTATCCCTAAGTTGCATATCATATCTAAACTTATTGAGATCTAACGCATTGTATATTATCTTGCAATTCTTAGCACCCTTATTGCCATAAATCCATTCAGCTGCGTATTTTGAATTAGCAGCTATATGGGTTGGAAGCATCTTAGCAAATGGTTTAAGTATATTCTTTGCTACCGTCTTTTTTTCGCCAGGATGTGATGTACTCAAATTTTCTGCAATCCGTACAGGCGTCCTAGCTAAGAAACCTGCAAACATTGGAAAAACATTAAGCGTGTTAATATATCCATGTAAACATAAATACTGATTTTTTTTCAAAATTTTAAAAGTCTGATAAATATTCTTAAACGGATTTTTTACTGATGTTATCTCAAACACCCTTCCACCTAAAGCATATATTTCTGAATAATCCTTAATGGGTGAATCATCGTCAACAATAAAATCAAACTGAATTAAATCTCTATCTATAAATTTGTAGTAATTCATTATAACAGATTTAATTCCGCCAGTAACATGCATACCCATTACAACCGCGATACGTACAGGTTTTTGGTTTATTTTTTTTTTCACTAAACGTTGCTTCATTTATTTATCTCCCTATCAAATAAGACTAACAAACAATTCATATTATAATATTTAGTTATTGCTAAAGATTATAATATCTAGTAATAAACTCAGCCGTTTTTAAAATACCTTCTTTTAAAGATATAGAATTCAATGTACCAAAATCATTTTCATATCTTGAAATATCCAAATAATTTACTGGTACATCTACATTTCTACCCGATTTATAAGATACATTCAAGTCAATACCAAGCATATCATGAATAGTATCTAAAACTTGATTTATGCTAGTTCCATACCCACAACCCAAATTATAAGTTTTATGCTTTTTTACACCATCAGAAATATTCAAAATTGCTGTAACAGAATCATCAATATATATGAAATCCCGTACTACGGAACCATCACCATAAACTTCAATTTTTTCACCTTTTAACGCCTTATAAGTAAAAGTTGTAACAGCACCCAACACTCCATTAGGTCTTTGATATGGTCCGTAAGGATTAGCTAGGCGAATAATTCTATAATCTAATCCATACATATACCGATATAAATATAAAAGCTTTTCAATAGTTATTTTTTGTACGCCATAAGAACTAATCGGATATGTAGGTGTATCTTCTTTTAGCGGACATCCAACTTCCTTACCATATACTGTTCCTCCAGAAGATACAAATATAACTTTGTTCACCCCACAGTGGACACATGACTCTAACAAATTAGCAGTAAAAATAATATTTGAAGCTAATTCTTGTGGAATCTTTTGGTTAGAAGTTGTTGGAACTGTTGTACTTACCAAATGATATATAACATCTTGTCCTTTTAATAAATCATCAAAATCTGTATCAATTTCAAGCGATGATTCTTTAATAGTTACATTTTGAAAATTCATAGAATTAATATTCCCAAAAAACAATCGGCTTTTATCCACCAAAGTGATGTTATCATCATAGTTTTTAGCTAATTCGATTGTCAAGTTTGTACCAATAAATCCCGCTGCACCTAAAATCAAAATATTCATAAATCTCCACTCTCCCAAAATATTAGTAACAGCATTTTCTCAAAACACCACTAATATTCAACGACCGCTTTTACTTATTTAAATTAACTAGATATATAAAAGCAACACATAACTGTATCAGTCTTAATGCAATTTGCATTTTTGACAGAAAAACGTAACCGGTAATGTCAATGTCAACACCGATTGCGTCATATCCTCTTTTATTCAATTCATTTATAACACATGACCTAATAAATAGCCTAAAAGATTTTTTATGTCAAACTTATTTATTATAAAAACATTTAATATTAAAAATTGACTTTTCTTATCTTTTCTTTATTAAATCACTCACGCATGTTAACAAATTATCTTGCATTTCTTTTACCATTGCATCTGTAATCGAATAATTATTAATAATATCTCTAACTTCTGGAATATGTTCTGAATCAACTTTGTATGCAGGATTAATTATTCCATATGCAGAATAATAATCATCAAACTTGAATCCTGTACCAAGTGGAGCATCAGTAAAATAAACGCGCATATTCGGACGTCTAAAAGCATCTGCTATTATTAATCCATGCAATGAGCTTGAAAATATAAATTTACATTCTGCAATTTCTTTTATAACTTGCATTGGGTCTTTTTGCAAATCAATTACATGAGCACCTGGATTTTTACGAAGTAAAAGTTCTACTTGACGTGCATCTTTCTCTTTATAGTGCGGTATAATACCCACCTCATATTTTATACTAGGTGATTCATCAAAAAGTAGAGATGCTAATATTCCGGCATCTCCTAAAACAGGATTAATTGAATGTCCTAATATTTTTTCAATTACCTCTTTACTTAGTCTACCTCGCACAGCCATAAACTCAACTTTATTTCTACTTAGACCAGTTCTTTCTTTTGAATAATCATCAAGAAATCCAGTTCCCCATGTGTAACAAGTTTTTGTACAATGATGATTAAGGTGCTTTTTACATAAACCTTTAATACTCTTATCTTCCTTATTTGGTCCAGTAAAAAGCAAATCTAAAAAACTGCCAATACCAGTTAACTCATATTGATCTACTCTCTTAGCTTTGTGAAAATCAACTTTAAGTACATTTTCCATTATATATTCATTTAACAAATCTCCCATATTAGGAATTTTTGTATATGCAAATGCTAACGACTTCATAACTACTCCCTTTCTCCTTATGAATATATAACGCAAATTTCGAATTTAATTTTATATCAAACAACAAATAAACTACATTTTTTAATATATTCAATGTTCTTAACACCAAAATAATCAAGATAATAAAGATAATAAAGACTGAACCTAAGTTTAGAACAACTTAAAAAACAGTGACATTCCAATCTATCCATATTACTATACCACACTAACTATGAAAATATCAAAAATTCATAAAAGTTAAAATAATCATCTATTGTTTTTTTGGAGTTGAATCGCAAATATGTTTTCAAACGAAGATTATACTTTGACTAAAAAAATTTGCGCAATTTCTGTTGCAGCTTATATAGTGCATTTTTGTACTAAAATAAAAAAACAACTATTAATCTTTTTATAAAATCAGCAGTCATCTTGTCATCTTTCTATTTATCGCACTTAAAGATTTATATATATTTCAATATAATTCA
Source organism: uncultured Oscillospiraceae bacterium (assembly GCA_964548535.1). GTDB lineage: Bacteria > Bacillota > Clostridia > Oscillospirales > Ruminococcaceae > CAZJRQ01. The sequence goes on from CAZJRQ010000019.1 coordinate 15,187, forward strand.
GACATACAATACATTCTTAATCATATAAAAGTGCTATACATCATTTTTAAACACTTTGTATTAAAAACAAAGTGTTCGCCTTCTATCAATTACCATTAACCATAGGATTTATCAATCCCTTATTAAAAAAACTCTAGTGTATACTTTATCCTTAACGTCATCCAGAAAATCACCATATCTATTAGCGATTATAGCGTCACATTGACTTTTAAATTCTTACAAATCATTAATAACTAGACTTCCAAAAAAAGTTTCCTAATTTTGAAGAGTTGGTTCATACACCACAAATGTTGTACCTTTAGCCTTAATTCGTTTCATAGCGCTCTGAATATAACTCTGACGGAAATTGTCTGAATTGCTCTTCATAGTCAATTGATACACCGATAGTAACAGCCTTTTCGTTATTTCTATCGTAAGTATCATCCTGATCATATCCATAATATCCAGCATCTGCAGTACTCTATCAGCAATAAAATTCTTATTGTACAATTTTACGCAACAATACTCCAACCAAATTCTCAGACACATCTTTGTAATTCGCCAACAACGGTTTGGTAACTTTCTGCAAGAAATATTCTCCATACCCAAAACTTGGAACGCTATAGTGTGAACCAATGCTTGGGTCAAGACCCATACCATAAATAATTTACTTTGTATCTAAACCCTTCATCTCAGCATAAGTGTCAAGTTCATTATAACATGAAACTGTAAGCACAAGGTATGTATTTGCAAAAAGCTTAACAACCTCGACCTAAGTAAAACTCATGAACAAAGTGTCTATATTTTCTTTTATCACACCATTTTGCAAAAGTTTTACAAATGTATGAGTAGCTTCAGCAAACGCTCATCTTTCATATCTATATCAACAATGATACGACTTAAATATACGTTGTCATACAGCGACTTGCTCTCACGTAAAAACTCTAGCCTGAAGATAATGTTATCACTACAAGTTTTCTCACGAATTGATTTGATGTAACCAACTGGTATTGTAGATTTTATTACCATTTCAGGAACATCCTCTACTCCATATACCTTATTATTGTGAGACAACAATGTTGCAATTGATAAGCCCACATATCCAGCATCAGCTACAGCGATAACCAAATCATTTATACTCCTCATTTTAAAAGTTATAATTAAATCAACTCACATATATATAAATTTCAGCCTGCCGACAACTCAATATTTAAGTTCGCAACTCCAAACAACTACCGAATCAATAAAACTTATATGTATGAAATCACGTTTCAAAAATGGTTTTATTTTAAAATTCATTATGTGTAAATTACAATTATAAAATTCTTTTTTAAATTATATCATATTCAATTCAAAAAGTCAATGTTCATTTAGCATATTGGTACTTATTTAACAAGCGTTTCATAAAGTTGTGTGATAAAATTATGACAATTTTCCAAATAAATTGACTTTATAGTCAAATAGTAATATAATAAGATATGTTAATATGTTTTAAAAAACTGCAGATACTAATAAAAATATAAATTGTCAGCAGAAATATATTGATACATACTTGCAAAGATGTGTAAACAAAATGGAGGTCTGATCAGATGAGTGATAACAATCAGCGAAGAAACAGAGATTACGATAGAAATAATGATTATAATAATAGAAATCGCAATCAAAATTATGATAGCGACCCATATCAGAACGGCGAGCAGTATGATGATTATCAAAGGCAGTATGAGGAACAGCTAAGACAGTATACGCAGTTTGATAATGCCGATTATGATGCCGATAATGACTTGGAATTTCATGAATATAATAGACAAGCTAACCGTCCTAATTATGATGATTATGACAGACAGAATAACTATGATAATTATAACGGACAGCAAGGTCAAAATTCTCAAAATGGACAGAATAGACAAAGGCAAAATCCTAATCGAAATAACCAGCGCAATTCATCTCAAAATGGAAATAATCAAAATCGCAACAACCAAAACAGAAGCAATCAAGGCAAGTCAAACAATAAAAATAAGACTTCAAAGAACAACGCACAACGTTCAGCAAACAATAAAAATCAGCAAACCAGAAATAATAATTCTACTCGAAATGCACCTAACAAAACTAACAACTACAATCAAAATAACAAAAAGGCTAAAAACAAAAAAATGCGTAAACAAAAAAGGAAAAAGCGTTCAATCTTCAAAACAATGCTATCAATTTTACTGATAATATTTATACTTCTAAATATCTTGCTGTTAAAATATCTAGGTAAGGTAAACTACGTTGAAAACGGCACAAGGCAGGTTACAAATGCCTCAATGAAATCTAGTGATGTACTAAATGTTCTTGTAATCGGTTCGGATACACGTTCATCTGAGGAACGCGGACGTACCGACTCGATGATTTTACTTTCGGTAAACAAAAAGACAAAAGAATTCACAATGACATCTTTCATGCGTGATATGTATGTTGAAATTCCAAGCTATGGCTGGGCTAAGATGAATGAGGCTTATGTTCACGGTGGCGCTGAAATGCTAATGGACACAATTGAGTTAAATTTTGACATTGCGGTTGACAAATATGTTTATGTCGACTTTTTCGCATTCGTTGACATTGTGGACGCTCTTGGCGGAATCGAGCTTGATATTTCAGACGAAGAAGCCGAGGGAATGATTCCTCCAATGGCTGAACAAAACAAATATCTCGGAAATAAAAAAGGCACTGATTATCTAACATCAGGCGGAGAAAATATGAAAGCAAACGGCAATCAGGCACTTGCATATGCAAGACTAAGATATGTGGGAAATTCAGACTTTGAGCGTACCGAAAGACAGCGTACAGTAATAACAAAAATACTAGAAAAGTCAACAAAAATCGGACCATTTAAGTTCAATAATTTCGCAAACGCTTGCATGTCAAACCTAACTACAAACATGACAAAATCGGAGCTTTACTTGCTAACCTACAGAGCTCCATTTATACTAGGTTATGAAAATCAAGAGTTGAGAATTCCAGCAGAGGGCGCATACACCTACGGAAATCACAATTCACAATCTACTTTAGACGTCGACTTTGACAAGTGTAAGCAAGACTTGAATAAAACGATTTATCACAAATAATAAAACACAAAGACGCACTGAAAATCAAGTGCGTCTTTACTTTTTAACATGACGAAAAGTCTATTATTTTGTGTATCTATTCTCAGCCGTAAGTTGGAAACAGATACACTTGCCCATTTGGCTAACACTATTACAATAAAATTTAAAGATTTTTTTATAATATGGTCGTGCGTTCATTGCGTTTTTCACAAAAAAGGTTGAAAAATCCAATAAACTATGCTATACTAAAATCTGAAACAAAAATATTACAAATGAGAGGATGTTATAAAATGGCACAAATCTTAGTTACCGGCGGCGCTGGATTTATTGGAAGTCACACTTGCGTTAAACTTCTTGAGGCAGGATATGAAGTTATCATTCTTGACAACTTTTCAAACTCAAAACCTGAGGCACTAAACAGAATAAAGAAAATCACAGGCAAAGATTTTAAGTTTTACGAGGCAGATATTCTAAACCTTGACGCACTTAACAAAGTTTTCGATGAGAACAAAATCGACGCTGTAATCCACTTTGCTGGACTTAAAGCAGTTGGCGAATCAGTACAAAAGCCTGTTGAATACTACCACAACAACCTAACAGGAACACTTCTACTAATCGATGCCATGAGAAATCATGACTGCAAAAAAATTGTATTCTCATCATCAGCAACAGTATACGGCATTGATAACGAAGCTCCATTTATTGAAACAATGCCAACGCACACATCAACAAATCCATACGGTTACACAAAGGTAGTAATCGAGCAGATTTTGAAGGATGTTTTTGTATCAGACAACGACTGGTCGATTTCATTACTAAGATATTTCAATCCAATCGGCGCGCACAAAAGCGGACTTTTGGGTGAAGATCCAAACGGAATTCCAAACAATCTTTTCCCATACATCGCACAGGTTGCACTAGGCAAACTTGAAACTTTAGGCGTATTCGGAGATGATTATGATACTCCAGACGGAACAGGCGTCCGCGACTACATTCACGTAGTAGATTTAGCATCAGGACATCTATGTGCAGTTAAGTATGTACTTGAGCACAAGGGCGTAGAGGCAGTAAATCTAGGAACAGGCAAGGGCTCAAGCGTTCTTGACGTTCTGCACGCATTTGAAAAAGCATGCGGAAAAGAGTTGCCATATGCAATCAAGCCAAGACGTGCCGGCGACATAGCAACATGCTACGCAGACACACAAAAAGCCAAAGACCTATTCAACTGGGAAGCTGAGTTCGACATTGAAGACATGGCAATCGACGGCTGGAATTTCACTAAGAATAATCCTAATGGGTTGTAATTAATTTGGTATAAAAACAAAGAGTATGCGGTCGATAATGGACTGCATACTCTTTTCAATTTTGTAACACAACTAAAAACTCCTCTAAATTGATTTTTAACCATCAATTTAGAGGAGTTTTTCCGTAACTTATGAATCAAAAGTATCGATAATTCGATTTGCATCTACAAATCATCTCTAAGCGTATTAAAATCACGTTAATCCTTCTTAAACTCATCCAAATCCTCAAACAAATGCAGCAAGCTATCCTCTGCCCTCTCCATAAGCAGCGAATTCTGATATCTCTGCTCGTACGCTAAACAATCCTGCTCAGCACGTATCACTTCAACTTTTTCTTCTTGGGTAATGTTTTTACCCCTCAAACTTTCGTACTGCTCTTGAGTCTCCCACGTCTTTATACCAATTATTGACGCATTATCCGTACTGCCATTTCGGACCGCTACTTGACATAAAGCATCAATCTTCTCAACAAAATTCATGCTGTCAAGCTTCATTGCAATCTCAATTTCATCTACAGTCAAACAGTCAGAAACTCCATCAGAACAAATTATTACAACGTCATCAGGTTCTTTGCCAAACTGATTTACAAAGTAAAAATGCTCAATGCTAGGATCTTGCAAAACACTGCCAATTGATGACACAATAGCATTCTGCATAGCCGGCTCAAGATCGTTAAGCTTGTCAATTTCACCCTTTTCAATCAAAAACCTGCCATAAGTCTGATCAATCGAAATCTGCCTTGCATGTCCATTAACATACCTGTACATTCTGCTGTCACCAACATTGTAGCAAGCCGCGCGACCAAATTCATCAACCGCCAAACAACAAAGTGTTGTCTGCATATTTAAAGAATCAGGCATCGCCAATCCTTTTTTTATTACCTTTTTATGTACTGACATAATGTGCTTATCTAAATCAACCGATGAATCATAATTAAGTGCAGACAAATAGCTAGCACAAAGCTCTGATGCTATTTCACCCGACTGCTCTCCGCCAACTCCGTCACACACAGCCGACAAAAATGGCGCTATGCAGACTGATTCCAAGCCGCCTTTTCTTACAATCTCACGGTTTATTAACATACAGTCTTCATTATGCTTTCGATAATCACCTTTATCAGTAAAACCGTAAATATAATAATTCATATATACTTCCTTCTACCTACATAAACTAACTTAATTCTAGCATAAAACCTGCCTATTGTCAATCATTCTTGAGCCTATTTGATAAATTTGTTTAAATTGTATAAAACAAATAATTTTTATAATCAAATACGACAGCTAACAACAAAAAAGAACAAATATTATATGCGTAAAACAAGTAATATCTGTTCCTTTATTCTATTTACGTCGCAAATTGTGAGTTGTACAAATTCGCATAAAACCCGTCAGCATTCACAAGTTCTTCATGAGTCCCCTGCTCAATAATTTGTCCCGAATTCATTACTAAAATGCAATCCGCCTCTTTAATGGTAGAAAGTCGGTGCGCAATGATAAAACTCGTCCTGCCTTCCATCATTTGGCTGAACGTCTTTTGAACCAAAATTTCAGTTCGTGTGTCAATCGACGATGTCGCCTCATCAAGTATCAGCATTGGCGGAAGTGAAAGCATAACCCTCGCTATGCACAATAACTGTTTTTGCCCCTGCGAAAGCGAACCACCATCCGAGGAAAGCACCGTGTCATACCCATTCGGCAAACGTTTTATAAATCCGTGACAGTAAGCCGACTTAGCCGCCGATATAACCTCTTCATCAGTAGCATTCGGTTTTCCGTATGCGATGTTCTCTTTAATAGTACCGCTCTTGAGCCAAGTCTCCTGCAAAACCATACCGTACATCGACCTCATCGAATCACGTGTGCAGTCCTTAATCGGCACACCACTGAGCTTGATTTCACCGCTAGTCACATCGTAGAATCGCATTAAAAGATTGATAAAAGTCGTCTTACCGCAGCCAGTCGGACCAACTATTGCAATCTTCTGACCCGCCTTAACTTTAAGATTAAAATCCTCAATCAGCTTAACGTTAGGATTGTAAGAAAAACATACATCTTCAGCTGACAGAGTTCCGTCAATATGCTCAAGCACAACCGCATTTTGCTTGTCCGGAATTTCAGTAGGTTCATCTATAATTTCAAAAACTCTCTTAGCCGACGCCAACGCACTTTGCAATTCAGTGATTACACCAGTTATCTCGTTAAAAGGCTTCGTGTATTGGTTTGCGTATGTCAAAAAGCATGAAAGCTGACCTACTGTGAACGCTCCGCTAATTGCCGAAAATGCTCCGACAATTCCAACAAAAGTATATACCAATCCATTAATAAATCGTGTGCTAGGGTTGGTTAGAGATGAGAAAAACACTGCCCTTACACCGACAGTTTGAAGATTTTTATTAACTTCATCAAACTTTTTCTCTGACTCCTTTTCGAAAGCAAAAGCCTTAACAACGCTCTGATTTCCAACCATTTCTTCAACAAGCGAAGTCATTTCGCCCCTTGCCTCCGACTGCTTTTGAAACAGCTTAAAAGTATTCTTAGCAATAAATCTAGCCACAAAAAGTGACAGCGGAGTAATAACCACAACAATCAGCGTAATTTTCACATTGATAGAAAGCATAAAACCAATCGTGCCGAAAATAGTAATTACACCAGTAAACAAATTCGCAAATCCCATTACAAGACCGTCCGAAATCAGCTCAATGTCAGTGATAAGTCGGCTGATAATATCCCCATTAGGGTGACTGTCAATATAACTTAACGGCAGCTTTTGAAGATTGTCAAAAGCATCATTTCTCAAATCACGAACCACGTTGTAGGATATTTTATTGGTGCATAAAAGCATAACCCATTGCGAAATTCCGACAATCGCCACAGTAACAGCAAGCCTAATCAAAATCGCCGAAACTGCGTCGAAATCAACATTACCCTTGCCGACAATCAAGTCAATAGCATTTCCGACCAAAATCGGCGCATAAAGAGTAGCCGCAACCGAAATTATAGCCAAAATCAGCGCCAAAATCAGCAGCCATTTGTACGGTGAAATATACCTCAAAAGCGGCTTTAATGCTGACTTGTCCGACGTGTTTGATTCGCTCTTTAATTTAACTTTAGCCATTTTTAGCCACCTCCTCAGCAGTAAGCTGTGAAAGACAAATTTCCTTGTAAACTTCGCACTCATTAATCAGCTGTGAATGTGTTCCAGCACCGACCAATTCACCCTCGTCAAGCACAAGAATTTTATCTGCATTTCTAATTGATGAAACACGCTGTGAAACGATAAATACTGTCATGCCATTTGTTTTATCTGCAATTGCTTTACGAAGTTTGGCATCTGTTGCCAAATCTAGTGCTGACGCTGAATCGTCCAAAATCAGTATTTCAGGACTGCCAACCAATGCTCTCGCTATTGTAAGTCTTTGTTTTTGACCACCAGATAAATTTCGTCCTGCCTGCAAAATTTTGTAATCAAGTTTTTCTGGCTTTTCATTTACAAAATCTATCGCCTGTGCAATTTCTAATGCCTTGTTAATTTCTTCATCAGTTGCATTTTGATTACGCCACTTCATATTATCTCGAATAGTACCTTTAAAAAGAGTTGCCTTTTGCAAAACAAAGCCAATTTTACCCCTTAATTGCTCAAATGGATAATCTGACACCTCAACTCCGTCCACCAAAACCGAACCAGTAGAGTGCTGATAAAATCTCGGAATTAAATTGACAAGTGTTGACTTTCCAGAGCCTGTACTGCCAATAATTCCGATAGTTTCACCCCTGTCAGCAGTAAAATTTATCCCGAGCAAGGCTGGCTCTTCAGAACCGCTGTAAGTAAAATCTACATCCTTAAACTGAACAGCCGGAGCATTTTCATCTTCACTTTTCGCAGTATTTCCGTCATCATTAATTGACGATTTAATCGCAAAAACATCATTAATTCGTGATGACGATGCCTGCATTTTAGTCATTGAAGTCACCAAAATTGCGACAGCCAAAAGTGCCAGCAAAACCTGATTCATGTAGCTTGTAAGAGCAATAAGTTCACCTTGAGTAATTCCGCCAACATTTACATCAACCCCACCGTACCAAATAATTGCGATGATTGCAACATATACAATTACAAAAGTCGCTGGATTCATCAGTGCCGAAATCCTGCCAGCCTTTTTTTGCAAATCCAAAAGCTCGTCAGCATTTTGCTTAAACTCAACCTCTTCATTTTTCTGGCGAGAAAACGCACGAATAACCCTAACTCCAGACAAATTTTCGCTTACCCTTAAAGAAGTCTTATCAAGCTTTTTCTGAATTTTCTTAAACATAGGAACAGTCTTGCTCATCACCAAATAAATTATCAAAGCCAGAATCGGCGAAGCAATCAAAAAAATCATCGTCAGTTTAACCGAAACAGTAAAAGCCATAATAATAGCACCCAGCACAATAAAAGGTGAGCGCAAAAACAATCTAAGAAGCATATTAACGCCAGTCTGCGCCTGATTTATATCAACCGTCATTCGTGTAACAAGGGTTGACGTTCCAACTTTGTCAATTTCCGAATGCGACAGCGTGTTTATATGATGGTACAAATCTCGCCTAAGTTCAGTTCCAAAACCAAGCGCAGCTTTAGCCGCAAAATACTGTGCCGTCAAAGAGCAAGCGAGTCCCAAAACTCCCAAAAGAATCAAAATCCCACCCATTTTTATAATGTACGACTTGTCCGACTGTGCAATACCAACGTCAATAATCTTCGCCATAACAATAGGTACAGCAAGCTCAAAACAAGCTTCAATCAGCTTAAACAGCGGACCAACCACACTTTCAAGCTTGTAATTTTTCAAATATCTAAATAGCTTTAACAATCCCATTCCTCCGTAAACAAAATTTCACATAATAATAGTATATCATAAAAATATAGCAATTACCAATAAATTAATTGATTTTTTGTAAAATTTGTGGTACACTGATTTAGAATTATATTTTTTACAGGAGTTTTAATGAATATTATTGATACGATTAAAGAAATAGATTTTACAATACTTGACGCCTTGCAGAAAATTCACAGCGACGTTCTTGACGTTATCATGCGAATTATCACAACCAGCGGTAACAACGGCTATATTTGGATTGCGATTTGCATTGCAATGCTGTGCTTTAAAAAGACTCGCAAAATCGGAATTTACACTGGAATTGTGCTGATTATCGAGGTTATTTTAAATGACGGACTTATCAAAACTATCATAGCAAGAGAACGACCATTTCTGCAAAACACTGGCATTGACACCATAATAAAACAACCAAGCGGATATTCATTTCCTTCAGGACATTCAGCATCATCATTCGCAGCCGCAACCTCAATTTTCATGCAGAACAAAAAGATTGGACGTCCCGCATATGTACTTGCAGCTTTGATAGCATTTTCAAGACTATACTTTTATGTACACTTCCCGTCCGATGTATTAACAGGCTGTCTATTCGGCACACTTATAGGATTTTGCGTTTGTAAATTACTTGATAAAATCGTTAAAAATCATAATGAGCGAAAAAAACTTGACGGTTCAGACATTTCAGAAAATGACAAAATCGAGAATAGTAACGATAGCGAAACCCAAGAAAGCTAACATCAAAATAAAACGGTTACCCTAAAACTCAATTAAGGCAACCGTTTTTCAACTTGATAATCATTCCTCATGAATGTCTTTCTCAGGCTTTACAATAATTATACCAACCTTCGCAAGTGCGTTTGATAGTGTGTGAAAGTCCAGCTCAAATAAGTCATTTGTCTTTACATTTCCTTTGCTTGTAATTTTCTCGAATTTTATATAATTTTTACAATAGTCTTTATCGGTGTAAAAATATGCAATTATATATTCGTTCTTTACTGCATAATAATTAACAGGCACAAGAGATAAAATCGCTTTCGAGTCATCTTTCATGCTATCGAGAAAAATGTCGAAATCTGTACCTACATAGTGGATTTTACGACATTTCAAGCCTGCAAGCTTTTCAGAATTCACGCTTGTTTTTTTAGATTTATTCTTTGATTTAAGTCTGCTGAAAATGCCCATAAGTCATCCTCCTGCACAAAATATAAATATAACTGTTTTGATAATTATATCATTAAATTTTTCCCGCGTCAATGAAATTTTCAAGCTAAAAATTACTTTTAATTAACCAAAAATTTATTGACTTTAGTTTCCAAAAGGTCTATAATATTTATATAATAGCGTTATTTTGTACTTTTTGAAATTTCATAATAAATCACGCTAAAAAAATGCACATATTCTGAAAGGAATGCTTTTATGTCAAAAAATGTTTACGATAACCGAGAATTATCATGGCTAAAATTCAACTGCCGTGTGCTTGAAGAGGCTCAGGATAGTCTTGTTCCGCTTATGGAAAGACTTCTGTTTACATCAATATTCAGCAGTAATCTTGACGAGTTTTTTATGGTTCGTGTTGGGTCACTATTCGATGAAAGTTTGTTAGATGATGACGAGCGTGACGGTAAAACAAAAATGCGTCCTTCTGAACAGCTTGATGCAATTTATGAGCGTGCTGGTGAAATGAATAGTCTTAAGGACAGAACTTATGATGCTATCACTAAGGAATTGCAGTTAAAGCACATTTCACATAGAACAATGGATAGCTTGACTTCATCAGAACGTGAGTTTGTCAATGCATACTATTCCTATGAAATCAAGCCTTTTTTGAATGCTTTGGTTATTGATAAGCGTCACCCATTCCCTTTTTTAAAGAATAAAGAAATATATGTTATTACGAAAATCACTTCTAAAACTAACGTAAAACTCGGTATTATCACCTGTGGCGGAAAATATGAGCGTGTTGTTTATCTTCCAAGCCAAAACGAGAATGAAGTTGACTTTTTGCTTGTTGAGGATATTATTCTTTATTACGCTGACCAGGCTTTTGAAAACTATAAGGTTGAAGAAAAAGCGTTGATGCGTATTACTAGAAATGCTGATATTGATGTTGATGAAAGTTTTGACCGTGAACTTGATTTTCGTCAAAATATGTCGATGATTATTAGTCAAAGAAAGCGACTTTGCCCTGTTAGATTACAGCTTTCAAAGGATTTATCAGATTTAACTCTTGATGCGCTTTTATCACGTTTAGAGCTTAAAAGAGAACAGACTTTCATTGAAAATTCGCCACTTGATTTTAGCTTTGTATTTTCACTTTTTGGAAAAACTGCTAGCAGACAAGAACTGTTTTTCGAAAAACTTGTTCCACAGCAGTCGCGCATGGTTACCGAAGGAGTTTCTATGATGTCACAGCTTGACAAAAAGGACATTCTGCTTTCTTATCCGTATGAGAGCATAAAGCCTTTTATAACCTTGCTTCAAGAAGCTTCGAAAGATCCTGATGTTACTTCTATTAAGATTACACTTTATCGTGTTGCTAAGAATTCTAAAATCATTAAGGCTCTTTGTACAGCTGCTGAAAACGGCAAAGAGGTTGTTGTTTTGGTCGAGCTTAGGGCGAGATTTGATGAAGAAAATAACATCAACTGGTCAAAAATGCTTGAAGAATCCGGCTGTCATATTATGTATGGACTTCAAGGAATTAAAGTGCATTCTAAGCTTTGCCTAATCACAAAGAAGTATAATAAATCAGTAAAATATTACACTCAAATTGGTACAGGAAACTATAATGAAAAAACTGCTGAGCTGTATACTGACCTTACAATTATGACATCAAACAGAGAGATTGCAAATGACGCTATTGAAGTTTTCAAGTGTCTTTCTCTAGGGATTTTGGTTGCAGAAACAAATCAGCTTTTGGTTGCTCCTAACTGTTTGCAAAATAAAATCATTGATATGATGGATAAGGAAATTTCAATTGCTTTAGCAGGCGGAAATGCTTATGTTGGTGCAAAACTTAACTCACTGACTGACAAGGTTTTGATTGATAAAATCATTGAGTGTTCACAGGCTGGAGTTAAGGTGGAGCTTGTAATTCGCGGAATTTCATGTCTTATAGCCGGAGTAAAAAACATGACTGAAAATGTTCGAATAGTATCAATCGTGGGCAGATATCTTGAGCATTCACGAGTTTATTTGTTTGGTACTGGCGAACGTAAAATGGTATATATTTCATCAGCCGATTACATGACCAGAAACACTTGCCGTCGAGTAGAAGTTGCAGCACCTCTGCTTGACCCTGATATTAGAGACAGAGTAATTGACTACTTTGAAATTCAGCTTGCTGACAATGTAAAATTGCGTGAGCAAATTCCTGACGGCACATATCGACGTATGCGTTCAGGCGAAACTACTCTAGATTCTCAAAAACAGTTCTTTAATGAATCGTATGCAAACGCACCTAAACCGTCAGCTGTTAAGCCTAAATCTGAGAAAAAGAAAGGCTTGTTTGCTAGATTTTTCGCTCTTTTTAAGAGAAAGAAATAGCAGACGAAGATTTATATCAAGATAAAATAAAACTTTAAAACCTCACTTTTCAAAAAACGAAAAGTGAGGTTTTTATGCTCTAATATGAGTTGTAAAATCCCTATCAAGCACATCTATAATACTTGATAGGGATTTTTTTTAAAAAAAGCAAATACTATTTAGCACCCAGCTTTTTATTAACCTGAGATGCAATGTAAGGCAATTTACTCGTTAAATACGGACCTGGGCAAGCAGTTGAAGCGAACATATTATGAGTAGTTAAATTTCCGCTTGAAGTCCCGTTGTAAACAAGCTTTGTAATCCCATTTCTCTTGCAAATATCAACGCACAAATCAATCGTCGACTGAATTGCTTTATCGCTAACGTGCCAAACTCCGCCAATTTGATCGTTTGCAACTTCTATCGTTATAGCTTGATTGTCATTTGCAAAGCTAGAACTTGTCCAGGCTCTATTCTTCTCCTCAACATACATTCCAATTTTACCGCTAGAATCAATACCGTAATTTGAGCTAACCTGCCTATAAGATGATGAGAACAGAAGTCCGCAAGCCTCAACCGACATATTTCCTGCCATATGGTGAATTGTAATCTTCTTTACAGTACTAGTTCTGCCCTTGTTAAAATTTGGTGAAAGTCTTGTGTACTTAATAAGCGAACTGTTAGTAGGATATGTTAAAACGGTTTTAACTGCACTAAACTCGCCGTAAACTTTTGAACCATTACCAACGTTTTTAAATGCGCGCACCTTGTACTGATAAGCAAAATTATAAGTCAAACCAGCCTGTCGATTTGTTACAGTAGAATTCGAATTTATAGTCTTTAGTTTCTGATATTTTTTAGCAGTCGGACTGTAAATATAAATCTCATAACCATCACAATTATTTATTTTTGTCCAGTTAATTCTTGTCGCAGTTGAGGTTCTAGTAGCACTACCCATCACAACCTTAGTAGGCTTAGTCGCAGTTGAAATAGTCGACGAATCCAAACTCCAATAATTCACATCGTCGACCTTTTTATATGCCCTAACCATGTATTTATACTTAGTACCGCTGTTTAAATTTGCAATTCGATAAGTCGTAGTAGAATTATTTTTAATTGATGTTAAACTTTCCCACTGCCTGCTAGTCTCATTGTAGCGAAAAACTCTGTATCCAGTAGCATTATCCACCTTATTCCAATTAATTCTAACAGCATTAGTTGTACAAGTAAACTCTGTTTTAATACTAGGAGCTTTCGGTAAAATGTTAAAAGTCTTAGTAATTTCTCCGCAATAGTTGCCAGTACCTGTAACCTTAACAGTTGCCTTGCCAATGTTTATATTATTAGAATATGAAACTGTATAATCAGTACTTTTTGCTAATGTATTTACGCCGTCAGTTACAGTTAAATTTGCCTGTTTTGCCTTACCGTCATATGTAAATGATGTTTGTGATAACTTCACATTTGCTGCATTAATCGACCGTGCATTAATCTGAAATTCCTTTACAACTTCACCAGTATAATCACCAACGCCTACAATAGTAATACTAGCAGTACCAGCATTTATATTATCAGAATATGAAACTGAATAGTCAACATCCTTAACTAACTGCACATCGCCGTATTTAATTAGTACTTCAGGAGTTTTTTCTAACCCATCATAATCAAAAACGTCACAATATGTAAAATCACACTGATTCAAATTGATTTGAACAACATCATATGAGCTATCATTTTCCTCGCCTGTTTTTCAATATTAGATTTAGAATCATATTCAGATTCCGATTGCGCATAATCATCCGCATAACTTTCAGCACTAGCAACTATTTGATTGCTAAGCGAAAACCCACTTTTTCCTACTGGCGCAGACATTAACGACAGCGATATCACAGCTGACACTACACCTACAATAGCTTTTTTCATATTTTAATCTCCATACAAATTATAGTTTCGACAACGTATTTTCACACAATCTCATCACAAATTAATCATAAGTATCATTTTAACAAAAAAAACGTGAAATGTCAAGATTTATACACTAAATTGACAAAATCACACGTGACTATAATATTAATATTTACACACCAACCTTAATTATGGTTTAAAAACTAACTTCAAACAGCAAATCAAAACTCAAACAAAAGAATCTACACTTGATAATAGTTAAATTTAAATTTCACACATTTCCATTATTATGCACAATAAACCACATAAACCCTTGTTAAATGCTACAAATTATATACTATTTTTAACAAAACTATTTCAAAATTGCAATTTATTATGTAAAATATATAATATGTACAATATAAATACAAATTAATTATATGCTATTAACGCCATTTCTGATTTAACCTAAATACTAAACTTCTCGAGAATTTAGAATAAAAACAGAGGGGTTTTCTTCATGTCAAAAAATAATTATAATATTAATAATGAGGAGTACAAAGAGTATCTCATAAAAAAAGAACTCAACTGCAAAACCATAACCAAATATCTGCAAGATGTAAATCGATTCTATATTTATTTACATAACAACACATTAGACTTTAATGCCGTAACCAGCTACAAAAAAAATCTTATGCGCACTTACAAAAGTACAACAGTCAATTCATATTTAATTTCACTGAATTGTTATTGGCATTGGCTTGACAGAGATGACTTATGTGTTTCGCTGATAAAATGCCAGCGCTCATATTTTTCTACCGAGGAGCTGACTTTAAGCGAATACCGCAAGATGATAGACTATGCTCAAGATTGCAAAGAACAAAAATGGTACATTATTATGAAATGTCTTGGAGCAACAGGCATAAGAGTTGGCGAATTAAAATTCATCAGCTATGAAGCTGTGCAATCAGGAAGTGCAGAAATACTGTTCAAATCAAAACTTAGAACAATGCTCATTCCTGAAAAACTTCGTGCAAAACTCCTGCTGTTTTGCGAAAAAGAAAATATAAAATCGGGAACTATTTTTCTGAATAGTAAAAAAAAAGCCCCTCTTGATTCATCAGTTATATGGCGAAATCTAAAGCGAATTGCAATTAATGCAGGTGTTGACCAATCAAAGGTTTACCCCCACAATTTCCGCCATATGTTTGCAAGAACGTATATGAAGACTTATCACAACATTGTTGAGCTTGCGGATATACTCGGGCATAGTTCAATCGAAACTACTCGAATATATACCAAAGCCTCCAAAGAAACACAAAGAAATCGGCTGAATAATCTTGAGCTTTAAAAATGCAATATAATACAACATTAAAATGCATTTGTCAACCCATTTTTGAAAAAAACAAAATATTTTTTTAAAAATCATAAATAACAAGCCCTGAATCGGTATCCAAACTGCCTTTTCAGGGCTTGTTCATGTCATTTCACGTCTGAATATGCAATATAATGTTGTATAATGTGACCATGGTACCATAAATCTAACACGAAAGGAGGAAACGTAGATGAGTATTAATATTTCTAATGCAAGCAAAGTATACAATGCTGATTTTGGTTTAGTTCTAGAATATTCTGATATTGCACTAGCACAAACTGATATGGAGATTACGCTTACTGAAGAAGACTATCAGGAATTTGCAAAACCTGAAATTAATGTAGGTGATACTATTGCCGTTAAAAGAGATGAAGAAACAATTCAGCATATCGAGGTAACAAGAAAATCAGTAAAAATTGAATACTTGAGTAAGCAAGTCAGACAGTCAAAATACGCAATGTTTATTTTGAAGTTCAAGGAAACTAAGTGAATTTATAGATAAAGTTACTTAATCAAAAGACCAACAATTTACAACAAACACAATAACGCTTGTAATATTAACTATATTTAGACAAGCAATATTAAAATTAAAAGGAGGAAAAATATATGTTTAATCCAGCAAATGAAGTATCATCCATTAATTTCGGTGCTATCATCGGAGGTTCACTAAACGCAGTTGTAAACGCTCAAAGAGAATCAGCGGATACAACAGTAAATTTTGTTAGAAGAGTAGGTTTCATGCCAGGTGAAATCGACGCTAAAACAGGTAAGGAAAAGGGTATCGGCGCTCCGATATGCGTTTCTTTCGCTTATGACAAGGAGGTTTCTCCGTCACAAACTCAAACAACAAGAAACATTACTGTGACAATCAAAAACGGCGGTAAAGATTATGTTAAAAATGAGAAAATCGAATTTTCTATCGACGACCATGCTATTGAAATCAACGATTTTACTCTAGATATCAACGGTACTTTTACTGAAATTAATCTTAACACAATTCCGTCAGGAGATTTCATTAAAGACGGTGTAACAATCACTGCTTCTCAGCTAATTGAGCCTAAACAAGAAGGTGAAAAGCCTACAAACAATACTTCGGCTGAGCTTAAGCTGTCAATAAAGGAAACTGAAACACCAATTCCTGCTCTTTATCAAAAGATGCAAATTGATGTTCCAATTCTGACAATGATGCCTATTCCGTTTATCAAGATTGATAATGCAGACATTGAGTTTAACGTAAAAATCAATTCGGTTTCTAACTCTAAAAACATAGAAGAGTCTAACCGAAATATTACGAGCAACACCACGGCTGGCTATAAAGGTTGGGGCGCCAATGTTGGAACTAGTCTAAACGCTTCATTCTCAAATCAAAAGTCAACTTCTAATAGCGAGGAAGTTAAGAAGGATTATTCATTAAACATCAAGGTACACGCAGTTCAGGACGATATGCCTGCTGGTATGTCAAAAATTCTTGATATTCTTGAAGAGTCAATTGTAACGAAAACTATATCAGAACCTTCTAAGACACCTGATGAAAAAGACAAGTAATAAAACCGAAAGCTAAATAAAAGAATAAATAATTAATTAAGAGAGCATTTTACCGCCGAAAATGCTCTCTTATACTAAATTTTACGGCGGAGAAACGAGGATTAATATGATTAAATTTAGTGAATTGATAGGCGCACTTGTATCTGACGTTTCAAACGCACGTAAAATTGCGGACTCTACTTCGGTAGCTCTAAGTCAGAGCTACCATGCAGATCCGTTTCTAAAAGGAATGCCAGTTCCGCACTATACAATAGATGAGGCTGAAATAAAAGTGCCTGTTTCAATATCCGGAGTTTTTTCAAACAATAAGGATAAGACACTCAAAAAATCACATATTCTTAGTGCAATAAAACTTAAACTCCCGCAGTTGCTAAACGATCAGCTCATATCTTATTATATAGAAAAGTGTAAACAAGCTAATGAAGACAAAGAAGAAATACTTCAATCTAAGATTGTCATAGATATTGATGGTACAACTGTTTCTAACGATAATAAAACTGACGAAGAGTCAATAGATGTTGATACTCAAGATAATGTCGAAGTTAATGCTGAGTTTACTACTGATGTTCGTATCGATTTAAAAGAAAAATACGCCAAATCAGCACAAACAATTTCAAATTCAATACATAACCTAATGAGCAGCTTTCTAAATTCAGCAAATTTTGAAATCATAAAACTGCTTGACATTAAAGACAAATTCGAATCACTCCTTGTACCTTTAACAACCAATGAATTTTCTTCCTATGATTTTTCAGATCAGCCGTTAAGCGAGGATACGTATAATAAATTCGCCAATGAAATAGGCACATCAATATTTTTCGAATTCCAACAGTTTTGTGAAAATTATAGGGGTGTATTTATTGAAGAAAACACTGGAAAGCTAAACGAATACTCTAGCAAAGATAATCTTATGTATGTTACTTTAAAAATTAAAGAACAGGATCTTGATATTATAGTAGAGGATGTTGATGGCAGTGGTAATCAAAAATTCCTTTCTATTAACTAATTAAAGGGAGGTGAAATTATGATACTTATTCCGGTTATGGAAAACATGGATAACATACTTAAAGATATGCCGAATCTAATAAATAAGCTTGAAAGCGGTCAAATTGATTTACAAAGTGAAAGCGTTGACTTTGTCAGAAAACTAGAAAACGCCTGTGATAATTATCGACTTCCAATTTCAGGTCAACTATCAATAATTCGCGGAAAACTGCTTTGCGGAATTTCAGAATCAAAAGATCAAACAGCGAATCAAACGCGAAAAGAGCGTAAGGCTAATCAAAATAGATATATACTTACACAGCTTGAATCTGCATATAACTGTGCAAGCGCCTACTTTGAAGAAAGCCGTAAAATTTTTATCGAGTGCGAGCGAACAGTATGTCAGATTATAACAAGGCTTATTGACGGCGGAATATTACAAAACCATAACCCACATGAGCTTTCAGGAAACACATTAATTCAGCTTGCTTCAGAAAACAACGAGCTTTCACCAGCACTTATTCAAATTACAGGACTTATTGGAGCACTAAATACAAACATAATTTTTGAAAAAACAATGTCCCTAGCTGGGATATACAACAAGGAGGAAAATCAATGAAAATCAAATTTATATCATTTATTAACGGCACACAAGGTAAAGAGTGGCGAAAGAATTTAGAAAAAGAATTTTTAGAAAATGAGGAAATCGAAAAACTTACCGAAAACATCAACCAAGTTCGTGCCTCTAAGCCTAATCCAATGACAACTGATACTGCGTCTACAATTTATTATATACGTCTGCATACCGAAAAATCAAAGCGCCAGAAATTATGGCTAGAGCTACTAATTCGAAAAACTGCTGAGCTATTTAATACACAGCTTAACAAGCTTTCAGAAGATGAAAAAGACCCTGCAAAAACAACAATCGTAGCCGCTCTTCCAGAGTTTTTCTGGTATGATATCAATGACAATAATAAACATGATAGAGATATCGTGTACTATCACAAACCACTATACGATGATAATATGCAAATTCTCAAAGAAAACAACGCTTTGACAGAATTGACTGATAGGTTAAAAAATCTTATTATATTCGCTGGTACAGCACTACATAAAGAAACAAAAGATAATCATCAAGATGAAAAAATATTCAACTCTCTTTTAATTTATCATTCTGGAATCTGTGCAAAAATATGGACCAAGCGTAATGTTTCTACCATTGACGGATTTTATTCAAAAAAAGATTTCCTATTTGGGAAACTTATCGATGTGAAAAATATGTATTCATAGGATATTTCCCACTTAAACTTAAAAATAAAATTGGAAGTGGAACTGAAGATACCCCACCTCGCATTGATTTCAATGGCAAAACCTTTGCCTTTGATATTTGCCTTGATTTTGATACAGGCAAGAATGCCAAAGACGAAAAATGCCCGCTTTCAACCCAACTTTGCAGAGGTAAAAAAACAGATATCAATGTCCTCATCGCAGCCGGCATGCCTGTACAGAGCAATATTAGTTTAAGAAATATCAATTCACCAATTTTGCTTAGATGTGACGGCTTAAGCAGACCATATGCAGAAATAATCCAAAATAACGGCGTAAAACGTGGTAGTATTACCAATGATGAAATAATAGGCAGTCTTGAGACTGGAATTTAAGGAGGTACAATATGAATTACGAAGCAAATATAGGCAAACGACTAGGCAACTTTAGCTAAATACATTACCACGACGGCATTAAAGGTCAGTGCGTGTGGTATGTACGCAGTCGAGCAAAAGAAAAGGTCCGCGTTAATACTGGCATCACAGGCGATGGTAAGACTTGGTATAATCAGGCAAAACATAAAGGCACAGCTTTAAGAGGCGACAGTATAGCCTGTTTCAACAACGGTCAATGGGGTCATGTTATCTACATAGAATATGTAAACGACAACACCGTTTATTATACCGAGGCAAATGTCGGCGGAACAGACGGTGTTTTAAAGAAATCTACAGTTTCAGCGTTCACTAAACGCAATGGCTATCAAGGCTGTGTGTATCTTTTAGATTATGAAAACATGCCCAAAAGCCAAAAAACTGCTGTTACTACTGCAAGACTTAACTACAGAGAAACTCCAAACGGCAAAGTAGCAGGAACACTAAATGCAAATGTGACGGTCACACTAGCTGATGACTCAAAAACAAACAAAGATGGGTATCACTGGAGAAAAATACTTATCAACAACAAAACTTATTATATTGCTGATAAGTACTTGAAGTTTTAATTTTTAATTATGAGAGGGGTGATTTACATCTGCAATATAACAATCTACAACTCACTAAACCATAAAAAGAAAATTCAAATGCAAGCCGTAAGACGAACACAAATGATCTATACATTCAGCAAAAAAATCATGCAAATGGCTGTATTTGAAGATTTCAACTATGATTATATCAAGAAAATGCTAATTTCAAAAAGCACACTAATTGGTTCAAACCCTAACTATTTTGAGTTGAAAAATTACAACAGAATAACTCTTGAACATAACAGCAAACCGATTAAAGTCAAAAACATGCACATAACCCTCTATGACAAGAATAAATCAATTGATGAACCGCCAATTTTAGCAATAAGCTATTATGTTAACGGTGGCTTTGAAAATAGTCTAAAAAAACTCAAGCGCAAAATAAAAAACTTTCTAAAATAAGCAAAAAAGCGAATCTGATTATAATAATCGGATTCGCTTTAGCCTGTCAGAAAACATACAAAAGAGGACGTTCTCTATGGCAGAGGGAAATCTCTGCTATCCCTTGTATATAAAAATGCACCATTTTCAAAAACAAAATGGTGCATTTTTTGCTATATTAATTTGATCGATATCTCTCTAAAAATTGCTTAGTTCGGTCGTTAGTTGGGTTGTCAAAAACCTCTTGCGGAGTTCCGTATTCAATGACAAAACCGTTATCCATAAACAAAACCTTATCTGCAACCTCGTACGCAAACTGCATTTCATGCGTTACAATTATCATTGTTGTTTTTCTTTGAGCTAGGCTTTTTATAACCTTTAAAACTTCACCAGTTAGCTCTGGGTCAAGTGCTGATGTAGGTTCATCAAAGCACAATATATCAGGATTTAACGCCAACGCTCTGGCAATTGCTACACGTTGCTGCTGTCCGCCGGATAGCTGATGAGGATATAAATCTGTTTTATCAGCAAGCCCTACCTGCTCTAGCAGTTTTATGCCGTTTGTATTGATTTGATCGATAAGCACTTTTTTATCTTTCTTATAATCTGGCTCATCTTTGGCTAGTAGTTTTTTTGCCAACGTGACATTTTCAAGTGCTGTATACTGCGGAAAAAGATTGAATGATTGGAACACTAATCCAAAATGAAGTCGCTTTTTTCTAAACTCGTCATCGCTGAATTTAGTATTTTCTTCAGAATTAAACAGTACTTCATCTTTTATCGATATATTACCGGAGTTGGGCTGTTCTAGAAAATTAAGACATCTTAAAAGTGTAGTTTTACCGCTTCCGGACGAACCGATTATAGCAAGGCTCTCACCCTCTTGCAGGTCAAAACTAATTTCTTTCAGTATCTCACTATTTCCAAATGATTTAGATAATTTTTTCACTTCTAAAATAGACATATTAGACCTCTTATACTTTAAAATAATTCATTCGTTTTTCGATGTATCCAAATATTAGCGTTAATAAACCAACAAAAAGCAGATAGAATGCCCCCGTATAGAAGAGCGGCCATATTAATGCTTTTGTGCTTAGAATATCTTCCGCTACCTTTAATATCTCAACTACCATAATTACTCTAGCTAGTGCAGTGTCCTTAACTAATGTAATGATTTCGTTTGACATTGGCGGAATTATTCTCTTGACAACCTGTTTGAGTATTACCTTGAAAAATATTTGAGATTTTGTCATGCCCAAAACTTGACCCGCTTCATATTGTCCTTTTGAAATACTCTCGATTCCGCCTCTGAATATCTCACTAAAATAACACGCATAATTGATTGAAAATGCTATTATTACCGCAGTGAATCTTGATGAAATTGGACTTCCAAAAACAAATCCAGGCACATAAAACACGATGAATATTTGAAGCATTAGCGGTATTCCTCGAATAATCCAAACAAGTACTTTTACAATATATTTTAGCGGTTTAAATTTAGACATTGAGCCGAAAGATATTAACAGCCCCAAAGGCAGTGAGATTAAAAGTGTTAATGCAAATATCAAGCACGTTACTTGAAAACCCTCCAAAAGTCTTAATGTTACTTCTACAAAACTCATTCTTTACTTCCTTCTAAATTATCCTTTAAAATCTGTATCTAATACTAGTGAATTTTCAAGTCCGTATTTTTCAGCTAGCTCTTCAAGTTTTCCGTCGTCATAAAGCTCTTTCATTGCTTTATTAACTTTATCTTTTAATTCACTGTCTTTCTTAAAGCCAATTGCATAAACTTCAGAATCTAGCTCTATATCAGCAATAACTAAATCATCATAGCTACCTTGACCTACTAATGATTGTGCTAAAAGAATATCCATTACAACAAAATCAACTGCTCCGGATTTAACTTCAGTCAATGTATCAACCTGTGCTGACGCACCCATAACTTTTCCGTTGTCACCGACGATTTCATCTGCCACAGGTTCACCAGCTGAACCTTTTTCAGCAGCTGCTGTTTTGCCTGATAGATTTTCAAGAGTATTATATTTGTCAGCATTTTCAGATTTAACAACTATACATTGCTGATTTTTCATATAGCTATAAGAAAAATCAACCAAGTCTTTTCTTTCAGTACCGTCAGATTCTGAAGAGTTAGCAGTAAAACCGTTCCAGATACAGTTGATTGAGCCTGATTCTAACTCTGAATATTTATATTCCCACTTAATCTCCTGAAACTCAACGTCCATATCAAGTTTTTCGCCGACTAGCAATGCAAATTCGGTATCAAAACCAGTCCAATCACCATTTGAATCTTTATAGTTCATTGGATCGTACAAAGTTACACCACAGATTATTTTGTCTTCTTTTTTACCGCAAGCTGTTAGCGCAAAAGTTACACACAAAAGCAAAGCGACAACTAAATAAATTTTCTTTTTCATATTATTCCTCCATAAAATTATAATGACTTATTTATTATACTACAAAACAACCGTTTTTGCAAGGTTTGCGCATAATAAATACAAAAATTCTATATAATAAAATCTGTCATTAAAGCTATAGTATATATTTTAAAATATATTGGACAAAATTCAGGTTGGATTATGCAAAATTTTAATTTTATTTTAGACACTCATAAAAAACATTGACATATTCAAATGTGTAATCTATAATATATATGATTTAAAATATATTGAGACGATATGATTTAATGAAAAGTAGAATAAGATGCAGTAATAATAATTCCAATAGGTGGAAAGAGATTTTTTATATTGTTGAAAAAATCAAAAAATATAATCCGTGGGAGGAATTTGCCGATATTTTTCCTTTTGTTATAAAACTTGAAAATCCAAAATACCAATTGTATTTTAGTTTTTTGTGAGCATTCAGATGATACGAAAGGCATAATTTGTTTTAGCGGCATTGATGATTATATCGTATATTATAAAGATTTATTAAATCGTTTTGAATCAACTTACAATTATAAAAACGAACCAACTAAATATTTGCAGAATTTTATTATGGCAAACTGGGGTGAAAAAGAATTTATAAGCGATGAAATGATGAAAATTTTAAATGAAAATAATTTCAAGCCTAAGAATAATACCTATCTTAATTTCTGTGTTGGTGAAGAAGGTTTTTTCTTTAGAGACTTAGATTCAAATGAACTTGATCTGTTTTTTGAGGGGTTATCAAATTTATATATGATGTTTAAGGCTTATTATGAAGAAAATCTAAATTTTGATGTTGATGATGATGTCATGCTGTATAGATATTATTCAAAAGAGTCTAAGCTGTGGTATACTATATGTACTGATATCGAAGAACCGTTTTATGAAATTCAAATACAGCGAACAATTCATGAAAGTTGTAGATGAGAAATGCAAATCACCTAAAATTATTCGTAGTATTGGAGCGGCACCGTCGCAATATTTTGATGATTGTGAAGGACATGATTAAAAAGCCAATCGCCCAAAACATCCATATTAAAGTTTTGGATAAATCCTTGCAAGTAAGGATTTACCTTTATTCAAAAAGTTTTCGGTATCCAAGCCATCCTTTGATTGCTTTAGGCAGAGCCTTGGTCTAAAAGCCATACATGGTATGGCTTACGCAGGCGACGAAATCCCACCTGAACAAACAAAAAACACCAGAGAAATGAACTGCCCCAGATTGTGCAGACAGCACAAAAAGCACCCTATGGTAGAAAATATAATATTTTAAGCAACATACTGACGTCGTTTTTCAAGCGGTGTCAGTTTTGTTTTTAATTGGATACGCTCATTGTTGTAGAAGTCTATGTATTCACTTATGATGAGGCGAGCCTCATCATAAGTGAATATTTTGCGTCGGTTAATGCATTCTGCTTTGAGTATCCCAAAAAAGTTTTCAGCTAAAGCATTGTCATATGGGTTTCCGCGTCTTGACATTGACGGCGTTATGCCGTATGATTTTGTTAGCTTGAAATATGCTTGTGAGGTATACTGAAAGCCTTGGTCACTATGGAGTTGCACCTCTGTAGTGACCTTTTCCTTTTTCTTGGCAAGCTTTATGGTGTCAGTCACAAGATTAACCGTTTGTGCTGTTCCTGTTTTATATGCAACTATACTATTGTCATACAAATCTCTTATCATTGAAAGATACAATACGCCTTG
>CAZJRQ010000019.1:40657-44555 GCA_964548535.1 uncultured Oscillospiraceae bacterium
CTGACATTCTCGTATCATATTTGCAAGTGGCAAATCCTTTGCAGGTTTATCCATACGTTGTAGATAATCGTAATATCCACTTCTTGATACTTTAAAAAATCTACACATTTCACTAATGCTATATTTGTTCTTATGTCGATAAATGACCATATATTTGACCTGCGTCCTCACTTCCTTTCTGTGAGCGAGAGAAAATCCCGCATTAGCTCATTTTCCATTTCCAGTTGCCTAATCCTCGTTTCCTTTCGTGCAAGGATATATTTTAGTTCACTAACCTTGTCTTGCTCTGTAACAACGCAATCTTTTGCCGGACGACCTCTCTTTTTTAAGGCTATTCCTGCTGCAAGCTTTTCTTGATTTCGGCGTTCTCTTTTTAAAAACCCTTTTACCTGTTCTTTCGTAAATCCGAATCTTTCTCCAATCTCTCTTTGTGTTAGTCCTTGTTCTCTTAGTTCAATTATTTCCTTTTCATAATTTTTAATATGTCTGTATTCCCTTGGCATAAAAATTCCTCCTATGGTAGTTTCTTTAATTCTACCATAGGAGGTGCTTTTTTTCTATTGTCCGTTTTTACTGGTTCGGTTCAAAATCCACTCTGGTGTTTTTTCATCTTATTCAGCCGTAATCGGAATATCCTTGATTTTCTTGTTTTGAAGTGCCTTTAAAATGCGCTTCTTGTGCTTTTTAGGAACTTCAACAGTTGAAGAATCTCTGCCAACTTCAATAGAACCTATCATTTTACCAGGCAAACCGCTTTCGCCAGCTACTGCACCCAAAATATGCTTTGGCGCAACCTTATCAAGTCTGCCGATTGAAACAGTAATTGTTTCCATGTCAACACCCTTGAACTTCTCCTGTGCCTTTTTGTTCGGCAAGCGCTCGCGACGTTTGCGATCATTTCTAGAATTGCGGTCGTTTCTGTAATTTCTGTCATTTCTGTCAAAACTTCTCGATGATGACTTGCTGATATTCTCTTCAAAAACATCAACAGTACCCTCTTTTACAGCCTTGTCCGACAAGAACATTTTCAGCAAAATACCAGCAATATCAGAGTCGCTAAGTCCGCTTTCACGCAATGCATTTAGCTGTACTTCATGCTCATCAGCATTATACTCCTTAGCATTTTCAAGAATTTCTTCTATAAAATCATTTGAATTTTTCTGCTCAATTTCAGCAACCTTAGGCAGCGGCATCTTCGTAATAGTCGACTTTGTATATCTCGCAATAGCCTGAAGTGACGAATACTGCCTCCTGTTTTGAATAAAAGTAAACGACTTACCCTCTTTTCCAGCACGAGCAGTACGTCCAATACGGTGAACATAATACTCACTCTCATCTGGCAAATCATAGTTAAACACGATATCAATGTCATTTACGTCAATACCTCTCGACGCAACATCAGTCGCAACCAAAATCTCAAAAGCACCATTCTTAAAACGGTTCATAACCTGTGTACGCTGAGTCTGCTTGATGTCACCATGCAGTCCCTCAGCACTGTAACCTCTCTGCTGCAAGTCCGCAACAATCTCGTCAACCATTTTTTTAGTATTGCAAAAAACGATTGAAAGCTTTGGCTGATAGTACTGTAAAAGCAACGAAAGTGCGTCCTTTTTCTGCCCCTGCTTGACCTCAAAAAAGAACTGCTCAATGTTTGTAGCAGTCATCTGCTTGCTTTTTATCTTAATCATCTCAGGATCTTTCTGATACTTTCCAGTAATCTCGATTATATCCTTAGGCATAGTAGCAGAGAATAAAACAGTCTGTCTGCTGTCAGGAGTAGCACTAAGAATAGTCTCAATATCCTCACGAAATCCCATCTTAAGCATCTCGTCAGCTTCGTCAAGAATAACCATTTTAAGCTCATTAAACTTTAGAGTTTTTCTGCGCATATGATCCATAATTCGTCCAGGCGTACCAATAACAATCTGACATCCGCGACGCAATTGTGCGAACTGTCTGTCAATTTGCTGACCGCCATAAATAGTCGCAACGTGCAACCTTTCCTTGTACATTGTAAGCTTTTTAAGCTCCTCCGCAGCCTGCATTGCAAGCTCTCTCGTCGGACACATAATAAGCACCTGAGGTAACCTCACATTAAGCGAAGCGTCCACAATTTCGACAGCTGGAACACCGAAAGCAATAGTCTTTCCGCTACCAGTCTGGCTGTATCCAATAACGTCCTTGCCCTCAAGAATAAGCGGAATGCTCTTCTCCTGAATTTCAGTCGGCTGAGTAAAATTCAGATTGTCGATTGCTCTTTTTACTTCGTTTGAAATCGCTAGTTCATTAAAATTCATGTAATCTCTTTTCTAAAATTATTACGCTTTAATCGCCCAAAATCTTCCAGATGACCAAAGCAATGTGTTTTTTGCCTAATCATCTTATTATAACACATTTTTTTAATATAAGCAAGCAATATCAAACCTACAAATGTTAATTTATTACCTTTTACAAGTTAACATAAATCTATTCATCTATAAAATCATTACATCCGAGCGCTAATTTAGTGCAAAAATAACAATTATCCCTTTACTCGCTCAATACTGTTAACAACCCAATCATCTTGACACATATCATATTCAGTATCACAATATGGACATTTGCGGACTCTAGTAGCGTCAAAACTTGCACCGCAGCACTTGCAGTAAACTGTATGTATTGAAAATCCAAAATTAGGTATAGGACTTAACTTTTTACAAACCGTCATTCTAAATCCTTCACTATTTTTTTTAACATGCTTATTTTTCAAACAGTAATCGTCAACGCAAACAGTGACATCTAAATATCCAATGCCATCTTTTTCTGTAAACCCATTAAACCGAATCAAATCCTTAAA
Organism: uncultured Oscillospiraceae bacterium; assembly: GCA_964548535.1. GTDB lineage: Bacteria > Bacillota > Clostridia > Oscillospirales > Ruminococcaceae > CAZJRQ01. Next base: position 43,494 of record CAZJRQ010000019.1, read on the forward strand.
TTCAGTGTCCAAAATATCCGAAAAAACGGGCGCATGACTTTCACCATTATAAAAAGTCATGTTCGAGCGGTCGTCGGTATATATCATCATTCTAAGCAGCGACATGATCTTACCCTTAAAAAAAGCATAGGAAAAATGCGGTTCATATTCCCTGACCGCCGAGTTAATTTTATTTTCATTGCCGACTTTTTTAAAAAGATATCCAGTTTAGGTAAAAGCTGCTGGAATTAATCTCAAAAATAAATAAACAGGATAGCTCAAAAATCCAGCTCCAAGTCCCCACATTGGGAGCATATTAACCCACTCATCCGCCTTAAAATTAGCATCAGCCATTTTGCTGTTTATGCCTATAATACCGCATATTAATAACCCAAGCATCAATCCTATAATTGGATTTCTAATCATATTTTTCTTGAAATTTTCTTGCGTCTGAGAAAAATCTTGAAAACGGAAAAAATTAGTAACCTTAGGATATAAATCACTCATTTTAAAACAAGTGTTGCAGTACTGACAGACCGACATAAGCTTGCCAAGCGTCGATTCAGCACCGCAATGCGGACAAATATAAGGCTCATCGCCCAACACATTTCCGCTGTTAATATTCGTAATATATCCATACAGCAATTCTTTTCCCTTTTTACTGTACGCCTTTTTATTATTAACTTTAAAAGTAGTTTCAGTCAAAAATTGCATCCAAGTCATTTTGGTTGAATATTTCTCATCACGCCAAACAGAACAATCCATATTATTGTCATTAAAACCCTTTTCAACCAATTGAAATTTATAACTCATACTAACACCGTTTTTTTCAAGACGTTTTCTTTGTAAATTGAGATAGTAAGTCATATCCTGATTACCAGAAATTGGCGTTTTATATGAGTTACTCCACTGCACTAACTCATATGAAAACTGCTTAAAAAGCTGTTCATCATAAGCACTTAGCTTTTCTGAACTTCCAAGACTCATAAAAATACTCCCCTTTTTTATTTTTCGTAAACATACTTATTATAGCATAATTTACCGTAATATTCAAGACACCAGCGACTTATTTCGCAGTAATTT
>CAZJRQ010000020.1:0-100 GCA_964548535.1 uncultured Oscillospiraceae bacterium
TAATGGATTGTGGGAGTTAGGATGCTTATTTAATAAAAAAAAGGAACGAAAATTTTATTCGTTCCTTTTTTATGGCATCTAAACTTGTATTCTCACTTTG
>CAZJRQ010000020.1:200-44526 GCA_964548535.1 uncultured Oscillospiraceae bacterium
TTACCACGCGGATTAGAAGTATGGCATGTTAAGTCGAGCGAGGTACGAGCGATTACGTGAATTGCCCCGTGCGGGCTAGCACCCCTCGCGGAAAGTTAGTTGGTGGGGGTGACTTTGAGTTGCTCGGGTTGGAGATTGTGGTGATTTTTTTGTTAATATTGCATGAAAAAGACAAAGCTGAAATTGGCTTTGTCTTTTTTAAAAATTTGATTTTTTTACTATCTAAATCAATCTGTTACCACGCGGATTAGAAGTATGGCATGTTAAGTCGAGCGAGGTACGAGCGATTATGTGAATTGCCCCGTGCGGGCTAGCACCCCTGGCTAGAGGAGGGGGGAGAATACTTTTAGTATTGCGGAGAGCATTCGACTTCTTAATGGGCGGTTTTTACAGTATTCTGGGGTTATTTCTTCACAATTGTTTTGTGAAATATATATAAAGTCAGCTTTTGTTTCCATAACGGCTGGTGACTTGTACATGAGCGTTGCACACTCGAAATGCAGATATAAACTTCTGTAATCTAAATTTATTGTTCCGACAATTGCTGTGGTGTCATCTGCTACAAAGTTCTTTGCGTGTATAAATCCTTTGTATTCATAAATCTTTACTCCGCTTGCAATTAAATCGGAGTAGTATGATTGTGCAATTGAACGTACATACCACTTGTCTGGGATTCCGGGTAAAACTAATCGCACATCAACCCCGCTTTTTGCAGCGTATGAAATTGCTGTCAAAAGCTCATTATCTGGAATAAGATATGGTGTTGTGATGTAGATGTAATCTGTTGCGTTGTTAATTACATCTAGAAAAACTAGCTGGCTTACTGTTTCAGTGTCTAGGGGTGAATCGCCGAATGGCTGAACATAGCCCTTTGCGTCTGTCGGAATCAAATCTTCTTCAGGTCTGAAGTCATCATAGTCGGACGCTAATCCTGTGCCTTCAACTACTTCCCACATTTGCAAAAACATCATTGTAAAGTTCCAAACACCCTCGCCTTTAAGCATAACTGCTGTGTCTTTCCAATGTCCGAAACGTTCTTTTCGATTGATGTATTCATCGGCTAGATTTACACCGCCGTTGAATGCGACATTTCCGTCAATAACGCAGATTTTTCTATGGTCGCGGTTGTTTTGTACTGAAGAAAGCATTGGTCTGAACGGATTGAAAACTTTACACTTTATGCCTATCTTTCTAAGTTTTTTATCATATCTATAAGGCATTAAATATTGTGTACCCATTCCGTCATAAAGCAGTCTAATCTCAACGCCATCTTTTGATTTTTGAATGAGTATATTCTCAATTGTATCCCACATATATCCTTGGTCGATTATAAAATACTCAAGGAAAATGAATTTTTTTGCTTTTTTTAGCTCACGTATCATAGCGGCGAATTTTTCTTCTCCAACCTTAAAATATTCAACAGTGGTATTTTTATAAATTGGATATCCGCCGCGATGATCGATATAGTTGGTTAGGTTATAGAAATTTTTATCATCAAGTTTTAATTCCTCTGCAATTTTTGGATCGTACGGTAAATATGGTTTCGTGTTTGCGCATTTTTTGATGTGCGCGTTACGTAATTTCTTGGTGCTGTATTGGTTGGTTAATACAAAATACGCAACTGTTGCAAATATCGGAATTGTAAGTATCGGAATAATCCATGCTAGCTTGTAGGCGGGGTTTTCAGGCTTGTTAAGAATATAAACCGTAAGTGCTAGACCGATTATTGTAAATACATAGTAAGTTACTGTTGAGGAACGTTCACTCAGTCTAAAAAACGGAAGAAGTAAAAATCCAATTTGTAGCAAAAGCAGAAGGATAATAGTTGTTCTCTGTGAAAACAAAATATTAACTATTTTTTTGAAAAACTTAAACATTGCTAATCCTTTCTTTTAGGTTTATTTGGAAACGTATATTCTTCTTATTATATCATATTGTTTGCCATTTTACAACATAAATATGCAAAATAATTTTGTGTTATATTTTAGAAAGTATCTTTACAATATAAAATAAAAATAGCTCCACAGCAAATGCTATGGAGCTGAATTTTTAAATAAACATACCCATTAATTCTTGCTCGATTTTATCTTTTTTAACACTTTCGCCGTCAATAGAAATATTCGATACTTTTATCTTTGCAACGGCTTTGAATTTAATTACATATTGCTCGCCGCGACTGTTTTCACCGCTATATGTGGCAGTAAATGTTATCGGATTATATGACCACTTGCCAGATTTATAGTAACTATCAATTGCCTGACCGTAATTTGAATTTGACATTTTCATGTCGGTATCAAACTTATATGTAGATAATCTTATTCTAAATACTTGAGCTGCAAAAATGACAATGTAAATAACGGCTACCACAACAAATGCTTTTATACACTTCTTAATCAGCTTTGCTTTTGATTTTTTAGGCTTGTGCGGCTTAGCTATATCACGCTCATGCTTTTTTGTATTGTTACGCTGCGGTGGAATTGCAGCAGAGCATGGCTCAGCCTGCGGTCTTTGATTTTGAGGCTGCGTTTGATTATTTGTTTGATGCATTCTTTGGCTTTGTTCAGAATTCCGCATTTGTCCGCGACTATTGCCTTGCTGATATCTATTAGCTTGATTAGTATTGTGCGTTTGTTTATGTCTATTATTTTGTCCGGATCCAGATCTATTGGTCGTGGTCGGCTGTGGACGATTTGTCCGTCCGGCTTGCTGACTATACTGAGAATCTTGGTTTTGATTAGGTCGATAATTTGGATGCTCATAAACACGTTTTGGCATTTTCTGATTATATTCAGTTTGTCTGTAATTATTTTGTCTATCAGGCTGATTTTGTGCCTGACTCCTATTTGCAGGTACAACTTTACCGCAATTAGGGCAAATCTTCATCCCGTCTGAAATTTTTGCATGACAGGACTGACAAATCTTACTCATATATAAAACCTCATTAATTTAAAGATATCTAACAACAGCAATAACTCTTCCAAGAATAGAAACCTCATCTACAATAATAGGGTCCATAGAATCGTTTTCAGGCTGAAGTCTAAAATGACCGTCTTCCTTATAGAATGTTTTTACAGTTGCACTGTCGCCGTCGACAAGACAAACCGCAATTACGCCGTTTTCAACTACAGGAGTTTGCTCTGCAATAACAATATCACCGTCTAAAATAGCGGCATTTATCATTGATTCACCTCTAACCTTTAGAGCGAACAGAGGGTTTGAGTAGTTCTTATTAGGCTGAAAGCTGATATAGTCTGTAATATCTTCAATGGCAGTTATTGGTACACCCGCAGTAACTGTACCGACTAGCGGTACGCTTGTGCTGTTTCTGCCTACAAGTCTGATTGCACGGTTTTGGTTAGCTCCTTTTTCAAGCAGACCTTTTTCAGTCAAAGAAGCTATGTATCTATGTGCGGTGGAAGTGGATTTGAATCCAAATTCCGCACAAATTTCACGTACTGTAGGAGGATAACCTTCTTCAAGGCGCTGTTTAATAAATTCAAATACACGTCTTTCGTTATCTGATATTTTCATCTTACATCATTCCTTTCAAAGCGATGAGAAATTAGTTTCTGTTTCGTTTTTCTGGGCTTTTTAGCAGCTATATTAATTTTCGCGAAGCTTTTTGGATAGCTTTTTTGCAACCTTATAAACATCACCGCAGCCAAGTGTTATTACTAAATCGCCGTCCTTACAGTTTTTTGCGAGATAGTCAACAACCTGTTCAAAGTTATAATCTTTTTGTTCTGCTGTTTGCTTGTCAGCTACTTCATGGGATGTTTCAAAGCAAACTGAACCGTCGATTTTTTCTGCCAAATCTTCTGAATAAATACCAAGTGTATTCTTTTCACGACTTCCCATAATATCAGTGATAACTGCAACATCTGCAATAGATAGTGAAGTTACAAAATCATTAAACAAAGTTTTAGTTCTTGAGTATGTGAATGGTTGGAAAACCGCCCAAACACGATTGAAATCCAAGCCTTTGGAAGCTTTTAAAGTACAGCTGATTTCTTGTGGGTGATGAGCATAGTCGTCAACGATTGTAATGCCGTTTACAACGTCGATTTTTTCAAAACGTCTTATAGCTCCTCTAAAAGTTTGAAGTCCCAAAGCTATTCCGTCATATGAAACGTTTGAATATCTAGCGGCAGCAATTGCGGCAAGAGCATTCAAAACGTTATGCTCACCAGGGACATGAATTGCAAGCTGGCACTGTTTTTCGCCTTTATAATAAAGATTAAAATCAGTTTGAAGTCCTTTTTTGCCAATGATTTCAGCAGAGTAGTCGTTCTTTCGGTCAAAGCCGAAAGTGATAATCTCTTTATCAAGACCGTCAACAGCTTTAAGAGTATTAGCGTCATCACCGTTTACAACCAAAGCTTTAGTTGCCTTGCTTGCGAATTTTCTGAATGACTTGATAATATTCTCTAGAGTACCGAAGTAGTCGAGATGGTCGGCGTCTATATTTAGTATAACTGCAACGTCAGGATAAAGTGTAAGGAAGTGGTCAACAAACTCACAAGCCTCACAAACCATTATATCGCTTTTGCCGTACTTGCCAGAACCGCCGATGCTAGGGAGTTTTCCGCCGATAACACAGGAAATGTCGACACCCTCTTCAACGAAAATCTGTGTAAGCATTGAAGATGTTGTGGTTTTTCCGTGAGTTCCTGAAATGCAAACGGCGTTATCATACCAGCTTGTTACAAGTCCTAAAAGCTCAGAGCGTTCAATAACCAAAGCATCACTTTCCTTAGCTGCAATAAGCTCAGGATTATCGGACATAATAGCAGCTGTATAAACGATAAGTTGGGCACCTTTGATATTTTCAGCACGCTGTCCCATAAAAACAGTAATGCCCAGATTTCTTACAGCGTCAAGCGTTTCGGTTTCGTTATTGTCAGAACCAGTAATGGTGTAGCCTTGTGCATGAAGAATCTGAACCATTGGATACATACCAGAACCGCCGATTCCGATAAAATGCACATTTTTTATAGATTTTAAAGTTTCGTTGGAAATCATTTAAATAAGCCTCATTTCAAATAAAAATCTTTCAAAAAGAATATACGTTTATATATATACTTATTATAGTACATTTTTTCAAAAAAATAAACCCCTTTTTGAATATTTTTTTATTTTTGGGTAAAAATTTTTATATAAGCAAAATAAAAAGAGCAGAAAGGATAAGACGAAATGAATATAACTGAAATTAAAGTGCGAAAACTAATGTCAGATGGCAAATTGCGAGGAATAGTAAGCATTACTATTGATGAGGTGCTTGCAATCCATGACATAAAAGTAGTTCAAGGTGAAGAAAGGCTTTTTGTTGCAATGCCAAGCCGTCGTGATGATACAGGAATGTTTCGCGACATAGTTCACCCAATATCAGCCGATTCAAGAGTTGATATAGAATCACAAATTCTATCAGCCTATAAAATGGAATTAGACAGACAGAATGTAGAAAACGATTCGTCAGTAGTTTCATAGATTTTAATATTGCAACTAAGGAATGCTCCATATTAGGAACATTCCTTAGTTTTTATATATTATATTAAAACAGTTCCACAATTGTCAATACGGAATTCTCGTACTTCCCAGCCGTCGAGACCAGCATTTTTCAGTGAGAATTTCATTTTGCCTTCAAAGTAAGTGTTATCCTCATCAACAATCGCCATAACAGTAGGGCCAGCACCGCTTATATATGCGCCATAAGCACCATGAGTATATGCAATATCAAAAGCCTCACGACAGTGTGGGATTAGTTCCATTCTATAAGGCTGGTGCAGTTTGTCATGAACAGCAGTTCTTAAATTTTCAAACTTCCCAGTAAGAAGTGATGCTGAAAATAGTGCTGCACGTGAAAGATTATAAACTGCGTCCTTATGAGAAATTTCAGTAGGCAGACAAGCTCTTGCAAGCTCAGTCTTAAGCTCAAAATCTGGAATAATCGCAACAAATTTAAGCTTTGTGAAAACTTCCTGCTTAACCCAATGTACTTTTCTTCCGTCAAAAACAGCTGTTACAATTCCGCCCAGCAGAGCTGGAGCTGTGTTGTCGGGATGTCCCTCAATCTGAGCCGCTAAGTCAACCAAATCGTCAGTTGAAAGCGGATTTCCAAGCATTGTATTTGCACCGACAAGTCCGGCTACTATACAGGCAGATGAAGAACCAAGCCCTCTAGCCATTGGAATGTTATTTGATTGAACAAGTTTAAGTCCGTCAAGTTTTTTTCCGCACAGTTCAAAAAGATCCTTAGCTGAAACGTATATTAGATTTTTTTCATCAGTAGGAATTTCTAGTCCGTCGGCAGATGAAATGTCAATGCGGTCTGACTCTTCCATTTCTACATAGTTATAAAACGTAAGAGCAAGCCCTAGCGCGTCAAAGCCAGCACCTAAATTAGCTGACGTTGCAGGGATTTGTATTTTAATCATAAGTTTATCTTATCCTTGAGTATAAATTTGATTTTAAAGAAGTCTGATTTTGCTTGCAATTTCAGCTGAATGAGAAAGAATTGTCAAGTTAGAATCAATCTCAGATTCAACCATATTTGGAGTAATAAATGCAAGTTCGTTATCAGGTCTGCCAGCACGCTCAATGTATATTAGCTTTCCGAACATTTCAGAAATTGCAGGCTTTAATGAGTCAACATCGTCAGCTTTAATACGCACGTACATTGAATTTTCAATTGTCTTGTAAGGTACAACATAATCGTCATCCTCACACTCGTCCCAGCTCATAGCCAAAACCTTATCTTTATGCTTTAGGCAGTCGATAATATCACCAACAACAGCAGAAGCAGTTGGAAGTTTTCCAGCACCCTGTCCGTAGAACATAACGTCGCCAACGCCGTCGCCAGTAACTGAAATAGCATTGTAAACATCATCAACAGATGCTAAAAGATTGCTCTTTGAAACAAGTCTAGGGCAAACGATAGCTGAAACCTTATCATCACCCGCAGGCTTTACAGAACCCATAAGCTTGATTGCGTATCCAGCGTTTTCAGCATACTCAACGTCATCAAGAGTGATGTTTGAAATACCAGAGCAGTGTACTTTATCAGGATGAATTTCTTTTCCGTAAGCAAGTGAACCTAAGATGGAAATCTTACGGCAAGCATCATGTCCCTCAACGTCAGCAGTAGGGTCAGCCTCAGCATATCCAAACTCCTGAGCCATTTTAAGTGCAGCTGCAAAATCCATTTGATCCTTAATCATTTTAGTTAGGATAAAGTTAGTAGTGCCATTTAGGATACCAGAAATTTGCTCAATTTTATTACCAGCAAGACATTTATTAAGCGGTCTGATAATTGGAATACCGCCGCCAACACTTGCCTCAAATAGATAGTTACAATTATGTTCTCTAGCAATTTTAAGTAGTTCAGCACCGTGAGTTGCAACAAGCTCCTTATTAGATGTAACAACGCTCTTGCCTGCTTCTAAAAGTCTCTTAGTGTAATCATAAGCAAATGTAGCACCGCCGACAACCTCAGCAACAACTTCAATCTCATTATCATTTAAAATAACATTAAAGTCCTTAACAAGCTTATCTTCGTTAGAATCGCCAGGGAAATCTCTTAAATCACAAATGTATTTAATTTCACACTCTCTGCCAACCTTTTTAGCTATAGAATCGTGGTTCTTATCAAACAGCTCAGCAGTACCTGAACCTACAACACCATATCCTATTATTGCAATCTTACCCATAAAAAATACCCTTTTCCTTTCTGAAATTGCATTTGCAAATTCCGTCTGGTTTTCCAGACAAGTTCTATATTATTTTATTATTCACCAGAAATTATTTTAACATCAACAACTCCTACGATTTTTGAAAGCTCAGATTTAAGAATAGATGTGTTCATTACATCCTGCTCAAACCTAACCGATATTGTAACAGTAGCCACTGAATCGATAGGAATGTTTTGATTGATTGTTAAGATATTAGTGTTCAGCTCATATAGCTTTGAGATTATTGATGAAAGTACACCCTTTTCATCCCTCAGCAAGCAATAAACTGATACTATATTATTAGTCAACTGTTCCTCATAATTGAAAACTGAGTCTTTATATTTATAGTAGGCACTGCGTGAAATTCCAACCTCACGGCATGCCTCTGCAGAAGTCGAAACTTCTCCTCTTGCTTTCATTCGCTTTGCCTTTATTACCTTCAAAATTATCTCAGGTAAAACGTCTGAGTTTACAATTACCAGCTTGTTTTGATTGTAAGTCAAATGAGTCCACCCCCAACAAACAAGTGTATTTACAATAGATACAAATATAACACATTTTTCACTCTTTGTCAAGGTGAGAAAAGCTATTTACATATGATATTTATTATAAGAAATATACATTATTATAAAAGGGCGGTTTCAGAAAATAACTTTAAATAGGTAGTTTTTTGAAAAAATCAACTAAGTTTGTATCGTTATTATATTCTTAATAGTACAAGATACACAAAAAGGAATTACGATGTCGTATATTTCTTGAAAATATCACATAGATGGTGTAGAATAACAAATGTAAATGTGTATTAGGAGGCGAAAGTGTGGATATTATTTGTGAAATACTTGATACTGATAAAATTGCAGAGGAAAAAATTCAGTCAGCAAGAATTCAAAGTGAGCAAATTTTGCAGAGTGCTGATGAAAAAGCTGATGATATGAAAAAACAGGCTGATGACGAAATTGCAAATCATAAGCAAGAAAAGCATAATGATGTTGACAAAAGAATAAGTGAAAATGCAAAACAGTTTAACAAACAATGTGATATGAAAATATCGTCATTTGACGGCATTTATCAGCAAAATCACGAGGCTTGGGAAAATGATATCGTAAAGCGTATTATTGGTTTGTAGCAAAGACTTAAAGTTACGTAAGGGAGATGAGATTTTTTATGCTTGATGGATATTCTACTAACGCGACTGTGGCTAAAATACGAGCAATTCATGGCAATATGTTTAAGTGTGAAAATTATCATGAAATGCTCAGCAGGAGAAGTGTTGCTGAAGAAGCTGAGTATCTGAAAAAAGCTCCCCGCTTTAAAGAGGCTTTACAAGATGTTGACCCTTCAACTATACACCGCGGACTGCTTGAAAGTTTAGTTAAAAAGGCTAATGTTGATCTTTATAAAAAGCTTTGTGATTTTCAGGGAATAGACAAGGTTGAGTTTTTTAAGTATCCTTTCTATAAGCGAGAGCTTGAGCAGATTTTGAACCTGATTAATGATATGAATTCGGATTTGGATAACCGTTTTATCGGTGATTTGCCTGGATATGTTTTGAAATATTCAAACCTTGATATGCTAGCACTTTCAAAGGCTGAGAATTTTCAGGAATTGTTGAAAATTCTTGTTAAATCAAAACGTTACAGGGTTCTTAATACTGTAGAAGTTTCTGATGACGGCAAGGTCGATTTGAGCGAGTGCGAGCTTAAACTTCGCACTTACTACTATCAAAGTTTGCTTGATTGTGTTGAAAAAGGTCTAACAGCTGAGGATGCGGCGGAGCTTAAAAAGTTGATATTAACAGAAGTTGATATAATAAATATAATTAATGCTTACAGACTCAAGGCTTTTTTTGGCTATTCGTCTGAGCAGATTAAGCAGACTATGCTGCCTTTTACTAGAATAGGTAAGAATCGAATTAATCATATATATGAAAGTGAAACTGCTGATGAAATGATTTCTAGGCTTGAAAAAACTATTTATTTTAGAAATTTTAAGGGCGATTTTGTTCATATCGAAAATAAGGTTAATGCTTATATATTCCAAATAATGCGCAGTACAGTTGCAAGGTCAATATCAGCACCGGTAGTGCTTTATGCTTTTATTAGACTTTGTGATATTGAAGTGAATAATATAATTCATATAATCGAGGGTGTCCGTTATGACATTAACAAGGCTGAAATTGAGGGCAAGATGATTATATGCTAATAAATGATTATAAGAAATAATCCTGTGAGAGAGGAGAAGTGTGATGGCGATTGAAAAAATGGAGCTTGTTACCATAGTTGGTATGATAAGTGAGCTCGATTCGGTTTTGCTGAAATGCTGTGAAAGTGAATGCTTTCACATGGAGCCTGCATTTGTAACTAGTGCAGAAATTGAGGGGCTAAAGCTTTTGGATGATAAAAATCCATACGAAACACCGTTGAAAGACTTAGCGTCAATTGCAACTTTGCTTAATATTAAGCTTGAGCAGACTGATTATTCAAAGTGTAAGTTGGAAACGGGCGATGATTTTGATAAATTTTGTGAAGAGCTTGAAAAACCGCTTGATGAGATTTCAGATAAAAAGCAGAATGCAATGAAGATTATTTCAGAACGAGGCGGTGCTGTTAAGCAAATTACTCACCTTAGGGGACTTAATGAGGAGTTTGATAGAATTTTCAGCTGTAAGCATGTTGCTGTTAGAGTTGGAAAACTGCCGCTTGAAAGTGTTGATAAGCTGGATTTTTATGATGATGAGTTTTTCTTTGTACCGTTTGATTCTGATAAAACTTATTGCTGGGGAATGTATTTTTGTCCTTATGAGATTAAGAGTATTGTCGATGAAATTTTCTTATCAATGTATTTTGAACGTATAAAAATTCCTGATTTTGTAATTGGAAATACTGCTGAAGCTTTTGAACAGCTTAGTCAGGAGATTGATGAAAACAACGCGATTGTTGAAGAGGCAAATAAACAGCTTAGTGATTTTGCTAAAGAGCATAGCGGGGAAATTCAGCAGGCATTTACAAAGTTAAGATTTAAACATGATATTTTTGATTTGAGAAAAAATGTCGGCGAAGTCAATGGGAAAATTTACATAAAAGGCTTTGTTCCGAAAAGAAAAACTCAAGAGTTTGAAAATATGTTTGAAGATAATAGGACCGTTTCTGTTGTATTCATGCCGCCTGATGCTGATGCGTCGTGCGTTGTGCCTACAAAGATGAAAAACTCATGGTTTTCAAAACCGTTTTCTATGCTTGTTGAGATGTATGGTGTGCCTGAATACGGCGGATTTAATCCGACCACTTTCGTGGCACTTACGTACACACTGCTTTTCGGAATAATGTTTGGTGATTTAGGACAGGGCTTTGTTATTTTCTTGCTTGGACTTATTATTTCGAAGAAGAAGTCTAAGGAGATGGGGCAGATAATGACTAGAGTCGGTGTGTCGAGTATGATTTTTGGAACGCTCTATGGTTCTGTTTTCGGATTTGAAGAACTGCTAAATCCAATGTATGAGAAAATGGGTATTAGCTTTTTACCGCTTGATATATTTAAAGAAACGAACTTTATACTGCTGACCGCTGTTGCTATAGGAATTGCTTTGATAATTATTTCAATGCTGATAAACATTGTAATCGGATTTAAGCTTAAGGATTATGAGCGGGCAGTTTTTGGATGCAATGGAATAGCGGGACTTGTTTTCTACACATCGATTGTAGTTGGTGTTGTAGGAACTATGATGCTTAATATTCAGATTATGTCTAAGCCGTTTGTTATTTTCTTGATTATTATTCCGGCGCTTTGTATTTTCTGCCGAGTGCCTTTTGCAACGGCTATGAAGTACAAAGAATGGACGCTTTCAGAAGATGGCGAGAAGATGACCGTTGGTAACTTTATTGTTGAAAACTTCTTTGAAATGTTTGAGTTTGTTTTGAGCTATGTTTCAAACACAATGTCGTTTTTGAGAGTTGGCGGATTTGTTCTGGCTCATGCTGGTATGATGCTGGTTGTTATGACACTTATGGAAGGAACTGCAATCGCTGCTCAGCCTTTTATAGCAGTACTTGGTAACGCATTTGTTATGATGCTTGAAGGTATTATTGTTGCAATTCAGATAATCAGACTTGAGTTTTATGAGATGTTCTCACGTTTTTATGACGGTGACGGAATACCATTTGAACCTGTGGCTGTAGAATTCTCATCACAGATTGAATAGTAAATAAATTAATTATTAATTTTTGGAGGAATTTAGAATGTTGAAATTATTTCTTTTACCACTAGTTGCTGTAGCACTTCTTTGTGTGCCTTTTATTTTAATGGCTAAGAAGATTAAATCCGGAAAATCACCAAAGGGTGCTTTTATCGGAAACCTTTGCACATTTTTCGGAGTAATGGCAATTGCAATTATTTTACCGCTTGGAAACTTTGTATCTGCTGCTAGTGAATCAAGTGTTATTGCGGCACTTTCAACTGGTGCTGGACTTGGTTATTTAGCTGCTGCATTGGCTGTTGGACTTTCATGCGTTGGTTCAGGAATTGCCGTTGCTGCTGGTGCACCTGCTGCTATCGGAGCTGTTTCAGAAGATCCAAAATCTTTCGTAAAAGCACTTATCTTCGTTGTACTTGGTGAAGGTATTGCACTTTACGGTCTGCTTATTTCAATTTTGATTATCTCAAACGTTGGAAAGGTAATAGGAATTTAATTATGAAATTCTATCTAATAAGCGACAATATCGATACCCAAATGGGAATGCGGCTTGCTGGAGTGCAGGGAGTTGTTGCTCATAGTGCTAAAGAGATTGAAAAGGCTCTTGATGATGCTATGAAGATGGAAGATGTTGGAGTGATTTTGATGACTGATATTGTTGTAAAGCAGTGTCGTGAAAAGGTTTATGATTATAAGCTTAATCAAAAAACTCCGTTGATTGTTGAAATATCAGACCGTCATGGAACATCTAAAATTTCTGATACTATATCAAAATATCTGCGTGAGGCTGTTGGAATAAAGCTTTAGGGTATTTTGAATTTGTTATGATTTGTTTGAAGTTTTTATATTTATTATCTAAAGAAAAGAGATGAACTTGATGAACGATACACAAAAGCTTCGACGTTTTAAGGATGCCGTTTTTACTTCTGCTGAATCAAAGGTAAATGAGATTTTAAAGCAGGCAAAGGCTGAAAAGAAAATTAAGCTTGTGAAAGCTAAAAGTAATGTTGATAGCTATAAGTCCGCTGAGTTTTTGCGTGTTGACAAGCTAGAGGAGCAGAGATTTTCTAAAGAAAGTTCTGCTGTAAGACTTGATGCACAGAGAAAAATTCTTTTGCATCGTGAAGAGCTGGTTGATACAGTTTTTGAGAATATCAAAGCAAAGCTTAAGCAATATCATGATAGTAATGATTATGGTGCTTCACTTGTGAAAGTGGCACTTGAGGCGAAAAAACGTTATCCTGATGAAAAGGGTAAGGTTATTATGTCTTTTAATGACAAACAGTATGCTGATGTAATTAGCCAAAATACAGGCTATGAGGTTGAATTTGCCAATGACATTTTGCTTGGCGGAATTACTGTTTTTTATGAAGATATAAATGTCATTCTTGACAGCACTTATGATTCAGCTATTAAGGATGAAAGACAGAACTTCTGCCGTACTGCAAATTTAGCAGTAGTGCAGGATTAATTAGGAGAATGTCAGATGGATAAAATCTACTCGATAAATGGTCCTGTTGTTAAGGTTAAGGATACAAAATCGTTTGCAATGCTTGAAATGGTTCATGTAGGAAACAAGCGACTTATTGCTGAAGTAATTGGTGTTGCATCTGATTTTACTACAATACAGGTTTATGAGGGTACTACTGGACTAATGCCAGGCGAGCCTGTAGTCGGCACTGGTGCACCAATGTCAGCACTTTTAGGACCTGGAATTATCAGCAATATTTTCGACGGAATTGAAAGACCGCTTCATAAGCTAGAAGAACTGACTGGCGCTTTTATTGATGATGGTGCTGATGTTTCTTCGCTTGATACTGAGAAGAAATATGACTGTAATATTACAGTTAAAGTTGGTGACAGCTTGAGTGCTGGTGAGATTTACTGCACTTGTCAGGAAACTCCAGTCGTTGAGCATAGATGTATGCTTTCGCCGTTCTCAAAGGGCGGAGAGGTTGTTTTTGCAGCTGGAAAAGGCAGTTATTCTATAAACGAAATTGTTGTTAAGATAAAGAATCAGTATGGCGAAATTGAAGAGCTTAGCTTGTGTCAAAAATGGCCGATCAGAACAGCTCGTCCTTGCGGTGAGAGATTGCCGATTACTAGACCGCTAGTTACAGGTCAGCGTATTATTGATACAGTTTTGCCGATTGCAAAAGGCGGAACTGCTGCTATTCCTGGCGGATTTGGTACTGGAAAAACCATGACTCAGCACCAGCTTGCAAAGTGGTGTGATGCTGATATTATTGTTTATATCGGCTGTGGTGAGCGTGGTAATGAGATGACTCAGGTTTTGGAGGAGTTTTCAGAGCTTATTGACCCTAGAACTAACTGTCCGCTTACTGATAGAACTGTACTTATTGCGAATACTTCTAATATGCCGGTTGCGGCTCGTGAGGCGTCAATTTATACAGGAATTACGCTTGCTGAGTATTATCGTGATATGGGTTATCACATTGCAATTATGGCGGACTCAACTTCACGTTGGGCGGAGGCTTTGAGAGAAATTTCTGGCCGTTTGGAAGAAATGCCTGCTGAAGAAGGTTTCCCTGCATATCTGCCATCAAGAATTTCAGAGTTCTATGAGCGTGCTGGATATGTAAAGGGTCTTGGCGGACAAGAGGGCTCGGTTACAATTATCGGTGCGGTATCTCCTCAGGGTTCTGACTTTTCAGAGCCTGTAACGCAAAACACAAAGCGATTTGTTCGCTGTTTTTGGGCACTTGATAAATCTTTAGCTTATGCAAGACATTATCCTGCTATAAACTGGAATACTAGTTATTCGGAGTATATGGACGATTTGCATAGTTACTATACTGAAAATGTAGCTGACGATTTTATTAAAGTAAGGCAGAAAATTTCTAACATCCTAGTTGAAGAAAATACTCTAATGGAAATTGTAAAGCTTATGGGTACTGACGTTTTGCCAGACGACCAAAAGATTTTGATTGAAACTGCAAGAGTTATTCGTGTAGGATTTTTACAGCAAAATGCTTATCATAAGGAAGATACTTACGTTCCGCTTAAAAAGCAGTATTTGATGATGAAGGTTATTGCTTTGTTTTATAGCCTTGCTAAAAAGGCACTTTCTAGCGGTGTTGAGATTGATAAAATTATCCACTCAGGCTGGATTGAAAAGCTGATTAAAATTAAGTATGATATTCCAAATAATAAGCCTGAAATGTTCGATGATTACGAGAAGGATATGAAGAAAGATTTTTCAAAGCTTATGGAGGTGCTGTAATTGAATTTAAAATATATTGGATTAAGTGAAATAAACGGCCCGCTGGTAACGCTTGATAAGGTTAAGGGAATAAGCTTTGATGAAATGGCTGAAATTCGTCTTGATGATGGAACAAAACGTCTTGCACGAGTTGTTGAGGTAGCTGAGGAAAAGGCTGTTTTACAGGTGTTTGAGGGTACTAAGGGACTTTCACTAAAGAACACTACAACTAAGTTTGAGGGTAAGCCTATGGAGCTTGCACTTTCAACCGAAATGCTTGGCAGAATTTTCAATGGTGCTGGAAAGCCTATTGATGATTTGGGCGATATTTTTCCGGAAAAGTTTGCTGATATAAATGGTAAGCCAATTAATCCGGTTTCAAGAAATTATCCTAGAAACTACATTAACACAGGCGTTTCTTCAATTGACGCACTTATGACACTTATCAGAGGTCAAAAGCTGCCGATTTTCTCAGGCTCTGGTCTTGCACATAATAAGCTTGCGGTTCAGATTGTAAGACAGGCTAAGATTGCTGAGGAAAACGGACAGGACTTTGCTATCGTTTTTGGTGCAATGGGTGTAAAAAATGACGTTGCTGATTACTTTAAGCGTTGTTTTGAAGAAACTGGTTCTTTGCAGAGAGTTGCAATGTTTTTAAATCTTTCTAACGACCCTATTATTGAAAGAATTCTAACTCCTAGATGTGCACTTACTTGTGCTGAATATTTGGCTTTTGAGCATGATATGCACATTTTGGTTATACTAACTGATATGACATCTTACGCTGAGGCGCTTCGTGAATTTTCATCTTCAAAGGGTGAAATTCCTGGAAGAAAGGGATATCCTGGATATTTGTATTCTGACCTTGCTTCGCTTTATGAAAGAGCAGGTATTGTAAAGGGTGCAAAGGGTTCGGTTACACAGATTCCTATTCTGACAATGCCGAATGATGATATTACTCATCCTGTTCCTGACCTTACTGGATATATTACAGAGGGACAGATTGTTTTGGATAGAAACCTTGACCAGACAGGAGTTTACCCTGCTGTATCAATTTTACCGTCGCTGTCAAGACTTATGAAGGATGGTATTGGTGAGGGCTATACTCGTGAGGACCATTCAATGGTAGCAAATCAGCTTTTTGCAGCGTATGCAAAGGTTCAAGATGCAAGGGCGCTGGCATCGGTTATCGGTGAGGAAGAGCTTGCTGATATTGATAAGGCGTATATCAGATTCGGCGTGCTGTTTGAGGAGCATTTTATTAATCAAGGATTTGATGTTAACAGAACGATTGAGGAAACTCTAGATTTAGGTTGGGCACTACTGTCAACCTTGCCTAAGGAAGAGCTTGACCGTGTTGATGAAGAGCATCTAACACAGTATTACAGTTCTGAAAAAGCAGAGCAGTTTGATTAGTTATATAATAATTTGAGAGGTGAGTAAGGTTGGCACAGCAGGTTTTCCCTACAAAGGGTAATTTAATAGCATCGAAAAAGGCTTTGAAGCTGGCTGGCTTGGGCTATGAGCTTTTAGACAGAAAGCGTAATATTCTAATTCGTGAGTTAATGGGGCTTGTAGACAAAGCAAGTGAACTTAGAACTACTATTGAGGATACTTTTGTTGAGGCTTATGCTGCACTTCAATTTGCCAATGTTTCTTTAGGTGTCATTACTCCTTATGCTGAATGTGTTCCTATAGAAGATGGACTTGAGATTTCGACAAAAAGCGTAATGGGAGTGGAATTGCCTAAAGTGGTTTTAGAAGAAAAGCCCTTAAAGGCAACTTACGGACTTTTTCGTACTACATCACAGCTTGATAAAGCTTTTATAGCTTTTGATAAGGTGAAAAAAACTACAGTTATGCTGGCAGAAGTTGAAAATAGTATATACCGTCTTTCCGTTGCGATTAAAAAAACTCAGAGGCGTGCGAATGCGCTTCAAAATATCATTATCCCTAGAAATGAGGCAATAGTCAAGTTTATCTCAGATTCACTCGATGAGAAAGAGCGTGAGGAATTCTCGCGCTTAAAAGTTATTAAAGCCTCTAAGCTTAAGCAAGCTAAAGAGGTTTAATTGAGAGGAGAGCAGGTATGAGTGTTTTGAAAAAACTATTTAGGAATTTTCTTTTGGTTTCAATATTAAGTTTAGTCTTAGGTATTGCATTAATTGCAAATCCAGCTTTTTTTACAAAAGCAATTAGTTATGCAATTGGTGGAATTTCAGCTGGCGTAGGAGTTATATATATTATTAGGTTTGTAACAAAAAGTGAGGATAAAGATGCCTCTGGATACTTGCTTTTTAGAGGAATTGTACTTTGTGCAGTGGCAATTTTCTTGTTCTTAAAGCCTGATTTTATCTTTCAGGTTATCGCAATATTTTTTGGCCTTTATTTACTTTTCAATGGTATTCTTAGACTTGTTGATTCATTTACGTTTAAAAGGAGCAATGACAGCTGGATCTTGTCATTTGTCCTATCAATGCTGACTGTTATTTTGGGTGTGTTTGTATTGGTTAATCCTTTGTTTGCTAAAGATGTTGCTGTGCAGGTGCTGGGTATAGCTTTGACTTGTTCGGCTGTGGTTAACTTAGTTTGTTCGTTTGACGGAAGAAGACATTTGAAGAAACTTGAGAAGGCGGTAGATAGTGCAACAAGGTCTAAAAAAGATGATTTTATTGACATTTAGTTGCGAAATTTTACATTAATTCTCGAAGTGTGCAAGATTACTAAAAAGCCTAAACGACTTTTTTTATAATTGTGAAATCTTCTAAAAAACTAAAAAAAGTAATTTTTCTATTGACAAAACTAAAAAAATAGTATATACTATGTAATGTAAACAGCAAAGGCGCTGTGGACTACTTTTAGTGTCCACAGTGTCTTTTTTTTATTTTTTATAATTTATATTTTAATGGAGGGTTTAAAATGAATGTTCCAAAGATTTTCGGAAGCGATGTGTTTAACGAGTCTGTAATGAAAGAGAGATTGCCTAAGGATATTTACAAGGATCTGAAAAAGACTATTGCTAACGGTGATCCGCTTCACATTGAGGTAGCAAATGTTGTTGCTAACGCAATGAAGGATTGGGCTTGTGACAGAGGTTGTACACATTATACTCACTGGTTCCAGCCAATGACAGGTTTGACCGCTGAAAAACTTGACAGTTTTATTTCACCTACTGAAGACGGCCATGTAATTATGGACTTTTCGGGTAAGGAACTTGTAAAGGGTGAGCCTGACGCATCATCTTTTCCATCAGGCGGACTAAGAGCTACTTTTGAGGCTAGAGGATATACAGCTTGGGATCCAACATCTTATGCTTTTATTAAGGAAAACACACTTTGTATTCCAACAGCATTTTGTTCATATAACGGCGAGGCTCTTGATAAGAAAACACCTTTGCTTCGTTCAATGAGTACAATTAGTAAATCAGCTTTGAGAATTT
Source organism: uncultured Oscillospiraceae bacterium (assembly GCA_964548535.1). Classification (GTDB taxonomy): domain Bacteria; phylum Bacillota; class Clostridia; order Oscillospirales; family Ruminococcaceae; genus CAZJRQ01. The sequence goes on from CAZJRQ010000020.1 coordinate 18,779, forward strand.
TGAAGCTATTCGGTTCAGATGCTACAAGAGTAATTTCTAATGTAGGTCCTGAGCAGGAATATTTCCTAATTGATAGAGAAATGTATTCACAAAGAAAAGACCTTATTTATTCTGGACGTACACTTTATGGTGCACCTGCTCCAAGAGGTCAAGAGCTTGAGGATCATTATTTCGGAACAATTAAGACTAGAGTTGCGGCATACATGAAAGATGTAGACGAACAGCTTTGGAAACTTGGAATTTATGCAAAGACAAAGCATAATGAAGTTGCTCCAGCACAGCATGAACTTGCTCCAATTTATGGAACAACTAATATTGCAACTGATAATAACCAGTTGACAATGGAAGTTTTGAAGAGAACTGCTAGAAAGCATGGATTTAAATGCCTGTTGCATGAGAAGCCATTTGCTGGTGTTAACGGTTCTGGTAAACATAACAACTGGTCTATCTCAACAAATACTGGTATTAATTTGCTTGATCCTGGTAAAACTCCATCAGAAAATGCACAGTTCTTGCTATTCCTAGTTGCTGTTGTTAAGGCAGTTAATGAGTATCAGGATTTGCTAAGAATTTCTGTAGCATCTGCTGGTAATGATCATAGACTTGGTGCTAATGAAGCTCCTCCTGCAATTATTTCAATTTTCTTAGGTACAGAGCTTACAGAAATTTTGGAAGCTATTGTACATGGCGACAAGTATGAGGGACATGGCAAGCTTGAAATGGAAATTGGTGTTGACGTTCTTCCTAATTTCCCTAAGGATTCAACTGATCGTAATAGAACTTCACCATTTGCTTTTACAGGTAATAAATTTGAGTTTAGAATGCCAGGTTCAAAGCTTTCAGTAGCTGGACCTAACACTGTACTTAATACAATTGTTGCTGAGGTTCTTGATGAATTTGCTGATGAGCTTGAAAAGGCTGATGACTTTAATGTTGCTTTGAATGCTTTGATTAAGAGAACAATTTCAGAAAATCAGGCTATCGTATTTAATGGTAACGGCTATTCTGCTGAGTGGCCAATTGAGGCTGAGAAGAGAGGTCTAAATAACCTTAAATCAACTCCTGATGCACTTGTTCACTTTACTGATAAAAAGAATATTGATTTGTTCACAAAACATAGTGTTTATACAGAAGCTGAAATGTATTCAAGAGTTGAGATTCTTCTTGAAGAATATTGCAAAACTCTAAATATTGAGGCTTTGACAATGGTTGATATGGCTAAGAAGGATATTCTTCCTGCTGCTGCATCATATATTAAAGATCTTGCAAAGACTGCTGAGCTTTCAAAGGCTTGCGGAGCTGTTGCTGAGTTTGAAACTAGCATGGTTCAAAGACTTTCAAAGTTAACATCTCAAACATATACTAAGCTTGGTGAGCTTGAAGATATTATTGTTAAGTGTAATACAATTGAAGATGCTTCAGAGCTAGCAAACTATTATCATGATGTTGTATTCGTTGCAATGGGTGAGCTTAGAGCTTATGCTGATGAAATTGAAACTCTAGTTGGTGAGAAATACTGGCCATATCCAACATATGGTGAGATGTTATTCTACACTAAATAATTTTTGTAATTTAGCTATTTTTTATAATTTCGATATTTGATTACTACATATTAAGCTTGTTATTTACTACAAATCTACTACATATTTGGCTATTATATAAAAGATACACAACGAGGTGTATAGGACTATTGGGTTATTATCCGATGGTCTTATACACTTTTTTTGTTTGTGTATATATTAAATGAAGATATTTTCGAGGGGGATTTTATTATGACAGATATAATTAGAGAAGCCATAACTGATGAATTATTTGGCGTATGGTTTTTGATAGGTACTGCTTTAGTATTCTTTATGCAGTGCGGATTTGCAATGGTTGAAACTGGTTTTACCAGAGCTAAAAATGCTGGTAATATCATCATGAAAAACTTGATGGACTTCTGTATTGGTACAGTTGTATTCAGTTTGTTAGGATTTGGACTTTTGTTTGGTGAGAACGCATTTTTTGGACTAATTGGTAAGCCAGATTTGCAGATTTTCACATCATTCAGTGATTTCCCATGGTCTGATTTCGTATTTAATCTAGTTTTCTGTGCCACAACTGCAACAATCGTTTCAGGTGCTATGGCAGAAAGAACTAAGTTTATTTCATATTGTATATATTCAGCAGTTATTAGTGCAGTAATTTATCCAATTGAGGCTCACTGGATTTGGGGCGACGGTTGGCTAGCTCAACTAGGTTTTGTTGATTTCGCAGGTTCTACTGCAATTCATATGGTTGGTGGTATCGCAGCTCTAGTTGGTGCTATCGTAGTTGGCCCTAGAATTGGCAAATTCACTAAGGCTGGCAAGCCAAACGCTATTCCTGGTCACTCACTAACGCTTGGTGCTTTAGGTGTATTCATTCTATGGTTCGGCTGGTATGGATTTAACGGTGCTGCTGCTGATAATGTTGAGCATCTATCACAGATTTTCGTAACAACTACAATTGCTCCAGCAATCGCTACTTGTGTAGCAATGGCTTTCACTTGGTTGATATATGGCAAGCCAGACGTTTCGATGTCACTTAATGGTTCGCTTGCAGGTCTTGTAGCTATTACAGCTCCTTGTGCTGATGTTGACGCTCTAGGTGCAGCAATCATCGGTGCTGTTGCAGGCTTACTAGTTTGCTTCGGTGTATGGCTACTTGATTATAAGCTAAAAGTTGATGACCCAGTTGGTGCTGTTGCAGTTCATGGTTTCAACGGTATTTGGGGAACACTTGCAGTTGGTTTGTTCGCAACAGGTAATGGACAAGATGAGATTACAGGTCTATTTTACGGCGGCGGATTTGAGCAGCTAGGAATTCAAGCACTTGGTGTTGTTTCAGTTGCTGCTTGGGCATTCCTAACTACATTCATTCTATTTAAAGTAATTGCATCTACAATTGGACTAAGAGCTTCTGAACAGGAAGAAATCATTGGTCTTGATACTACAGAGCATGGTCTTGTATCATCATACGCTGACTTCGCTCCATCAATGGCACAAGCTTCACTTTCATATACAAAAGATGATGCTAAGAGTGTTGAAAAGGTTACGACTCCAGCTGTTCCTGTTGAAAAAGCAGTTGAGGTTGAATCATATGTAACAGATAATGTTGATGGTTCTCCTAAGCTTACAAAGGTTGTTGCAATCTTTAGACAAACAAAACTTGCTGATTTCTTATCAGCAATGGAAGAAATCAATGTTACAGGTATCACAGTAACAAATGTACTTGGATGCGGTATGCAGAAGGGTCAAACAGAGTATTATCGTGGTACTGAGGTTCAGACAAATCTATTGCCTAAGGTAAAAGCAGAAGTTGCAATTTGCAAGGTTCCTACAAGAGCAGTTATTAATGCTGCAAAGGCTGCACTTTACACTGGCAACATCGGTGATGGTAAAATCTTTATTTACGATATTGAAAACGTAATTAAGATTCGTACTGGTGAAGAAGGTCTTGACGCTTTGCAGGATGATTAATTCCTTACTTATTTCGCTTATAAGAGATGACGCAGATTTCCATTATTAATTTGCCCCCATCCCACTTATAAATTATAGCTTGAAGCTCATGAGTCGGTTTACGCTGGCTTGTGAGTTTCTTGCGTCATAAGGAAAAATGTTAGATGACTATGTATAGAAAAAACGTTCCATGATTTTTTTCATAGAACGTTTTTTGTGTAATATTTAAAATTTAGATGTTAAACATACTCATAGCAATGTTGAAGAAAATTAGCGTCGAACAAGTATCAACAATTGTTGTAATCAGCGGGGCAGCCATAATAGCCGGGTCAAGCTTTAGTTTCTTTGCAAGCATTGGCAGCATACAGCCGATAAGCTTAGAAATTACAACTGTAGCAACAACCGATAAACTAACTGTAATTGAAAGTTTTAGGGGGCTGACACCAGTAGTAGTATTGAAATAGGTATAAGTAATATAAATTCTTATGCCGTTTACTAAAGCAAGAACTGCACTGACAATTAACGAAATTCTGAACTCCTTGAATACAACCTTGAAGAAATCCTTAAGTCTAATTTCGCCAATAGACATACCTCGAATAATCATAGTTGATGACTGTGAACCGCAGTTTCCGCCTGTATCAGTAAGCATCGGAATGAACGAAACTAATATTGGAATTGCCGCAAAAGCCGCCTCATGTCTTGTAATTATTGTGCCAGTTATTGTTGCCGAAATCATAAGTAGCAGCAGCCACAATACACGGTTTTTTGCATGTTTTAAAACCGAAGTCTTGAAATAAGCTTCTTCACTTGGAGAAACCGCCGCCATGATAGAGAAGTCCTCAGTCGTTTCTTCCTGCAAAACGTCCATAGCATCATCAACTGTTACAATTCCGACAATTCGATATTCCTTATCAACCACCGGCAAAGCCATAAAGTCATATTTAGAGAATTTCTTTACCACCTGTTCTTTGTCCTCAAGAGTATCAGCTGTGATTACATTCGTTTCCATAATATCCATGATTATATCATCGTCGTCCGCTGTCAAAAGGTCTAGCACGGATAAAACACCAATTAGCTTGCGGTCTTCAGTAACATATAGCGTGTAAATAGTTTCTTTAACCATACCGATTTGCCTGATTTTAAGCAGAGCGTCCGAAACAGTCATTTCCTTCTTGAGGTAAATATACTCTGTGGTCATTATTGAGCCAGCGCTATCCTTAGGATACTGCAAAATCTGATTAATCTGAGCTCGAGTTTCGCTGTCAACATTTCTCAAAACACGAGAAACCACACTAGCTGGCATTTCTTCAATCATATCAACCGTATCATCAATGAACAAATCATCAATAACTTGCTGCAACTCAATGTCACTGAACGAATTGATAAGTATCATTTTCATATCGCTATCAATATATGAAAAAACATCAGCAGCTAAATCTTTGGGTAACAGTCTAAATAAAATTGGTAAATCTTTCGTATCTATTTCTGAATTGTCGTTGATTTCATGAAAAATATCAGCAATATCTGCCTCGTTCATGACAATTAGGTTGTCTTTAATTGACTTGAAATCACGCTTTTCAATTAGATCAATAATCGTATTATATATTTTTGTTTCCTCCTAAAAGTAAATAATTGTGCAAAAAAAATACAACAGTTTAACAAAATGCACCTTTATAAAAGTTTGCCCTAATTAAGGGCTTTTAAACCCAAAAATATTAAAGGACAACTATAATTATAATACAATTTTAAGCGGATTTTGTCAAGCGTTTTACATAATAATTACCTGTTTATATAGGCTTTTTGCAATGCTTTTACGCTTGAATTTTTCAATAAGAATTTGATTAAGCTTTATCAATTTCTATAGTTTTTGTGGAGATTTTCCTGCAAAAAGCCGAGTCGTGCTCGACAAATAAAATCGACGGCTGATATTTTTCAAGCAGATTTTCTATTTGAATTCTAGATATAACATCGATAAAATTCAACGGTTCGTCCCAAATGTATAAATGTGCCTGCTGACACAGACTTCCTGATAACGCTACTTTTTTCTTTTGTCCAGCGCTATAGCTTTCAATTGGCTTTTCAAATTGCTCGCGAGAAAAATCCAGCTTTCTAAGAATTGTGCGAAATAAGCTTTCATCAATTTGATTCTGCTGACAAAATTCATCAAGATTGCCTTTTAAATGTTCGGTCGATTGAGAAATATATGAAATTTTCAGACGGTCATTTTTTATTATTTTGCCGTCGTATGGTATATCTTCACCGCAAATAAGCTTTAGAATGCTCGATTTTCCACAGCCGTTTACACCGGTAAGTGCGACCTTTTCGCCTTGTTCAATTGTAAAATTAACAGGCTCGCAAATTTGTCTGTCACTGTATTTAATTACAACATTCTCCAAAGTTATAAGTTGATTTGTGTGAAATTTCAGCGGAGAAATCTTTAAATCTTCAACAGTTTCCAAGTCATTTAGCAGATTCTCTTTATCGCTTAGCATATTATTTCTGCGACGGTCTAATGATTTTGAACGCTTCATCATCTTTGCAGACTTGTGTCCTATAAAACCAGTATCAGGTCTTAGTCCGGAATTTCGGACACCTTGTTTTGATTTTTCAACCTTATTACTCCAATCATGTGTGCTTTGCACACCTTTTTTTAGTCTTGAAATATCACGCTCTAGCTTTTGATTTTCGGATTGCTCAAAGCTCATTTGCAATTCCTTATTATGGTTCCATGATGAAAAATTACCCTTTTGAATTTCAATGCTGTTTTTGTTAATCGACAAAATGTGGTCTACCGATTTGTCCAAAAAATCTCGGTCGTGAGAAACCAGTATAAAGCCCTTTTTTTGACTTAGATACTCCGAAACTTTTGCTCGTCCCAGTGTATCTAAATGATTAGTCGGCTCGTCAATCAGTAAAAAAACATTTTCGCGCAGGAACATTGCGGCAAGTTTTGCCTTAGTTTGCTCACCGTTAGATAATGTCTTGAACTGCCTATATAGCACATCATCGCTGACATCAAGAAGTGAAAGCTCTCTGATAATTTCCCAATCCAACGCTTGCGGACTAATTTCTCTGATAATGTCAATTGTCAGCCAATCCTCATCAGCATCGTATGGAAAATATTCAAAGTCGACGCTCGACGAAATTTTCCCCGTGTATTCAAGCTGGTTCATCAAAAGCTTTAAAAAGGTTGTTTTACCTTTTCCGTTTCGTGCAATGAAACCTAGTTTCCAGTTGGTGTCTATCTGAAAATTTACATCTTCAAAAATATTCTCGGCACTTCCATCATATCCGAAAGTTAAATTATTTACGTTAATTAATGACATATATATCGCCCTCCTGTTTTACTCATAAAATGATACAAAAAATACCGCAGGAAAATACTTCCGTGCGGTATAAATATCAAAGCAAAACACACCCCAAAATGAGTATGAAAAACGATATATATATACTAGACGAGCGCATATTTTCCTGCAATGGCACAACAAAATGAGCGGATAACTCCACCATGAATTATTGAGCCTTAAAAATTAGCAAGAAAAATTACGCATCGGCTAAATCAGTCCTTTCAAAAAAACTATCTAGATTATAACATAGCTCTCGCGGATTGTCAAGTATGATGTATAGAAAAAAACAGAGCAAAAATAAATTTTACTCTGTCAAAGATTTATTTGTTTGTAGTTACAGATTTTACACTGCTGAAATCGCCGTAAACATAAGTGCCATTGGCAGTTTTCTTGAACGCACGAATTTTGTATTTATAGGTGGAATTTTTCTTTAATCCAGACTGTCTTAGCGTAGTCGTCGACGCATTGTTTATCGTAGCAGTCTTAATATAGCTGTTTGTTCCAGGGTTTAATCTGTAAATTTGATAACCATCGCAGTTTAATTTGTTCCAGTTAATGCGAATAGCTGTTGAAGTTTTTGAAGTACCGCCCATCGTTACCTTGTTAGGCTTAGTTGCAGTTTCAATCGCATTCGAACAATCGCTCCAATAATTTACATTGTTTATCTTTTTATAAGCTTGTATTCTGTACTTATACTGAACACCGCTGCTGCGATTTTTATCTGTAAATGTAAGAGTTGAAGGATTTTTTATTGTTGTAACGCTCTCCCAAGCTTTTTTGGTAGTATTATATCTGAAAACTCGATATCCGTCACAGTTGCTGACCTTGTTCCAGTTGATTTTTATAGTATTAGTTGTAGCTGTAAAGCTAGTTTTCATGACTGGTTTTGCTGGCTTGGTTACGCATTCAACGACATTTGAATATTCGCTCCAAAGAGTTTTTCCATCTTTATTTTTGTATGCTTTAATTTTGTATTTGTATGCGGTTGCTGATTTTAAATTAGCATCTCTATATGTATTTGAAGTATTGTTAGCAACCTTGCCGATATTGTCATATACTTTTGTTGAGGTATTATATTTGTAAACAACATATCCATCAACATTAGCAGCCTTGTTCCAGTTAATGCGTATTGCGCTGTCTGTACTGGAATAAGCAGATTTTAAAGTAACTTTTGGCATTGAAAGTTCACTTTTTATAGTCTGGGTTGTTTTTGCCGTTCCGTTTTTTACAGTAGCGGTAATAGTCGCAGTTCCGCCTCCGACAACAGTTATTTCACCACTTGATGAAACAGTAGCAACAGATGTGTTCGAACTTTTGAAGTTAAAGCTTGAATTGTTGATTTTCTGCTTTGAAGAGGTAAATCCTTTATTAGTGTTGTAGACGCTCATAGTAGTTTTTTTGGATGTACTATTATCGTTGAAATTATTAGTGCCAACTGTTGATGATAATTTTAAATTCTCACTAACTGCATTGACTTTTTTTGTCTTTGATACAGTGCCAGATTTTGAAACAGTTCTAGGAGTTCCTGCATCAAAAACTTGACACCAGTAATATGTACCGTCATTAGCAATAAAACATCCTATTCCGACAGACTTGAATTTGCTATTTATTATATTATTATAGTGTCCGCCAGAGTTAAACCATGCTGACACGACCGAATCAGGAGTTTTTTGACCAACTGCAATATTCTCGCCTATTGAAATTCGCCAATCACAACTTGTGCTGAATTTTGAGTTGTTAGGGCGTGTGTGCGAGAAAAGCACAGAGGCTTCTGTAGCACGTTGCATTGCGGCCTCTAATAAGACTGAGTCCATTTTTAATTCGGCTATACCTAACTTTTTGCGTTCAGCATTGATTTTTTTCAAAACCTGATTTGCATAATCATAATTTTCTTTACCTGTAATAGAAATTGTGCTAGTCGAAGCGGCTGAAGCCTCAATAGAAAAAGTGCCGATTTGTGTAATTAATAGTATGCCAACTAGAACAAATGAAGTAAACAAGCTAGTGATTTTTTTCATATCTATAATACCCCTTTCACAAAAAAGTCAAGTACAAATTAAATGTGATGCAATATGTATTAATTATACAATATCGAACAGCTAAAGTCAATAATTATTGTACAAAACTATATAAAAGTTATGGAAAGTTAATATTTCACAATAAAATTCATATTTATGTTTATTAATTTTAATAAACAAGTCTAGATGAAACGATTACACATTAACTTGTAAAAATTAATAATTAAAAACCAGATATTTATATACCGACTTGAATTGAAAGACTGACAAATTAGCTACTGTATAAATAAAAAAATCGCCTTGAAAAAAGTTTCAAAGCGATTTTGTATTGTAGATGTTTTATTGTTCAGCTGTTTTTTCTGAGCCTTTCATGTTAAATTCGCCAGCCCATTCAAAGCCTTTTTTAGCAATGATAACAGCAATAAGTTCGTTTAGTACAGCCGCCGCCGCGATTGTTCCTTGAATTATTTTAGCACATTCAGGCTCTGTAGTTGATAATGCGCTTACAGCAATTCCTGTAAACACTAGCGAAACACCTGAATGAGGAAGAAGTGTAAATCCTAGATATTTTCGAACTGTGTCCGGTGCATGGGTAACCTTTGAGCCGAAGTATGCGCCAAAGTATTTTCCGACCGCTCTTGAAAGAATATAAATAACTGTAAAAATTCCAGCATTTAGAATTAGGTGGAAATCAAGCGGTGCACCTAAGTTTAGAATTACAATAATCATGGCAATGCCCAAAATTGGGTTGAATGCAGTCATTATTTGCTCTAGTCGTTCCTCGCTTACCATATTTGCAAATACTGCTGAAAATGCCATACCTATTAGCATAAAGTTTAGTACAGGCTTTGCAAGCAGATAGAAATTAAAGAAGAATCCAACTCCGGCAGCGATGATAAGTGTAACTATTAAAATTGCGATTGTAACAGGCTTGTTGTTTTCTTTTTTGAGTAGAAAGCCTGCTAGAATTCCGACAACAGCACCGATAATCAATGGAAGAAGTACAACGCCGGCTATTTTCCAAGCAGGAACTTTTTCGCCGGAAATTCGTGAAACTATAGTAGTAATCGATGTAAAGAAAACGATAACGCCGACCATATCATCAAGTGCCGCCATAGGAATAAGCGTTTTTGTTACAGGTCCGTCGGTTTTAAATTCCTGAACGATTGATAAGGCTGGTGCTGGTGCAGTTGCCAAAGCAATACTTCCGAATATAACGGCTAGGAACAGCGGGATTTTCATAAAGTGGAAAATGATTGCAAACACCAAAGTTACAAAAAAGAAAGTTCCTAAAGATTGTGTAAGTGTTGTTACGATAATTGATTTTCCTGATTTTTTTATTTTTTTCCAAATAAGTTCTGTACCAATCATCAATCCGACAGCACATTCCAAAAAGTGTATTAAAATCTCATACCACTCAGCATTTAAGACTGTGTCGCTGATTAGTGAAACAGCATGTGGTCCTAAAATCATGCCTGTGATAAGCCAGCCAAGAATTGCGGGAAGTTTGATTTTTGATACAAGCTTACCTACAAAAAAGGCAATAACTATCGCAGTTAATAACCTTAAAAATACCATTTTTCAAAGACTCCTTATAAATTATTTTATTTAGATCATATCTATAATTATATCACTTAAATTGATAAAAGTCAAGAAAGCGAAAACGTCATAAGCGGACAAACGCATGAATTATGATGTTATGAACAAATGCTTAGAATTCATTTTAACAGGGCGAGCTAAAGGGCAGACTTGTATATATTCACTACCGTAAGGCGTGGAATAGAAACATAAAACAACAAATCGTTCACATCGGAATTTACTCGTGCGTTTACAAAAACACCGCTGGCATCTTATACTAGCGGTGTCGATTTTCATTATTTTGTTATAGCCCTGACAATTAAATATATAATCAAAATCCATATTAAAATCATTGGAATAGTCAAATACCATTTTTTAGGTTTTCCATCCTGCCACATTCCTTCCGATTCTTTTCGGCACTCATCAAATACATCTTTTGGGATAAATTTTATAGTTAGTGTGACAAAAAGAGGGAGTATAATAATATCATCTAAATATCCCAAAACAGGGATAAAGTCGGGGATTAAATCAATCGGCGATAGAGCATAGCCTATTGTAAGTGCGGCGAAGACTTTTGCAATTATCGGAGTTTCTTTTTTCTTTAAAGCAATAAAAACTGCTGGAATATCTGTCTTTAGTTGTTTTGCACGTTCTTTTAATTTCATTTTCTAACCTCATGTTTAATTAAAGCAGCCATCTAATTGGGCGAATTATCACTCGCAATATAGGATAAATAATTTTTTTGCCAAAAGACATTTTATGCTCTACGAAATTTTCTCCGACGACATCTTCACTCTCAGCTTTAACCTCACGGCTGTATGAAATATAATTTTCAGTTTCGGTTTTCATAATCTCTGAAAGCTGCTCAGAGTCAACAGCCAGCATAAACTCTGTGTCAAGATAAGTACTTCGCATATCCATGTTGAACGAACCGACAATGCTCATTCGGTCATCGATCGTGATAGTTTTGGTGTGGCTTGACCTGTCACCGCTAAACTCATATACGGTAATGCCCATGCCTAAAATCTTTTTCTTTTGGTTCATATAATCAGTACAGCCCCACGGGTTAGCACCGCTTACAGTATCGTTAGTGATAATGCTTAAATCTGTCGTGTCAGCAAGATTTTCCAAGTCCTCATACATTTCTTTACCGCAAATGATGTAAGGGGTGTTGATTGTAACCTTATCTCCGTCAAGCATTAGCTGATTAAGTGCATACCAAGCCTCTGGCTCTTTGTTTGACGCATTGATTGGATTGTGTATCAGCGTGACTTTGTTAGCTTCAACCGTCTGCTCAAACCAGTCTGGTTTATCACCGAAAGCTTGCGGATAAATATCAATGAGCGTATCATAACGCTCTATAAGAGTACTAGTAGCGTCATCAATTTTTTTTGTTTTTTTGCCAGCATTAAAGTCCTTAGTATCATTACTTATCCAAACAAATTCAAAATAATCTTTAACTTGATTTAGCGAAGAATTTTCATCTTGCTTTGTTTCATAAACAAACAATTCACGGTCGATATTTTTTCGTGATTCATAATCGCCTAAGAACAAATCACTGGTATTTCGCCCGCCAAGCAAATACATTTTATCATCAATGATAAGATATTTATCGTGCATTCGTGCTTGAAATTCCCACGGCTGTGCAACATTTATTGTGTTGTAAATTTTAATCTCGATATTCTTATGCGAGCCTAGTGCTTTAAACCAGGTGTTACCTTTCATACGAAAAAGATGTGTGTTTCCGTCAGCGAGTATTTTAACTTTTACACCGCGATTAGCAGCATTGATAAGTACAGACATCATATCCTTACCGCTGTTGTCGTCGAAGAAGTCAAAGGTGGACATTATAATTTCATCTTCAGCTTCATTAACCATCTGTATTCGATAAACCATAGCATCAACGTTGTCGGTGACATATTGAACACGTTCAGTTCCGACGCTGTCCGAGTAGTAATTATCAACCGAGAAAGAGTTTTTCAATTTATCGGAAACGTCCTTATGTTTTATATATGGAAGAATAGCAGCTAGAACATATACTAGCAAGAAAACAAGCAGTGAAATTATTATTACTTTTGCTTTTATTTTTCTTTTAAAGCGTATTATTTTACTCATTCCTTTCATTATAATCAACGTACTAAGATTATATCACATAACGAAATTTACGTCAATGAATATCGCTGTATATGCAAAAAATGTATTTTAAAAAATACATTTTATTTTTTAAAAAAAATTAAACTTACTATAAAAAGTAATACAAAGTTTGAATCGTCACAGCAGTGAAGTTTATCCTGCAAAAACAAAGTTTGGCTATTGAAAAATTCAAGTATTTGTGATATAATAATTATGTTTGCGGAGAAAGCTGCGTTTTTTATGAATGTTAATTGAATTAGACCAAATAATAACAGTATATTCGGCGGATATCAATAATTGCTGATTTGCAAACGTAAAATATAGAAACTTGTAATTTGGAGGAATATTATGAAATGTACAGTAGCAACAATTCTGAAGCAAAAGTCATCAAATGACCGCATCACTATGTTGACCGCTTATGACTATTCCACAGCTAAACTGATGGATGATTCTGGTGTTGACATGATTTTGGTGGGTGACTCACTTGGCATGGTTATGTTGGGATATGAGGATACTATTTCTGTAACAATGGAGGATATGATTCACCACACTGCGGCGGTAAGCCGTGGAGCAAAAAATGCAATGGTGGTATCGGATATGCCGTTTATGTCCTATCAAACATCAGTTTATGACGCCGTATTAAACGCTGGACGTCTTATGAAAGAGGGACGTGCTAATGCTGTAAAGCTTGAGGGCGGAGTAGATTTTGCTGAGCATATAAAAGCTATTACTCAGGCATCGATTCCAGTTGTTGCACATATTGGCATGACACCGCAGTCGGTTAATATGTTCGGTGGATTTACAGTTCAGGGTAAAGATAAAGATTCAGCTAAGAAAATTATTGCTGATGCAAAAGCAGTTGAGCAGGCAGGAGCATGTGCTGTTGTTTTGGAGTGCGTTCCAAAGGACTTAGCGGCTTATATAACAGAAATTTTGAGTATTCCAACTATAGGAATAGGTGCAGGCGTTTATTGTGACGGTCAGGTACTTGTTTATCAGGATATGCTGGGAATGTATTCAGATTTCACACCAAAGTTTGTAAAGAAGTACACAAATGTCGGCGAGCAGATGACAGATGCTTTTAAGAATTATATAGATGAAGTAAAATCAGGCACGTTCCCAAGCGACCAGCACAGCTTTAAGATGAGCGATACAATAGATTTTAAAAATTATATTGATGAGGAGTGAGGGAATGTTATGCAGGTAGTAAAAACAATAGATGAAGTTAGAAAAATTGTGAGCGGTTGGAAAGCCGACGGTAAAACAGTAGGTTTTGTTCCGACAATGGGCTATCTTCACGAGGGGCACCAAAGTCTTATAAAGTCGGCTTGTGAAAACGACAAGGTTGTAGTTAGTATATTTGTAAATCCGATTCAGTTTGGACCAGGTGAGGATTTGGCAACTTATCCTCGCGATATCGAACGTGATAAAGAAAAGTGTGAGCAGGCAGGGGCTGATTTGATTTTTGCACCAGAGCCAAGCGAAATGTATGCGGACGATTTCTGCACATCTGTTAATATGGCAGGCTTAACGCAGGAACTTTGCGGAAAGAGCAGACCTACACATTTCAGTGGAGTATGTACAGTAGTTTGCAAGCTTTTTAATATCGTAAAAGCCGACAGAGCGTATTTTGGTCAAAAGGATGCACAGCAGCTTGCAGTAATTCGTCGAATGGTTCGTGATTTGAGTATTGATATAGAAGTTGTCGGCTGTCCTATTATAAGGGAAGATGACGGACTTGCTAAAAGTTCACGAAACACATATCTAAACGAGCATGAGCGTAAGGCGGCGTTAGTTCTTAGTCAAAGCTTGAATAATGCTCAGCAGTTAATTGATTCAGGAGAGCTTGACTGTGATGTGATTTTAGCGAAAATTATCAGCGAGATTGAAAATGAACCGCTGGCGAAGATTGATTATGTAAAGGCAGTAGATGCTGATTCTATAGTGCCAGTAAGCAAGTTGAGTGGCAGAGTGCTATTTGCAATCGCTGTATACATCGGAAAAACACGACTTATAGATAATTTTATAATAGAGAGGGACTAGAAAATAGTATGATTTTAACAATGTTAAAAAGTAAAATACATCGTGCCACAGTAACTGAGGCTAATTTGGATTATGTTGGCAGTATCACAATAGATTCAACGCTTATGGATAAGGTTGGAATTTTGGAGTTTGAGAAAGTTCATGTTGTAAACATAAATAACGGACAGCGCTTTGAAACATATGTAATTCGCGGCGAGGCTGATTCGGGTATTATATGTCTAAACGGAGCAGCAGCTAGATGTGCGCAGGTGAATGATAAGGTAATCATTATGGCATATGCACAAATGACACAGCAAGAGGCAGAAAATTATCAGCCAGCAGTAGTAATGGTTGATGATAAGAATAAGCCTTGCTAACTTAAAACCTAAGTTTATTTGATATGATAATAAATTTACAATACGTGCAATTTACAAAAAAATCAGAAATACAAAGTCCGCACAAACTGGATAATTCCAATTTGTGCGGACTTTTTTTGTAAACAAAAACCCCAACTATTAGTATCGCAATAGCAATATAAAATAGTTGGGGATGTAATTATTTAAATTTATCCTTTAGCTTGCTAAAGAAGTTCTCTCGCTTTTGATAATTCTTGTTTGAAAGTGATTCGTCAAAAGCCTTAAGCAGATTCTGCTGTTCCTTGTTAAGATTTTTTGGAATCTCAACCGAAACCTTAACGTATTGGTCACCTCTGTCAGAGCGGGAAAGTTTTTTGATACCCTTGCCTCTTAGACGGAAAACAGTTCCAGTCTGAGTTCCCTCAGGTACGTTGTATTTAACCTTGCCGTCAATAGTTGGAACTATAATTTCAGCTCCAAGTGTCGCTTGAGTGTAAGTAAGCGGAATATCTGTCCATACATCATAACCGTCTCGCTCGAAAATTGGGTCTTCACGAACAGTAACATTAATGTGCAAATCACCGTTTGGTCCGCCATTTTTGCCAGCGTTACCGCCACCTTGAACTCGTAGTGACTGACCGTTGTCAATGCCGGCTGGAATGTCAATTTCCTTAGTTGTAGGTGTCTTTACAAGTCCCTTGCCTGAACATTTTTGACATGGTGTATCTACAATTTTTCCGTTACCGCCACAGCGTGAGCACATTGCGGTCTGTGCAATGTTGCCGAAAGGTGTGCGCTGTGATATTTTTACAGTGCCAGTACCGTTACAATCAGGACAAGTTTTTGCAGTTGTACCCTTTGCAGCACCAGAACCGTTACAGTCGGAACACTTCTCCAATCTGTTAATGCGAATGCTTGCTTTTTTGCCTGTGCAAGCCTCCATAAAGCTAAGTGTGATGTTAGCCTCAATATCACTGCCTTGCTGTGGAGCATTAGGATTAGAACGTCTTCCGCCAAATCCGCCGCCGAAGAAAGAGTTTAGAATATCATCTACTCCGCCAAATCCTCCAAAGCCATCAAATCCGCCGCCTTGACCACCGCCGTAGCTAGGATCAACGCCCGCAAAACCAAACTGGTCGTATTTAGCTTTTTTATCAGAATCAGAAAGAATCTCATAAGCCTCGTTTACTTCTTTAAACTTAGCCTCAGCCTCTTTATTGTCAGGATTTAGGTCTGGGTGATATTGCTTTGCAAGCTTACGATACGCTTTTTTCAGCTCATCGTCAGATGCACCCTTTGATACACCAAGCACCTCATAATAATCTCTTTTATCTGCCATAAACATTACTCCCTTATATACAGCCTAACCGCAGAGCCGTTTAGAACTCTGCGGTTAAGATATATTTGTTTTTATTCAGCGTCAGTAAACTCAGCGTCGATTACGTCGTCGTCTGGGTTTGGATTGCCTCCCATGTTGTTAGGATCAAAGCCCTCAGCACCGCCAGCAGCCTGTTGTGCTGCAGCTGCTTGCTGATAAACATTAGTTGAAATCTTCTGGAAAGTTTCCTCAAGATCCTTGTTCTTAGCCTTGATGTCCTCAATATCAGTACCCTTTAGAGCTTCCTTAAGTGCGTCAATCTTAGTCTGGCACTCAGTCTTTTCAGCTTCAGAAACCTTGTCGCCGAACTCGCCTAGGGCCTTTTCAGCCTGGAATGCAAGTTGGTCAGCCTGATTTCTAGCGTCAACCTCGTCCTTCTTCTTAGCATCATCAGCTGCGAAAGCCTCAGCGTCCTTAACAGCCTTGTCAATATCGTCCTTAGACATATTTGTTGAAGAAGTAATTGTAATATTCTGCTCCTTGCCAGTACCAAGATCCTTAGCAGAAACGTGTACAATACCGTTAGCATCGATATCAAAAGTAACTTCAATCTGAGGAATTCCTCTTGGAGCAGGAGCGATACCGTCAAGCTTGAACATACCAAGCTGTTTGTTGTCCTTAGCGAACTCACGCTCACCCTGAAGTACGTTTATATCAACTGCTGGCTGATTGTCTGCAGCCGTTGAGAATACCTGTGATTTCTTTGTAGGGATAGTAGTGTTTCTCTCAATAATCTTTGTGCAAACTCCGCCCATTGTTTCAAGACCAAGTGAAAGTGGAGTTACGTCAAGAAGTAGTAGACCGTCCTTAACATCACCAGCAAGAACACCGCCCTGATATGCAGCACCAAGAGCTACACACTCGTCAGGGTTGATACCCTTAAATGGATCCTTACCAATAAATTTCTTAACAGCATCCTGTACAGCAGGAATTCTTGAAGAACCACCAACCATAAGAACCTTTTGAAGCTCAGAAGCTGAAAGTCCGCTGTCTGAAAGAGCCTGACGAACTGGTCCCATTGTATCTTCAACAAGGTCAGCAGTCATTTCATTGAACTTAGCCTGTGTAAGTGTCAAGTCAAGGTGCTTAGGTCCTGTAGCATCAGCTGTGATAAATGGTAGGTTGATTGAAGATGAAGGAGTTGATGAAAGCTCAATCTTAGTCTTTTCAGCAGCCTCTTTAAGTCTCTGCATAGCCATTTTATCGTTAGTTAGATCAACGCCCTCGTTAGCCTTAAACTCAGCAACCATCCAATCAATAATTCTCTGGTCGAAGTCGTCACCGCCAAGACGGTTGTTACCAGCAGTAGACAAAACCTCAGTTACGCCGTCACCCATTTCAATGATTGAAACGTCGAATGTACCACCACCAAGGTCGTAAACCATAATCTTCTGATCATCTTCCTTATCAATTCCGTAAGAAAGAGCAGCAGCTGTAGGCTCGTTGATAATTCTCTTAACTGTAAGACCAGCAATTTGACCAGCGTCCTTAGTTGCCTGTCTTTGAGCATCTGAGAAGTAAGCAGGAACTGTAATAACAGCCTCGTTTACTGTTTCGCCAAGATAGCTTTCAGCATCAGCTTTAAGTTTTTGCAAAATCATAGCTGAAACCTCTTGAGGAGTGTAGTCCTTGCCTTCCATCTTAGCCTTGTAATCAGTACCCATATGTCTTTTGATTGAAGTAACAGTGTTGTCAAAGTTAGTAACAGCCTGTCTTTTAGCAACCTGACCTACAAGTCTATCTCCTGTTTTTGAAACGCCTACAACTGAAGGAGTAGTTCTAGCACCTTCGCTGTTTGGAATTACTACTGCCTCGCCGCCTTCCATAACTGCAACGCATGAGTTTGTTGTACCTAAATCAATACCAATAATCTTTCCCATAATAAAATCTTCCTTTCAATATATTCATACTTAATTTTGTTGTTTTCTTAAATTATTTGCTTATGGATTTGCAACTACTACCATTGCATATCTGATAACCTTATCGCCGATTTTATATCCCTTTTGGAAAACCTGTGCAACAACATTATTGCCAAGCTCAGGATCTTCAATTTGGTTTACTGCATTTGCAAAATTCGGATCAAATTCTTCACCCTCAGGATTAATAACTTCGATACCTAATTTTGCAAGAACTTCGTTAAACTGATTGAAAATCATTTCAATACCTTGCTTGTAATTTTCATCAGTAGTTTCAGTAGCAAGAGCTCTCTCAAAGTTGTCTATAACCGGAAGAATCTCTAAAACTGTATCGCCCTTTGCGTCTGATGTAATATCAAGACGTTCCTTAGCAGTGCGCTTTCTGAAATTATCATATTCAGCCATAAGTCTTAAATACTTGTCGTTTGATTCGGCAAGCTGTTCTTTTAGCTTTTCAGCCTCAGATTTTTTTGCTGCTTTTTCTTTCTTCTTATCTTTCTTGTCGGCTTTGCCTTCCTTCTGTGCTGTCTCGTTAACAACCTCATCGTTAGTATTTTCTATATCCAGCTCTTCAGCGTTAACGTTCTTTTGCTGTTCGTTCTCTGTTGCCATTTTAAAGCCACCCTCCACTTATTTGTTCTTTTCCTTGTCATCATCGTCAGAAATCAAATCTGTAATGCGTTGTGAAAAATATTCAAGATAAGGAATAAACTTTGCGTAGTCAATCCTCATTGGACCGATAAGTCCAAGCGCACCAGCTTGTTTTCCGTCCTTTAAAAAAGGAGCAGTGATGATAGATGAATTTTGAATAACGAATTTATCGTTTTCAGGAGCAAACATTACCTGCAAATTGCTGAAACTTTCATCAATAAATGTTGCAATTTCAGATTTATTATCAAGGAAAGTAATAATTTCATTTTGATTAAATTCCTTGCAAGCCAGTAAGTTTGCAGCGCCAGAAACAAATACGTCTTGATCAGTAAGCTCATGTGATAACGAAGCAAGTTCAGAAACCAAAGGAGCAAGAGTCATCATATATGTTCCCATAGCGGCACTTATATTATCGAAGAAATCTTCGGAAATATCGTCAATTGAAACTCCATGTAAATTTGATTGGAGATAGTTGTCAAAAAACTCAAGCTGTTCGTTAGTAATGTCAAATTCCAATCTGCAAATCTTATTCTTAATAGTACCATTAGAAGTAATCATAAGAATAACATACATTCTCTTACCCGTAGGAATAACTTCAACTTTTGAAATAAGAGAAAACTTTGGTGTAGAATTTGCAACAACCGTTGCACACTTAGTAAGTTCAGCCAAAGCCATTGATGCTGATTGAACAACATCCTCTTCCGTAACCGCTTCTGTTGGAAGCATTGAGTCAATCTTATGCTTTTCCTCATCGCTAAGTGGATTAGTTTCCATTAGCGAGTCAACATACATTCTATATCCAATATAAGTAGGAATTCTGCCAGCTGAGGTGTGAGGCTGTTCAAGATAACCTTGCTTTTCAAGCTCTGCCATTTCATTACGAATTGTTGCAGAAGATGCTTTAACATGCTGCATTATCGCCTTTGAACCTACAGGAATTCCTGTTACTATATATTCATCTACAACCGCTGTAAGAATTTTTAATTTTCGGCTATCCAATTATCTCACCTGCCTAACTTTTAGCACTTGATGTTTTTGAGTGTTAGCACTCGTTCTCTTTGAGTGCTAAGTATAGTTTATACCTTTTTTTCATTTTTGTCAAGTACTTTGACGCTTTTTTTTGTCTAAATTTCAATATTATTTTACTGCTTTTTTGTGCAATCATACATATGCATCGTAAAAGCATCATTTTTAAGAGTGATAATTGTGAACTAGGACAAAAAAACGAAATAAAATTGGATATATATGTATTTTTTGTTGTGCTAGTTGCATAAATGGTTACAAAATGATTACACTAAGTTACAGCACTAATACAAAATGATTCAAAAAGTGTAGTAAAATCAAAGCAATTTTGATATAATGTAGAACATAGATCGAGGCAAACCTGTGGCGTATACATAATTAAACGTCATGTTCTGTTTTAGTTTCACAGCTAAAACGCATTTTGAAAGGATGATTTATTATTTTATTAAAGAAACTTATAAGCACAGCTTTAGCAATTACAATGGTGTTTTCAACTGCTGGAGCAATGGCAAGTAAGAATTCAAATGAAAGTATGTTTGCAATTAATGCAAGTGCGGCGAATATAACGCTAACAAAACCGCAGTTTGCAATAAAGAGAACGTATTCAGATAAAATTGAAATTAATTTAAAAAACACCTCATCATATAATTCAGGAACTGTTTTCCATGTATATGTCAGCAATCACTTAACTAAAAAGGTAAAGCTAGCTGATGTAAAATCAAACAAAAATCAAATCGATCTATATAATAATGGAAATCATTTAAGAGCATCAACAGTTTATAGTGTAAAAATCAAGGCGGTTAATGGCTCAAATGAATCTAATTTTTCTGATGTTATAAAAGCAAAGACAGAAAAAAAGACATATTTTAATATCAATAAAAATGTTCAGCTTTATACAGTTAAGGACAGAAAAATGGTGAAGTCAGTAAAAACTGATTCACGTCAGTCAGTGGTTTCAGAGCTTTATAATGCTAAGGGAACTAAAGTTGCAGGACTATCAGCAAAAACATATAGCAGTACATATGTAAAAATCACTGAGGGAAAATATAAGGGCAAGTTTGCCAAGCTTGATTCAGGCAAAACGGTAAATCGTATTCCAGAGGATGAGGCAAAACGCCGCATTGTCAGTGACTATGGTGCTGGTATGAATGGCGGAAAATATGTTTGGGGCGGTTCAAGCTATCGTGCAACTGACTGCTCAGGGCTTACAATGCAGTCATATCAGCAAATTGGTATGAATATTTCTCATAATGCTAGAACTCAGGCTACTAAGGGTAAAGCTGTAAGCAGAAACAATATGAAGGCAGGCGACATTATCGTTATGAATAATTACGGTCACGTAGCGATGTATATCGGCGATAATAAAATGGTTCACGCAATGAATTCTCGCGACGGAATTAAGGTTCAGTCAATTTCATATCTGCAGTATTATAATATAAATACAGTTCGAAGAATTATATAGCTTTATAATAGTATATAAATAGTATAAAATTTAATAATTATGAAAATAAAAAAGAACGAGTACGATAATACGGACTCGTTCTTTTTGCTATACCTTTATAATAGTATACTATTTATTTTTGTACAGTACTTTAGATTTAAGATCTACTTGGTCATATCCCCATTTGAATGAAAGCCAGCCGGATAATACAAAGAAAAATGGCAGAAACGCAAATAGTATTAGTGCAGCAGGATTCAAATCAGAAATGCTAGCACTATGTGCAACTAAATCTATAATTGGAAAAAAGCAGGCATTTGATATTTTGTAAGCTGGAATAAAGTTTCCAATCACGTTAAAGTACGATAAAACTAAAAGAAAAAATGTGACAAAACTCGGAATTGCCGCAACAAGACCAATTTTCAAACCGAAATTTCTGCACGGCTCTGCCCCATGAAGTTTAACCTTGTTATTTGCCTTTTCGCCTTGCTTTAAACCTAAGTCAGCCATGATGCAAATTACGGTGCAAATTCCAGCGAATCCGAATAGAATATTAGCGAAAACTCCCATAGCTTTCGAAACGGCAATGTAGAATAAAAGCAGAAA
Source organism: uncultured Oscillospiraceae bacterium (assembly GCA_964548535.1). Lineage (GTDB taxonomy): Bacteria > Bacillota > Clostridia > Oscillospirales > Ruminococcaceae > CAZJRQ01. The sequence continues at coordinate 40,724 of CAZJRQ010000020.1, forward strand.
AAATCCGAAAAATTCACATTGTATTGCTTTTAAAAATCCATAAAGCAGCAGCTTTTTTTTGTTTATTTGGTTTTCCATAGTAAAAAGTCCTCCAGTTGATAATGCTATATATTATATCATAAAACTGGCTTTTTTTCAAGTGCAACAAGTAAATTTTCTTGAAAACTTCACTGCATTGTGTTATAATAAAAGAGATAAATTTAATCGAGAGGGTAGAGTGGTTTATGAAAACTGCATTTGTAACAGGTGGTTCTGGCGGAATTGGTTCGGCAATTTGTAAGGCTTTGGCAGATGATGGCTTTGCTGTAGCGGTCGGATATTATAAAAATAAAATATCAGCTGATGAGGTTAGTAAATCTATTCAGTCACATGGCGGAGTGGCAGCGTCTGTTGAGTGTAATCTTAATGATATTAAAAGTGTACAAAAATCAGTGCAGTTTGTTGGTGATGTTCTGTCAGCTCCGCAGATTCTGATAAACAACGCAGGTACGGCTAGTATTGGGCTTTTTACCGACCTTGCAGATAATGATTTAATTAGAATTATAAATGAAGATCTTACAGGAGCAATGATTCTTACAAAGCTGATTTTGCCGAGCATGATAAGACAGCATTACGGCAAAATTATAAATATTTCGTCAGTATGGGGTGAAATAGGAGCGTCATGTGAGGTGGCGTATTCGGCTGCAAAGGCTGGTTTGGTCGGATTCACTAAAGCGTTAGCTAAAGAAACAGCTCCAAGTGGAATAAACGTCAATTGTATAAGTGCAGGGCTTATTGATACGAAGATGAATAATCAGCTTTCAGGCGATGATTTAAGTGCGGTTGTTGATGAAATTCCAGCAGGTAAGATAGGCACGCCTGAAGATATCGCCAATGCAGTGAAGTTTTTGATTTCTGACAATTCGCAGTACGTAAATGGACAGGTTTTGAGGGTTGATGGTGCGTGGTGCTAATAAACAATTTGTAAATTAAGATTGTTTTTTGATAAAGTTGTTGACTATTTGATGATTTTGTGATATTATAATGATATATTGGTATGATTATGCTGAATAAAATATGAAAAGGTGAAAAAATGAAGAAAATAGTAGCAGGTTTATTGTCTGTATTAATGGCTGGTATGGTTTTTACAGCTTGTGGTAAAGATGATTCTAGTAGTAAGGAAGATAAGAAAGACACATCAAGTGCACAAGAAGCAAAGGATACTGCAAATTATAAGGACGGAGATTATTCAAAGGCGTATACAGAGTTTGTAAGCGGTGATAATTTTACTATTGACGTGATAGTTACATCATCATTTATGGGTGAAACACCTTGTATAATTGCAAAAAATGGTGAGAGTTATTATCAGAAAACTAATGTAATGGGTCTTGACACTGAATCTTATGTTATTGACGGTGCGGGATATATTTCTTTTGCTGATGCAAAGGTTTTCCAGAAACTTGAGGACATGGATTTGGCTGAAATGGGATTTGATACTTATCAAGTGGACGATTCATATAAGCTAGTTGACGTTAAAGATGAAGACGGCTTGAAGGTTGAAGTTTTTGAGATGAAGTATGACGTTGACAGTGAGGAGTCATCTGAGGCTGATGTTGTAACAGTTTCATATTATTTTGACGCTGTTGGTGATATTAAGAAGATTGTATCATCTGATGAATTTTTCGGTGACACAACTGTAGTTTTCAATACAGTTGAAACAAAGTCTGATAAGATTGAACTTCCGGATTTCAAAGATTGGTTTGAGATGACTGAAGATAATCAAGCTACTGAAGAGGTTCAAATTAGAGTAACTTTGGCAATGTTCGGAATTAGTGAAGAACAGCTTGCTGAAAAGGATTATACATACAGTGATGTAGTTGAAATGGACGACGATGAGGTTGAGGCTCTGCTAATTAGCTTTGGTATTGATACAAGTGAGCTTTTCGGAGACGATCTTGATCTTGACGATGATATAGTTAGTGAATAATTGCTATTGGATTTTAAAGCTTGTACAGTAAAATGTGCAAGCTTTTTTTTGTGTAATCGAGGGTTTTTGAGTACAAAAAAACAGACAGATAAAAAATCTGTCTGTCAAATATTTTAAATTAGTAAATTGAAAGAAGAAATTCAACTTCTCCAAATGAGAATGCAACAGGAATGCAGTATGCTGGGAATTCAAGTTCAAATGACGAACTGTTATAATATTCCTGCGGTAAAAGATTAAGTTCAGTGCCATTCTCGTTCGATTCATTTACAAGGAACAAACCGTTGTTAATGTTCAAGAACTCACCAACAATTGATTTAGCAAAATCGTCAACCTCATTAAACTCTTCTTTAGAAAATCTTTCAGCGAGTGTAATATATTCGTCATCTTGACACGCAATTGAAATCTGAGCGTTGTAATTACCTACGAATTTTTGAGTAACGATGTTAAGCGGAGTTTCATTTTCAAATTTATTAATAACAGTAGCCTCAAGCGGAGTGAAATCATCACCAATAAATCTAATTATACTTTTAAAAAGACAAGCAATATAGTCAGTGTAAATTCGTGCATGAGCCGAAGTGTTAAAGTGATAAAATCCATTAACTAAATCAGTAATTTTGTTGCTTTGATTGCTAGAAATATCGTCATCAGAAAGCTGATTTTTCTTTTTGTAGTCGTTTATAGCCGATTCAAAGTCGGCATTAGACATCGTGCCGTTGTTAACTAAAGTTTGTCCAATCAGCAAATAATCAGAAGGCTGTGATGAAAGAAGCTGTTCAACATCCTTATCAGTAAGATAACCCAAATCTACAGCAAGCTCACCAAAACGCTTGTCAATAATTTGCTGAGAAACATTTACATGTTCAACCTGCTGAGCAGTCATAAGACCAGCATTAATAGCAAGTACACCTAAACGCATTCTAGTATTGATTTTGTCATCAATAGCTTGAGAAAGTGCATCAGGAGATACAAGACCGTTGTTTAATAAATATCCACCGAAAAATTGTGCAAACATTTGTAAAATTCCTTACGTAGTAAATTTTTAATCAATAATAGATTCAATAATAACTTTGACTTCGTCATTGTCAATAGGCTTTTGTAGAAAATTAAACGCACCAATATTTATAGCTTCTTTAAGCTGACTTTGAGTGCCAACTGAAGATGCCATAACAACAATAGCCTCAGGATTAACATCCATAATCTGTCTAAGCGCTTCAATACCGGTAAGTTTAGGCATAACAATATCCATAAAAACAAGGTCAGGAGTAAATTCTTTATATTTGCTTACAGCTTCTTCACCGTCAGCAGCTTCATAAATATCAATTTCGCTGAACTCTTGGACGCCAGAAATGAACATTCTTAATTTTTTTCGTGCGAACATTGAATCATCGCATAGTAATATTTTGAAATGTTTATCGCTCATTTTTAAAAATCCTCCAAGTAAAATATATAATCACCATTAGATATTAGATAATAATATTTTAACATAATAAATCATAAAAAGCAAGTCAAATACACGATTTTTGTATAAGTTTTTTGCACAATCTCTAAAGAAGAAATTTTTCATGAAAAGGTATTGACTTTGATTATTAAATATGCTATAATAATAAAGCGTTAAATTTAGTTATGATTTTTCAAAGCGAAATTAACATATTAAATTTTGACGATATTTTGCCGGTGTGATGGAATTGGCAGACGTGCTGGACTCAAAATCCAGTGGTAGCAATACCGTACCGGTTCGACCCCGGTCACCGGCACCATACTTAAAAAGAAAAGACCATAGCTAAAAGTCGGATAGCCATATAGAAGTTTTCAGGAAATATGGTTAAAGGCAAGACGC
>CAZJRQ010000021.1:0-6526 GCA_964548535.1 uncultured Oscillospiraceae bacterium
CCTCTCTACCCCTATAAGCCTTTTAAAAAAGGCTTAACCGAAAACTTTTAATCGCCTTGATGATTTGGGAAAGTTTCTATGTATGCCCTTAAATATTTTTTGCTGTTGTCCCAGAACATTAAGAAAAATCCTACTGCCCATATTACTGCTGTTACTATTGCACCTGTTTTTTCTTCAATTGCAAACATCATCAACGCTAAAAACAGCACCGCTAACGTCCATATTATCGCGAAAACATAGGTATACGCTGGTTTTCTAAACTTACCCGAAATTTTCGCACCTGTTTTCGTTTTTTCGATAGTTCCGTAAAAACCTGTTGAACCGCCGTCGCGCTTTTTAGCTTGATGATAAAACAGCTGGAAGTCATTCTTTGACGTTCTTCTGCCATAATAAACCGACTCCATTCTATAACTCTTCATGAATTTTCCTGTTGACAGAATGTTCAATGTCGGCACGTGCGGAATTATTTCACCATCTAGCTTTCTTGCGATTTGCTTCGGTGTCATGCTAGTTTCATATTCATAGCTTACTGGCAAAACTAAAAGCATTTTTTTACCTCTTTTTCTTTCCAAAAAATCCGAACTCTACTACTGCTTCATTCCGCCCATCAAATCGGCAAGGCCTTTGAACATATCATCGTTTTGCATTAATATATCATAATAGCTTGCTCCGAAACTTTCGATTATGCTTTCGTCAAGTGAAACTTCTGTTTGTTCTCCGCTATCCATGTTTTTAAGCATTGCTTTGCCTGTTTCAATTTCGTTATCACCCAACACTATTACGTACTTTGAACCAATCTTATCTGCATACTTCATTTGTGCTTTTAGTCCGCGTCCGATTAGGTCATACTCAACGAAAAAGCCCTCATCTCTGAACATTTTTACTAGCTCTATTGTTTTATCTGTCGCACTTTCGCCCATTGGCGCTATATACAAATCACAGGTGTTTTCTTCTACAAAAGGACAGTTTTGGCTCTGCATTGTTAGAATTAATCTTTCTAGTCCCATGCCGAAACCTAGTGCTGGAGTTGGTTTTCCGCCTAGATTTTCTATCAATCCGTCATAACGTCCGCCACCGCATACTGTACCTTGTGCGCCGATATCTGTTGTGATAAACTCGAAAACTGTACGAGTATAATAATCTAGACCTCTTACGATTGTCGGATTGATTTTATACTCAATTCCCATTAGCTTTAGATTTTTCTGCAAGCCGTCGAAATGCTCTTGACAATCTTCACATAAGAAGTCTAAAATTACTGGTGCATTTTCGGCTACTTTTCTATCTTCTGGAGATTTGCAGTCTAGAATTCTCATTGGGTTTTTCTCTAGACGATCCTGACAAGTTCCACAAAGCTGGTCTTTATACTGCGCAAAATATTCTTTCAACGCTTTATGATAATTCGCTCTGCACTCTGGACAGCCGATTGAATTGATATTAAGCTCGATATTCTTTAGTCCGATTCTGTCTATAACCATTTTTGCAAGCGCAATTATATCAGCATCTGCTCTTGGTGACGCTGTTCCCACCATTTCACAGCCGAACTGGTGGAACTCTCTTAGACGGCCTGCCTGTGGCTTTTCGTGACGAAAACACGAAAGCATATAGAAAACTTTTTGAGGAAAACCTTCATTTACCACGCCGTTCTCAAGCATTGCTCTGATTGTTCCTGCTGTTCCCTCTGGTCGAAGTGTGAACTTGCTGTCGCCTGTCGCTGAAACTGTATACATTTCTTTTTGGACTACATCTGTTGTATCGCCTACTGAACGCACAAACAATCCTGTGTCTTCAAATGTTGGTATTCTGATTTCCTTGAACCCGAACTGCTCAGCAACTTCCTTTGCTATCATTTCAACTGTATGCCATTTATAAACCTCGCTTGGTATTACATCCTGTGTTCCCTTTGGTCTTTGTGTTATTAATGCCATATTTTCCAACCCTTTCCCACGCTTTTTACGCTATTATACTTGTTATAATTACAAAAAAACGGTCTGTCCCCTAAAAAAGGGACGACCGTAATCGTGATACCACCCTAAATTGCTAATTTTTTCGCCAGAAAGAATTTTTCTCTTATCAAAAAAATTAGCCACTCGTCTTCTCTTTAACGCAGAGGTTACGCATCGCCTTTATCAACGATGTGCTCAAAGGTGTCCTTCAGTTTTTCTATGCACAGACGCTCTCACCTTTCCGCCCTCGCTAAAATGCACTTGAAAAACCTACTCTCCTTATCATTGCATAAATATTAATTTAATTCGTACGACATCATCCGAAACATTCTAAACTATGATGGATTTACAATCTCTCTCCAGTCAAGATCGCCTCTGTCAAGTGAATGTATTAGAGCCTCTGCTGTTGCTATATTCGTAGCAACTGGTATGTTATGAACATCACACAATCTTAGCAAATTATACTCATTTGGCTCATGAGGTTTAGCCGAAATCGGATCTCTGAAAAATAACAGCAAATCAATCTCGTTACAGGAAATTCGTGCGGAAATCTGCTGATCTCCCCCCTGTGTACCACTTAAATAACGCTGAATTTTCAAGCCCGTTGCTTCACTTACCACCTTTGCTGTTGTACCCGTAGCACATAAACTATGCTTACTTAATATGCCGCAATAAGCTATACAAAATTGTACCATTAGTTCTTTTTTCGAATCGTGTGCAATAAGTGCTATATTCAATTATAAACCCCCTTTCAAATTTCTCATAAATTAAAATTGTTATAAAATTACATCTTTATTGACAGCGGGATATGCTCGCCCCTTATTCTTCTCGATATTGCTGAAAATGCTAAAAAGCCCATCGAACTTGATGACAGCGGTGCTCCCTTTCCTGTTGCAAGCGGAATTGCACTATCCTCAGGAATTACTCCTAAAAGCTGTACTCCTACTGTATCAATAATTGCATCAAGGTCATCAATTTCATCAAACTCGAAAATTCTCTTGTTCGCTTTGTTAATCACCAAACGCTGTTTCTGATTGCCTCTCTTATAAAACTCATCTGACATCATTCGCGCATCACGCACACAAACTGGGTCTGGTGTTGTTACTATAAGAATCAAATCAGAATTTGTTACGATATCAAATACAGAACCATTTATACCTGCTGAGGTATCAATTATTATGTATTCAAAATACTTTCTCATCTCAGATGTGATTTTCTCAATATCCTCAGCCTTTAGCTGTACAAACGGATCTGACGGTGCACATAGCACGCTCAAATTCGACGCTAGCTTTACTGTTGTTGTCGCTTTTGAAACATCACATGTTCCGTCTAGCACATCACCTAAATCATAAGTAATATTTCCCTGCATTCCAAGCATAATATCCATACATCTTAAACCAAAGTCAAGCTCAATAATTAGTGTTCTATTACCCTGTTTCGCAAGAGCATATCCAAGGCATGCACTTATAGATGATTTTCCTGTTCCGCCTTTTCCAGAAGTTACTGCAATAATCTTTGACATAATTTCTAATTGCCCCTTTCGCTTATAAAAACTGCTTTTTTCGCAGAATTAATTTTTTGAATTTAGCTATTGCGTTTATTACCCCTCTCCCTAAATGTAATAAATTGACATCATATAGAGTCTATTCCGCAAAGCCACCTGTATTTATTTTACCACATTATTTGAAATTGTCAAAGGCTTATAGATAAAAAAGTATAAAATCGTTAATTCATATTAAACGACTACTAGTTTATTAGTGATTTTGCACAAAAGCAGAGCAGAAATACAAGCATACAGAAAGTTTTTTTGTTAATATTTATCAACAACCGAACATGTTTTCCCTAAAAACTCACTATTTATTAAAGTACACACTGCGCACGGCACTTATATATGTATAAATTCCTGCATATATTGATACAATATGCAGGAATTTCGCATAGAAAATTTTTCGAAAACATTTTAAAATTAAATTTTTTGTTAACGTGTTACATTACTGCATTGCACTAAGAATTTGCATTTAGATAGCTTTCGATTATTGCTCTGACTGCATTTTTTGCGTTGTTGCCGTCCTCTAACATTACCGAAAATGCTATTTGCGGATTTTCGGCTGGATAAAAGCCTATTACCGCACTATCATAACCTCTTGGCGACTCGGGTGTACCTGTTTTCATTGCGGTTTTTTCTGGAAGTGCTGACAGCGCATAATCGCCGTAAGTATAAACTGTTGAGGCTATCATACCTTGTTTACAGGTATCAAATGCTGATTTATAGTAATAAAATTCGTTTTCAATTTTCTGCTCCTCCGAAAAAGTTTGCTCGTCGTTTTCATTTACTATTTTCGAAACTAATTTCGGTGAATATCTTGTTCCTTTATTTGCGATTGTTTCTGCTTGCAGTGCCATTTGAAGTGGGGTTACTAATGTTTTTGATTGTCCGATTGCGGATTGGAGGAGTTGTCCTGGTGTCCAAAGTTCGCCTATTCCTGTAAATGCTGAGGGTGATGTTAGCTGTCCGCTGTAGGTTGGCAGAACAAAATCCGGTTCTTCACCTAGTCCGAACATTTTTTCATACTTTACTAAATTATCTATTCCTAAGTCTTGAGAGGCTTTATAGAAAAATATATTACAGCTAACTTCCAATGCTTTTGTTACAGTTACAACCTTATGCTTTGCCATGCAATTATATTTTGTGCCGTAATAACTATACTCGCCTTTACAATAATAAAAGCTGGTTGGGGTTATTGCGCCTTCGGACAGGCAGGCATAGGCTGTTACTGTTTTTAGAGTTGAACCTGGTCTATACAAACCTTGCGCTGCTCGATTAAGAAGCGGTGAGTTTTCGCTTTTTATTATTTCGTCATAATCATTATTATAATTTTGGATATCAAAGTCAGGGGCTGACGCCATTGCTAGGACTTCGCCGGAATTTACATCTAACACTGTTATCGCTCCGCCTGAACCTGAGGGTGGAGTATAGTCATTATATGCAGTTTGATTTTCATGGGTTTGCATAGCATTTTTCAGGATATCTTCAACACTTTCTTGAAGTTTACTATCTATTGTCAAGTAGACATCCTGACCATTTTGTGCTGGTTGTATATTCTCATCAGACAAGAATGTTTCACCTTTTAGGGTTGTATACTCTTGTATTTTTTCTCCGTCTATTCCCTTAAGATAATCCTCAAAAGCTAGTTCTATTCCGCTTTGAGCTATATGAGAATTACTTACTGTACCTAGCATATGGACTGCTGTATTATTTGGATAAATTCTATTATCATCTTCATCCGTATCCGCTAGAAGCACGCCGTTTCTATCGTAAATTTTGCCTATTGATGATTTCAGCTCCTCCGTTTTTGTTTGGACTACTGGTGTTTTCCAAATCGCATAGGTTGTATATATTTGGACATTAAAAAGTACTGCTAGGCAGACTAGTGCTGTTATAATCAGCATTATTATCATTGATATTTTTTTAGATTTAGAAATAGTTTCCATTTGGCTGACACCATCCTTTTAAGATAGTGTTTGCAAAAAAGAAAAATTTAGTCATCAAGTTCAAAAAATATTGTCATTAAACTAATTATCCTATCATATACATTTACAAAATACAGGACGTGGCTGACATGCGTCCAGAAGAGAGGGTATTTATGTTTATTAAAACTATCAAAGTCAAAAAACCAATGGCGGCACTCGTGGCTACTGTAGTGCTTATTCTCTGCATTGTTGTTGTCATCGCTATGATTATCGGTAAAATCGGCAAGCCTACAGTTTACACGCTTAAAACTGAAACTCAACGACAGGATTTTATGAAGTCTATGGGCTGGTCTGTTTCTGAAAAATATCTTGAGTGCAAGGTTATTACTATTCCTGACGAATTTAACGACGTGTACACTGGATACAACGACCTTCAAAAAGAACAAGGTTTTGATTTGGAAAAATACAAGGGCAAAACAGTTGAAATTTATTCGTACCAAGTATATAATTACAAGGACCACGAAGACAAGGACTGCATGATTTGCAACTTGATGATTTATGATGGTGTACTTATTGGCGGTGATGTTTGCTGCACTGAACTTGAAGGGTTTATTCAAGGTTTAAGAAATAATGATTCATCTGCTATTGATGTTTCGTCTAGCAATGCATCAAGCAGTTTGACTGACAGCGTTGAAAGTAACGAAGCTGCTAACGCTTTGCCTACTGACGCTGACAAGGCTGGGGGTAATTCTGAAGTTACTGATGTTACTACTGCTAATGCTGACGATGCTGCGGATGAAGTTAATCAAGATACTGGTGTTTCTTCAGAAGTTTTAGTTGATGGTGATTAAGAACATATTTTCGTATAATAAATACAAGGGCGCGGATGGCGCGATTCCCTCGCATAAAGTTTACTGATTATGGCAAAGTTATATTGCTCGGGGAAAACCATTGTTATTTATATGTCAAATATTTTAAAAAGCAAAGTCAGTTTTGACTTTGCTTTTTTGCATTTGCAGTTTTCACCGAAATCAATCTGCCATAACGTGTATTTAAACTTATACAAATTAAGTTGTCACTATGTGAATTTAAAACTAGAATCAAAGATTTAT
>CAZJRQ010000021.1:6626-38617 GCA_964548535.1 uncultured Oscillospiraceae bacterium
AAACTACCCTAAATTACGCAGTCGTGACGCTGATTATGGCATAAGCTCCTATCACCAGCGAGGTACAAGCGATGATGCGACTTTGCGCCGTCCGCGCTAAGACTGTTCGGGGTTGTAGTTATGGTGTTTTAGTACACTTAATGGTAATTGATAAAAACGTTTATGAGTATTTGTTTTTTGTTATATTACTAGTTGATTCGACTTGTATAAATTAAGTTGTCACTATGTGAATTTAAAACTAGAATCAAAGATTTATAAACTACCCTAAATTACGCAGTCGTGACGCTGATTATGGCATAAGCTCCTATCACGAGCGAGGTACAAGCGATGATGCGACTTTGCGCCGTCCGCGCTAGGACACGTGCCTGCAGGACTTGACGATTTATACATAAACGTATATAATATATAATTAATATTAGAAAAATACTGGACAACTAGAAAGAGGAATATTTTATGCCATATATATCAATTGAAAGTGGTCATTTGACTGACGAACAAAAAGAACTGTTAATATCAAAACTCACAGAAGTTTCATCAGAAATTATGAATGTGCCAAAAAACTTTTTTACAGTTACTATTAAAGAACTGGATGACTCTAATTTCGGAATCGGCGGAGAGAGCATAGGTACTATTAAGGCTCAATACGGAAAATAACTTCCTCTAAGTCAACACACATATTTTTAAAAGAAAGGAACATAAATAAACAGATGCGACTTGATAAATTTATTTCATCACAAAAATCGGATTTGTCGAGAAGTCAAATTCGTGAGCTTTGTAAAAAAGGCTTGGTTTGTGTTGATGGTCAGATTGCGAAAAAATCTGATTTGCATATCAACCCTGACAAATCCTGTATTTGCGTCAACGGTGAGGAGATTCGCTATCGCAAATTCGTTTATATTATGCTTAACAAGCCTCAAGGTGTAGTATGCTCAACTAAGGACGGAATTTCCACTACTGTACTTGAAATTATTCCTGACGAATTAAGACGAAACGGTCTTTTCCCTGCTGGACGCCTTGACAAGGACACTGAGGGGTTTGTGCTTTTAACTGATGACGGCGTGCTTGCTCACAAGATACTTTCACCTAAAACTCATGTGCCTAAGACTTATTTTGTTCGGCTTGAAAAACCTTGGGAAGATAGTTACGTTCAAATAATCAAGGACGGTATGACTATTGACGGCGATGAAAAATGTCTGCCTGCTGAATTTATCGGCAGTGATAATCCACTCGAATGTCAAATTATTCTGCATGAGGGCAAATATCATCAAGTTAAGCGAATGTTTGAAACTCTTGGCAATAAGGTCGTCTATTTAAAGCGTACTGCTATAGGCAGGCTTGATTTAGATGAAAATCTTGCCCTTGGAGAGTGTTTGGATATTATGCACAAAGATGTTGAAAAACTTTTGATGTTATAGAAATCGTTTTCCCATATATTGTAACGAGTTGTTAGTTTTTCGTCATTATTTATAAAGAGTTATAATAAAGTTTAGTAAAAAAAACTCTTGTGCATTTTTGAAAAATTTGTTATGATATTAACATAGCTAATAGGATAATTAGTAAAATTAATAAATAGGGAGGTCCTTATAAAGATGGCTAGTGTATCATTAAGAGAAATTTATAAGAAGTATGCAGGCGGTGTTATTGCGGTTTCAGATTTTAACATCGAAATTAAGGACAAGGAATTTATCATTCTTGTTGGACCATCTGGATGCGGTAAATCCACAACACTTAGAATGATTGCTGGATTGGAAGAAATTAGTGAAGGTGAACTATATATCGGTGACAGACTAGTAAACGATATCGCACCTAAGGATAGAGATATTGCAATGGTTTTCCAGAACTACGCTCTTTACCCACACATGACAGTATTTGACAACATGGCATTCGGACTAAAACTACGTAAAGTTCCTAAGGACGAAATTGCTAGAAAGGTTGAGGAGGCTGCTAAGGTTCTTGACATTGCTCATCTTCTTGACAGAAAGCCTAAGGCTCTTTCTGGTGGTCAGAGACAGCGTGTTGCGCTTGGTCGTGCTATCGTTCGTGAGCCTCAAGTATTCCTACTTGATGAGCCTTTGTCAAACCTTGATGCTAAGCTTCGTGCTCAGATGAGAACAGAGATTTCTAAGCTTCATAAGAAACTTGGTACTACATTTATTTATGTAACTCATGACCAGACTGAGGCTATGACTATGGGTGATAGAATCGTTGTTATGAAGGATGGTTACATCCAGCAGATCGACTCACCTACTAACCTTTACCACAACCCTGTTAACCAGTTCGTTGCTGGATTCATTGGTTCACCTCAAATGAACTTCATTGATGCTAAGCTTCTTAAGGTTGGCGGAAATTATGTTGTTGAGTTTGGTTCAGAGGAAACTAAGAACTCTCGTGCTGTTAAGTACACTGTTGAAGTTCCTGCTGACAAGGCTGACGCTGAAGTTCTTGAGCCACTTGTTGATCATGAAATTGTTCTTGGTATTCGCCCTGAGTGTATTCATGATGAAGATATGTTCCTATCAGCTGCTAAGACTGGTATCATTGATGCTACTGTTGAAGTAACTGAAATGATGGGTGCTGAGACTTATCTATATCTAACTTGTGTTGGCATTCCTCTAACTGCTAGAGTTTCACCTCGTTCTACTGCTAGACCACAGGATGAAATTAAGGTTGCACTTGATCCTAACAGAATCCATATCTTTGATAAGGAAACTGAAAAGGCTCTTGTTAACTAATTGAATATTTAACATTTCGTTATTTGACCTCTCGTTTTTTCGGGAGGTCATTTTGTTTATATAGTTTTATTGGGGTGAAAATATGAAACAAAAGAAAATTTTTATTTGCTGTCTTGCTTTCTCTTTGATGATTATGAATTTGTCTGGATGTTCTAGTAAAAATGAGGAAAGTTTAGACAGCTTGGTTTCTTCTGAAACTGAATACGCGGACGAAAAGCTGCCTGAAACTGAGAGCGAATGGAGAAAAGCTATGATGCTGACATCTTTATACTCGTATGGGAATACTGCTAAAATACAGGAGAAAATTAAAAAGGCTCAATCGGGTGAAAATGTTACTGTTGCTTACTTGGGCGGCTCAATTACTGAGGGTTTGACGGCTGGCGCTGATTCATGCTACGCAAAACTTAGCTGCGATTATTTCTCTGAGAAATTTGGCGATGGTGACAACGTGAAATACTGCAACGCTGGGTTAAGCGGTACTCCGTCGACGCTTGGAATTTTGCGTCTTGAACGTGATGTTCTCGACTATAATCCTGACATTTGCTTTGTTGAATTTGCTGTTAATGACGGTTCTGACGGGGAGTATCAAAACGCTTACGAGAGCATTGTTCGCGAGCTTATCGAAAATGATGTTGCGGTGATTCTACTATTTTCAGTAACTAAATCGGACTATTCGGCTCAGGATTACATGAAGTCGATTGGAAATTATTATGATTTGCCGATGATTTCTTACGCCGACGCTTTGAGAATGATGTTCGAAAATGATCAGATGACTTGGGAAGATTTCTCTGATGATGAATCACACCCCAACGTTTACGGTCACCAACTTGTGGCGGATATGATTGGGTTCTATTTTGACACTGTTTCTGACTTTACGGCGACAGATTATAATTATCCAAAAGAGCCGATATTTTCTGCTCGCGGGGTTGGTTCACATTTATTTGAAAGCTACAATTTGACTCCTACTAGCTTGGGAAGTTGGATTGAGGGAACTGATATTTCGCGATTTAAGGACGGTTGGAAGTATGTTTGTGATGGTGATAATGAGCCGATAAAATTTGAATTTACTGCTAAATTTGTATCTTTAATTTACAAGGAAGTCAAGCAAGGCGACTGGGGTTCAGCTCACATAAAAGTTACTTGCGACGGTGAACTTTACGATGAATTTGATCTTGATCCTAAGTCTGCTTCTGGCTGGGGCAATCCACAGATTGTCAATATTGGCATGCAGACTGAAAATGTGAAATACGAAATTGAAATTTCTATGGCTGAGGGAAGTGAGGCAAACAACATGCAGATTCTTGGGTTTGGATATACTATTGATGAATAACTTTCACAAAAAAATTCTGATGTATCGTTAAATTTGATACATCAGAATTTTTTATTATATAAATATATTAAACTAACTTAACCCTATATTTTTCTAGCCAATAATTAGTCTGAATTAAGTACGCCATTATCTGAGGATTTGACATCAGCTGTCCATACCAATGAATTTGTTCAACTTCACCATTTATAAGTTTTTCTATCTCTGATTTCTTGACTATATCTAGCAGTGGAGAGTTCGCATTTTCAGTAATTTCCCTTAATCTATCGGCACACCATTTCTTATAGGACGGATTATGCGTTTTAGGATATGGACTTTTCTTTCTCCACAGAACATGCTCTGGGAGATAGCCTTCTAGGGCATAACGCAAAAGTCCTTTTTCTCTGCCGTTATAATCTTTATATTCCCATGGCACATTATAAAGATATTCAACTATTCTATAGTCACAAAATGGCACTCTGACTTCTAGTCCGCAATTCATTGAGCAACGATCTTTTCGGTCAAGCAGGGTTTGCATAAACCACTCGAGGTTTAGTCTCATCATTTCTTTCATGCGCTTTTCAAGCGGTGAGCAGGTTGTTTCACCAACCTTTTGAGTGGTTTGCCGATATCTTTCGTACACATATTGTGATGGGTTTATGTCTTGCAAAATATCATCTTTGACTAAACTTGCACGATAGGCTGTTGATTGCGACCATGGAAATCCATTTATCATGCGGATATCTTTGTCGCGATACCATGGATATCCACCGAAAATTTCGTCTGCACACTCTCCTGACAAGGCTACAGTTGAAAACTTTTTGACCTCTTTGCAAAACAGCAGAAGTGACGAATCTATGTCTGCCATTCCTGGTAAATCCCTCGCATCGACGGCATCATACAGCGCTTCACCAAGCTGAGGGGTATCAATTACGATATGATGGTGAGTTGTGCCTAGATATTCTGACATCTCATTTATATATTCATCATCGCTATTTGGCTGAAATTTTGACTTTTTGAAATATTTTTCGTTATCACGATACTCAACTGAAAACGTATTTAAGTTATGAATATTGCTATTGGCTATCGAACATATCGCACTTGAATCTAGTCCGCCTGACAAAAAACAGCAAATTGGCACGTCAGAAATTGTTTGGCGCTTTATTGCGTCAGTGACTAGATATCGCACTTTTTCAACCGTTTGCTCAAAATTATCCGTATGCTCGGCTGCCTTTACATCCCAATATTTTTTGATATTCAATTTGCCGTTCTCGAAACATCCGCACTCACCCATTTGAAGTTCTTTAACACCTTTGAACACTCCATAACCTGCAGTTCTTGCTGGTCCTATCAGCATTATTTCTGCTATCGACTGGCTATCGGCTTGTGCTTCAATCTCATCAAAGCATAGCAGACCTTTTATTTCTGACGAAAAATAAAATGCTCCGTCTTTTATTGTATAAAAAAACGGCTTTACTCCCATTCTATCTCGTGCTACGAACAAGCGTTTCGCACCGCTTTCCCACACCGCAAATGCGAAAATTCCATTGAATTTATCTACACAATTTTCTCCCCACTGGATATATGATTTTAGCACGACTTCTGTATCTGAATGTCCGTCGAACGACCAGCCTTTGTCGTAAAGTTCTTTTCGAATTTCATCGGTATTATACAATTCGCCATTATACACCAATGCATATTCTTGATTATGGCGCTTTTGACACATTGGCTGTTTGCCATTTTCTATGTCAATTACTGACAATCTTGCGTGCAATAGCATTGCACCCTTATCACAATAAATCCCGTCTTCATCGGGACCTCTATGCTTTATTTTTCCTATTATTTTTCTTGCTATGCTGTTCTGCTCTTCTAAAGTTTTATACTTATGTATCATTCCTGCAATTCCACACATATAAAAACACCTCCATTGACAATATATGAAATTTATGTCTATTTGTTTCGTCATTTTTTAGATTTTTTTCATTTTAACTGCTCGTTTTATACTCAAACTTGAAAATTTATATATTGTAAATTTCATTTTGTGTTTATAATGCCGTTTATAATATATTAATTATTAATCGTGCAAAATATTTATTTTTTCAATTATATTGTCTTTGTTTTGTGCATATTTTACGAAATAGCCCTTTACATTACAGAAAAAGTATGCTATAATTATGAATGATTATAAAGCTTGGATAATACTTTGATAACACTCTAGATTATTATTTAGTTTTGCTTGAAAAAGTCAACTTTGGAAATTATACAGGCTGTTCTTGAAAGGAATGATTCCTATTATTAAAGGCATTGTCGATTCGCACTCTCATTATGACGACCGTGCATTTGATTTGGACCGCGATGACGTACTTTCATTACTTCTTGATAATGAAAATTCTGAGATGGATTTTGTTATTCACGCATCGGTTGACGAAAAATCTGCTCGTTTTGGAATAAAGACTGCTGAGAAATATCAAAACTTCTACACTTCTATCGGATATCACCCTGAGGCTCAGAGTGATACCCCCGAGAATTACATATCTATTCTCGAAAATCTGTTGCCAACTTCTGAAAAAATTGTTGCTGTTGGCGAAATTGGTCTTGACTATCATTATGACGGTTATAACAGAGATTTCCAGATTAAGGTTCTTTGCGAGCAAATTGAATTTGCTCAAAAACATAATCTGCCTTGCATTTTCCACTGTCGTGATGCTACTGCTGATTTTCTTGAGATGATGAAAAAATACAAACCAAAGGGTGTTGTACACTGCTTCACCGGCGCTCCTGAGGTAGTGAAAGAATATATTGACTTAGGACTTTATGTTGGATTTACTGGAGTTTTAACTTTTAAAAACTCTAAGAAAGTCAAAAAATCTTTAGCCGAAGTTCCGCTTGACAGAATTCTGCTTGAGACTGACTGTCCTTACATGGCTCCTGAACCTTTTCGCGGAAAGCGATGTACTAGTGATATGATTAAATATATCGCTCAGACTGGTGCTGAAATTAAAGACATGTCCGCTGAGCAAATTGTTCGTATTACTAATGACAATACTAGGCATTTATTTAATATAAAAATATAGATAGAAAACAAAATTGAAAGGACATAAGGAATGGAAACACTGTATTTGGTAATACCATGCTACAACGAAGAGGAGATGCTGCCTATTACGGTAGTGGCTCTGAAAGAAAAGATGGATGAATTAATTCATGGCGGGAAAATCGCCGCAGACAGCAAGGTTATGCTTGTTGACGACGGTTCTAAGGACAGAACTTGGGAGCTGATTGAAAAGTTAAATGAGGTTGACCCAATGTTTACTGGTCTTAAGCTTTCAAGAAACAAGGGGCATCAAAACGCTTTGCTTGCTGGGCTTATGACTGCTAAGAATTATGCCGACATTCTTGTTTCAATGGATGCTGATTTACAAGATGATATTAATGCGATTGACGGATTTTTAGAGAAACGCGCTGAGGGCTGCGACATTGTTTATGGCGTACGTTCTTCTCGCGAGAAGGATACTGCTTTTAAGAGATTTACTGCTCAAAGTTACTACAAGACACTTGCTAAGCTGGGTGTTGAGATTACATACAATCACGCTGATTACCGCTTGATGAGCAAGCGTGCTGTTGAGGCTTTGGCTGAATTTAAAGAAGTTAATCTATTCTTGCGCGGACTTGTTCCTATGGTTGGTTACAAGAGTGACATTGTTACTTATGTTCGTAACGAGCGTCAGGCTGGCGAGTCTAAATATCCGCTTAAAAAGATGATTTATTTTGCTGTTGAGGGAATTACTTCTCTTTCTGTTAAACCTATTAGATTTATTGCAAGCCTTGGTTTGATTATTTTCCTTATTGCTATTATTATGCTGATTTATTTCTTCGTAATTTGGTGCACTGGAAAATCTGTTGCCGGCTGGCCTTCTTTGATTATTTCAATTTGGGCACTTGGCGGACTTCAGCTTTTGGCTATTGGCATAATCGGTGAATACATTGGTAAAATTTATCTCGAAACTAAGGAACGTCCTAAGTTTATAATCGAAACCAATCTTGAAGAAAAAAAATAAAATATGTAAGGAGCACTTATCATGGCTAATGAAAATGAAAACAAAGTTATCGCAAACCCAGAACTAGTAGAGGCAATCAACGAAATGAGAAAAGATTTCACTAACGAAACTCAAAACAAGGTTGTTAATCTTGCTTTGAGAAGTACTTTCCTTGTTCCTGCTATTGTTGACAAAAACACTCAGCTTATTGCTGACTCTGACAACAACGTTAAATTTGAGGACAAGCCTCAGGCTAAGTTCATGCTTATCACTCACAAGGAAAAGGGTACTTTCTTCCCTGCTTTTACTGACCCTGACGAGCTTATGAAATTTAAGACTGATGAGAAATTCCAGAGCTTTGCTATGAAATTCTCTGATCTTGCTGCTCTTACTGAGAAAACTCCAGAAGTTACTGGATTTGTTCTTAATCCTATGAGCCACAATCTTCCTTTCACAAAGCCAATGCTTGAGACTATCAAGGAAACTCTTTTGAGAGTTAGAAAAGAGCGTGAGGCTGCTGAAAAGGCTGCTGCTGAAAACAGCGAGCCAAACATCACAGTTTCTTCTAACGATGACGAATAATAATATTATAAATATTTAAAACCAAAATGGCTGGACTTATAAAAAAGTCCAGCCATTTTTATGCTTGCTTATCCTTATTGTTTTGAGCGTGATAAACAAAAAGCTCTCCGAAAAAATCGGAGAGCTTTTTTATAAATTAAAGTAATAAATTACTTCTCTTCTGTATTGTATAGCTTAGCGTATCTTAGTAGATAATCATATCTCTCAGCAGCGTTTGCAACAGCCTTATCAAATAGCTTTTCAGCTCTTTCAGGGTTCTGTCTAGCTAGAGCGTTGTAACGAACCTCACCCATCAAGAATTCCTTATAGTCCTTAGTTGGAGCCTTAGAATCAAGAATGAATGGATTTTTGCCCTCTGCCTTTAGAGTTGGGTTGAATCTGTATAGGTGCCAGTAACCTGACTCTACAGCCTTCTTCTCCTCTGTCTGAGCGATTGACATACCACCCTTAATACCATGGTTGATACATGGAGCGTAAGCGATGATTAGTGATGGACCATTATAAGCCTCAGCCTCTGCAATTGCCTTAATACACTGGTTGTAGTCAGCACCCATAGCGATATGAGCAACATATACATAACCGTAAGACATTGCGATTCCTGCAAGATCCTTCTTCTTAACTTCCTTACCAGCTGCAGCGAACTGTGCGATTGCACCTGTTGGAGTTGACTTAGATGACTGTCCGCCTGTATTTGAGTAAACCTCTGTATCAAATACAAAAATGTTTACATCCTCGCCTGAAGCGATTACATGGTCAAGACCTGAGAATCCGATATCGTAAGCCCAGCCGTCACCGCCGAAGATCCACATTGACTTCTTACGTAGGTAATCAGCATCCTGTAGAATTTCTTCTGCAGCCTTAGTCTTTGATTTCTTAAGAGTATCAATCAATGCATCAGTTGCAGCTGAGTTCTCAGCACCGTTATTGATTGTTGATAGGTAACCTTCGATTGCAGACTTAACGCCAGCAGCCTTAGTTGTCTTATCAAGCTCAAGAACCTTAGCGATTGTTCTCTGTCTAATTGTGTTCTGTGCAAGGAACATACCGTAACCATACTCAGCATTATCCTCAAATAGTGAGTTAGCCCAAGCTGGACCCTTACCATCCTTGTTAACTGTGTATGGAGTTGAAGGAGCTGAACCACCCCAGATTGAAGAACATCCAGTTGCATTTGCAATGTACATTCTCTCACCAAATAGCTGTGTTACAAGCTTAGCGTAAGGTGTTTCACCACAACCTGCACAAGCGCCAGAGAATTCAAGCAATGGCTGCTTAAACTGTGAACCCTTGATTGTGGTTGCTTTAAACTTCTCAAGTACTTCTGGCTTCTCAGCTAGAGTACGTCCATAGTTGAACAATTCCTGCTCTGCAAGCTGTG
Source organism: uncultured Oscillospiraceae bacterium (assembly GCA_964548535.1). Taxonomy (GTDB): domain Bacteria; phylum Bacillota; class Clostridia; order Oscillospirales; family Ruminococcaceae; genus CAZJRQ01. Next base: position 16,659 of record CAZJRQ010000021.1, read on the forward strand.
CCTCTAGTGGCAATAGGTTAAGAGCCTTGTTGCCCTTCTTACCAGGACAAACGTTAGCACAAGAACCGCATCCAGTACAGTCAAGAGCTGAGATTGTCATTACAAAGTTATATCCAGCAAGACCTGTGCATGGAATAGCCTTATCCTGAGCAAGCTTTGGAGCTTTCTTAAGCTCAGCATCAGTCATGATTACAGGACGGATTACAGCGTGTGGACATACATATGAACAGAAGTTACACTGAATACAGTTTTCACTGCTCCAACAAGGAACGTCTACTGCGATTCCTCTCTTCTCAAATGCAGATGAGCCCTGTGGGAATGTACCGTCAGCCATATCAACAAATGTTGAAACTGGCAAATCGTCACCCTTCTGAGCATTACATGGAATCTGAATTTCATTTACGAACTTCTCAAGAATCTTGTTGTCGCTCTTAGCTGCTGGCATACCCATTGGAGTATCCTTAGCCTTTTTCCATGAAGCTGGAACCTTAACTTCAACAACCTGCTGATATCCAGCATCGATTGCATCATGGTTCATCTTAACGATTGCGTCACCCTTCTTTGAATAAGAAGCAGTTGCAGCGTCCTTCATGAACTTAACAGCGTCATCGATAGGAATGATGTTAGCAAGTTTAAAGAATGCAGACTGAAGTACAGTATTGATTCTGCTGCCTAGACCAATTTCCTTACCAATCTTAACACCGTTGATTGTATAGAACTTAATGTTGTTTTCAGCAATATATCTCTTAACCTGACCAGGTAGGTGCTTATCAAGCTCCTTCTCAGTCCACTGGCAGTTAAGAAGGAATGTTCCGCCTGCCTTGATGTCGCTTACGATATCATACTTAGAAATGTATGACTCGTTATGACAAGCAACAAAGTCAGCCTGATTGATTAGGTAAGTTGACTTGATTGGTGATTTACCAAATCTTAGATGTGAAACAGTTACACCGCCTGATTTCTTTGAGTCATAAGCAAAATATGCCTGTGCAAACAAGTCAGTATGGTCACCGATAATCTTGATTGAGTTCTTGTTAGCACCAACTGTACCGTCAGCTCCAAGTCCCCAGAACTTACAAGCTGTTGTGCCAGCAGGAGCTGAGTCAAGCTTGTCATGAGAATCAAGTGATAGGAATGTTACGTCATCATTGATACCGATTGTAAATCTAGCCTTATAGTCATCCTTCCAAGAAGCATTCCAGTATACAGACTTAATCTGAGCTGGAGTTGTATCCTTAGAACCTAGACCGTATCTACCAGAAGCTACAGGAATATCATGGAACTGAGTGCCCTTAAGAGCAGCTACAACGTCTAGATATAGAGGCTCGCCCAATGAACCTGGCTCCTTAGTTCTATCAAGAACTGAAATCTGCTCAGCTGTTGCAGGAATAGCTTCAACTAGCTTTTCAGCAAGGAATGGTCTATAAAGTCTAACCTTAACAAGACCTAGCTTTGTGCCTTCGTTAGCATTTAGATAATCAATTGTTTCTTCAATTGTATCACATACAGAACCCATTGCTACAATTACATGAGTTGCATCTTCTGCACCATAGTAGTTAAATAGCTTATAGTCTGTACCAAGCTTTTCGTTTACCTGTCCCATATAATCCTCAACTACGCCTGGAATTTCGTTGTAATATGAGTTACAAGCCTCACGTGCCTGGAAGAAGATATCACCATTCTGAGCTGTACCTCTTAGTACTGGATGCTCAGGATTTATTGCTCTATTTCTGAACTCTTGGATAGCGTCCTTGTCAACCATTGACTCAACATCAGCCTTATCCCAAGTTTCAATTTTCTGAATTTCATGAGAAGTTCTGAAACCATCAAAGAAATGTACAAATGGTACTCTGCCCTTGATTGTTGAAAGATGTGCAACTGTACCTAGATCCATAACTTCCTGTGGGTTAGATGAACAAAGCATAGCAAAACCAGTCTGACGGCATGCATAGATATCAGAATGGTCGCCAAAAATATTTAGTGCATGTGAAGCTACACATCTTGCAGATACGTGAATTACGCAAGGCAATAGCTCACCAGCAATCTTATACATATTAGGAATCATAAGGAGTAGACCCTGTGATGCAGTATAAGTTGTTGTCAATGCTCCAGCTGACAAAGAACCGTGTACTGTACCTGCAGCACCAGCTTCTGACTGCATTTCAGCAACCTTTACAGGTGTACCAAAAATATTTGTTTGTCCCTTAACAGCCCATTGATCAGTTACTTCCGCCATTACAGATGATGGAGTAATTGGATAGATAGCAGCTACTTCTGTAAATGGGTATGCAGCCCATGCAGCAGCGTTGTTTCCGTCCATGGTTTTCATTTTTCTTGCCATTTTAGAATCATTCCTTTCTAATTCTGACTTTTTTAACTTAATTAAAAAAGCTCAAAATCCCGTATGCCTTGCTAGATTTTTTAACAAGACACGCATTTTTACAAAGCAATTTATTTGAATGTGAAAAAATTCACATTCAAACACGCTTTAACTATTACATTATAACATCGTTTTATTCTTTTGTAAATAGCTTTTGTGAATTTTTAGTATAAAAACGAGTAAAAGCACAGTAAAATTAGAATTTATATGGGTCATTACGAAAAAACATGGTATAACCCCTAAAAAACTAGACATTCACGATCACAAATTACTATTTCACATTAACATTTATATATTCAGGTTTTAGCTTTGAGTATACAATCTTCTGGCTTGAATACAGTCCATAATATCCTGACAAAAGATAACTAACTGCACTTGCTATTACAAATAAAAACAGACCTTTTATGCCGAAAATTTCTATACTCAAAAATATTGACGCTGCTGGACAATTAACAACTCCGCAAAAAAGTGCTATTAGTCCCACTGCAGCTCCAAACTCCGCTGGTAATCCAACAAGCGGAGCTATCGCACAGCCGAATGTTGCCCCTATAAAAAATGTTGGCACGATTTCTCCGCCTTTAAAGCCTGCTGAAATTGTTATTGCTGTGAAAATAATCTTCAACAAAAAGTCATACCAGCTTGCGCTGCCGTTTTCAATCGCCTCAATTACAAAGCTCATTCCTGCGCCGTTATATTTTTGGTTGCCAACAATCACAGTCAGTAAAACTACTGCTAATCCACCGACGAATATTCTTAAATATGTATTTTTGAAAATCTTACTCATCTGCTTATTTGACATTTTCATAGCTGTACAAAAAATTATGCTTACTATTGCACATAATGCAGCTAGCAGAGCAACTTTGAATGCTACACCTGCATCAAAAACTGGCACAAATTTTTCTACATTAAAATGCGTTGGCGTTGACCCGAAAAGCAAGGAAATTTCAAACGCTGTCAAGCTTGAAATTATACAAGGAACTAATCCTGAATAGTGAATTACTCCAACGCTTATAACCTCCATTGCGAAAAAGCTAGCTGTCATCGGAGTTCCGAAAAGCGCTGAAAAAACCGCACTCATTCCGCACATTATAACCAAACTCATATCTTTATCGTCGAGTTTTAACAATCGTCCTACGTTTGCTGCTATTGAACCTCCTAGCTGTAATGCCGCTCCCTCACGTCCTGCCGAACCGCCTAACAAGTGAGTTATACTAGTTGATATAAAAATCAGCGGAGCAAGCAAAACAGGAACTTTTTTGTCTGTTCGAACTGAGCTTATAACTAGATTTGTTCCTACGTTTTCATCGGTTTTCGTGAACCTATACAGAAAAACTATAAACAGACCGCCAAGCGGGAGAAAATATATCAGAAACGGATTATCTTCACGGACACTTGTTGCGCCCTCAACTGCGAGATGAAAAAGCGAGCCGACTGCTCCGCCAAAAGCACCAACAAGTCCTGCTACAAAAATCCACTTTAGCAGAGTTAGCAGATAATCTTTTGCATAGCTTGCTTTTTTCATTATTTTTTCTTTATCAATCATTTAATGTGCCGCCCCCTAAATCAAATAAGCAAAACACAGGCGACGAATAAAAATACTCTATCGCCTGTAAATATCAAAATAAATTAAACTTCTGCAATAACCTCAACCTCGACTAAAACGTCCTTTGGAAGTTCTTTTACTGCGACACATGAACGTGCTGGTTTTTCTGAAAAATACTTGCCATATACGCTATTGAATGCTGCGAAATCTGACATATTCTTTAAAAAGCAAGTTGTTTTTACTGCCTTTTCAATTGAAGTGCCAGCCTCCGCTAGAACTGCTGTAAGATTTTTGCACACCTGATGAGTTTGTTCCTCAACTGTTTGTGCGTCGACATTGCCTGTTGCTGGATTGATTGCAATTTGACCTGATGTGAAAACAAGTCCGCCTGTGATTATTGCTTGTGAATATGGTCCTATTGCGTCTGGTGCATTTGTAGTGTGTACGATTTTTGACATAACTATTCCTCCTAGTTTTTTCGAAGAAAAAATCCGAGTTCCTTTTGCAAGGAGAGGAATTTTCCTCCTAGTTTTTCTGAAAGAAAAATCCCAAGCCTTATTTCAAAAGGCCTTGCCCCGTTTGCGAGGACAGGGGTTTTCCTCATTTTTATAATTATAATTTATTTATTAACTATGTTAAATCCAGCCTCATTCAGCGCTTTTCTTATTTCATTAATATGCTCAAAGTTTCTTGTTTCTAAAACAATTCTAAGCAGACAATCGGTAATATCACTATCTCCGCTTGCTCTTTCATGGTGGATTGAAACTACATTTCCGCCTAGCTTTGCTAGAATTTCCGACACACTCTTTAGCTGTCCTGGCTTATCCTCTAGCTCGATTGTTAGAGTATCAGACCTACCCGACTTCAAAAGTCCACGCTTAATTACTCTTGAAAGTATTGTAACGTCGATATTTCCGCCTGAAACTAGCGCTACCACATTCTTACCCTCGACTGGAATTTTGTTGAACATTACAGCTGCTACCGCTACTGCACCTGCTCCCTCTGCGATAAGCTTATGCTGTTCAATAAGTGCTAAGATTGCTGACGAAACTTCGTCATCTGTAACTGTTACAACCTCGTCGACATATTTTCTGCACATATCAAATGTAAGACAGCCTGGTTCTTTTACTTTTATTCCGTCTGCAATAGTGCAAACTGATTTTAAGCTTATGATTTTATCCTCAGAAAGTGACTGAACCATTGACGGTGCACCGCTTGCTTGAACTCCATAAACCTTGATATCAGGTTTTAGAGATTTTAATGCAAAAGCAACACCTGAAATAAGTCCGCCGCCGCCTACTGGAACTACAACTGCATCAATTTCAGGAAGCTGTTCAATAAGTTCTAGACCGATTGTGCCTTGACCTGCGATTACATTTTCATCATCAAACGGATGAATGAAAGTATATCCTTTTTCGTCACGAAGCTCAATTGCTTTATTATAGGCGTCATCATAAACGCCAGGCACTAGACAGACTTCAGCACCATAGCCTTTCGTTGCCTCAACCTTTGAAATCGGCGCACCGTCAGGCAGACAGATTAATGACTTTATGCCATTCTTAGTAGCTGCCAATGCAACGCCCTGCGCATGATTTCCTGCACTGCAAGCAATTACGCCATGCGATTTCTCTTCATCAGAAAGCTGAGAAATTTTATAATACGCTCCTCTAACCTTAAACGAACCTGTAATCTGCAAATTTTCAGTTTTCAGATAAACATTTCCCAAAGGATTAATTTTAGGTGCTTTAATAACCTCAGTTTCTCTTATAACATCTTTAAGCACGTGTTTTGCGTGATAAACCTTATCAAGTGTCAGCATAACCATCATCCCTCTTATAAATTAAAATAAAAAAATCTCCGCCCCCAGCCAAATGACTGACAGAGGCGAAGATATAATTCTCCGTGTTACCACTCTGCTTGCACGAAAATATTTACATATAATCATACCGCTCGTAATTTCATATAACGGTGAAAACCGCATCGCCCTACACTAAATTTCAGGCGACAAGCTTAGGAATGATTCAAGCTTATGATTTTTACGACATCTCACCAACCTGTCGCTCTCTGCAAAAAATCAACAAACTCCGTTTCCGTCACAGCATTTAAATATTATTTTTATTATACACCCATTAAATACTAAATGTCAATAGTATTTTCGTAAATGATTATAAATATAAATTTACCGAAGATAAAACTTAGTTTTGCGCCAAAATTCCTATTGATTTGCAAATATTTTTATGGTATTATATAACAAAGTTATTTTTAATATGGAGGTTTTGTTATGCTTAAAAAACTACTTTCGGCAAGCGACTGCAAGAAATGCCAGATTTGCTGTGAATTTGATGACGACGATTTATGGGAAGCGCCAATTATCAGCAAACAACTTAAACATGATATTTTAGAAAACTACCCCGACACTAAGTTCACCGAATTCAATGGAAACACGATTTTAGACATGGATAAAACAAATGACGATTACGTATGTTCCATGCTTGACCGCAAAACTGGATGCATTTTAGGTTCTGACAAGCCGTTCGACTGTCAAATTTGGCCTTTTAGAATTATGAATTTCAACGGGCAGAGGGTTATTACGGTATCACCAGTTTGTCCTGTTGTGTCGTCGCGCCCCCTTTGTGAAATTTCCGATGTTTGCGAAGAATTTTCGCGCAAGCTTTTTGATTTCACAAGCAATCACCCTGAATATGTAAAGCCTTATCAGCAGGGATATCCTATTATTGCTGTGGAAGATTCATTGGACTAATATGCAAAACAGCTTTTAAGCGATAATATTGCAAACTGGGGACGGTATTTCGCCGTCCTTTTTTTGCTTTTGGTTCTTGCTTTATTGGTTTTTTAGTGGTATAATTAATACGGTTATAATTATTTTTAAATTTAAATGCCTAACGGCGTAGAATGAGAGGACTATATGTTTCCAGAAATTTTAGCGCAGCAAACTGAAAAGCTGCAAAATGTTTATACACCTTTACCCTTATATGTTCATTTGACTTTTTGTATTATTGCCACTGTACTTTACCTTGTCCAGTTTTATAGAAAAAAAACTTTTCATTATGTTTTTCTAATGATTGCGGTTGACTTAACCTTTCTAACACAGTATATTACAAGCTCTGCATTTATAACAACTCTAGGAGTTTTAGAAGTTGGCTTGCTTATTGCGGCAGGTGTTACTTCTTTTAAATATTCAAAAGAACAAAAAAGACTTAATGCGCAAAAAATTGCTTTTGCTGAGGCAGAAGAACAAAAAGCTAAAGAGGCTCAGAAAAAGCAAGAAGATAAAAACAGCAAATTTGTCGACAACGCATTTGACGACAAATAAATTCATTTCAAAAGAGGCGTTTATTCTATGAAAATTATAATACTTGATTCAGAAACCGTTACACGAAATGACGTTTCGCTCGATGCAATTACATCACTTGGAGATTCTCAAGTTTTTGGATATACTCCAAATGAGGACATTGCTGACCGAATTGGAGATGCTGACATTGTAATATGCAACAAGTGCCTTATTACTGATGAGGTTTTTGAAAAATGCAGCAATCTAAAATACGTTGGGCTTTTCGCAACTGGCTTTAATAATGTTGACTTAGAGTCTGCCACTCGTCATGGAGCGGTGGTGTGCAATGTGCCGTCTTACTCTACAAATTCTGTAGCACAGCACGCTTTTGCTATGATTTTGAATTATTATAACAAGGTGGCGAAGTATGCTCAAACGGTAGACAACGGTGACTGGGTTAATTATAAGCTATTTTCATATTTTTACATACCGACAACCGAGCTTGCAGGCAAAACTATTGGAATTGTCGGATATGGTGACATCGGCAAAAAGGTTGCTCAAATCGCCAGAACTTTTGATATGAATGTTGTTACGCACACTCGTTCACCAGAAAAGGTTGACGATGGAACGCCTGTTTGCACTCTTGAAGACCTTTTGCAGGATTCGGATATAGTATCACTTCATTGTCCGCTGAATGACAAGTCAGAAAAGATGATGAACGAAAAAACTTTCAGCATGATGAAAAAAGATTCTTTGCTTGTAAACACATCAAGGGGCGGTCTTGTTGATGAACACGCACTAACTGACGCCCTTAACAATGACATAATCGGCGGAGCGTGTCTTGACGTTTTGACTTACGAGCCAATGACGGAAGATTGTCCGCTAAGGCAGGCGAAAAACTGCACAATCACCCCTCACATAGCATGGGCACCGAAAGAAACAAGAGAACGCCTATTGAAAATTGTTGCGGAAAATATAACGTGTTATATTGACGGCGTGCCGCAGAATGTGGTGAATGGGCAGGAATCCTTTTGATTTGTTTGCGTGGGCGGGGCATGTGGAGTGTGTGCCCTTAATGTCAGTAAAGTCATAACTAGTAAACTTGGGCGTTTTTTATAATAGTAATTTATTTTATAAATATCTTTAAGATTTTGGGGTGGAAAAATGGTAAGAAGATTTACCCGTCGTTCTGGTACAATCATTTTTGCAAGTATAGCAGTCGCCTTTATTGCAATTTATTACATTTTATCTGCAACTATATTTAACTCTTCTACACTTAACATTACTGATATTTATTCTGAAACTTCGCCAAATGGAATTTATACTGTTGACTTTCAGCAAGTAGGTAAGCCCGATAAAACATTTGGTGAGGTAATGGTTAAAGTTATAATATCGGAAAAAGATAAAGAAAACGGTACAAAAGTAATAAAAACAATCACAGCGAGGTTATCAAATTACGGCGACTCTGCTAATGAGAATAACTGCGATATTGAATGGTCAGACGAAAAGGTTGTAATTACTCTACATAGCGATGAAAAAGACAATCAATTTTATGAAGTCTCATTAATTAATCAATAATAGATATATAGTAAGAAAACATAAACACACAAAGGAGAATTAATTTTGTCATATTTAAAATCGAAAAAAAGAATAGTTGTAAAGCTGGGTACTTCTACCCTTACTCATAAAACTGGCAAGCTTAATATTCGCCGAGTTGAACAGCTTGTTAAAAATCTTGCTGATTTGCAAAACGCAGGTCACGAGCTTATAATCGTTTCAAGCGGTGCTATTGGTCTTGGAATGTCAAAACTAGGACTGTCAAAACGCCCACAGGATACTCCGTCAAAACAGGCTTGTGCCGCTGTTGGACAGTGTGAACTTATGTATATGTACGACAAGCTTTTTTCAAATTACAGCTTGACGGTTGCTCAATTTTTGCTTACTAAATATATTCTAATTGAGGACAGGTGCAAGAATGTTCAAAATGCTTTGGAAAAAATCATCGAGCATGGTGTAATTCCAATCGTAAATGAAAATGACACTGTGGCTATTGATGAGCTGGAGCTTGAAGTGGGCGAGAACGATTCTCTTGCGGCTACTGTTGCGACAATTGCACACGCTGATTTGCTGATTATTATGTCAGATATTGATGGTCTTTATGATAAAGATCCGCACAAATATGAGGACGCAAAGCTTATTCCTGTAGTTGAGGAAATTACAGACGAAATTCGCGAGCTTGCAGGTGGTGCTGGCTCAAAACTTGGCACTGGCGGAATGATTACTAAAATTAACGCAGCGGAAATCGCCACTAAAAATGGTATTGATTTGATTATCGTCAATGGCAGAAATCCTGATAATCTTTATGATATATTCAGTGATGAAAAAATCGGAACATTGTTTAAAGCGAAAGGGGTAGAATAAAATGAACTATATTGAACAGTTAGGTACAAAGGCGAAGGCATGCAAGGGCGAGCTTGCAAATGCACTATCAGGTCAGAAAAATGATGCGCTTAAAGCTATTGCAGAGATTCTGCGCGCGAGCAAATCTAAAATTATTATTTCAAATTCGGTCGACCTTGAAAATGCAGTTAGACGAAACATGACAAAATCAATGCAGGACAGACTTACTCTTAATGAGGATAGAATTGAGGCAATCTCAAAAGCTTGTGAAAAGCTGATTGCAATTGATGAGCCTGTTGGCGTTGTTGAAACTGGTTCAGTTCGTCCAAACGGCATGAAAATTCAAAAGGTTAGAGTTCCAATGGGCGTTGTTGGAATTATTTATGAAGCACGACCAAATGTCACTGTTGATGCTGCTTCACTTTGTCTAAAAAGCGGTAATGCTGTAATTTTGCGCGGCGGTAAAGAGGCTTTTAACACTAACAAAATTCTTGTTGACTTAATGCGCCATGCTGTAGAAACTGTAGGATTTTCAGCTGACATTATTCAGCTTGTTGAAGATACAGACCGCGGAATTGCGTTAGAAATGATGCAGGCAAACGGTTATATCGATGTGCTAATTCCTAGAGGAGGAGCACAGCTTATTCAGGCTGTAGTTCAGTCAGCAACCGTTCCAGTAATTGAAACTGGTACTGGAAATTGCCATGTTTATGTTGACGCAAATGCTGATTTAGATATGGCGGTTGATATTGTAAACAATGGAAAAACTCAGCGCCCATCAGTATGCAATGCTGTTGAAAGCTGTCTTGTTCACAGAGAAGTTGCAGAAGAATTTCTGCTTAAGCTAAAGCCAGTTTTAGATAAGCACAAAGTTGAAATTCGTGGATGTGAACTTACAAGAGCAATTTTAGGTGCAGAAAATGTAGTGCCAGCTGACGAAGATGATTATGCTACTGAATTTTTGGATTATATTATTTCAATTAAAGTTGTTGAAGATATCGCTGAGGCTCTTGAGCATATTGCAAAATATTCAACAGGACATTCTGAGTGCATAGTAACAGAGAGTTTATTTGCGGCTGAAGAATTCCAAAAGCGAGTTGATTCAGCTTGCGTTTATGTGAACTGTTCGACACGTTTTACAGACGGTGAGGAGTTTGGACTAGGCGCAGAGGTTGGAATTTCTACACAGAAACTTCACGCAAGAGGTCCAATGGGGCTAAAAGAGCTTACTACTACAAAATATCTAATCAACGGAAACGGACAAATTAGATAGATAAATTTTAAATTAGCATAAATTTAGAAAAATCAGATAATATTCACTTGTGATTTGTGTAAAATCAAATAAAAACGCACCGTCAAACCGCAAAATTGGGTTAAACTGTGCGTTTTGTATTTAGTTTCAATGACAGCTTAATTGGTTTACAAATTTTGACATTGATTAAAAAGAAAATATGTAGTATAATATAATTTGTAATTTTTTGTAGAACTTAGAACATGGGGAAGGAAATTTTTATGGAGAACATGGAAGTAGTAAAGACTGAGGAAAAAAAACCGGATATTTTTGACCGAATAATGAGCTTAGGTTTTTTAAAAAAGTTTGAGCCGCTATATAAAAAGAATAAACAAATTCTGCTGTATATATTTTTTGGAGGACTTACTACAGTAATTAGTTTTGGATCTTTTTTCATATTGTCAGCTTTTATAGATATTCCAAGTATTGAGTTATTTGGTAAATCTATCGATATGTCGCTAACTGTGGTTAATGTTATATCATGGATTTGTGCAGTTACTTTTTCTTATATAACATCGAGAATTTGGGTGTTTGAATCGCACTCTGAGGGCAAAAAAGCAATCTTTAAAGAGGCAATGTCATTCTGTGGCGGACGTGTTTTTACACTTGTAATTGAAACAATTATGTTGAATGTTGGCGTTAATACATTCTCAATTAATAAAAACTTGATGAAGATACTTGCAACAATTGTTGTACTTATTTTAAACTATATTATTAGTAAAATGTTAGTTTTCAAAAAAACGTCTGAGACAACATCTGAGGCTTAAATCTTAGCTGAATTTATACATATTAAAAAAGACTTGCGGGGATTAATTTTCTCCGCAAGTCTTTGTTTATTTCACTTTATTATTAGATTTGTTAATTTTCAAAGTTCTTGATGAATTTAAAATTGCGATGATAGATACGCCAACGTCTGCAAAAACAGCCTCCCACATATTAGCATAACCCAAAGCGCCAAGCAGTAATACAGCCAATTTTACACCTAATGCAAAAACTATATTTTGCTTTACAATTCGCAAAGTTTTCTTTGAAATATCAATTGCAGTTGCTACCTTTTCAGGATTATCGTCCATAAGAACAACGTCAGCTGCCTCAATTGCTGCCTCTGAACCCATTGCACCCATTGCTATACCAATGTCTGCACGAGAAAGTACGGGTGCATCATTTATTCCGTCACCGACGAAAATCAACCTGCCATTTGCAGATTTTTTATCAAGCAAATCCTCAACCTTGTCAACCTTATCAGCTGGCAAAAGCTGTGTATAAACCTCGTCTAAACCAAGTTTTTGCGAAACATCATTACCGACTTCTTTTGAGTCACCGGTTAGCATAACAGTTTTGCTGATTCCAGTAGATTTTAAATCAGCAATCGCTTTTTGAGACGTTTCCTTAACCTCGTCAGAAATCAAAATGTAACCAGCATATTTTTCATCAACAGCAACATAAACAACAGTGCCGACCTTGCTGCAAGGCTCAAATCCCTCAGCATTGATTTTTTTCATAAGCTTATCATTACCTGCGCAAACGTGCATGCCGTCGACATCAGCCTTTACTCCATGGCCTGAAATTTCCTCGCTGTTTGTAATTTCAGACGCCAAAATTTCATGACCATATGCCAACTTGATCGATTTTGAGATTGGGTGATCGGAGTAACTTTCTGCAAATGCGGTAAGTCGCAACAGCTCGTCATTGGAAATATCTCCATGCGGATTAACTTCTGTAACTTTAAAAACGCCCTTAGTAAGTGTACCAGTTTTGTCAAAAACTACAACCTCAGCTTGAGCCAAAAATTCAAGATAATTTCCGCCCTTAATTAAGATTCCCTGCTTGCTCGCTCCGCCTATTCCGCCGAAGAAGCCGAGAGGCACTGAAATAACCAACGCACAAGGACATGAAATTACAAGGAAAATCAACGCTCGCTGAATCCAATCAGCCCAAACTCCGCCTGCAAATAAAGGTGGAATTATAGCAAGAGCCAACGCTGAAAATACAACGACAGGTGTGTAATATCTTGCAAACTTTGTGATGAAATTTTCAGCCTTAGCTTTTTTAGATGCTGAGTTTTCAACCAAATCCAATATCTTAGAAACGGTCGATTCACCGAAAGTTTTTGTAACTTTAATTTTCAAAACACCAGTTTGGTTAATACATCCGCTTATAATATCTGTGCCTTCTGAAACACTTCTAGGCAAGCTTTCACCAGTAAGTGCTGATGTATCAACGCTCGATTTTCCGTCTAGAACAACACCGTCAAGAGGAATTTTTTCACCAGGCTTCACAACAATAGTGTCGCCGATTTTAATGTCGTTAGGGTCAACCTGAACAAGCTGTCCGTCACGCTCTATGTTCGCATAATCAGGACGAATATCCATTAGAGCTGATATAGATTTTCGTGATTTTCCAACAGCATAGCTTTCAAAAAGCTCACCGACTTGATTGAAAAGCATAACGATAACAGCCTCAGGATATTCACCAATACAAAATGCTCCGATAGTGGCTATAGTCATCAGAAAATTTTCATCAAACAGCTGGCCGTTTACAATGTTTTTGAAGGACTTCCAAACAATGTCCCAGCCGACAATCAGATAAGGCACTAAAAAAACAGCAAGCGAAATCCAACCTTCAACAGGAAGAATTAACGCAACAACCCAAAATACAGCACCGATGATAATTCTCGTCAGCAATTTTTTCTGTTTGCGTGTCATAGAATAAAGTTCCTCCTTAATCAGTAATTATTGTGCAATCAGGTTCAATTTTTCTGCATATCTTAACAGCCTTTTTTAGAATACCGTCAAACGCTTTTTCATCTGCCTCAATTGTAAGCTTTTGAGTAATAAAACTAATTGAGCAGCTCTCAACGCCGTCTATTTTGCTAATACCATCCTGCATTTTACCTGCACAGTTTGCACATTCCAAATCTTCCATCTTAAATACTTTTCTCATAATAATTTCTCCTTACTTATTTTATATAGTATAATTAATTTAAAAACTATTCCTCAATATGCTCCATGCCTTGATTGATAATTCGTCTTACATGGTCATCGGCAAGTGAATAAAATACAATTTTGCCCTCACGTCTTGACTTAACTAGCTTATTCATTTTTAAAACTCTAAGCTGATGAGAACAAGCCGTTTGAGTAAGTCCTAAAATTTGAGCCAAATCGCAAACACAAAGCTCTGATTCGAACAATACATATAATATTCGAATTCTAGTAGAATCGCCAAAGACTTTAAAAAGTTCAGCTAAATCATAAAGATGTTCCTCAGCCGGCATTACATTCGTTATTTTGTTAATCACATCTTCATGAAGACAAAGATAATCGCAAGTATCTATTTTTTTGTTATCACTCTTATCATAATTCAAATCATTTTTTGACATTAGTAAACACACCTTTCATATACCAAACTTTCACATCGTATTAAAACGTTTAGACTGTTAAAAACTATATTATGCATAAAATATTTATTCCGCCATCAATACATCATATGAACATCTATTCATATGATACAACATAAATTTGTTTTTGTCAATATGTTTTTTAAAAAAATTATAACTATTTGTAGAAATACAAAAATCAACTAATCAAATTAATTACAAATTTTACATTAATGATAAAAAGGGGTTGAAAATAAATAAATAACGTGATATAATAACAAAGAATACGATAAGATACACATTGTGTTTGAGAAAGGAATGTTAATTAAAATGTCGGCAAAAAAAATTATTACAACCATTTTAGCTATAAATCTAGCGCTTATTTCATTGACATCATGCGGACAGGAAATTAAACAGAACGACAGCATTGTTAAGCCAGAAGACACATCGTCGGAAGTGACAACAACTGCTCCTGTTAATTCCGAGCAAGAACAAGATACTGTGACTACTGCTGAGGAAAAGAAAATCAAATCAAATGAAATAAAGTATGAAAAGTTCAGCAAAACCTTGCAAGCTGAGAAGGGCAAGTTAACAGGTGATGCAAAAACATCAGACAAGCGAGAAGGTTATAAAGGTGACGGATATGTTACTAATATAACAAATGACAAGAGTGGCTGGGAGCTTGAGTTTGATCTTCCAGAATCTCAATATTATAATATCAGCTTGACTCTTGCATCTGACAAGGCAGCAAAAAGCACAATAACAGCTAACGGAAATTCAGTGGGCGATTTTATTACAAACGGCTCAAAGAAATTTGAAGTTGTGACTTTTGATAATATTTATCTTGAAAAGGGCAAGGTGAAGATTTCTATGCTTGCTACTGATATTGCTATAGATATTGACTTTGTTAAAATTCAAGCAAGTGATGAAATTAAAAATCTGAATCTGGATTTAAAAGACGTTTCACTGACTAACCAGAATGCTGATTATAAAACTCAAGCTGTTTACAGATACATAAGCGATAATTTCGGCAAAAAGGTTATTTTAGGACAGCATGATACAGTAGGTTCACTTGCTGAAACTAATGTTATATATGAAACAACAGGCAAGTACCCTGCAATTAGAATGGGCGACCTAATGCCGTTTACAGATGATAAAACAATAATCGGCGAGCATGAAATTGAATACGCGACTAATTGGTCGGAAGAAAACGGACTAGTTAGCTATATGTGGCACTGGACCGACCCTATGGGCACTGGTGAATATTATTCGGACAAGACAGATTTTGACTTATCTAAGGCTGTTACTAAGGAAGACATAGCTGACAAATCGATAGATGACATAAAAAAGCTTAATAAAGACGGCAAGGTTTCAGACGAGTGCTTAGCTATTGTTGAGGATATTGACAAAATTTCAGCAAAGCTTGGTGAACTTAAAGATGCTGGTGTTCCCGTTTTATGGAGACCTCTTCACGAGGCTTCAAACGGATATTTCTGGTGGGGCAAGGATGCGAAATCTTACAAATGGTTATGGAATTTAATGTATCAGCGTCAAACAAATTATCATAAGCTTGACAACCTAATTTGGGTATGGTCAGCACAGAATGCCGATTGGTATGTTGGTGATGATAAATGTGATATAATCTCAATGGATATATATGACAGCGGAAGTCAATCCGGACAGATAAACCGTCTAATGTTTTTACACAAAATCAGCGGCAAAAAACCTATAGCAATGAGTGAGTGCGGAAATTTCCCAAGCATTCAAAGTATGGCAGATGAAAATGCTATGTGGTCGTTTATCGGACAGTGGGGAGGAAACTTCTTGCTCAACTCAGATTATACTATTAACGAAGATTATAATACAACCGAAAATCTAATTGAGATTTATAATAATGATTTAACTCTTACAAGAGAAAAACTTCCTGATTTTGACAACATAGCAAAAAAACTAGAGCAAGATAAAGAAGAATCCGGAAAAGAATCAGAAACTGAGAAAGTAACTACAACTGCTGATAGCAAAGATTCAAACGAGACCGAATCAAAATCTGAAAAGACTACAACAACTAAAAAATAGACTCTAGCTAAAAATACTATATAATTACAAAAACAGCTGTAAACGATAATGTTTACAGCTGTTTCAGTTTATAAAGCGCCTCCGTATTCACAAAAATACGAAGGCGCTTTTTGAAATATTATATCAAACTAAGATTAAAAATCAAGATGTTAAATACTTTTTTAGTACTACTTTTCAGTTTCAAAATCCTTGTTTCTATTCTCTACTAACTTCTTAGTTTTTTTCTCATGGCGCTTCATAACAATCTTCTCGCACCAATCGATAAGTTTTTTTCTAATTGGCATAAACACGTAGAAAAACTCTCCAGCATATGTTACAACCTCGCCGTTAAAGCCCTTCTTAAACTTATAAACGCCATAGTTAGGGTGCGTTTCATCTGTATAGAACGGAATCCCCTGAAAATCATAAATAAAATCACCATTATCTATCGCCCAGTTAATCATTGTCCACTGCATTAGATAGTTTGGATATGTGTTTCTATAATGATTTGAAGACGCTCCGTAAACATAACAAGTTTTACCTGCATATTGAGTTGTCAGTGCACCAGAAACCGGAATTTCCTTGCCCGTTTCCTCATCATTTAGATAACAAACGAAAAGTCTGCAATGTTCCTCGCCCAAAGCATCAAGCATATTTGCAAAATATTCCTTAGAACGAATAGAAAATCCGTCACGAATACCAGTAGCCTGCATCATTGGATAAAAATCATCCAACGCTTCCTTACCGCAAGCCTTACAAACTACGCCCTTTCTGCCTGATTTTCTAATACGATTACGCCAATCAGACTTAAATGTCATCATAACCTCATCAGCAGTTTTGCCCTCAATATTTCTAAGCATATAGTTATTTCTAGCCTGAATCGTTGAAAGCTCTGGAGCATTATAAATATGAGTAAAGCCCATATCTTCAATCATTTTTGAAATATGCTTATCCTTTTCTTCAAAGCAAGGATCCCACATAAACTGATAGCTCTTGTACTTTTTAGCAAGCACCTTTACACCGTCAAACAAATCCTGCATAATTTCCTTATTGCTCCAGTCGCAAGTTGGTCCGTGAGGAGCGTACAAGAAAGTAGTGCCGAATATAGGAATTTTTTTAATAATCAAAAGACAAATGCCCTGAATATTATTATCCTTATCTCTTGAAATTACAGCGTCCCAATCCCAGCCTTGCTTAACCTTTGGCCAGTTAAGCGACTGCATAAAGTTGCCGTAACGACTTGTTTTTGCAAAATTTTCAAACTCCTCAAGCAGAGCAGAATCTGACTTATTTATTATTTCCATGTTTATGCCCACACCCAAAATCTACACAAAGTAAATTTAATGTCACGCATGGGCTCGTCCCACCTTTCTTCCTATTGATATTTCTTTTAAACGTATTGAAATTCATCTCAATACATAATCATACACTTTATATTATACAGCAAATCGACACAAAATGCAATAGGCGAAATGCTGTATTAATTTTGTTTACGAACAATCGCGTAATCATCATCTAATCTATAATATGGACAGCTATAATTTGAACCGCTCATAAACCTCATCAACTCATCCTCGTCAAGATTTACGTCACAGCAATAGCATTCAAAGTCATCATCATAATTATAATTTGAACAAGTTTCACAGCTAGTACTTTTGTTTTTCATTTTCATCTTCCTTTTGCAAAATCATTGCACAAACTTTTTGCTGACTATCTTTCCATTTTTACCAGCTTGATTATTCCCAATATGCCCATGATAATCATCATAAATATCGCTAACACCATGCATGTCCATGCTGTTGTCTGTGATGATACAAAATTAGTCATTGTTTGGTCGCCAATCACCTTGTATGCCGCATTTTCTTTATCAAAGCTTGACAAAACCATAACTAAATTAAATCTGAAATTAAGTAAACAAAAAGCAGTAGTTAGTATTGACAAAATTCCATGAAACAATCCAGTCATATTGTCAGCTTTTTTATATGACCTAAACGCCGTAACGCTATGCACAACACAGCTTGCGGTAAATAACAAATATCCCAAAGCTACTATTATAACTTTAGAAACGCTCTCATCTTTAATCATTGCCGGAAAAATAAAAATCAATATCAACGCAAAAATCACCGCGCAACTCATTGATATTACAGCAAACACCCTATTGGTTTTTTCGTACGTACTAATTCGCTGATTTTTAATCTGCTTTGGCATTCTTGCTTTCCTCCTGATTTTCTTGAGTTTTAACTCTTACTTTTATGTAGTCAATCTTCTGCTCATCTTCCATAAAAACAGTTAAATTAAATGGGCCATATGTAATAAACTCGTTTTGCTCTGGAAGACGGTCTATAAGCTCCATTATCCAACCGCCTATCGAATTTCTCTCAGTTTGAATAGTTTTTTCAGGCAAATCTAAACGATCAAGAAAATCATTAACTGAAAAATCAGCCGACACTTGATAGCGATTCTCACCTAGCTTGATAAATGATGTATCTTCCTCATCACTCTCGTCATAAATCTCGCCCACAAGCTCTTCCAAAATATCCTCAAGAGTACAAATTCCCTCTGTACCTCCATGCTGATCAACGACAACGCACAAATGCATTTTCGCCTTTTGCATTTCGTGAAGCGCTTGTGAAAGTGTCTTGTTTTCAGATAGATAAATCGGTTTATTCATTATCTTTTTTACATCAGTTTCAAAATTTAAATAAAGCTCGTAAAAATCAGTCTGATGAATTATTCCAACAATATTATCAATCGTTTTTTCATAAACAGGCAAACGTGAATATTTTGTTTGCATAAAAACGTCCTTTATTTCATCGACAGAATCATTTATTTCAACAGCTTGAACATTTACTCTAGGCACTAAAACTTCACCAATTGTAATTTCATCAAATTCCAAAGCTGACTTTACTAAGTCGGATTCTTGCTCCTCCAAAACGCCCTCATCTTCGATTTCATTAATGATATGCATTAGTTCTTCTTCAGTTACTGAAGGCTGATGATCTTTAGGTCCAGCAAGCTTATTTGCAATTTTTTTAACTCCTGAAAATACTGCAATAAGCGGAGTTGTAATAAAAATAAATACCGACAAAAGTGGTGCAACTGCAATCGAAAAACTTTCTGAATTTTCCTTAGCCATACTTTTAGGTAGAATTTCACCAAACACCAGCACAAGAACTGTCATTACAATAGTAGCTAAACCGACACTTCCGCTGCCGAATTTTTCAGTAAAAAACACCGTTGCCAAAGCAGATGACGCAATGTTAGCGATGTTATTTGCAATTAGTATCGCAGTTAAAGCTTTGTCGAAATTATTTGTAATGTCCAGTGCTTTTTGGGCATTTGCATTTCCGTCGGCGGCAAGATTTTTCAATCTGATTCGATTAACAGATGAAAAAGCAGTTTCAGTAGCCGAACATACGGCAGAAACAGCCAACAAAATCACAATTATAAGCGGTATCATTATAAGATAACAGTCCTCCAATATTAATTAAAATTGATTTTTAAAATATATAATTTATCATATCATATACATTGAAAAAAATCAAGTAAAATTATTGTATGAGAACGTCAATTTTTTTCATAATCAAAAACACGAGCGAGTATAAAACTCGCTCAATAGTAATTAATTATAATCTAAAAAACCAATAAAAAACATATCTGAAAATAAACATCTTAAACAACCAATGCTTAGTCTAATGCAATATATATATAAATCAACTTATAATATTACCATCAGAAATTTCAATAATTCTATCGCACTGTTTAGCAATGTTTATGTCGTGAGTTACTATTACAATAGTCCTACCCTGTTCATTTAAATCCTTGAACAACTCCATAATTTCTGCTGATGTCTTTGTGTCCAACGCACCAGTTGGTTCATCTGCCAAAATCATACTAGGCTCATTCACAATCGCTCTAGCTATTGCAACACGCTGTTTTTGTCCACCCGAAAGTTTGTTGCATGGCTTTTTCGCTAGGTCTTCAATGCCAACTGATTTTAGTCCTTCAAGTGCTTTTTCTTTTTTGTTTTTGATTTTTTGTTTTGAAAACGAAAGTGGTATCAGAACATTTTCAATCGCTGTGAAGTCCTCAACCAATGCAAAATCCTGCATTACCATACCGATTTTTTCATTACGGATTTTCGCATACTGCTTTTCTGACAGCTTTTTCACCAGCGTATCATCAATACTATACTCGCCCTCTTGATAAGAATCAATGCACGCTAAAATGTGTAGTAAGGTTGATTTTCCAGCGCCAGATTTTCCGATAATTGCTACCATTTCCCCGTCTTTAATTTCAGCCGATACGCCATGCAAAGCCTCAAATTCGTTGGATTTTTTAGGATTGTATATTTTTACGATGTTGTCTAGTTTAACCATTTCACTGCCTCCTTAATTCTTTTTCAAAACATCACGCGGCTGTTTTTTGCTAACTATTATTATTGGTATTATAACTGAGAGTAACATATAAGTCAAAATTACTACAGAGCAAATCAAAAGCTGCCAACCGCCGAAAGACACGACAGTTTCAGAAAGAAAAGTTTTTTTGCCTATCCACATTAATATCGCTGTTAGTGCCATTGAAGTTATGCTAATTACTGTTGAGAAAACTAAACTGATTGTTGAGCATTTTTTCCATGTTGCACCGCATAAATAAAGCACTGCAAAACTATGTAAATTTCTCATAGTGCAAATTGCGTTAGTCGAAATTGAAGTGAAAATCGTAAGCAGTAAAATGCACAATGCTATTGGTGTAATATTATAAAGTTCTCGTGTTATGTGTTCGTTGCTGTTATCATAATAATCCTTAGTTACTCCATCTTCTTGGATTCCAAGCTTTTCAAAAATATCTTGCAACTGCTTGTCGGTGTAATCATCACTTGAGTAATTTATTATTCCTGGACCACAAAAGAAATTTACCATATTTTCATTGTTAAACGCATCATCAACCGTCAATATCATTCGTTGAGGAACAGCTTCACCTGAAGTATCAATGCTTGCAACGTGATTATGATTATAAACAGAATAAAAATCCTCATAGTTTGTTTTGGGGACGTTTTCACCATTATATCCTGCAATCCTCTGATCATCAGAAATAATTCCAACGACTTTGAATTTTATACTTGATTTTCCAAATACTTTTTCCTCAAGTTCAAATGTATCGCCCATACCATATATACTGTCGATTGAAATTAAGCACTCATAAATTCCATCATTAGTTTTTTTAGGCATTCTGCCTTCTTCAAGTCGAATATTAAAATTATTAAAAAGATTTGGTGAGTATGAGCAAGCTTTAAAAAGGTTATTTTGCTCATCAGATAGCTCAACATAAAAAGTATTAGTTATTTCTACTTCTTTAGGAAACTGCTCATATAAATAATCCTCAGTCAGCGGTCCGCCAAAGGTAACCACCTTACCATTTTTGCTTAACGCTGATTCAAACGGCTTATAGAAAGAAACACGGTCTTGAAAAGCTGAAATAATAAAAATCATTGCTGACAGCACAACTGTCAATTGAATGATAACTAAAATATTCATCAGCTTGTTTTTCTTCATAAATTTTAGTGCATACATCATATCGTTTCCTCCGTAAAATCCACCTTTTTACCTATACTGAAAATTA
>CAZJRQ010000021.1:38717-40941 GCA_964548535.1 uncultured Oscillospiraceae bacterium
TTAAGTACTTGTCAACAGCCGACTTAACATCGGCGTATTGAGCCATTGTGATATCCCTTGTGAAAGTGATACTTACTGCTTGTTCCATTTTCCTAAGCGGAGTATCATCTGCAATAGCTGTGAACGGAATATAAATTCCATAAGTATCATTTACTTTTTTATCAATAATTCTATATGATTCTCCTGCAACCGTAATTGTTTTTATATCTCTTGATAAAGATATCGAATGTTGTGATTCATAATACGGTGTAACTATGATATTACTACCAATTTGACTGTAATAATCGTCATTAATTGCAATTAGCTTTTCTCCATTTAAATACTCATCATCGGTAAATAGATCGCATGTATAGCTTGCAGGTATGATTCCCTTGTCATTTACTTTAAAATGAAATTCAAAAGGACTTAAATCATAAATTTGATTTGGAATATTTACAAAACAAAACACACAATCTATTGCTTCCTTAGTTTCACTAGACAGTGATTTAAGCATTTTAACTAAATCGCCTTTAGTTATAGATGTATATTCATTTGTCATGTCATATTTATCATTATAATCCTTATATTTATTTTCATCAGCAAGGGAGTAAAGCCCAGCAATTATTATAGTGCGTCCTTCTTCGTCACCCTCATTAATTTTAGTTTTATAGTTTTGAAAGACCCCATAAGAAAAGCATATAGCGAACGCAGCTATAGCCGCATTCGCAATAATTAATATAGTTATTAGCTTTTGATTTTTTATTTGATTTAATAGGTTTTTTAAAAGCATAATAAGAGCTCCTCATTTTAGATATAATTTTTGTCTTTATATTTAAAACAAACATAAGGGTAGAAAAGTGCAACAAAAAAGGAAATTTATTTTATTTTTGGCGATTTTAATAAATTCAAAATGATCAATTTGGTAAATTTGTACAATCAAAACAGTCATATCATTAAGTAAAATTAACATTGACAACTGCATTAGAAATGGTTTCTTTTCGGAGTTGCTATCCACTGATTGATTGCCTGCCAGTGCTGATGAGATAGGCTTAATCATAAGTATAATATATTTAGTGTTTTAGCCAATATTTCGACATAACACGAATAAATTATATTTTTTAAAAAATACATTGACATATTAAATTAATTGCTATATACTATGTAAATAAAAAAGTATAAAAACTAATATAATTACATTTAACAATTCAAAATCAATTCCGTGTTTTACAGTTTGTAAGACGCTTTTTTTATACTCAAAAAGCTAGTAGTTGTCCTTTAGAACTCGATGATTTAAGTTGATGAGATAGACTAATAAAATGTTGGAGGTAAATTCAAATGAAAAATAAAATTAAACAAAAAATTTTAATAAGTATTTGCATTGTACAGGCAGTTTTTTTATCAATAATATTCGTTAATTATCTTTTAGTTAGTTCAGGTGAATCGCAATATATAGTTACTGAAAAGAAAGCGATCTGTATATCTTCTACCGATAACACTTCCACTTTCAAGGAAGAAATAGGCATTAAAGGAATAAAAGAATCACCTAAGTCTGATGCCGAGAATAGTTTTTGTTTCACATTAAACGGTACTTACAACATTAAAGATGTGGTAATATATAATGCTTATAAAATAGACACTAAAGGCATAACTTATATGAGCGATATTGACTTTAGAAATGTTAATAACGTTACTGGTTATCAGCTTGAAGAAAAGTTAGAATCCGCCAGATTAGATAAAATCTCAAAAGTAAGGGAAACTAGTATATTAATTTGTCTTGCACCTACCAGTATACTAACTGTAATTCTATCAATTATTATATATAACAAAATAGAATATAAAATACGTGGTGGATATATTATGGATAAAAGATTTAAACACTATCATTAATAGCTGCCTACCAAAACAGAGAATCGGTTGACAAAACAAGAGCGTTATGGTAAAATATGCTTATAATCTTTCTTTTTTGTGAAAGATGGTAAGATTGGCGAAAATGATTTAAATAATGCTTAACTTTATAATAAATTAATGGTAATTGATTAGAATATAGGGTTTGAGAATTACGAAAAAGCATAGTTAGTTTTGTAAATATATGATAAAATTAAATACTTAATGAGCGAGTATGGATACAGGTGATTTGAAAAAGATAGGAGCGTATTGGTATGCAATTAACAACAACTCCGGAACATACAGAGCTCCATGTGAAAATTGCCAACACACATTTGGAATAAATTAAGGAGGAATTTTT
>CAZJRQ010000022.1:0-11773 GCA_964548535.1 uncultured Oscillospiraceae bacterium
CATTAAAAGGTGCAATGACACGATATGTATTTTGGCAGATAGTATTTTTCTCGGCATTTATTGGAATATTCAGCACGTATTTAATGAGTGTAATTGAAATGGCACTTTGTCCGTATAAGAGTAATCGTAAGTAAAAAGTAGGTGAGAAATTAATGGCAAGTCCAAAGGTTAAAAGAAGATTAGATAAGGTAACAACTGTTATATATCCATTGCTTTTTGGTGTGCTTATAGTAGTATTATGGCAGACACAGGTGTTACATAAAATGCTAAATACAGATGTGTACATACTTCCGTTGCCGAGCAGAATTTTTGAAATAATCAGTGATAATTTTGAGTCGATAATGGGCAATGTGGCAGCTACAGTTCAGGTGGTTTTTCCAGGACTTTTATTTGGTTCTTTGTTGGGATATTTTATAGCAGTTATAGCGACGTTTTTTAGAACATATGGTGCTGGAGGTCTTGCAATAGTTTCAGCATTCAATGCAATTCCAATTGTAGCACTTGCGCCTGTAATTACAAATTGGACACGAGATGTCAGCGACGATGCAAGTGAGAGAAGTTTCGTTGCAAAGGTTATAGTTGTTACAATAGTTTGTACAGCATCAATGAGTGTAAACGCTTTTCGAGGTCTTACAGAACTTAAACCTTTTTCGGAAGATTTGATGAAGTCATACGGATGCGGAAAGTGGAAAACGTTTGTAAAACTTAGACTTCCTAATAGTTTACCATATATATTTACAGCACTAAGAGTAAGTGTTCCGTCGAGTGTAATTAGTACACTGGTTGCTGAATATTTTGCCGAATATATAACTGGAGTCGGCAGAATGATTAGAGAAAATATTTTGAAGGCGCAGTATGCAACAGCATGGGCATATATAGTTGTTGCCTGCATAATAGGTATTTTAATGTATGTACTTTTACTTATAGCAGAAAGCATTTTTTTGAAAAACCGCAAGTAAGGTTTTCATTAAGATAGAAGAAGTTTTTAGGGTGATTGTAATTTTGAAAGGAATGAATGGTGTGAAAAAGACAAAGAAAATTTTGGCGGCTCTTTTAGCATTGACAATGGTGTGTACAGCATTTGTATCTTGCGGAAAGTCTGATGACAGCAGCTCAAGTGGTGGAACATCAGCAACAGAAAGCAAGTCAACTGAGGGCATGACAAATGAAGATATTATCGTTAAGGCAGCTGAGTCGGGTAAAGTTGGTAACTGGGGACTGGGAAATGAGTATGAAGTTCAGGCTCTTTTGACAAAGTACGGTCAAAGTACAGATTACCTTTCACAATCATTTGACATGAATGGTTTTGATGATGACTCAATCACTTTGGCATCAGCAATGACATATAACGAGCTTGGTCTTGTAAAGAATGAATACGAGGGCGGATATTCATATGGTGATACAGTTGGTGTTATTGATATGAATGACGAAGGCGTTGCAATGCTTGAGGACAATTTATTCTGTAGCAAGGAATTTGCAGAAAAAAATCCTGAAACAGTAAAGGCATTTGTTTCAGCTTCACTAAAGGGCTGGGAATATGCTTGTCAGAATCCTGAAGAGGCGGCACAGATTGTATTTGATGCAGGGTCATCAGTTTCAAGCGACCATCAGTCATATATGGCAGAGGAGGTTGCAAAGCTAGTTACTACAGATACAACAGGCAAGGAAGTTTCTGAATATGGTAAAATGGACGAAACAGCAATGCAGCAGACTTTAGAGCTTGCACAGAAATATATTAGTCTTGATGATTCAAAGGCTGCTGATAAACTAAAGAGTTTGACTTTGGATGATGTAAGAGATACCTCTTTTTGGGATGCAATTCAGAGTGGAGATATCGGAACACCTGAAAAGTCAGATGTAACAATTCAGCTTAAATGGCTGCCGCAGTCACAGTTTATGGGTTACTATGTTGCTGAGGCTAAGGGTTACTACAAGGACGCAGGTCTTAATGTAACTATCGTTCCAGGCGGTGGAGATATCGGTGAAACAACTGCCGTAAATAACGGAACAGTAGACTTTGGTGTAACTTGGGTATCTAACCTAATTTCAGCTAATGCCGGTGGTATGGACCTAGTTGAAGTAGCACAGATTTATCAGCGCTCAGGTCTTGTACTTGTTTATAAAAAGTAATATTAAAAATGCTTGCTTGAGTGAGGAGATTTCTCCTCGTTCGAGAGCATTATAAAACACACAATCAAGTGGGAGGTACACTTTTATGGATATGATTATTAAAAATGGCACTGTTTGTACAGACAGTGAGATGTTCAAAGCTGACGTTGCCATTAAGGACGGAAAAATCGCGTTAATAGGTTCAGATTTATCTGATGTTGAATGTGATAACATTGTTGATGCTGCTGGAAAGCTAGTGCTTCCTGGAGCGATTGATGCACATACTCATCTGGCAATGCCATTTGGCGGAACTGTTTCATCTGATGATTATTTTACAGGAACAAGAGCGGCGGCTTGCGGAGGTACAACTACTGTTTTTGATTTTATTTTGCAGGATTTTGGTGAAACAATGGTTGACGCTGTAAAACGTCGTGACGCTCTTTGTAACGGAAAAGCGGCAGTTGATTATGCGTTCCATGTTGGAGTTAAGGACGTAAGCGGAAGTTTGCTTGATTCAATTGAAGAGGCAGTCGAGTATGGTGTTCCTACATTTAAAGTTTTCATGGTTTATGATTTTGGCGTAACTGACGGTGTGTTTTATAAAGTTCTTGAAAAAGCAAAAAGCTGTGGTGCTATGATTAGCGTTCATGCTGAAAATAATGAGATGGTTAATACATTGGTTGAGAAGTATATAAATGAGGGTAAAACTTCAGCTTGGTATCACTATAAATCAAGATCTGAGTTTGTTGAGGCTGAGGCTGACCAGAGAGCAATCAGCTGGGCAAAATCTCTTGATGCTCCGCTTTATATAGTGCATCTTGCGAATGTTGATGGAGTAAATGCTGTTACAAAAGCTAAAGACGAGGGTTATAAGATTTATGCTGAAACTTGTCCGCAGTATCTGGAGTTTACAAGCGATGTTTACAAACGTGATGACGGCAGAAACTTTGTATGTTCACCGCCAATCAAGGGCAAAGAGAGCAGGCTTGCACTTTGGGAGGCGATTAAAAGAGGAGATATCGACACAATTGCAACTGACCATTGTCCATTTTTCTCATACGAAAAGGACTGGGGCAAAGATGATTTTAGAAAGATTCCTAACGGCTGTGCTGGAATTGAAAATATGTATCCGTATATGCTTTCAGCAGCAAATGAGGGGAAGATTCCTTTTACAAGAGCTGTTGAGTTGTGCAGTGTGAATCCAGCTAAGATTTTTGGCTGTAAAGATAAAGGTTCAATTGCAATAGGCAAGGATGCTGATATCGTAATCTACGATCCAACTAAGGACGTTACAATTACAAATGAAGAAATGCACTCGAATTGTGACCATACAATTTGGGAAGGTGTAAAGATTCATGGATATCCAGTCAAGACTTATTCAAGAGGAAAATTAGTTTATGATAACGGCGATTTCAAAGGTGAAGAGGGTTGGGGCAAATTCGTCAAGAGAAGTTTAAAATAAAATAAGAGTGGTGATGTTTGTGAGTAATAAAAAGTCAATGGTGTTGTTTGAAGAGGCAGCACGATGTATGGTTTGTACAGATGCTGGCTGTACAAAAGCTTGTATAAAAAATCTTGACCCAGCAAGAGCAGTTCGCGCAGTTAGATTTGAAAATGCTGAGTGCGCAGGTGAGTACATAAATAAGTCTACTTGTGCTGATTGCAATGCACCATGTCAAGACGCTTGTTCACACTATGACAGACCTATTAGAATCAAGGAAATTGCAGGAAATCTTGAAAGTCATGAAACGGCTGACGTTGATTTGTCAATTGAATTTTGCGGAATAAAGAGTGAAAATCCATTTTTTCTCTCATCATCAATTGTAGCAAGTGGCTATGAAATGTGTGCTAGAGCTTTTGAAATGGGATGGTCTGGTGTTGTTTACAAGACTATTGGGTTTCTGAAAGCAAAAGAGGTTTCGCCAAGATTTGACGCTATAAGTGGCAGCACAAAAAGTTTCAGCGGCTTTAAAAATCTTGAGCAGATCTCGGATAAGTCGGTTGAAGAAAATATGTCTGTCTTGAAAAAGCTGAAAGAGAATTATCCTAATAAAATCATAGTGTCTTCAATAATGGGGCAGAACGAGGAGGAATGGACTAAGCTTGCACAGCTTTCGGAGCAGGCTGGGGCAGATATAATAGAGTGTAATTTTTCTTGTCCGCATTTGTCAGCGCACGGACTCGGTTCTGATGTTGGTCAAAATCCTGAGCTTGTAAAGAAATTTACACAGGCTGTCAAACGAGGAACAAAACTTCCAGTGCTTGCAAAAATGACACCGAATGTTGGCAACATGGAAGTTCCAGCGATTGCGGCAATGGAGGGCGGAGCAAATGGATTGGCTGCTATTAATACAATAAAAAGTATAACTTCAATTAATCATGAAACAATGGTTTCACCTCCTGATATTGACGGAAAGTCATCAGTTTCTGGATATTCAGGCAAAGCTGTAAAACCAATTGCTTTAAGATTTATTCATGACATGACAAAGTGCGAACAGCTTGAAAATATGCAGATAAGCGGAATGGGCGGAATTGAAAACTGGAAGGACGCATTGGATTTTATATCATTAGGCTGTCGAAATATTCAGATTACCACTGCTGTAATGGAATATGGCTATAGAATTATAGATGATTTAATTTCAGGACTTTCAAATTATATGGCTGTGCATAATATCAAAAAAGTTCAAGACTTAGTCGGTTCGGCACTTGAGAATCTTTGTGATGCTGACAAGCTAGACAGGGATTCTATAGTATATCCGGTATTTGATAAAGAAAAATGCACCGGCTGTGGAAGATGTTACATTTCATGTCTTGATGCTGGTCATCAGGCATTAAGTTTTGATGATGACGCTCGTGAAATAAAGCTTGACGGAAAAAAGTGTGAGGGATGTCATCTTTGCAGATTAGTTTGTCCGTCAGGGGCTATAAGCATAAGCAAGAGAGTAAAAAAGTAAAAAAGCAAATTTGAAAACCAGTTTGGGGGATGAGTAAGTAATGTCAATTATGTTATCGCAGGTTTCTGGAAAAGTTGAAAAGGAATATGGAATGGAGCTTGTTGCAGGTTCTAAAGGTCTAAACAACATTGTAAGGTGGGTTCATATTGTAGAGGATTTAGAAGTTCCTGATTTTCTGCACGGTAGTGAGCTTGTGTTTACAACAGGCATTGCCCACGTGAATTCAGATTGGATTATTGATTTTGTAAGGAATTTATATGAAAATAACGCATCTGGAGTAGTACTGAATATTGGTCCGTATATTCGTGATATTCCACCTCAAGTAATTGTTTTTTGCGAAGAGAATAACTTCCCGCTTTTCAAACTGCCTTGGAACTCTCGAATAATTGATATAACTTACCAATTCTGCCGTAGAATAATTAATAATGAAAAGAATGAAAATTCTGTTGCGGAGGCTTTCAAGAATTTGATTTTTAGTTTAGGAAATGAGAGAGGTTACCTTCCTGTGCTTAGAAAGGCTGGATTTTATGACGCGAATAATAATTTGATGTTAGCGATTAGATTTTCGGAGTCTGATAAAATAATTACTAATCATATTCTAAGTAAGCATAAGCAAAAGCTTTACAAAATCATAAAATCAATATCAATGACAAATTGTGTTTTCTATCATGAAAATATGTTGATTGTAGTAGTACAGGCGAATGAGTATGACGATATCAGTAGGATTTTAAGCGGTCTTAGTGATTTTGCCGTAAGTCTAAAGGCTGAAGCGAATTGCAGCATTGGAATTTCAACTGTCATGCGTGGATATAACAATATTTCGGAGCTTTTTGTTCAGGCAAGATCTGCCATGATTGTATCAGTGATAAAAAATAGTTTCATGATGAAGTATGAAAATATTGGAATATACAAGCTTATATTGGATCAAAGAAATAACGAAAACCTGCAAAGTTTTTATAAAGGTGTGTTAGGTAAACTTATTGAATATGATGCAGAAAATAACACGGATTATTGCGATGTTCTTCATGAATATCTTGATTCTAGTGGAAGTATTCAGCAGGTGGCGCAAAAAACAGGAGTGCATAGAAATACTATTAATTATAAAATTCGTCAAATAAAAGGAATTCTTGACATCTCAATAAACGATGAAGACAAAATGAACTTGCAGTTAGCTTTTATCGCATTAGATGTTCTAAAATATATGTAAACTTGGAGGGCTTAAAATGGACGCAAATACTATAAAATCTTATCATAAGGAATACAATTTACAGTCATGGTCAAAGCAAAAGGGGCTTAGTCCTATCGCTGTAGAAAAAGGTGATGGAATTTATTTTTGGGACTTTGACGGAAATAGGTATACTGATATGTCATCACAGCTAGTAAATTTAAACGTCGGCTTTGGCAATAAAAAGATTGTTGAGGCAATTAAAGAACAGGCGGAAAAATATTGTTTTGTATCTCCTGGATATGCAAGCGAATCACGTTCTGCACTCGCAAAAATGGTAGTTGATTTAATGCCAGACAATATGGGGAAAGTTTTCTTTACAAACGGCGGAGCTGATGCTAATGAAAATGCGGTGAAAATGGCAAGAATGTATACAGGAAGAAACAAGGTTTTCTCACGCTATCGCAGTTATCACGGTTCAACTTACGGTGCTGGAAATTTGACTGGTGAGCCTAGAAGATATCCGCTTGAGCCTGGCGTTCCTGGATTTATAAAGTTTTTTGATCCTTATGTTTATAGGGAAAAAATCAACTTTAAATCTGAAGAAAAAGCGTCAGAATATTATGTTTCAAAGCTTAGGGAACAGGTGATTTACGAGGGAGCTGAAAATGTCGCAGCGATTGTAATGGAAACTGTCACGGGTTCAAACGGTGTAATAATTCCGCCAAAGGGATATTTACAGGGAGTTAGAACAATTTGCGATGAGTTTGGAATTATGATGATTTGTGATGAGGTCATGGCTGGATTTGGCAGAACAGGCAAGATGTTCGCTTTCGAAAATTTTGATGTAAAGCCTGACATTGTTACATTCGCAAAGGGTGTAACTTGTGGATATGTTCAGCTTGGCGGAGTTTGTGTTTCGAAAAAAATTGCTGAGTATTTTGATGATATTGTTCTTTCATGCGGACTTACATACAGCGGTCATCCGCTAGCTTGTGCGGCTGGAATTGCTTGTCTTGAATTTTATAAAGAATCAGAAATTTTGAAAAATGTTAATGAAGTTGGAGTAGTTTTAGGAGGAATTCTTGAAGATATTAAATTAAAGCACGCAAGTGTTGGTGATGTCAGATACATCGGACTTTTTGCAGCGGTAGAGCTTGTTAAAGACAAGCAAACAAAAGAGCCTTTAGTGCAGTATGGAAAAGACCCAGATGGAATAATGGGTTCAATTATAGGTAAGTTAAAAGCAAAAGGCTTTATGACATATAGTCACGAAAATATGATTTTAGTATGTCCGCCGCTTATTATTACAAGGGAGCAGATTTTTGAAGAAATGCAAAAGTTTGATGCTGTTTTAACAGAGGTTGACAATATGATTTAAGGGGGTAATAGTTTTGGGTAAACCACGATACAAAAATGCTAAGCAGGAAAAGCTTTCAACACTTTTCACATCAGATTTGTTCAGACTAATACCTTCTCGATTGACTCATCTGAATTATGGTGTATCTGAAATTCCGGTGTATATAAATATTAAAAAGGAATTTTCAAAAACGCTTAGCTTTAAAACTCCATGGGATGGAGATATGTATGGCTATGTTCGCAATAAGCAAAATTTGTTTAAACTGATTGGAAATGACACTTTAGTTAAAATAAACATTTCTGATTGGGATGATAAATTTGTTGTGGCTTTTGAACTGAAAGACGGCAGGGAAGATCCTGTGTTGTATGTTTCAATGGCAGAGATAAAAGATTTGCTTGAAAATTGTTTGAGACCTAAAAAACTATAAGCTTGATTTAAAATACTAAGGAAGTGTAATTTATGTATGATTGCAGTGGAAAAAGACTTGAGGACAAAATAAAAACATTTAGTAAGTTTGGTGACGCAGGTCACGGCGGCATAACTAGGTATTCATTATCAGACGAAGCAGTTATGGCTAGAAATGAATTTGTCAGTCGTATGAAAAAAATCGGAGCACAAATCGAAATTGACGATGTTGCCAATGTTTATGCGACAATTGCTGGAACTGACGAAAACGCAAAGCGAATAGTAATGGCATCGCACTGTGATTCAGTAAAAAACGGCGGTAATTATGACGGTATACTTGGTGTTATGAGCGCTATGGAAGTACTTGAAACTGTTGTTGAGAATAACATCTCACATAAACATCCTCTCACTGCAATGATTTGGACAAATGAAGAGGGTTCACTTTATCCGCCGGCTATGATGTGTTCTGGAATTGTTTGTTATGATTATCTTCCTGATGATATTAGAGGTAAATTCAAGTATGATGACATGATGAAATCACAAAGCATAATTGATTCATCAAAAACTTTTGGTGAGGCTCTTGAGAAATCTGGATTTAAAGGTGATAAAGCGAACAGACTAAATCCTGACGATTATCTTTGCATGTTTGAAACACATATTGAACAAGGTCCGATTCTTGAAGATGCTGGCAATGAAATCGGCGTTGTAGATTGTGTGTTGGGAATGTTTAATTATAGAATTAAATTTTACGGTCAGACAACTCATGCTGGTACATTCCCAATGCCAAAGCGTAAGGACGCATTTTTTGCCGCATCTAAGGCTCTTTGTTATATTCACGAAGAGGTTGATAAGCTAGGGTACAGTGATTTGGTTTATACAACTGGTGAGGTTGTTTGCCACCCATGTGTACATACTTGCGTTCCAGACTTTTTTGACTTTTCTTTTGATGCAAGACATGAAGACCCAAAGGTGCTTGAAAAAGTTCTTTCAATAATTAAAAGCTGTGAGGAAAAAGATTGGGCGGGCTGTAGCTGTAAAGTTGAAAAAGCTTGGAATCGAGATACAGTTTATTGGGATAAAAAGCTTGTTGACTATTGTTGATTGACAAGTAAACCCCGAAATACGTGACAACCCGTTAATGTCCGTTACTAGTGTTTAAAAACCGTTCAAACAGCGTTAAATAGGCGTTTTACAAGCGTTATAATGTGTTGTGACATGATAACTACAAAATTCTATTGTCAAAAAATAAAGACCGAAATCTCTGATAATCTCGGAAATTTCGGTCTTTATTTTTTATACTGTTTTAAAGTGTTTTAATGTTTTAAAAAGTGTTTTAAATGTTTAGTAAATCCCTATTTTACGCATTTTAGAAACTATCATTGTTAAAATAGGAGTTGCTTGTTTATTCGATAATTTTAAAAAAAATTTCCATTTTTTATATGGGAATATGGGAACTAAATTTTATTTTAATGGGAACTACTTCCTATTAAAATAATTAAGCTTATATATTGGGCAAAAGCTAAATTATGATTTACAATACTAATATATGCAATAGTAAGTTTAATATTTTTATATGTTAAACTTAATCAGCTAAACTCGAATGTATAAATAAATCATTTGCATATTCACCAATTGAATTGTCTGGAATTTTTTCATCATATATTGAATCAATTGTAGACTTGTCTAATACAAAAGCAATTACTTTTTGCTCATCGCCATCAGTCATATCTGCTACAGCCCAGTAGTCTATGGAGTCATATGTATTTCCACCTTGATTTTTTATGAAATCTGCTACGTTAAAATAATTTTGACTTATAGTTGTTTTATTACTGTAACTTGGAGTGATTTTTGCTTTTATAACTACAGAATTTTCACTCTCATTATGATAAAGATCTAATAGCTCACCATATTTTATATAGAGTTCTATGCTAGAATCATCAATTATTGAAGATTCTGTAGTTTCTAAGTCAGACGAATCTTCTAAAACATCTGGAGTTTCAGAACTTAAGTCTACGTCATTATCGCTACTATCCAAAATAGAAGTCTGCGATGAAGCTTCATTCCCATTTTCTTTATCATCAATTGAATTTAGTATAGCTCCAATAATACTAAGAACTAATACAACTCCTATTATTATAAATACTTTCTTGTTCTTGTTCATGAATTCTAACATTGATTATCTCTCCTTTTTACTTAATCATTTATAACTAATGGTTGTCCACTACCCCTAATACAAGTCCCATGCAATAAATAGCATCATTCTCATTTAATTTGATGTTCTCATATTTAGAATTTAATGATATTAACTCGCAATCACCAAGTTTTTTTATGTAACTTTCGTGATTTACAACAAAAACACCAATTTCCCCACACTGTATATTTGGCTGTGATTTTATAAGAACAATGTCATCGTCATAAAATTTAGGTTGCATACTATCGCCACGCACTCTTAATGCGTATGTAGCTTGAGCAGATATGTCATTAAGTGCTATTTCAATACTCTCTGAATCAGAACTATCAAGAAACATTCCTAGACCAGCACTTGCTGGAGCCGCATATAGAGCAATATGACGTGTTTCTAATTTATCAATTGTTGAAGCTTGTTCATTCTGCAATTCCACAAGTACATTCCCTCGTTCAATCCATTTTCCTTTGCTTTTTTCAGTTAATTTATTATATATATCAATTACTTCAAGTTCATCAGCGGATAATACATCTGCTGATGAACTTTTTTCTTTACCTGTAATAAGATACTCAACTGAAACATCCAAAAAATCCGCAATTATGGATAGTTTCTCAGTAGCTGGATTAGTGCCGTTCTTGTTCCATGCTGAAATAGCTGATGTAGAAATACCAGTATATTGAGCTAGTTCCTTTTGTTTTTTACTTTTTTTATCCATTATATCAAAAATACGTTGTGAAATTGTCACAAAATCACCTCTTCAAATATGTATCATTTTACGAAATTCCACAAATATGGACTAATTCGTTGACAAATCCTCATTTGTGGATTATAATTAACTTCTAGTGAACCGTGTAGGCATAGCAATCCCACAGACCACTATAACTATAATATCAAAAAATTAACCAATAGTCAACTAAATAAGGAGTGAAATTTATATGACAAAATCAGACATTAACTTTATAAGCATAGGATTGAGCAATTTTTTATCAAGTATAGATGAACGAATTTATTGTTGTGACCATGTTTTGATAAAAATATTTGACGATGACAATAAGTATATCGGTGACAGAGACTTAGTAAGAGTGGAATTTAAAAATGGCTACACATACGATATTGACGTTACAGGAGATAGCAGAATGTCAATGGTTGCTGACATCACTAAATTTCTGACATATAAATAGGAGGTGCTTAATATGAGTTACATTATTTTAGCTGTTGCTATAATCATAGTATTATTGGTTGCAATATGCTGTATGTATCCAGGGTTGCAAGACATCGCAAATGATGAGGCTGATGCACGATATCAAAAAGAGATTGTGAAACTTAAAAGAGAAAATATGGCTTTAAGAAGTCAAAAAGTTACTATTGATTTTAAAGTGATTGGAGGCGGTAATTATGACACTAGGCGAGAAAATTAAAAACAAGCGTTTGGAACGTGACATGTATCAAGATGAGTTAGCCAGATTGTCAGGAGTATCTAAACCAATGATATCCTATGTTGAGCGAGATTTGAAAACTCCATCGTTAAAAACACTGCGAAAAATCGCTACAGCGTTGAGCTGCTCACTTGATGAGCTGGATGATGATGCTAGTTA
>CAZJRQ010000022.1:11873-22005 GCA_964548535.1 uncultured Oscillospiraceae bacterium
AAATCGCTACAGCGTTGAGCTGCTCACTTGATGAGCTGGATGATGATGCTAGTTAGTTTTATGATGAATAAATAAAGTTATAGTCGAAACGGCAAGCGTAACTTGCCGTCTGCTGGAACTAGTCTACCAGCACTGATGAGACAGACTAGAAAGGAAGTGAAATAAGTGATCAGTATGGAATTCAAAGCACAAGTCTTGGAACAAGCTGTTGGGCAGGCTAAACTACTAGCTCAAGTAAGTTGTTTAGAAGACAAAAAAATAGAGCCAGAACAGCTCAGAAAGAATGTTGCAACCATTCTCTCAGTTTTAACCGAAACAGAAGATTTTCTGCACAGCTTAACAAACATGTGTTCTAACTCTGATAAATAGTATATCAGAGAAAATTTAATTTGTCAAGTCTTAAATCAGGAGGTGTCGGATTGGACTATTTATCTGTAAAAGAAGCTGCAGTATTAAAAGGCTGTAGTGAAAGATATATTAAACAAATTTGTAAAAACGGAAAATTATCATGTGATATTGAAATTAATAATAAAAACCGCCCTAAATACATGATACCAATATCAGCATTGCCTGATGATTTGCAGCTTAAATTTTATAACAGCAAAAAACAAGAAGCAGGAATTGAGCCTGTTTTAAAGGCTGTAAAACAGCATAAAAACACTGTTAAAAAAGCGTTTGAAGATTTTACAGCTGAACAGCGTGAGCAAATAACAATGTGGACGAGTATCTTGGATGAGTGGCTTAGTTATCGTTCGAAGTTCGAAAAGAAAACAGAAGTTGACCCTTTGTTTGTTGCAAAATATAAGCTTGAAAATCAAGAAGCTAATATCAGTGTTGACATTTTGTATCGCAAATACAAAGCGTATAAAGATAATGACATTGAGGGATTGGTGGATAAACGTGGTGGAAGCAACAAAGGCAAAAGTAGTATTCCTGCTCCTGTATGGGATTATTTTCAATATCTATACTTAAGCGAAAATAAACCTACAGTAAGCAGGTGCTACGATTTGACACAGGAATGGACAAAGGAATTTTTTCCTGAATCCGTTGCATCACTACCACACGAGCGAAGTTTTCGCAGACACATACAATCAGAAATACCGCAGGCAATACAAATTTATATGCGTGATGGTGATAAAGCCATGAAGGATAAATGCTTGCCTTACATCTCAAGAATGTATGATGAGTTACACGCCAATGATGTTTGGATCGCTGATAACCACACTTTTGATATCCAAAGTTATGACGAGGATAACGGTATTATACACAGACTATATCTTACAGCGTTTTTGGATGCTAAATCGGGTGTACTGGTCGGTTGGAACGTAACTGATACACCCAACTCACAGTCAACCATCTTAGCTTTACGACACGGAATAAAACGTTTTGGAGTGCCTAAAATTTGCTATTTTGATAATGGACGAGAATTTTTGGTGCATGATATCGGCGGTAAAGGTCACAGAACATGCAAGTCTGATCAAGGCAAGATACAGCCACCAACGATTTTGCAACGCTTGGGCATTGAAATGAAAAATGCTATCGTACGAAACGCTAAGGCTAAGCCTATTGAACGTACATTTAGTACATTAACAATGCAGTTTGCAAGAATGTTTGAGGGATATTGCGGCGGAACTATTATGCAACGTCCTGAATCGCTAAAGCGTAGAATTAAAGAAGGCAAGCTACCGTGTGACTTCGAAATACGTGAGTTTATTAATGACTGGATTGACGGCGACTTTAATATACAGCAGTACGGTGGGTCGGAAAGTCAATACAAAGAAATGAGTCGCATTGATGTTTGGAACAAGGATATTAAAAACGTTGGCGTAAGAATGGCTGCAGAGTCAGAACTTAACTTAATGCTTATGCGGTCAACAAGAACACAGAAAATAAAGAGAAATGGTGTGTTTATCGA
Source organism: uncultured Oscillospiraceae bacterium (assembly GCA_964548535.1). Classification (GTDB taxonomy): domain Bacteria; phylum Bacillota; class Clostridia; order Oscillospirales; family Ruminococcaceae; genus CAZJRQ01. The sequence goes on from CAZJRQ010000022.1 coordinate 13,789, forward strand.
CATTGCAGGCGAAAAACTGTGGTTTATGGATACAGAATCTACATATAAGCACTTAGGTGAAGAAGTTTATGTGCGATACGACCCAGCAGACTTACGCAGTGTTAGGGTTTATGATACTAATGATAAATATCTATGGACATGGGCTTGTGCTGATGTGTTAATGGTTGACTATATCACCGATTGCAAGAAAGATATATCAGATGCTATGGAAATACAACGTAGAACTCAAAAATTTATCAAGGCTGAGGCAAAAGCTATTACAAATGGTCTTGATAATAACAAGCGAATTGATTTGTTAGATATGGCGACACGTAAGGCTCATAACGATAAGGCTAAGTTTAAGATTGTCATGCCGACAAATATTATTAATATTAGGGCTGACGAAACTCAAGAACAACTACAAACGGCAGTTGGCGAAGAGGTAATAATTGATTTGACTAAAATCAATGAAAAAATAGCTAGAAATAAAAACAGGGAGGAATGATTATGTTTGAATTTACTGCAAAGCAGGAATGGGCAATCAGCAAATTTAACGATCTTGCAGAATCATTAGGTAGTGCTAATAAAGCTGGTGAACAGATTGGTATATCCGCTGGCACTATGTCAGCGATTAAGTCTGGAAAGTACAACGGTAATGCAAATAATCAGCTCAGCAGGGTAATTGCGTATTTTGAAACAAAAGAACAGGCTGCAGAAACATTTGTATCTACTGAATATGTTAAGACTTCAATTAGTACTAAAGTATATAACATTGTAAGAAATTGTCACTTAAAAGGTGGTTTGGCAATTGCTTGCGGAGATGCTGGAATTGGCAAGACACAGGCAGCTAAGCAGTATGCCAAAGATTACAGTAACAATTGCATCTACATATCAGCTAATCCTTGCATTAAATCGTCAAAAGCTATACTCAAGGTAATTGGAAATCATTTAAATGTTTCTGCAAATGCACTTGACGAGCTCTGGCTTGCGATTGTAAGTAAGTTGTCAGACGGCATGATTATTATAATTGACGAAGCACAGCATTTATCACTAAAAACAATCGAGAGTATTAGAAGTCTATCAGATTATTTTGATGGAAAAGGACAAACACTCGGAATATGTTTTATAGGAAATCAAGAAACAGTAGGACGTCTAGGTGGCAGACAAAAAGCTGAATTTGCTCAAATTAGAAATCGCACTAAGCAAACTCAAATTTATTCCACCAAGCAAATTACTAAAAATGATATGGAATTGTTATTCCCCTCCCTAGGCAGTAAAGATATGGAATTAGATTTTATGCTTAAAATAGCACAATCTTCACAGGCAATCAGAGGTGCAACTAATCTTTTTTCTAACGCTCACGACAACGAGAATATCACATATAAGGGTTTGGTTGCTATGGCAAAGTTTATGGATTTGGCGGTGTAATATGGTAGTGTTTTTATGGGTTTTCATGGTAGTTGCATCGTTTAGTTTTGTTGATAAAGACAAACAAGGTGAAGAACTACAACGCATTATCTCATTATTGGCAATCATCGTTTGTTTTATTTTGATAGTTTGGTTAGGAGGGAATAGTTAAATGACTAGAAAAAGATTTGTGAAACTGTATATGTCACAAGGAATCAGTAGAAATCAAGCTAATCGGTTTTCAAGACAAGTGCACGCACCTATGAAATATGAAATTATTTGGAGGATATTTGTATTTTGTACAGGTATAGCGGTGATAAAGGAGGATAAATAAAATGAAACGCGGTAAAAATCCAACTCGCCAACAAAAGATTTTGATTAGATATTATCGTTTAAACCCTGAAAACTGGCTGGTTATATCTAATCAAAGTAACGAACTGCAAATACGACACAGGCATACGGATACAGTTAGAGTACTGCCAAAGGAGGGTTAATTATGGATAAGGACATTGTTAAAATAATTGTAGAATATGATAATGGAAGTACAGAAAATATCGATAAAGGGGTATTGTCTATTATTGAGGAAGGCGAAGAAACGATTGCAATGAATATGAAATGTATTAAGATGAGTGGTCAAGACATGCATACGTTTTTTGACCTTGTATTTCAAATGGCGGTTAAAATTGGATATTTTGACGAGGACAAAGATTAATATTATTAAATTGAGGAGCACTGCTCCTCCTGTAATGCTACCTTTGGCGGTCACAAGTCCGCATGGAAAATGCAGAGTGCAGGAATTTAATCTATACGTTAGGAGGATTTTATATGGTAAAACAGAAAAAACTATCAGCTAAATCAGCATTGACAATACCGAAGGATCTCAGATTGTCAGCGGGCTTCCACGGCGGTATAGCTGTTGATTTAGTTGAGACAGACGAAGGCATTTTGATTAGAAAGCACATTCCTGTTTGTCGTTATTGTGGTTCCGCTGAAAATGTGCATGAGATTAAGGGCGATGAAGTGTGTGCTAAATGTGCTGCTGAAATTGCACAGGAGGTGTCAAAATATGCTTGATAATGCAAATGCCAAAATAGCTAGATACAAGGAACTTAAGGCTAAAATGATTTTGCTAAAAACCGAAGCAGATGAAATTGAAGTTGAATTTTTGAAAGCTATGGAATCAGATTTAGAGGATACTAAGTATAAAACGATAAGTTATCATGATGATAGTGGTAATACCGTAAAAGCAACTACCGCAGATACTGTCAAGTTAATCTATCCATCTATGTTAAAAGATATTTTTGGTAAGGCTTATAGCGATGTTGTAACTGAAGAAACTACATACAAACTGTCAGCTCAGGCTAAGAGATTACTGGCTGGTTTATATAAAAAAGAGTATCTAGAAAGTGATGTTGACGCATTGATTGATTCGATGTGTGTTGATGAGGATACTAAAAAAATGCTAATCAAAAAAATCAAGGGCAAAAATTTTGATACAGATGTCAAGAATCTAATTAAATTTGCAGGTATGGATGAGCAGACCGCAAAAGAAAATGCATATTTATTGTCTGAAATAGTAACATGGCAGGAACTAATAAGATTGCTGCAGATTAACAACGAAACTGTGGATAAAGAGATTATCAAAAAAGCATTAACATGGATTGATAGTGCTGTGGTAGTTGAGGAAACACCAAAAATAGCATTTAGTTTCGCAGAGTAATAAAAACAAGGAGGTCAGGATTATGGCTACAAAAGAACAAATCAAGAGAATTTATGGTCTAGCATCTGGGTTAGGTTTAGTTGGTAAGGACAGAGATGATATACTGCACGAACTAGTCTATAACATCACTGGCAAAGAATCAATAAAAGCACTTAATGACAAAGAAGTCAAAGCCGTGCAGGGTGATTTAATGTGCCGTATGCAGTTTGGCAATCCTGATCATCCTAAACATCAACGCAAGTCAAAATCTAAAGAGGTTGAAGCAGGCATGGCAACAAGCGAACAGCAGTCACTTTGTTGGAAACTGTGTTATCAGCTAGATAACATAAGTCCATCGACTGCTGACGTTGGCGATAGAATGGTTGGAGCTATTAGTAAGGTGTTAGGTGTTACGGCTACTAAAAAAGAGCCGTTTAGATGGATAAATCAAGAAGACTGCTCTAAGCTTATAGAATATTTGAAACGTTATGTTAATTCTGCTAAGCGTAAACCAAGGCGGGGTGAGAAATGTGGCACTTGATATCAGACGTGATGATTTGACTGAGGAACAACAGCAGTTAGCTGATCTTATTGGTATTGAGAGCCTTTGCAAACTGATTGAAACTTACGGCGGCACAACTATTTATGTACCGAAGCCCGACAGTTTTACACGTTCGGAGCGTGATGAGCGAATAAGAGAAGATTTTAACGGTGTAAATATAAAGTATTTGGCACTAAAATACTCATTGAGTGAGCGAACAATCAGAAATATTTTATATGACGATATACAAGAAATGAAAGATGCCCCATTGGAGGGGCAAGTTTCAATGTTTGATTAAGGAGTTTGATATGGATATTGGGAAAGCATTAGAAATGTTACTAGACAAATTTGAAAATTCTTTCGAGGATGTAGATAACCTAGAAGGCAAGGCTTTATCTCTGCTGGAAGAAGGCGAGTCGGTGGTGGGCGTTTTTGACAATTCTGTTGCAGTAGTGACTATGGAGGAGAACAAACACGTTAACGTTAACGTTCTAGGCGGTTATTATCGTATTAATGAAGAAATTGATATTTTCGAAAATGCAGAAGTAGATTAATGTATATAAATGAAATGAATAAGTGAAACGCTTCACGTTCCAAACCCCTAATAAATATGGTATCGTAATTATAGTGATTACGGTACCATATTTTTTGTGGAGGTGGCATAGTGAACAGTACTGAGATTATTACAGCTGTATTTGGAGTAGTGCTGTCGGGTGGTTTAGGAATTATAACATTTTTTCTCAAACGCACAATGGATGAGCTTGATAAATGCAAACATGATATAGCAAAAATCAAAGAGGACTATATAACTAAAGATGATTTTTTTAGGGAACAGGGTAAGACCGAAAAAAAGCTTGATAGAATCATGGATATTTTACTGGAAATTAAAGGAGGCAAATAATACAATGGATATGGAAAGACAGAAGCAACTAATCAAAGCTGGAAATTTCAAAGAAAACAACGGAGCTGTAATGCGTGCAATAAATTTGCTTAGACATGAGTTTCACAAGTTAAGCCGAGTTCAGTATGCTCTGCCAGACATCGAAAAAGGCGATATCGTTGATAGTGTAAATTATTTGCATGAAGAGGGATACATACACTTGCGAGTTATTTTAACCAAAGAGCCGTCCTCGCTCGCTGACAGTTGCTTTGAAGATTTAGAAGCTAAGTTAACCTCAAAGGGAATTAGACTGCTTGTTGGAGGAACTCAGGACCCTGTAGTTGGGATTTAAGGGGGGCGATTTTATGGCACGCAGAAAACATAGCAAAATTGATGCTCTGCCTCCAGATATTAAATCTACTGTTGAAGAAATGATTTTAGCTAATTTTAAATATGCTGATATTGCTGATTACATACAATTGCAGACGGAAGAGCCAATATCGCTTATGTCAATCAGCAGATATGCAACTAACTTGAACGCATCAGTTCAGACATTAAGAATGGCTCAAGAAAATTTTCGAGTGATTATGGACGAGATTAATAAGTATCCTGACATGGACACTAGTGAGGGAATTATAAGACTCCTAAGTCATCAGATGCTTGAATCTATTAACAACATGGATCAGGATCGTTGGAAGGATATTACTCCTGAAGAGTTGTTGAAACAATCTACAGCGTTAATCAAGGCTGCATCATATAAGAAAAATCTTGATCTTAAAAATGCTGACATTTTGAATGCAGGATTTGAGCAAGTCAAGGACACGGTATTTCAGGCAATGGCGAATGAACGTCCAGACTTGTATAAAGACGTTGCTAAGTTTTTACAAGCAAAAAGGAGTGAAACTACATGATTTATGTTTTGCACGTGCAGACAGGAAAAGAAGTAGATGTTGTAAACAGACTTGCTGAACAGAATATAACAGCGTATGCTCCACGACACGAACTCTTGGAACGTCACAAAGGTGTATGGAGCACAGTAAGTAGAATTATATTTAGCGGATATGTGTTTGTTGATATTTATAAGTTAGATAGCAATCTTTATTATAAAGTACGCAATATTAATGACGTTGTTAAATTTTTAGGTTCTCCTCCTATACCACTATCAGTGTGGGAAGCGAACAGGCTCGACTGGGTGTTTGATACTAACGTTTTGACTGTCAGCAAAGGCTATATTGAAAATTGTAAAGTCAAAATAACTCACGGAATATTGGTTGGTAAGGAACATCATATCATTAAACATAACAGACGGCAAAAACGATGCACTCTATTTTGTGAGATTAATGGCAAAAGACATTTCTTTGATTTGTCTGTAGAGTTAGAAAAGATTTGATTTAAAGTATAGGGTTGATTCGTCCTCTATACTGCTTTCAAATTACATATTTAGATTAATAACAGGTTTTTAAAATCGAAAATCTGAATGGCGGAGCCTGTCTGCGTAAAATAGCGTTTGACAGCCGTTTAAATGCCGTTTAAATCATTTTAAAACATGGTTTAGTAAAACTAGTCTATAAACACATAAAATCAATTACAGGGGTTTTACAGCCCTTGTTTTTATTTTTTAAAAATAGGGGGCGAGGTAAAGTGAATCAAAAGAAAAAGCATTGTATAAATACACTGTCCGAAATCATACAAGAAGTAGATAATCCAAGTTTGAAAACAAGGGTGTCAAATTTAAATGATTTAAAAACATCATTTTTAAATACTGACAGCAAGTTAGAACGCAACAAAATTGCTAAAGATTTTGTAAAACGTCAAAAAGAACTGCAATCTTTTATAAACGATAATCCTGAACTGGTTAATTCACAAATGGAGCAGGCGATTATATCTGCTGCTGTCGGAGGCGAATATGTTGATGAAGAAATAAAAATCTCCAGCTCTGGCAGGCGGACGGTTAAGCGAACTAAAAAGCATATTGTACCGAATTATGCTGCAGCTCTTAAGTTTTTAGAAAACAAGGACAAAGAAAACTGGTCGCCTAATCCTCAAGCTGATCCAGAACTCGAAGATGTTTCGGAAATTGAGGGGGATATTTATGGCGAAGATTAAGCGTAAAAAGACTATCCCTTATAACTTTTCTAACAAGCATAAGAATTACATTAAAAAGACTGCTGACTGCACAATTAATGTTGCCGAAGGTGCTGTTCGTGCTGGTAAGACGGTTGATAATATTCTAGCTTTTTGTCATGAACTTAAAAATACAAAAGACAAAATACATCTTGCATCAGCAAGTACAGTTGGTAATGCTAAGCTAATTTTAGGCGATTGTAATGGTTTTGGGATAGAACACTATTTCAGAGGTCAGTGCCGCTGGGGCAAATATAAAGGCAATGATGCACTTATTATAAAAGGCATCGATACTAAGTATAAGGAGCGTATAGTCATATTTGCTGGTGCAATGTTAGCAAACAGCTATAAAGGTATACGTGGTAACTCTTGCGGTATGTGGATTGCAACGGAGATTAACTTACATCACATTGATTTTGTCAAAGAGGCATTTAACAGATCTATTGCTGCAGTCAAGCGTAAAGTGTTCTGGGACTTAAACCCTGACAACCCTAAAAGCTGGATTTATCTTGATTACATAGATAAATACGCTAACGATGTTAAAGATGGCAAGTTCCTAGGCGGATACAACTATCAGCATTTTACTATTGACGATAATATTAACATCACCGATGAGCGAAAAGCTGAAGTAAAGGCTCAATATGATATAACATCAATATGGTACAAACGTGATATTTTAGGTTTGCGAATGATTGCGGAAGGGCTTATATTTCAAGATTTTGCGAACAATACAGATAAGTATATTGTATCCGAAATTGATAAAAGCAAAATCACAAGCATACAGGTTGGCATTGACTTTGGCGGCAATAAATCGAAAACAACATTTGTTGCGACGGCGTTTATTGGCGGATTTAAAAAACTTGTTGTTATCGCTGATCATAAAGTAGAAGGCGGTAAGGGTCAGGTAGATCCTGAACAAATCAACCGTGAATTTATCGCATTTGTAAAAAGACTTTATGCTGAATATAACCCAATGCTGATAAAATTTGCGTGGGCAGATAACGAGGCACAGACGTTAATCAATGGTATGCGAAATGCTTGTGCAAAAGCGAGATTGTTTATAAAAGTTGTAGATTGCTATAAAGCTGCTGTTAATGATCGCATATCATGCTTAGCAAGTTTAATGGCTCAAGGGCGATTTTTTATTTTAAAACATTGTAAAAATGTTATCGGCAGTTTGTCTGAACAAATATGGGACTCAAAACAGCAAACCAAAGATGTTCGTCTTGATGACGGAACGTGTGATATTGATACAACAGATGCGTTGGAGTATAGCTTCAGCAAATTTATGAAACTGATTATAGCAACAGGAGGTGAAAGATCAAATGAATAATGCAGTTATTGCATGGTTAAATAACAAATTTGGCTATGAATTAGATACTGATTACTATAATAATATAAATGTTTGGGAATCTTGGTGGAAGGGTTTTTATCAACCGTTTCATCAAATTAAGTTTTCAGACGGTAAAAAACAAAAAACTAGAGATATGTATACTCTAAAAATGGCTAAGAAGATTTGCGAGGACTGGGCGTCATTACTTATAAATGATAAAACATTGATAAAAATTGATGATGTCAAAACATCAG
>CAZJRQ010000022.1:22105-39611 GCA_964548535.1 uncultured Oscillospiraceae bacterium
TCATTACTTATAAATGATAAAACATTGATAAAAATTGATGATGTCAAAACATCAGAGTGGCTGCAAGGCGAAAGTCAAAATGACGGTATTTTAGGTGAAAATAATTTTTGGGATCAAGCTAATGATTTGATGGAACGCATGATGTATACTGGCACTTGTGCTATAGTTTTGCGACTTAAAAATGCAAGAGTTAATGATAAGGGGCAAATTACTCAAAACTCTGATGCAAAAATCAATATGAATTTTGTATCAGCTGAAAAAATAATCCCGCTAACTATTGATAATGGAATTATTACTGAAGCTGCATTTTGCTCTGATATTTCAAGACAAGGCAAAAAATTCATTTATCTTGAAATACATAGAATTGAGGGCAACGAGTATGTTATTGAAAATCATATGTTTTCAGTTGATAAGTCTGAAAAATCATCATTAATTGAACAGCCTTTACCGCTCCCAATTCCGCAAATTATACATACTGCATCAGATATACCATGGTTTGCTGTTTGCAAGCCTGCTGTTGTTAATACGCTAGATAACAACAATGGTTTAGGCTGTGCTGTTTTTGCAAACGCTATTGACAATTTGAAAGGAGTAGATTTAGTATATAACAATTTTAATTCAGACTTTTGGTTAGGTCAAAAGAAAGTGTTTCTAAATAAAAACATGTTAGCAGAAATGTCAGGAGAAAACAAAATAACGCCTGATGAAGTAAATCAGCAACTTTTTTGTTTTATTGGTGAAACTATGGATGATGGTTCTGGCAGAACAATGATACAGGAACATAATCCTGATTTGCGTGTAGATGCAAATACTGCAGGACTTCAGGCGCAATTAGATTATCTAAGTTTTAAATGTGGTTTAGGCTTAAAACATTATCAATTTAACGGCGGTACGATAGTTACTGCTACTCAATACACTGGTGATAAGCAAGATTTAATCCAAAATGCACACAAGCACTTTATAAAAATTGAGACTTTTTTACACCAGCTAACTAAAACGGTACTTGGGATTGGTAATAAATTTATTGATCCGAAAATCAAAGTTGATGCAAAAATTGATATTATATTTGATCAATCACCTTTCATTGATGAAAACATTGAACGCCAGCGTGACAAGGAGGATGTTAGGGATGGCTTAATGCTTGATTACGAATATCGCCAAAAATGGTACGGCGAATCCGAGGAAACAGCAAAGTCAAAACTTGCAGAAAAGCTATCAGATGATGAGTATATGGGATTCGCTGATAACGAGGACGGTGATGAGTAATGCTCACACCTCAGACTCTTAACAAAATACCAAACGAATTGGTGGATTTGGTAAATGAACTGCAGATTGATGTAATTAAATCAATATCGGAAAAGATAGTAAAAGCTGATTATTTAACACCATCAGCGGAATGGCAGCTGTATAAAGCTCAGCAGCTAATGATGTCAACTAATGATGTTAATAAGCTGATTGCTAGTTATACTGGTAAGTCTAAACGACAAATTAGCAAAATGTATACAGATGCTTGCAAGGGAGCGATTAATATTGATGCTAAAATCTATCGCGCAGCTGGTCAGGACGCTGCAAGCTTCTTACGTTCAGTTGCGTTTTCTGAAGTGTTGAAAGCAGGCATTGAGAATACAATTGGTGTAATGTCTAACTTTACTAACTCTATGGTTCAATCATCAAGATCAACTGTAACACATTTAATGGATAAAGCATATATGCAGGTGTTAAGTGGTGCTTTTAGTTATCAAGAGGCAATATATAACGCTGTATCTGAATTAGCAGGCAAAGGTATTGTATCAGTAAAATATCAGTCTGGTCATACCGACTGGGCAGATGTGGCGGTCAGACGTGCTGTGCTAACTGGAGTCAATCAGACAACGGCTAAGCTACAAATCAACCTTGCAGATGATATGGGTACTGATTTGGTAGAGATAACATCACATATGGGTGCTAGACCGTCACACGCTGATTGGCAGGGTGGCATTTATAGTCTATCAGGTAAACATCGTAAATATCCTTCGCTAAGTAGCGCTACTGGATATGGTACAGGTGACGGATTATGTGGATGGAACTGCAGACATAATTTTTATCCGTTTATCGAAGGTGTATCTGAAAAGGTTGACTTTGCGATTGACAAAGAAGAAAATCAGCGTGAATATGAATTGTCACAAGAACAGCGAGCCATGGAACGCTCAATCAGAAAATCAAAACGCAGCTGTGCTGCTTACAATGAAGCAATAAAAAATGTTGATGATAGCGATGTTAATTTAAAAAGGAAACTACAAAATAAATTTGATAAAGCATCGTTTAATTTGAAAAATAAGGAATCTAAATTGAATGATTTCTTGGTCGCTAATAATCTAAAACTGCAAAATGACAGGGTGCGTGTTGTTGGGTTTGACAAAGGTGTATCAAATAAAGTTGTTGCTGGTAATCGACATTATATTGGAAAACAGCTTGACAAATCTATTATTAGTGGTAAAATAAACAAAAGCGAATATGATAAGTTATTAAGTGAAAGAACTGTAATTGATCGCTCAGGTTCAAGCCCTAAAAGCTTATCAATTACAGGTAAGGCAAACAGTATTTCAGACCTTGTTGATAGTGGCACAGTTATCCAAAGAAGAATTTATGGGTTCAATGGAAAATCAATTGTAGACTTTGATATAAATGATCACGGCAAACCTAAATATCATCCTACATATAGTCATAAACATATTTTTGATTATACTCAGAAAAATCCTCATGGGAAGGCTAGAAAAATAAATGCAAATGAACTATATAATAATAAAGATATTATCACGAAAGGTGTGAACTATTTTGACAAGTAAAAAGTTTATAAATCTTATTAAGACAAGTGGAGATATAATGTTTGATTGCCTAGGCAAACATTACACCATACTCACATGGACAGAAGACGGTATAGCCATTGGTGAACAAACTACATCAATTACAGATGATACAAATCAAATATATTCAACAGCTGAGGACTTAATAAATAACTTCAGAATTAATGGTCTCGCATTAGTTGATATAATTGATAAGGTTAAAATTACTTATTATTCTTAAGCTCCTGATTTCAGGGGCTTTTAATTTTGTCTTAATTTAAGGAGTGACAATTATGTTATGTGTTATTATTTTATTGTATGCACTAAATACAGCATTAAATATTCCGTTGGAGTGTTTTGTTGTTGCGTGGATTTGTTTAGGATTACAACTAGCATTAGCAATATTAAGAGCTTATTGTGAGAAAAAATTAAAGAATACAAGGAGTGATGTACATGAATGATGAAGTTAGAGATATAATGCTACAACATTTAAAAGATTTGCAAACGTCAGTTGAAAGCTGTTCCGATAAAGATTTATTTATAATAACGCAAGCTATGGTTTTAACAGCAGATTTTCTTCAAAAGCATGAAAAAGTGTAATATAAACGCTATTTTAGGAGGTTTTTAAATGACAAACGAGGAATGGAAAATTGTTGAACATGAGCTTTCTAGTCTATTCGGTTCTGTAAAAATGAAAATTGATGGATATGATGTCTGTGTGCAAGTGGCAAGGGTATCAGCTATGAAATTTTGTCTGGCTATTTACATAGATGGAAAGTTTAAAGGAAAATGGGTTACTGAAGATTGTGAAATCAGGCGAAGATTTTGTCAGCAACATAAAAATTCGCTTTTAACCAGAGAGGATCGAAACAGGTTAAAACGTGAACGAAAAGTTGTAAGGGAAGCTGTTGAGAAAAAAGCAACATATTATTGGTATGAGCCGTATTGGGGCTCTTTTAGATCAATGAAAAATCATTTAGTAAAGAATAATAAGTCTATAGAACTTATTTAAATACTATCATAATGCAATTTAAACGCCATTTTAAGGGCGTTTTTATTATATCAAAATTTAAAAACTGGAGGTAGTTTTATGACAAAAGAAGGACTAATTGCTCTTGGTGTTACCGGTGAACAGGCAGACAAGGTGCTGGAACAGCACACAGCAGAGCTGACCGCGGAACAGCAGAAGACAACAGAGGCAGAGACTAAACTTTCAGCAGCTGAAACGTCTATCTCAGAACTTACTGAAAAAGTTAAGGCTTTTGACGGTGAAGATGTTGAGGGACTGAAACAGACTGCAGCTGACTGGGAGAAAAAGTACAATGATGATACTGCTGCTCTAAAAATGGATAAGGCTCTTGAGGTAGCACTTATCGGTGCTAAGGCTGTGGACATTGACATTGCAAAAGGTCAGATTGATAAGGAGACTCTCAAATTTGGGGATGATGGCAAACTGGTTGGTCTTCAGGAACAGCTTGACAATCTAAAGTCAAATAAATCATTTTTGTTTGACAGCGGTGAAACAGACCCAGCCGCAACAGTTACAACAGGTCTAGAACACGGAACAGGAACATCAGGTGATGATCAATCCACATTAAGAAGTGCGATGGGATTGCCTGCAGCTAAGAAGGAGGATAAATAATTATGCCTAATATTGCACTTGCAAAAAATTATACTAATTTACTTGATGAGGTTTATATTTCCGCATCGGTAACAGCAGACTTGACCAGCGATGCATCACTTATGCGTGCTGGAGCTAATGCAAACGAGATTCTTTACCCACAAATTTCGCTTGATGGATTGGGTGATTATGACCGTAACAGTGGTTATACAGATGCATCCGTGGCAGTTGAGTGGAAAACTGCAACATTTAACTATGATCGTGGAGCAAAAATTACAGTTGATACTATGGATGACGAAGAGTCATTTAATATTGCTTTTGGAATGGCTGGAGGTACACTTGTAAGAGAAAAGGTTTCACCTGAGTCTGACGCTTTTGTTTTTGCAACACTTGCAGGCACTCCTAATATTTCGATTGCTACTCCTGCAACATTTGCTGATGCAACTGAATTTCTTACAGCTCTTATTACCGCAAAATCAAAAATGGACGAAGACGAAGTGCCAGAGGAAGGCAGAATTTTGTATGCAACACCAACATTGCTAAATGGTGTAATGGCACTTGATACTACTAAATCTCGTGAAGTTTTGAATTCATTTAGCCTTGTAAAGAAAGTTCCGCAGGCACGTTTTTATACTGCTATTGATTTGCTTGATGGCAAGTCAGAAGATGAAAAGGCTGGACATTATAAAAAGGCTGCAGGTGCAAAGGATATTAACTTTATGATTGTGCATAAGCCTGCTATCATTAAGTTTGATAAGCACGTTGCATCAGCAATTATTACACCAGAAAACAACCCTACTTCTGATGCGTATATCTCCAAATACCGCAAATATGGTATTGTTGATGTATATAAGAATAAGGTCGCTGGCATCTATTTGAGCCATAAGGAATAGGAGGAATTTATATGTCAAAAACAATTGGACTTACTTTTCCAGCAGTTGAGCCTGCTGAATCCGCAGGCTTTGATGTAGAATTTGATAAAATGACCATACCTGAACTGACAGCCTTTGCGGAAAACAATGGAATTGAAATACCAAAAATCGCAAGAAAGAAAGATGAAATCTTAGAAGCAATACTCGCTGAAAAAACAGACGGTGAACAGGAGGTGTAAACCATGGCTTATGCTGACGTTATATTTTATCGTACAGTTTTCATCGGGCGAAAAATCTCCGATAAAGATTTTTTATATTACGCTGAACGTGCAACAGATTATCTTTACAGGCAAAACATTGACAATAATGTCGATGAAATTTTAATAAAGAAAGCCTGTTGTGCTGTAGCGGAAGTGCTGCACTCGTATGATGACCCAGAGCAGAATATATCATCTGAAAAAGTGGGTGATACGTCTGTTAGCTATGCTACAAAGTCTGCTGAAAGTAAACAACGAGATTTACTGAGAGCTATGTATATGTACATACCAATTTTGAGGTGGTGTTAGGCATGTTTAAGGATATGTGCACAGAAACTGCAACAATGTTTAATTATATTGGCGAGGTTAATGGTACTGCCACATATATTAAAACGTTGCTTAAAAACGTCAAAGCCGAGCGGAAATTTTCAAGGAAAGAAACTGGCACAGGCTTTATGCCTGCTAACGAGGGTAAGGTATATTTTTTTGATAGTTTTAGCGAAGCTGAAGATTTAGATGGCAATGGTAAAACATATTTACCACCTGACGAATTTAAAAACGCTGAAGACAAGGACAATTATTTTACCTTCAGCGAATTTGGTAAGGACTATATAGTTTTTGGTGTCAGCAATGCTGACAAGCCAAATCAAGAGCCCAAAGCTATGAAAATCGAAGGCTGCAATCATTTGATGAGCGGATCACAGCGAATGCACCACTGGAGGATTGATATTATATGAATTATCATTTTAATTTTAATCAGAAAAAGGTCATTGACCGTTATGATGCACGGTTTACAAAATGCCAAAAGTATTTAGACAATGAGGTCTTAAAAGATACAACACCTTATGTACCTATGCGGACAGGTAGACTTTTTGGATCAGGACAGCAAGGCACAGTAATTGGCTCTGGACAGATAGTTTATAATGCACCATACGCACGCAAATGTTACTATAATAATACTGCGAATTTTGGTGGTACGCATAAACCGCATCCACAAGCCACATCGCAGTGGTTTGAGCCCTCAAAGGCGGTTAATAAGAAAAAGTGGATAGCAGGTGTTAAAAAAATTGCGAGAGGTGATTAAATGGCGGAACAAAGAACTACAGGTGATGGAATTCACCTTTCAAAAATTATGCTGGATTTTTTAAATAGCTATGATAAAAAACTAGCAACTTTTACACTTGAACGCTGGGAAGATCAGTTTTCAGCAATGATGTTACAGCAGCTCAGCTCTGCAGTAGTCGAAACACAATACATTCAGCGTGATAAATATATTGGTAATTGGTCATTTTCTGTGTATTTAAGAATTAACAATCCTGATACAGCGGAAAGAATAGACGCCTGTAAATGTTTATCAGATTTAGCTGAATGGTGTTTAAATAACAAGCCCGACCTGTTGCTGTCTGGCAAACAGGCGATTAGTATAGAAATGACTGCATCCCCCCACATTTCCGCACAAGGCGACAACGGCGAGGAAGAATGGCAGGTCATTTTTATGTTACGATACAAAAACTTAGGAGGTAATAATTATGCCAAGTGAAACACTAGAACTAAATAAATTGGTCAACAGATACGAATGGGAATCATATATCGAAGTTGGCGATAAAAATGAGCTGATGGGTGATGGATTTACATCTTTGAAAGAATCAAAAAATCCGCAAGAGTATACTAGAAAATATGTTAACAACAAGTCTGAAACAACTGATGTTACAGGATTTTCTCCAAGCATTGATTATGCTCTTGACGTTTATTCAGAATCCCCTGTTATTTCAGTATTTGTGAAAATTTGTGATGATGAGTTAATCGGTACAGATGCACAGGTTACAATTACAAATGTAAACAGATGGCAAGTTGATGATGCAGGAAAATGCACAGCTTATCAGCGTAAATATGCTGTTATACCGTCCGATAAAGGCGATGGAACGAGTGCCTTAAACTACAACGGCACAATGAAATCGGCTGGAGATGTAGTCAAAGGTACATTTGATTTGGACACGAAGAAATTTGCAGCTGTTGCTGAAGTTTAATTTTGAAAGGAAACGGTGAGCCTAATGAGCCAAAATGAAGAAAAAATTCAAAGCAATATAGATGAAATTGATTATTGCACTACATGGGAAGTAAATGGACATACATTTGCGTATGATGCGTATGATGCTGATGATGCAGAACGTTTTGAGAAGGCTGTTGATGAATTAGCTGAATCCGAAAAAAAAATCCCTACTGGGAAAAACAGTGAAGCTATTAAATATTACTGCAATATTTTCAGACGCTTTTTTGCAAATATTTTTGGAAATGAAGCTGCAAATCAAATTATTGCAAAAGATAATTCTTTTCTTTGCAATCAGATTTATAGCGATTTCTTGACATTTATTGATACGCAGAAAAAAGCAAGTGCTGAGATGACACAATCTATTAAAACTAAATTCCAAGGCAACAGAGCCCAAAGAAGAGTCAAAAAATAATGAAAGCTAATTTACTGCTTGATAAACTGCCGTCTGCAATTGATGTGGACGGCACTATTTATCAAATTAACACGGATTTTCGAGCGTGCATAAAATTTGAACAAATGATATTTGACATTAAAAATTTGTCTGAAAATGAAAAACGAGATAACGTCATAAGATCACTAAATTTGTTTTTAAAATCAATACCCCCAGCAGAGCATATAAAGCCTGTAATGGATGGTCTTATTGATTTCTATCGTTGCGAAAAAGAAGTCAAAAAGCTAAATTCTGCGATTAAAGTCCCGCAAACTAAGACACCAAAAATTTTCGATTATGAATATGATGCGCCATATATTTATGCAGCATTTGTGCAGGTATATAACATTGATTTAATTGATGTAAAAATGCACTGGTATAAATTTAGAGCTCTATTTGATGCATTACCAGCAGACTGTCAGTTTGCTAAAATCATGTCATATCGTGGTACTGATACATCACAGATAAAAAACAAAAACGAAAAACAACGAATTGAGAAATTGAAAAATATTTATGCCCTGCCAAACGCATTGTCTGATGAAGAAAAACGTGCAAACGCAGGAATAATTTTTCGTGGAGGTGGTTAGTTGAAACCTATTGTATATCCGCCAATACGGCGGGATTGGATAGTATGCCCTCATTGTGGTGCAAAGGTATGTATATATGATAATACTGCTAATTGCAATGGGGTTTTTGTTAAATGCACAAGAGGGTGTAAAAAGGAATTTGAAATAAAAATAAAACAAGGTAAACAGATTTAAAAATAAGTACACTGAGCCTATGAGCCCGTACTACTCAAATTGATTTTAAAGGAGTGGTATAAATGGGAGCAGATGGCTCAGTTATTATTGATACAGCGTTAGACCAGTCTGGGATTAAGAGTGGTCTAGCTAATATGGCTCACACTGTTAACAAA
Source organism: uncultured Oscillospiraceae bacterium (assembly GCA_964548535.1). GTDB lineage: Bacteria > Bacillota > Clostridia > Oscillospirales > Ruminococcaceae > CAZJRQ01. The sequence continues at coordinate 31,074 of CAZJRQ010000022.1, forward strand.
GGTGTAGCTACAGCTATTACAGCAGCATCTGCTGCCATGGTGGCACTAGGTGGATATGCCGTTTCAGTAGGTAAAGACTTTGAGAGTGGAATGTCACAGGTTGCTGCAACAATGGGTATTACAAGTGCGGAGATAAACGCAGGAAGCAAAGATTTTGATTTATTATCAGATGCTGCAAAACAGGCTGGTAAAACAACAGCGTTTTCTGCCACAGAGGCTTCACAAGCACTTAATTATCTGGCTTTGGCTGGATATGATGCTGCAACTGCAGCTGATACATTGCCAGCGGTGCTTAATTTAGCAGCGGCTGGAGGTTTAGATTTAGCGTATGCATCTGATTTAGCTACTGATGCAATGTCAGCATTGGGAATCGAAGCTAGCAATGAAAATCTAACCGCATTTGGCGATGGCATGGCTAAAACAGCACAAAAAGCAAACACTAGCGTTGGGCAATTGGGCGAGGCTATTTTAGTTTGTGCAGGAACTGCTAAAGCTTCAGGACAAAGTATTGAAACTCTAAATGCTGAGTTAGGAGTTTTAGCAAATCGAGGAATAAAAGGTTCTGAGGGTGGAACACACCTGCGAAATATTATGTTGTCATTGACATCACCAACGCAGCAGGCATCTGATAAAATGGCAGAATTAGGTTTGCAAGTTGCAGATAGCGAAGGAAACATACGTGACATGAATGACATTTTGAGTGATTTGGATAAATCACTTGAAGGTATGTCAGAAGAAGAAAAAATTGGTGTACTAAGTACGTTATTTAACAAAACTGATTTAGGTGCTGCACAAGCTTTACTTGCTGGTCTAGGTGATGAGTTCGACAATCTAAAATCCGAAATTGAGAGTGCAGATGGTGCGATGCAGGCTATGGCTGACACAATGATGGACAACTTGCAAGGCGATTTAACTATCTTATCATCAGCAACAGAAGGTTTCGGCATAGCAATTTATGACAATATGCAAGCACCGCTACGAGATATGGTGCAGTTTGCTACTAGCATGATGGGTGATTTAACAGATGCGTTTGAGTCAGGCGGCTTTGAAGGTCTTGCTTCGGCGATTGGCTCTGCCTTATCAGGTGTAGTTAATTATATTGCTGGTTTTCTTCCTGATATCGTTGATGCAGGGATTTCGATTGTTACATCTTTGGTTGATGGCCTTATTGAATCTGCTCCTGAGTTATCGGCAACAGCTATTGAGATAGGATTATCTTTGCTCGATGGTTTTGCTAAAATAAATTTGAGTTTGTACGAATTAGGCTTCACATTGTTACAAAATCTAATGGATGGTATTGTAGAGAAAATGCCTGATATTATATCCACTATATCAGATTATGCAAGAGATATGATATCAATATTTTCTGGTTTCTTACCAAAATTAATTGAAATCGGTGCCGAATTAATTGTTGCTTTAGCAGATGGATTTGCACAAGAATTTCCTAGTCTTTTGGAAAAAGCTACACAGTGTATTCTTGATGTTGTTAGTAGCTTAATTACAGCTGTGCCAAAAGTTCTGGATGCTGGAATTAAGTTATTCAAAGGATTAGTTGACGGTCTACTAAAAACAGCACCGCTAATAATTAAAGAACTTCCAAAGCTAGTATCACAAATTGTGGCAGCAATTAATGATGGGTTGCCAATGCTTATAGAAGCAACTACAGAAATAATTATTCGAATTATTGAAATATTGCCTGAGTTATTAGGTGGTTTGCTTGATCTGTTACCAATATTGTTTGAAAGCATATCATCAATACTGATAGAAAATATACCTTTGTTATTTGAAGCTTTAATGACCATCTTTACAGCACTAATTGATTTTATACCTGAGCTGTTACCAATGTTAATTGATTGTATAATACAACTTGTTACAGCAATCGTTGATGCGTTGCCAGAGATGATTACAATGATATGTGCTGTGCTGCCACAACTTGTTGGTTCGATTGTTGAGGCTCTTGTAGTATTAGCACCAATGTTGGCTAGAGCTGGTATAGACTTGATAGTAGCTTTAGTATCAGAGTTGCCAAATATTATAAAAAGCATTGTAGCAGAGATACCAAAAATCGTTAGTGCAATCTTAAAAGCATTAACTGACAATATTCCTTTGTTGATACAGTGTAGTATTGATTTGTTAGTTGCTTTGGTTAAGGCACTACCAGAGATTGTAAGTACGATTGTTGCTGTAATGCCTGACATTATTAGCAGCATTACTACTGCGTTATTAAACTGTTTACCTGAAATTATACAGTGTGGTATTGATTTGCTAATTGCATTAGTCAATGATTTGCCTACTATTATAAAGACAATCATAGGTGTTTTGCCTACTATTATAAAAAGCATTGTTAAAACATTACTGCAGAGTTTGCCAGAAATAATCCAATGCGGATTTGACTTGCTAGTAGCATTAGTAAAGAAAATACCCGAAATTGTAGTGCAAATTGTCAAAGCATTGCCACAGATAATAAAAGGCATGATTGATTATTTAGGCGGTTGTGTAGGACAATTTATTGATATGGGCTGGAATCTATTGCAAGGACTTGCTGATGGTATAGGTAATGCTGTAAGTTCAGTAATTGACAAGGTCACAGGGTTCTGTGAAAATATTTGGGGCGGAATAAAAGGATTCTTTGGCATCGCATCGCCTTCGAGGTTGATGAGAGATACCATAGGTGTATTTATACCACTAGGCATCGCTGCTGGTATTGAAAAAACTGCTGATGTGCCATGTAAAGCAGTTGAAAAAATTGCCGATGAAATTGCAGATACTGAAATCACTTTTGATGTAACAAGTAATATTGATGATATAGATTTTGATGATATTTATGCACGTGCATATTATGCAGTAGAAGCAGAACAGTCAGCTATATCTGATGCAGGCTATACACGCTCAGCATCAATTTATACTGACTCAAACACTGCAAACAATAACGATAACAACTCAGATAATGTAACAATGGTACATACAACTGTTAATATAGACGGTAAGGCTTTTGTGGAGCAAACAGCTCCAGCAATGGCAGAAGAGCTTGAATGGAGGAAAAAATAAATGATACAAGGTATTACTGTAAACGACACAATGTTAGCTAAGTATAATGCAAAATTGCTAGACTTCAACACAGGGAATTGCGGTTTTAACAACACATACTTTAATTCGGATATTTCTCTTTTATTTTTGCAATACAAGAGTTCAATGTCACTTAGATCTATAGTAATTACATTAGAGTTTATGGCTGATAACGAATATGAGGTTGTAAAGAATATCAGTAATTTTACTGCAGCAGTCCGTGATGGTTCAGACATTGTGCTTACAGATGGTTTTAGTTATCACTGTATGCTAAAATCGGTTGATAATCCAAAACGCATTATTGGTTCAATTTATACAGTTAAATTTAGTTTCATCGGCTTTCGGCACAAGCCTGCTCAGCAAATAGTTATTGAGAGCACAAAAGAAATTTTTGTTGATGGAAACTATGAAACTGATGCTATTATTAAAATTGCTGGTACATATACAGATTTGAATATGACTATAAGCAATGATAATTTTACAGATTATTATATTTTAACTTTTAAAAACGGTATTACTATTGATGGAAATGCTAAAAAAGTCACTAATACTGATGGTGATAATATTTATAAGGATTGTGATTTTTTCAAATTTCCTCGCCTGTCAGCTGGACAAAACACAATAACATTATCATCAACAGCTAATACAACTATAAGCTATATTCCAATTTATTTTTAAAAAAGAGGTGATACAATTTGCTCTTGTTTTATAGTGTGCGTGGAGAAAAATATTCACTGCAAGAGATAGTAAAAGATTACTTTATATTGCGGAGTCAAGACGGTAACAACACAATAGGTTTTAAAATTGACGTTGATCATGCGCTTTATAAGCTCATCCAAACGGAGTGTGTTGTTGAAGATGACGACAACCGATATCTTGTTAAAAAGATTGATAACGGCAGAATTGAGTGCTCACTTGATTTTGATTTTTTAAAGCAGAAAGTATTTAAAGATTATAAGTCAGAATCACAAACAGTTTATCAGGCACTTGTGGAGCATCTTGGCTCAAGCTGGACAATTCTAAATCCAAACATATCAACAATCCGCAGAACAATTGAATTTGAACACTGCACGTCATATGACGTTGTGCAGCAATGCATGACAACATATGATGTGCGTTTTGCGTGGCATACGCTAACGAAAACAGTCACTATTTATGACCCGGAAAAGATGAATCCAACTGGCGAATATTTGACTGATGAGTTAAATCTACGAAAGCTAGCTTATAAAGCAGAAACAACACAATACATAACACGGTTGTATGCTTACGGCGAAGACGGACTAACATTTGCATCTATTAACGATGGAAAGCCATATGTTGAAAATTACAGCTACTCGTCAAAAATTGTGTGTGGTTATTGGTCAGACAACAGATACACAGTTAAGGAAAATCTGTTAGCATCCGCTGAAAAGAAAATAAAAACTCTTGCATTTCCAATAACATCATACGAGTGTGATGTTATTGATTTGGCAAAATCAAATACAGAAAAATACCGATTCTTAGATTTTGCTTTACATAAAGTAGTGACTTTGATTGACCGAGAGCGAGGTCTTAAAGTTAATCATCATATTGTACAGTATAAAGAATATCCGAACGAACCTAATCGCAATGTTATAACATTGTCAGCTGTACCAGATACTATTACATCATCGATAGATCAGATAGTTGATGATTTTATAGACGAAATTGGCATTGTTGAAAATGGCATGGAGAATGCTATTAAAAAGGCTACAGAATACATTACTACTCAGCTTGGCGGATATGTAGTAAAACGCGAAAACGAGTTGCTAATAATGGATACACCATATATTGAAACTGCAGTACGTGTATGGCGTTGGAATTTGGGCGGTTTAGGTTACAGTAGTACAGGCTATGACGGACCGTATGCCACAGCAATTACTATGGATGGCTCAATTGTAGCAAATTTTATAACGACTGGTATTTTATCATCAATCATTATACAGTCTAACAACTATATAAAAGACAAAGAAGGTACTATCATTAATCTTGATGATGGTACTTTTAGTTTTGCGGGTGGTAATTTAACTTATGATGGGGATATTTTGCAGCTTATTGGTAAGATAATATCGGATTGCGGTATTATTGCAGGATGGGAGATTACGCCGTCAGCAATCATATCGCCTGACGAGATGTTGCGTTTAGAATCGTCGGAAATTACGCCGCTAACTACGTGGCAATGGGCAAATAGCAATGGTTATACGTGGGATGATATCAAGCATCTAACGTGGCGTAAAACTCAGTTTATTAATAGTAAACAAATCGGTGAATGCCAAATCATTTCCAAAGCTGATGATAAAATGATGACCATAAAAACTGGAGAATTGAGTTTTTACGACGGCGATGAAGAAGCATATACTCAAAGAATGAAGTTAGATAACGGCGGTCAGCGATTTTACGCTGAAGACAGCAGTTATTTAGGATTTACAGGAACTAATCATAACGGAGACAAGCAAGGTATTGTATTTGATTTAGATATGGCTGGCGATTATATGTCGTGGGGTGTAAAAGAGCAAAGCGACGGACCGTATATGCAGATTTTCTCTTATTACCGCGATGATGATGATTTTACTTTTGCGCGCCTTGTAAACATTGAGGGAGATTTAAATGTATATGGCGGTTTATACATTCCAAACGATCAGCTTATAAATCTTTTCAGCCCAATTCACATGAATGGTTGGGATATTTACGATAGTCAGTTTGTCTCATCTTCAGACGCTAAACTAAAAGTCAATATCTATGACAGCGATATTAAAGCGTTAGATATCATCAACGATATTTATGTAGCCCAGTTTGATTGGATAGATAATGATGTGCATGAGAATATCGGATTTATTGCACAGCAAATTGAACAAATAGACAAGTCACTTGTTGCAGAAATACCGCAAAAAAATTGTGATAACATCTTAGGTGTTAAAGAAACTAGGTTGATTAGATATCTTGTCAAAGCCATGCAAGAACAAACCAACATAATTGACGAGTTAAATAGAAGAATTGAGGTGCTTGAAAATGGCTAATAAATTTGATTTTGAAAGTATTACAATGTCAGAGCTGATAAGCCCTGCGAAAATAAATGCAAATTTCAAAAAAATTGAAAGCAAATCTTATCCTATGTTAGTTTTATCACAGTCTGAGTATGATGCTATCGCTGACAAAGACGATAATACTTTGTATATCGTAAAATAAAGGGGTGACATCATGGTTATAAACAAAGCGGACAACATCATGCTAGGCTCGCAAGAGGTTGACAGAGTGTATCTTGGCAGTAATTTGGTATGGCAACGTAAAAAAGGTGGAGATTTTTATCCGCATACAGATGGCGTCGTTGGATATTTTGATTGTGATAACGCAAGTGCTGATACTTGGTACAACAAAATAGGTAGTGATAACTTTAATTTTGTGTTTGGCACTCAAGCTACACAAAATACCGACAGTCTACAGCTTGCTGGTAACTCATGTTATAACTTTGCGCCGTCAGAGGCAGACCTACACAGTTCAGTAACTATTTATATGATAGCAAAAAATGTATCAGCAGTAAGTAGTAGCAGTGGGCAATACTTTTGCACTAGTATTACGGGTAGTGGCGGAGGAGGGATAGAGGTTGCAAGCGGTTGGGGAGTAACTAATACTCTAGCATTAAGGTCTCTTTCTTCTAAGGATTGGTATACTGATGTTAACGTCTTAGACTATAAAGTAATCGCCCTTACTGCAAATGCAATAAATAGTACATATAGACTATTTATTGACGGAGAGCTTTACGGAGAGCAAGCTAATTATACTGCGGTATCAACAAAAAATTATATAAATTTAATGGCAAGAGACACAAGCTTTAAATCTCAAGTAGATACACTATATAAGCATATGTCTATAGCGAACGTGATACATAGCGACGAGCAAATTATAGCTAATAGCAAATATCTTATAAACAAATTTTTGTGAGGTGAAACATGGAAGGAATAATAATCGGCGTAAATCACCGTATACACGATTTGGAGGAAAAGGTAAAATGAAAAGAATACTAAAATTAATCAACGTCAAATCAATCGTAACACTAACGCTAACGGCTGTGTTTGCGGTCTTGGCGCTACGCGAGAGCGTGTCAGCAGAGCAATTTTTGACGATTTTTACAACAGTTATAGCGTTTTATTTTGGCACGCAATTCCAGAAAAATGAAGACGAAAACAAGGAGGAATAAAAAATGAAATTTGATTACGCAATAGGTAAAAGAGTAGTTGATTTTACATCGCAAGCAGCTAAAGATGCTGGATGTGCAAAAGGACAGTGGAACGAGGCACAGTGTGCAACTTCTGTGTCTCTATTCGGATTTTTTCATGGATTTTCTGGTGCAACAGTGCTGGGTAATGCAAATCAACGTTATGCTAACGCTAAGGCTCAAGGTTATAAAGTTGGTAATGCAGTAAAATCATGGTCATGGGCTTGTTTTGGTACTGGTACATATGGACATATAATCGCAGTTTATGAGGTTTCAAATGGATATGCAATTATTGCAGAGGCTAATGCTAATGGAGACAGTAAACTATCAGATGATGACATGGTGCTAAAAAAAGTAACTGTTTCATCTTTGGCAGGTCGCAGTGGTTATCAAGGTTGTATCTATCTTGCTGATACATTCCCAAAAGTTACACCTAAAAACCTTGATTATCATTATAGCCTTACAGGTAGTAAAACCAAACTCACAAACGCTTCATCTAACAACGCATCAGCAACTGCATATACGGTTGTTAGCGGTGATACACTGACTTCAATCGCCAAAAAATTTAGCACAACAGTTACTGTCCTTAAAAATCTTAATGGTATTGCTAATGCTAATGTGATTAAAGTCGGACAAGTATTAAAACTACCATCAAATGCACCAATATACAGTAAAGGCAAGGTTTACACAACAAACGTTGACCTAAAAGTGCGCGAAGGCGCTGGTACGGCTAATAAACAAAAGCTATATACACAACTAACCAGTGACGGCAAGAAAAATGCTAGAAATGAGACATATGCAGTGCTTAAATCAGGCACTAAAATAACCGTTCAAGAAGTTAAAACGATTAACAGTGACGACATTTGGCTACGGATTCCAAGCGGTTGGATAGCTGCTTATTTTGAAAATAAACAATACGTAAAATAACAAATATTCGTACTTCAACCATTTCAGATTATTGCAATAATGTTGCAGTGAGTTTCAAATTTTTACATCTTAATGCTATTTGTACAGCTTTAAATTGTGATATTTTAGATGTTTTAATACTATTAAAATAGCATTTTGACATTATAGAAATACTATTTTAAACAATAAAAACCAGTGATTTGTTCCGTTTAATTGAAACATTTCACTGGTTTTTTGCATTTTGCGTGTCAATTTTTTGCATTTTGCGTGTCAAGCTACAACTATGTAAAAAAATCAGCTGAAGAGCTTGATATTAAGCACCAGTATATTCATTC
>CAZJRQ010000023.1:0-37633 GCA_964548535.1 uncultured Oscillospiraceae bacterium
TTATACCATAGGAGGTGCTTTTTTTCTATGTCCGTTTTTACTGGACTTGTGCATTTGTTTTATGTTGCTCGGGGTTAAGCTTTTTGACTTTTGTTTATGGGAAACTATATCTTTGAATAAATATATAATATCTTTTTAGGCTCGTATTTCCACCAGGGGCGTGCCACTGGACCCCAACCCTTGCAGACAAGTGTCCTGCCCCCAGTCTTCGCAGACAAGTTTTGCACTGCAATAAAGCTGTGCTTGTTTTAAAATATATTTTTGATATTATATTTGCTTGATATCATAATAAAGTGCGGTATATAAATCATCAACCGCTATGTACTGATGATAGTGACCAAAGTACCACTGTTTGAATTTAAGTTTCCTTGCAACCTCTGCAAGATACAGACTATGATAGGACGTTTTATGACCTGTGTACATATTTTCCTGAACAAATTCAGGTGCAGTGTGCGTAATCACATAGTCAACTTTCCAGTTGTTCGAATCAAGGTTCTTTTCGCTCTCAGCTATATCAGCATCTACATTGACTTAATTGTTTATTTATGGTATTATGATTACAATAAATAAACAATTCACAATAACAAGGAGGGTGACATGTCTGATACTATATTTTATACTTTAAAACTAAAGAGAACAAAATATCCTATGAATGTCTTTATGAAAATGCAAAAAATTATCAAGAAAAAAGGTCTGTGACTTTTTTGATGCAAATGTCATGGTTTATATTGGGAAGTTTAGAGTAAATAAGTTAGTATTTTATTGGCTTTTGGGTAGATTGGTGGTATTATGTGAAAAAATAACAGATTTATATTTGGAGGAAATCGATATGAAAATCTTTACTTTAGAATTAAATAACGATTTAAAGGGAATTGACAAACGTAAAAAGTATATTGAGAGTTTAATCTCTGGATTGTCTCAACCAGATTTAATTGTCTTACCAGAGCTTGCTATGTGTAGTTATATTGGAAATGATTCGGTTTGGGATTATTCTGATAATGATAGCGCAGACACGTCGGAATGGGCAATTGAAATGGCAAGAAAATATGACACCTTTATTGCGACTGGTTATCTAGAAAAACAAGGTGATGAAATATATAATTCATATTTAATTGCGGATAAAAATAAGGTTTATGGAAATGTGAGAAAAAGTGAGGGCGAATCGCATATTTTTAAAAGAGGGTATTTTGATAACATTATCAATACCCCATTTGGTAATGTGGCAGTTGGGATTTGCTATGACTCAAGAAGAAAACATATTTATAATAATATAAAAGATGAAACTATTTCACTCATACTTTTTCCACATGGATGTCCTGCTGATCCTAAAAAGCCCGACTATGAAAAAGCAACAAATGATTATTTTTGCAATGCTTATGCAGAAGCTTTTGATGTACCTGTTGTGTATTCAAATAGCGTTGGCAAATTAGATTTAATGTTTGGTAATACCGGTAAGATGATGATGTCTGCTGGTTTTAAATTAAACGGATATTCAAAGATATATTGTAATTCTGGAACTGCAATAGAAAGCGACTTGAAAGAATCGATAGCAATTGATGTTGATTTAAAGCCAAAGACTAGAAAAAAAGATATTCATTTTTACGGAGAAGATATAAATAAAGGTAACTTTTTGTTTAGACAGTTTGTCATTAAGCCAGATATAAAGCGCGGTCTAAAGTATTATGAGGACAACAAGCCCCGCAAATAAAAAATCAACATATTGAAATTTCCTCATGTTCTTATTAAACTAGAAATGTTTTTTTATAATCATATAAATAATTTAAAGTTATGTGCAGTTATGTCCCGCTAGATTCGATTTACGTCTAATTTTTAACTGTGAATTTTGTGGATATTTTGTATTGAATTTTCAACAATTTTAAATATTAAAAAGAGGGTTGACACCCCTTTCTTTGTGTGATACAATTGAGGTGTAGAATTTTATAATGATTGTTTTTAACCCTAAGTAATCGTTTTCTCAGGCTTTTTAGGAGTAACAATTTTATGAACAAAATGAACGAATTTTTTAATATTCCAAAGATTGAGTATGGGGGCAAGGATTCAACTAATCCTTTGGCGTTTAAGTACTATAATCCTGATGAGATTATAAACGGCAAGCCTTTGAGAGAGCAGCGCTATCTTGGTGGCACAAAATATGCGGTGATGGTACAGATATGTTCGGCATTGGTACTACCGATAAAAAATGGGGCGGTTCGGATTGCATGACGAGTGCCAAAAATAAGGTTTGTGCGGCTTTTGAGCTAATGGAAAAGCTTTCTATCGACTATTATTGTTTTCATGATAGGGATATTGCGCCTGAAGCTGATAATCTTAAGCAAACGAATGAGCGTCTTGATGAGATTTCCGACTTGCTTAAAGAACTTATGGACAGGTCTGGCAAAAAACTGCTTTGGGGCACTGCTAATTGTTTTAATAATCCTCGATATATTGTAAGGCTTATCGTTTTCTGCTATTATCTTGAATTTTGGAGGATATTTATGATATACTTAGATTTACAAGGAAAATGGGATATTTTTTTGGACGAGCATAAGCAACAGTGTCTGCCTAGAAGTTTTGACTTTGAAATTACTCTGCCGAATACCACTTCAAACGCTCAGCTTGGGCCGCTTAATACTGAAAAAAATTACGGCTGTTTGACGGATATGTATAAGTTTGAGGGCTATGCATGGTATCGTCGGAAAATTTTTATAACGCCAGAGCAGTCGACACAGAATGTTATGCTGTTTCTTGAACGTACTCGAAAAACTACTGTATATATTGATGGGCAAAAAATCGGAAGTTATTGTTCGTTGTGTACACCGCATCGATATTTGTTGACTGGAATATCTTCCGGTGAGCATGAATTTGTTATATGCGTTGATAACACTGATTATCCTACTGTTGGAGGTCATCTTACATCAAAGGATACACAGACTAATTGGAATGGAATAACGGGCGAAATCGCTCTGTTATTCTATAAGTCTTATCCAGAAGCAATTCGCGTTTTGCCAAATATCAGCGACTTGACTGTGCGTATTGATGCTGAAATAGTCGGAGAGAGCAGTGGCACAGCAGAGCTTAGAGTGTTCGATGAAAACGGTGAATATGGAGCGTGTATAGTTGAATTTTCCGACGAAAATCCACTTGTCTGTATGATGGAGTTAGATGAAAATGCTCCGCTTTGGAGTGAACATTCTCCGTCACTTGTGAATTTGGAGATGAAAATTGGTGCGGATATTCGTACCGTGAAGTTTGGTTTGAGAAATCTAACAGCTGACGGATTGAAACTAAAAATAAACGGTGAAGAAACGTTTTTGAGGGGCAAGCATGACGGACTTGTTTTTCCGAAAACAGGTTTTGCTCCAACAGATTTTGAAAGCTGGATAAAAGTTTTTCAAACGGCAATGCAATACGGAATTAATCATTATCGTTTTCATACTTGCTGTCCTCCTAAAGCGGCGTTTGAGGCGGCGGATTATTTGGGTATCTACATGCAGCCTGAACTTCCGTTTTGGGGGAGTATTCCGGAAGAGCCAAATGACGAGTTTGAATTTCTAAAACAGGAGGGTTTTAGAATCCTGCGTGAATTCGGTTATCACCCTTCTTTTGTGATGATGTCTATGGGCAACGAGCTGTGGGGAAGTGACAGACAGATTGATAATCTGCTTTGCGGTTATAAAGATGTTGATCCAGATAAACATTTCACGCAAGGTTCAAATAACTTTCAGTTTGTTCCGAGAATTCTTGAACATGACGACTTTTTCAGCGGAGTGCGCTTTTCAAAAGAGCGCCTGATTCGAGGTAGTTATGCATCGTGTGATATGCTTTTGGACATATACAGACTGATGAACCAAACAGTTCGCATAATTATGACAGCTTTTTTGAATCTGAAGAAATGTCTGAAAATAGTGGCGGAGAAATACTGATTCAATATGGTACCCAATCTAAGAAAGTGCAGGCTGACGATATCGGTTCGCTTGTTCCGGATGTGCCTGTAATTTCTCACGAAGTAGGGCAATATTATATTTATCCAGACTATGATGAAATTGATTGCTATCAAGGCTCGCTTAGGCATGATACTTATTCGGGGTATCGTAAAACTGCCGAGGGTAAGTATTTGATTGAGTACAGCGATGACTTTTTTAAGGCTTCGGGTGCGCTTGCAGTTGATAGTTACCGCCGAGAAATCGAAACTGCTATGCGTTGTGGGAAAATGGCAGGATTTCAGCTTTTGGACTTGCAGGATTTTCCTGGTCAAGGAACAGCGTCGGTTGGTATTTTGAATGCTTTCATGGAAAGCAAGGGGCTTGTTTCACCTGATGAATGGCGAAAATTCTGTAGTGAAACCGTTGTACTTGCTGAACTTGACAGCTTTGTTTTTACATGCGGAGAAAAAATTTCATGCAAAATGCTTATTTCAAATACCAATCCGAGTTTTATTGCGTCGGAAATTAGTTGGAAAGTCACAATTAATGGAGAGGTGTGCGTGAGAGGGTTAAGTCCGATTGGCGATTTTGACGGACGTATCGCTTATGCGCAAACAGCAGTTTTTGCACTAAATTGTGACAAGCCCGCGACTGCGATTTTAGAGCTTGAGGTGGGTGGGATATCTAATAGCTATACGCTTTATGTTTATCCTCAAATTGATGTTGAAATCACAGAAAGTGAAATAAAATATAACGGAAAAACGCTTAATATTGTTCATAGTGAAAGTGAATGTGACGAACGCTCTTTATGCGTTTTACAGGAGCGCGAGGGCGACTTACGCGGTGAATACTGTACGGATTTTTGGTGCTATGGAATGTTTAAAAGCATTTCTGAGAGTATGGATAAAACTGTACCAGTCGGAACGCTTGGTTTGCTGATTGACAATAAAAGTGAGCTGTTAATAGATTTTCCGAGTCAATGTCATACTACTCCGCAGTGGTATAATATTATTAAGTACAGCTTTTGTGCAAATCTAGACGGCTCTGAAATTATACCAGACATTTGGGTAATAGACAATCCATTTAGAGCGTCGAAACTTGCTTTACTTTATCGTAAAAATAACAATGTAATTTGCACGTCAAGATTATATGAGGTTGCTGACAAAATCGAAGTTAAACACTTTGCGGCTAGCCTTGTAAATGCTATTTTATAATAATTCGAATATATAGATAAGTAAAATCGGATTATGAAATTTTAATATATGGATTTTGGCTTAATAAGCAAGGATATAACGTAAAACACGTGTCTCAGGCGTATGAAATTACACCTGTCAAGAACGGAATAAATATATATGCGACAACTCAATATATGAAGAACAGAGGAATGACTTTGGAAGGTCCATGCCTTGATATAACTTTTACATCAAGGCAAAAAAATGTAATCAAGGTTTCAATTAGTCATTACAAAGGCGGACTTAATAACATTCCGAAATTCGAGCTTTGTGAGGATCATAGTTTTGCACCGGAGATTGTCGAAAATGATAATAGCTGGCAGTGGGATTACTCCAAATATTGGCTTCAAGTGCGTTCAGTGGAATCGGCTTTTGCTTTTGTAAAAGCAGGTCTTGGGGTTTCGTTTCTGCCAGATTCGTTGACGTCAGCGAAATTTCTGGATGTTAAACTTTTAGATTTGGAAAGTGCGCTTGTGGGATCAGAAATTTATGACTATGGCAATCCGATTTTTCCTCAGTGGTGGAAGAAATCTGCCAATGGAAATGCTCTTGTTTTGGAAGCGGATAAAGAGTGTTCACAAGTGCTGGTGATGTATGTTAAGGGCAACACAGACAGTTTTGCGGTTGTAAATTTGTTGTCTGACGGACAAAAGGTTGGACGATTTTCTGGGCACAGTCTTTTTGGCTGGAATAATCCATGGTTTGACCTTGTTATGTCTGAGGATGATAAAAAAATGCGTCTTTTAAGTTTTGAAACGGAAAAAGATGATGAAAAAGTCGTACCAATTTGGTGCGACTTTTTTGTTGCGCAAATACATATAGTATGTTTATTATATCGATATAGTCAATTAATTATATGTGCTGCATAAAACGAAATATGAATTCTTAGTTATTTTAATAAAAATATATCACAACTATTAAATACTCTATAATCATATTTGAGAAAACGACTACCTTATGCGATTGATACTTTAATGATGGTTGTGTCTAATTATACAATAGGCAAACCAATTCAATTTCATAATTAAATACTAATGCAAAGAGTGCTTTTTGACTATAACTAAGAGGAGGAACAATATAAATAAAAAATTCTAATATCACTGTGAAAATCGGTGGGAAATTAATGAGTGTCGTAAATTGTAAATACGGCAGAACTTGAAATGGATGGTGGTATATATGGCGTCAAAGACGGTTGGAACAGATAAACGGTCGGAAGATGTTATAGGGCATATACTTATGCTTGGAGCTGAGAAGGGTTAATTTTGTTTATATTGAATAACTTGTTTTTGCAAGACTGTGATGTTAATGTTACAGCGATATAAAGGCAAGTAAGAAGAAAAGGCTGTAAACTGAATTATACTGAGTTTAAATATCATAACAGATAAATCAGTTATTGCACTATGCTTTTAAACTGAAACTATGAGAATGATTTCTTTGGTTTTGGAAAATAATTCAGTATTATGCACCATATTTATTAAAACCTTATTTTTCGAGAAAGCCTTACTTTAGTTACTAATAAAAAATATAGGCTATCCAGAAATTAAAACTCTTGAGGATTACGTCGACGTATTTGAAAAAAAGAAAGAGGCCTGCCCTAAATCGGACTCAGGTGGGGAAACATACGCTGTTTCTATGTTCGCTGATTGGGACGGCGGTTCGTTTGAAGACGGACATATTTTAAGAACATTCTTCCATTACTTTAGAACGAATTTTCGGCAGGCGACTCTCTCGTGGCTAATTTTACTACCAGTCGGAGCAGTAATCTCGTGGGCTACATACGTTTGCTTTTTTCGGAATGTCACAAGTTGAAGGCGCGGCGGACTTTTTCGCACTTGCTATACTCATTGCTGATTTTTTATATTTCATATGCTTGATTTACGTTTTCGCGTGTTTCGCACGTTATGAAAATACAGCGGTTCAAACGATAAAGAACGGCATATTTATCGGACTTAAATATATCGGCAGAACGCTTATACTTACAATAATTACAGGAGCGATTGCGTTTGTTTGTGGAATTACACCACGATGATTTTCGGAGTTATTCTTGCACCAGCGCTATTATGTTATGTTCACGGTTCGTTTAATTTAAGAATTTTTGAGTCGTTAGAAGATAAACGCAATGAAAAATTTATGGATGAAGTGGCGGATAAGCGAATTGCTCAAATTAAGCAAGCTTGTGAAAAAAGATTATAAAATATCTGTTTTATAATCTTCGAAATAGAGAATATCACTTATCCAAACGTCTTTTATACTACTGAGTAAAATGGATAATAAATAAAAAATTACGCTCCCAACTTATCATGCATTTTGCGATAAGCGGGGAGCGTTTATGTTTATTAAATTCAGTTTAGCCTTTTATAATCGGATCGTATTTTATTCTTACATTTGGGGTTTTAGTTATTTCGGAGTAGTAATTCATATCCCAATCATTGCCCTGAGCAGGGTCATTTTCACCACTGGCAGGAGGAGCGAAAATTTTCATAGTCAAATCTTTTGCACTGTCGAACGGTTTTTCAAAGAATGCAGGCATAAGGTCAATGCAGTTCGCTTTTGGACTTTTATAGAACCATCTGCCGTTTATCTCAATCATAATGTTAAGCGGTTCTTCAAAATAAATTTCGCAGAATACTGGATTATTTTCAAAATGCAGTGGGATAGCAAGTCCGTCTGCATCCTCACTTCCACCCCAGCGGAGTTTAGCTGGCAAAGAAATTTCGTCCGACTGTTCAATCTGTGGAGAAAAATATTCATCGTGAATAATTTCCTTGTAGGTTTTAAGAGCAGGCTGTTCAATTCCTACATCTCGGTTATTCGGATCTTCAATTTCTAATCCCAAGCGGCCTCTGTCACGGAACTGATAGAATGTGAATCCGTTAAACCACCCCTGTTCAGAATCGTTTTTAAGCATATCTGTAAATTCTTTTATCATTTTAGCTTGATCATAAGGACCTGTAACATCGCCGTCAGCGTTAAATTCGCTCATAACCATAGGCTTTTTAACACCGCCGCAGATTTGGGTATAACGCTTTTGCGAGAGCTTAGTCAAATTGTAGACGTCACAAACTTGACTTCTGCCAAAGCTTGTACCGCCTTCATCCGCAATATCGTAAGGCCAGCCCCAATGCAGAGCCATATATTTGTCGACCGACCAGATGTCCGTGGTTTTTACTGCCTCTGAGAACTCTTTTTCCATCTCTATTTGATGACTTTTTTCAGATTGCTCCACGCCTCCAATGCACAAAACAGTTGAAACATTCGGAGCATATTACTTAATAATATTATGAAAATGCACGAAAAAGTCAGCAATTTCCTGATAGGTTGCACGTTTTGTAAACGAGAACCAATCACCTGTAGCTTCGTGATTTATTCTAAGCTGAAGTCTGCCGAAGCTTTTAAGATCCTGAGCTATTTTAATAAGATAATCGTCAGTAAGATTTGGATCAATCGTCAAAGTAAGTATAACATCTTGACCGTGTCGGCGAACATCTCTCATGCAAGTAAAAGGTTCATCGTCAGTTGTACCGCCGATTCCGCCTTTGTAGGTGAAATAGTCGTCATAAGGATAATCCCATTGAAATGAAATTTCTCTATCCGCAAAGGCGTCGCGGGCACGCTTTGGAAAAGTTTCGTCAAGCGGATAGTAGCAATACATTAGACTAACGGCACGATGTGGTCTTCCAAGCTTGTTCAGAATATAATCCTGATTAACATATTCACCACGTTCACTACCGTCACCGAGATCAACTGCACATTGTGCAGGGGTAAGTCTTACACTGTGAATTTTTTGTTCCAGAGCTATTTTCCTTTCGGTTAATTTAAGTGCAAACCGACAGAACTATGCACCAAATTCCGTTTACACGCTATTGTCATTATAGCTGAATAAAAAGTGTTTGTCAAGGGTATTTTAAGAAGAATGAAATCGTTTTCAAACACGCGATTACGAGCATAACAAAAAGTTTATAGTAATCCTTTTATATATTATGGTGTCGAAATCGGAATGCGATATGTTGAAAATCTAAAATCAGTTGAAGATGGCTATGGAAGAACAGGTTCACGTTCGTCAATGCAGTGGGATAACACATCTAACTCAGGATTTAGTTCAGCTCTCCAGACAAGCTATATATCAAACAAGATGATAATTCAGATAGACCAACTGTGCAAAATCAAATGGCTAATGAAAATTCTTTGTGGAATGAAATAAAAAGGCTTATAGCTTTAAGAAAGAAAAATCGTGCTTTGCAAAGCTGTTCAGAAATAGAATTCATTAAAACAGGATATCCGCTTGTTTACAAAAGAAAATGTGATGCGCAAAAAATAACTGTTATAATTAATCCGTCTTGTAAAGAATTTTTGATTGATAATATAAATGGAATTATCCTTTATAAAGTAGGTAATGATGCAGAACTTATAGACGAAAAATGCAGGGGAAGTGGTGGAACAGCAGTATTTATTGAGAATACTATATGCTAATGACTTTTAACTCAAGTGGTTTATTTATAAACTAAGCTTTCGTATTTGCTTGTAAATATAAAACGGAAACGTCGATAATCGGCGTTTCCGTTTTTTCTCGTAAAATTTATAAGTTAGTTCTCAATTAGCATGTAATTGCTTATTTTTTAGCAACAGTAAAACTTAAATCATCTTGTGCGAACTTGGCATTTAAATTTTGCTCGTCTAGATAGCTGATAATAAATTTTTTGATATCATCATTTGTTTCAGTCAACGAAAAATATTGACCTCCGCAACCGTCATGAAACTTTAATTCTGATGAAAACGCTTTCTCAAAATCCTTTTTTATTTGGATTACAAAATCAAAAGATAAAATCATTTTATTTCCTCCATAAATGTATTTGTATGTTTAAATTGAATATATTTTTGCATGCAATTTGCTTTTTCAAGAGATATATCGTGGTTATATTATAGCATATCTATATAAAATTTTCAATAAGTACAAGATGTAGATAGTGTGAAATTTTAAGGCAAGCAGTCGGGATATAAGTCCAATAAAATGTACATATGATGATTATAATTAATAGATTTGCAATGCTTATTTAATAAATGTAAATTTGTTTTTGTTGCAATTACTCGAAAAAGTGTTATAATATATATATCAAAAATAAAGGTGTGAAATTATGATAAATGTTTTGTTGGTCGAGGACGATAAAAATATAGTAGTAAATCTAACCGATTTTCTGAACAAAGAAGGCTTCATTGTAGACTCGGCTAGCGGACAAGCAAAGGCTTTGGAAAAATTGCAGAATATTAAATATGATATTGTGCTTTTAGATATATCACTTGCAGACGGAAACGGTTTTTCGGTGTGTTCTGCAATCAAAAACACAACCGATATTCCTGTTGTGTTTTTGACAGCAAATGATGATGAATACAGCGTAGTTGCAGGTTTAGATATGGGTGCTGATGATTATATAAATAAGCCGTTTCGTTCAAGGGAACTGCTTTCTCGTATACGCAGTGTATTGCGTCGCTGTGGTAAAACTCAGTCGGTTATTGAAATTTCAAATGTTCGCGTTGACACTGAAAAAGCATGTGTAACTAAAGATAATAAAGAGATTTTTCTTTCAGCACTTGAATATCGTCTGCTGTTGGTTTTTCTAAACAATAAAGGAATAGTAATGTCTAGAAACAAGCTTTTGCAGGAGATTTGGGATATTGCTGGCGAGTTTGTCAACGACAACACATTAACTGTGTATATTAAAAGGCTTCGTGAAAAGATTGAGGATGACCCGCAAAATCCACAGATAATAAAAACCGTTCGCGGACTTGGATATAAGGTTGGTGACTGATTATGCAATTTTTTCGTAATCCAGAAATAAAACGCTTAGGATTAATATATGTAATTCTAACTTTAATAGTCAGCCTGATAGGACTATATTTTGATGTTGCTTTTGGAATTATGCTGCTATGTGTATGTATTGTTTTTTCAAGTATCAGTTTGATTTTTACATATAAAAGATACAAAAAAATCTCCAAGCTAGGCTATGAGATTGACGGAGTTCTTCATGGAGAGGAGAATTATAGCTTTTCAAAATTTGCTGAGGGTGAGCTTGCAATTTTGCAAAACGAGTTGTCCAAAATGTTAGTAAGACTACGTGAACAGGCTGAGTCACTTAAGAAAGATAAGGCCTTTTTATCTGATACAATTGCGGATATTTCTCATCAAATACGTACACCGCTAACGTCTGTGAACTTGATAATGACAAGACTTTCGGCGGACGATTTAACTTGTGATGAACGTATGGAGTTAATTTGTCAGGCGAACGAATTGCTAGGCAAAATAGACTGGCTTATCACATCTTTTTTGAAGATATCAAAGTTAGATGCAAGTACAGCGAATCTGAGAAAGCAGACAGTGTCAGTGGAAGAGTTGGTGGAAAAATCATCCGAAATAATAATCATACCAATGGAGCTTCGAGAGCAAAATTTAAAGATTTCAGTTGATGAAAATACAAGCTTTGTGGGTGATTTGCTATGGTCAATTGAGGCTATCGGCAACATACTTAAAAATTGTATGGAGCATACTCCTAATGGTGGGACTATTGAAATAGACGCTAATGAAAATGCGATTTATACAGAAATTATTATAAGCGATAACGGATCAGGTTTTGATTTAGATGATTTACCGCATATATTCGAGAGATTTTATAAAGGCAAAAACTCAAGCGTGAATAGTTTCGGTATCGGACTAGCATTAGCAAATATGATAGCTGCAGAGCAAAATGGTACTATAAAAGCTGAAAATAGTGCTGACGGCGGTGCTGTTTTTACAATTCGTTTTTATAAAAGTGTTGTATGATTTGAAAATTTACAGTTAGGATAGTATTTATAACTATCCTAATTTTTTTAAGTGACGTTTTTGTTATATTAAAGTCACCGACGTGTCATTACAAAAGTGTAAAATAAGAGCATGAAATAACGAGAGGAGAATTTGTATGGAAATACTAAGAGTCGAAAATCTGTGTAAAAGTTATAACGACGGCGACGTTACTGTTCATGCTCTGGATGATGTTTCTTTCAGCGTTGATAAAGGCGAGTTTGTGGCAGTAATTGGACCGTCAGGTTCAGGAAAATCCACTCTTTTGCACATTTTAGGCGGAGTTGATATTCCAACGTCAGGCAAGGTTTATGTGAATAATCAGGACGTTTATTCTCAGAATGAAGAACAGCTCGCGATATTTCGTCGGCGTGAGGTTGGTCTGATTTATCAGTTTTACAATCTAATTCCTGTGCTTGATGTTACTGAAAATATCACTCTGCCACTTTTAATGGACGGACGTGAAATTAATCAGTCAAGACTTGATGAACTGCTTGA
This sequence comes from uncultured Oscillospiraceae bacterium, assembly GCA_964548535.1. Classification (GTDB taxonomy): domain Bacteria; phylum Bacillota; class Clostridia; order Oscillospirales; family Ruminococcaceae; genus CAZJRQ01. The sequence continues at coordinate 12,486 of CAZJRQ010000023.1, forward strand.
TATTTTAAATTTGAATGACAGAAAAACACATTTGCCAAATCAGCTTTCTGGCGGTCAGCAGCAGCGTGTTTCTATAGGCAGGGCCTTGATAAATGCTCCGTCAGTTGTGCTTGCAGACGAACCGACCGGAAACCTAGATTCAAAAAACGGTCAAGAGATAATCGAGCTTTTGAAAATATCGAATAAGAAATATAATCAAACGCTTATTGTAATAACCCATGACGAAAACATTGCATTGCAGGCGGACAGAATTATAGCTATTGAGGACGGTAAAATCATTCGTGACGAACAAAAAAAGAGGGTGGATAGGTCATGAATATTTTCAACCAGTATACAAAAAAGACTCTGATAAAAAACAAGCACCGAACGGTTGTATCGGTTATTGGAATCACTTTGGCTGTGGTTATGATAACAATAATTCTCACGAGTTTTGAAAGTATTAGATATCAGTTAATGTCAATTGCGCAAAGCGATGACGGCAGCTGGAATGGTGTTATTTATAATCTAGACAGCCAAAAGCTTGAAGAGATTATAAGCGAAAATGATTTGAAAAGCTATGGAACAATTCAAAATTTAGGGTACGCGGCAATTGATAATGTGATTAATCCTACAAAGCCGTATATTTATGTCGGGGGTCTTGATGACAACGCAATTGGTGCTCTGCCGATTCATATTATTGATGGAAGGATGCCTGAAAACAGCAGTGAAATAATCCTTCCTGCGCATTTGCCGGATGTTGCTAAAGGAAAATATTCGCTTGGTCAGAAGATTACACTTGATTTAAATGTACGGACAAGAGGAGAAAAAACAGCGTGGCAAAAAGTTTTAGTCAGTCAAACAGATGAGATATTAAAGTCGGTTGGCGATGAAAGTTATACAGTTGTAGGATTTTACAAAAAGCCTAGTTTTGAGCCTGTAATTGCCCCTGGATATACTGCTCTAACTATTGCTGACAACCAGGGATATGACAGCTATGACGGTTATTTTAATCTTTCAAAACCGACGCATACGCAGAAATTTTTAGAGAAATATAAAGGCGACTACAAAACGGATTATAATGATAATTATCTAACTTTTATTGGTGCGTCATACTATCAATCAGAGCGAATTGCATACATTGCAGTTTTGGTCGGAGTACTGATTTTAGTTGGATTATTTTGTTCACTCATGATATACAATTCATTTGCGATTTCGGTTAGAGAAAGAACTAAGCAGTTTGGCCTGTTAAAATCAATCGGAGCGACCAAAAAGCAGATTAAACAGTGTGTAATTTATGAGGGATTTATTCTATCAGTAATATCTATACCAGCCGGTTTGATTATCGGAATACTAGTGACAATGGGCGTTTTGAAATATGGAAACAGCTTGATAAATTTAGCAATAAAATCGTCAAGCGTGATAGATTTCAGCATTCATATTTCACTATTAGTCATAGCTTTAATTGTGCTTTTCAGCATTGCTGTAATATGGTTTTCAGCGATTATTCCTGCAAAAAAAGCAATGAGAATTTCGCCGATTGACTCAATTCGTCAGACGAAATATTATAGTACGAAACGCAAAAAAACAAAGCATAAAAGATATAATAATTTTGAGAAGATGCTTATATCCAAAAATCTAAAACGCAGTCGAAAAAAATATATTTCGGCAATATTATCGGTAACGCTAAGCATTATTTTGTTTGTTGGCACAAACAGTATTGTGTCGTATTTGCTTTCAAATATCGAAACATTTATGCAGACTGATGAGTATGACTTAACCTATTACATCACAGATGAATTCACACAAACTGAGGAACTTTATCACGCTTTGCTGGATGCTGACACGATTACTGATGGTAACTATTGCTTCATGCCAAGCTTTTCCTACGCAAAGATTTCTACAAGTGATATAGACGATAATTATGATGAAGTTCAGGATTTGTTTATGCCAGATTACAAAAATGAGGTTACAGGATATGACTGCAGAGTAGTTGAATGCGACTTGAAATTTATGAACGATGATAGTTTCATGGAATATGCTGAAAGCTTGAACCTTGATACTTCAAAGTATAGCGATTTTGAAAATCCTCTTGCTATTGTTAATGACAAAAGTATAATCTATGTAAATGACAAGCATCAAGCATATACGTTTAATACAACTAAATCAAGCTCGTTTTCAGCTCAGATAATAACTGCTAAAGATATTGAGGGTTATTACGTCAACGGAAGTTCATTCTCCTATACAGGTGTGGGCGGTTTTGATTACAATAAGAAAGATAATAAGTATGAATACGACGTTAGAGATGTTGACAACTTATTTTTAAGCTATGAGCAATCAGCGTATGAATTTACTACTAATGTTGGATATGTCAATCACAATCTAAGTGGAGGATTAACTTTCTATTATCCACTTAGTGCAATGCCAGCAGTTTTAAAAAATGATGTTACTCTAACTACTACAGTTTTGCAATTTAAGGCTGATGATGCTGTTGCGGCGAATAATTCTTTTGTTGAAATTCTATCACAATTTGGTTTGCCTGAATATGATTTGTGGAATAATGCAGCTGAAAATATTTCAGAACGTTCGGCAGCAGCATTGGCTAAATTGTTCGTAAATATGTTTGTTATTCTGCTTTCGCTGATTGCCGCTGCGAATATATTCAATACAGTTTCAACCGATTTTATCTTGCGCAGACGAGAATTTGCAATGCTAAAATCAATGGGATGTAGTAATAAGAGCTTATCCAAAATTGTAATCACTGAATGCTTAATATACAGCCTTACAGGATTAGTTATTGGCTTGCCGATTTCAGTTTCAGCATCATATATAGTAGGGAAATTTGCAGGACTTACAATTGCTTCTACTTTCGCTCTTCCTTGGAAATACATCTTAATTTCAATAGCAGGAGTGTTCATTATAATGACAATAGCAATTGTATATTCACTAAATAAATTGAAAAAAGACAACACTATTGATACTATAAAAAATGAGAATATTTAATGGTACACAAATTTATCGCAATCTATTATTTAAATAAACAATTAAGACCAACATATAAACGAAAACGAGGCTGTTGCACATACCGTGCAACAGCCTCGTTTAAGTGATTATATCCAAAGATTTATCTGATTGTTTTACGAATCACTTTCTCAATCGTTATCTGGCTCTTTAAGTGAACCACTCATTTTATAGTTACTGTTGTAGCTTAAATATATATTATATCCATCAGAATTATCAACAGAATAGAAATCGTCAAAACTTGATTTGTTAACGGTGTATCCAAGTTTTTTGCATTCATCAACATATTCGTTGAATTGCTGCAAAGACATACCATATGAGTCGAACATAAATATATCTTTATCATCGCGTCCACTTTCTAGAACCTTGACATCCGGCTTAGGAATTTTGTCGCCTAGTTCAGTCTGGCTCTAGTTATAAGATTTTTGTGTGTCTTCGTTGATTGAATATGTTTTTAAGGAAAAATCATAAAATACTGTGTGAATATTTTTAATCTGCTTGATGATTTTTATTTTACCTATGAATTACCGATTAAGCCGATACCCTGCCCCCCAAACGGTCTCAATAATCTGTGGATTTCTAGCATCGTCCTCGATTTTTTCGCGAAGTCGATTAACATGAACCGATACAGTCGCAGCGTCAGAAACATAATCGTAACCCCATATTTTTTCAAATAGCTGTTCTTTTGAGAATACAATGTTTGGGTTCTCAGCAAAAAAACGCAGCAACTCAAATTCTCGGTTGGGAAGTTTTATTTCGGTGTCCCCCTTCCAAACCTTCCAAGTTAACGGCTCTAAAACTATATCTTTAATCTGAATTTTGTCTTTGTTTTTATTACTATCAGATTCCTTTGCACCAGATTTTAACCGTTCATATCTTTTAAGGTGTGAGCGCACTCTAGCCACTAGTTGAGACGGATCAAAAGGCTTTGTAATGTAATCATCCGCCCCAAGCCCAAGTCCGCGGATAATATCAATACCCTCAATTCTTGCCGTAACCATTAAAATAGGTATGTCGATTTTATCACGTATCTGCCGGCAAATGTCATAGCCATTGCAGTTCGGAAGCATAATATCAAGCAAAATCAAATCATATTTATTCTTCTCAAGTTCAGGTATAACTTTCGCTCCGTCATAGATAATCTGCACCTCAAAACCGTTGATTTCAAGATAATCTTTCTCAAGCTGAGCGATTTTTTCATCATCTTCTGCAATCAATATTTTCATCAAATGACAGTCCTTTCTTTTTTATCTGTTAAAAAGTACGGTTGCTATTATTTCAATCTTAACATATCTTAATCAACAAAAGCAAGTTAAGCCTTTGGAAAACTTATTCTAACGCAAAAACCATTATTATTTAGTGCGTCAATCTCCGCTCCATGCTGTGTCGCAATGTATTTTACTACATATAACCCAACCCCACTACCTTTTTTTGACCTTGCTTCATCACAGCGATAAAATCTCTCGAATATCTTGTCAAGCATATTTTCAGGAACGCCTTGCCCGTTGTCATGCCACTCCATAATCACATTTGAATCATCTTCAAAAATGCTGATTATGATTTTCAAAGGTGAAACTTGTGCATACTTGATGCTGTTTTCCAAAAGATTATCAAAAATCCTGCGTATCTGCTCAACATCCATTTGAATTTCTGAAATAGTATTTTCACGCTTTATAAGAGATATTTCTGTATTTTTGTTGTCGAGTTCAATCTCTTTTTGTGCAGCATAAGCGCTTGTGAATTCAGCTAAATCCTCCGTCACTAAATGTAGTGGCATTTGACCGCTTTCAAGTCTTGAAAAATCAAATAGCTTTTGCAGTAGAGTGTTCATGTCATCAGTAGATTCATAAGCAGTCTTTAAGTAGGCAGTCTTTTTTTGGGGAGTGTCAGCAACGCCGTCCAATACCCCTTTGATGTATCCTCTAATAGATGTCAGCGGTGTACGTAAATCGTGGGAGATTCCTGTAATCATGTCCGTCCTGTCTTTTTCGTTTTTCACATGCTGCTCTTTGTCCTCAAGCATAATATTCTGCATAGCGTTAAATGTGCTGCAAACCTCTTCAAATTCGCCGTCGCCTTTGTAAACAATCGGCTGAGTTAAATTTCCATCCTTAATTCTTTCAGCTCCGTCAACAAGAGCATCAAGAGGCTCAACAATTTTCCTAACCATGCGTTTAGTGAAAAAGCTGGATAGCAAAAGGAGTACACCTATGACCGCTAAGCAGGTGATGATAAATGCCGCTACAAATGTTGAAAATGAATTTTTAAAAGAGCTAAACCACCACTCCCCTTCAAAGAAATGAACTGCCATTACATATTCGCCAGTAGATTCTGCATATTTTCCTACAGCTGTTATTTTCTGAAAATAAAATATCTCTGGTGTGCTGATGGAATTTATATGTTCGTTCATGTCAAACTTAGCAAGCAGGTCTTTTTCCTGTCTGCCGTTTTTACCATGCACGATTTTATCACCGTCAATTACAATAAGTTCGTAACCATATTCTTCGGTTTTTTGCTCTAGCTCGTCAAAATCAGTGAAATTATCATTGCCTACAATATCAACAACGGCCGATACATTAGGGTTAAGCTGAGCGTTGTTCATAGATTCAAAGTCTTTCAAAATCGCATCCTCGAACAACTCGATAATCAAAACTGCAACGAGCATTAAAGATACAAGTGCAAGAAAAAGAATTTTCATGTTGGACCTAAATATGGATTTCTTTAAAGACATTTGTATATCATCCCCTTGGTTGTGTTTTTCTATATTATACATTATATTTCAAAAAAGCACAAGCATGATATTTTCAAATAAATACCACGCTTGTGCCTAGACTTAGTCAGTTTTAGTCTGCAATTCAAACATTTTCTTGAAGTTCAAAATTAATAATAGAATAACAAATCCCATGGTAAATACAATCGATATATATGCCAGCATTGGAACAGTAATATGAACAACTTCAAATAGTTTAGGCAGAATAGCAAGTCCGCCGAAAGTTCCGACAATCATAGTAGTGCATATAAAAGCCCTAAGTTTTGTAAAAGGTATACAGCTCCTAATTACCGCTGCCGATGTGGTTAGAATTAAAAGCATGTACATGATAGTCTGATTTTGACTTTCTGTAAATGGACTAAAAAAGCTAACAAACATTATCATGCTGGTTACAACAAAAGCAAAAGGGAGTGCATTTGAAATTGATTTTTTAAGAAAACTTCCACTCACAGGACTAGTGTTAGATTCAAAAATTGTAAGGAACGACGGCCAAGCCTCCATAGCGGCGTCAATCACCGTAATCTGAATTGGAATAAAAGGAAAAGGAATGTTTAAAATAAGACAGAATATAGAAACAAGAACTGAGTATATAGTCTTAATAAAGAACACACCCGATGTGCGAGTTACGTTGTTTATAACCTTTCGCCCCTCTAAAACAACCTGCGGAAGATTAGTAAAATCTGAATCCATAAGTACAATTTGAGAAATCTGACGGCTAGCATCACTTCCTTGAGCAACGGCAATAGAGCAGTCCGCCTCACGCAGTGCCAAAAGGTCGTTGACACCGTCACCAGTCATAGCAACATGATGTCCCTGACGTTTTAATGCCATAACAAGCTCTTGCTTTTGTTTAGGAGTTACTCGTGCAAATACGGAGTATTTATGACAGATTTTATCAAAGTCAATACTATCACCTAAAGTAGATAAATCAATACAATCTGTCCATCTTTTAAGACCAGCTTTTTTGGCAATCATAGATACAGTCTTTACATGGTCGCCTGATATTACCTTAACGTCAACACCCTCTTTGTGGAAATATTCCAGCGTCTGGCGAGTGTTTTTGCGTATAGTATCAGTTAAAGTAATAAGATATAAAGGCAAAATATTTTCAGGTAACTGTTTGTCATTATTCCAAGTTTGTCCGCTAAAACCAACCGCAATAACTCGGTGTCCGCGGTCCATGCTGTCGTTAGCCTCTTTAGGAACTTCCTTGAAGATTCGTTCAGGAGCACCAACAAATAAAGTTCCGATATCACCAAAGCTGACAGCACCCCATTTTCTTTGAGAAGAAAACGAAATCTTACTAGTTGGCTGATAGTTAAGCTTTGGTGTGAATTTTTCTTTTAAAGCTTCGAATGTAGCATTGTTATCTTCACTAGCATATAGATATGACCTTATTAAGCGTTCGGATTCATATTCTGAAAATCGCTTTTCTCCAGTAAGTTTATTCAAAGATATAACCGATTCAACTTTCATCTTGCCGTCAGTAATAGTACCAGTCTTGTCCAAACAAAGTACGTCAACATGAGCAAGTGTTTCAAGTGAATATATATTCTGCACAAGTATTTTCATCTTAGCAAGCCTGATAACACCCATAGCAAGCGATACAGTAATCAGAAGAACCAACCCTTTTGGGAGCATTCCAAGAAGTGCAGCCGACGACGCAATAACAGATTTGTCAAGTGAAGAACCCCTCAAAAACATTGCTTCAACAAAAAGCAAAATTCCAAGCGGCAGAATAAGAAAAGATGTAAGCTTAGTTACCTTTTTCATAGAACCTAAAAGTTCCGATTCAGTCTGCTTTTCTTTTTTAACTTCGTTGGCAAGCTTAGTGGCATAATTTTCACCGCCAACATGAGTAACTCTAGCGTAGCATCTTCCTGAAATAACCGAACTTCCAGAAAGAAGTTGATCGCCGACTTTTTTTATAACAGCGTCGCTCTCGCCTGTTAGGAGCGATTCGTTTACTTCAAGATTTCCGGATAAAACAGTAGCGTCATTGCAAATTTGCTTACCGCTGTCAAGAATCATGACGTCATCTTTTACAATTTCATCAACCTCAATTTGACGTTCTTTCCCATCTCTCATAACCGAAATATGCGGACGATTTAAAATTGACAATCCGTCAACTAGCTTTTTCGCCTTTAGTTCTTGTGCAATTCCAATGACGATATTCGCGATAATAATCACAATAAATACCAAGTTTGTGTATGCGCCAACTGCAAAAAGCAGTGCGGCAATTGTGAAGTTAAGAAGATTAAAAAGCGTAAGAATGTTGCCCTTAAAAATCTGACTTTTTGTTTTTGTAATAGGTTGCTGCTGCGTCTCACCTTGACCGTTAATTTTCCGCTGCATAACTTCTTGATTGGTCAGCCCAGATATTTGCTTATCCATTTGTATATTATCCTCCATTCTTTTTCGTAGAACAAACTAAGGATAACATTGACGGTTAAATTTTCCGATATAAAGAGTTAAACAATTTATAAACAAAATTAATTCTGCTGACATATATAATTTAATATCAATATTATCTTGAATACATTTTCAGAAAACTGTTGACAAAACATTTTTAGTGTGTTACAATAACAGTGTTACGTAACAATGTTATCAAGAGGTGTGTGAAAAGTGGGAAGTAAAGATAAAGAAACTCGTGAGCTGATTATAGATTCGGCGCGTGAGGAATTTTCAAAGCTTGGATATCAAAAATCCTCGTTAAGAAATATCTGTAAAAATGCAGGAGTAACTACAGGAGCGGTCTATTTTTTCTTTAAGGATAAGGAAGATTTGTTCTCGGCAGTAGTTGAACCGTTCGTAAAGGAAGTTGAATATTTTGTAGTCGAGCATATTAAATCAGAAAACGCAAATATGAAAATCGCACAAGCAAAGGTATGTGATGGAACTGAGAAGAGTGTTGAGTTGACAGCTGATATTACTGTTGCAGAGCAGATTGTATCGCTTTATTATAATAATATTGATATTGCAAAGATTCTGCTTGAGGGTTCTCAAGGAACTACGTTTGAGAATTTTGCTGATATATTTGTGGAAAGATTATATCATATGATGCTATCGCAATGCGAGGAATGTGATTCACCATATTTGCTGCCTGAGAATGTGGATAAGTGGATTGTTCATTGGTTTTCACATATATGTGTCGATTCGTTTTTGCAGTTGTTTGCGCATTTTGATAATGAACAAGATGCTATGGAACAGGTAGTTTCTGTTATTAAAATTTTGCATCACGGTTATTTTGGCTTGTTCTAATAGATGTTGTATTTAAGGAAGTGTACTCCACTTCCTATTTACATAACAGTTACATAACATTGTTATGTAACTTGAAATATAGAATTGTAATAAAGAAATGGAGAGATATTTATGTTTTTAGAAATAAACAATTTGAAAAAAAGCTTTGGCGAGGGAGAAAATAGGATTGAAGTCCTAAAAGGTATAAATTTAGAAATTGAAAAAGGCGAGATGTGTGTATTGTTAGGACCGTCGGGTTCGGGAAAATCAACACTATTGAATATAATAGGCGGAATTGATAGCTGTGATAGCGGATATATATCAATAGACGGCGAAAAAACTAGAGATATGAACGAAAAAGAGCTTACAATGTATCGCAGAAAACATCTAGGTTACGTGTTCCAATCATACAATCTAATACCAAATTTAACAGTAAAAGAGAATATAGAAGTTGGTGCATATCTTACCGATAATACTCTAGAGCTTGATAATCTGCTTAAAACATTAGGACTTTTTGAGCATCAAGATAAAATGCCGAATCAGCTTTCAGGCGGTCAGCAGCAGCGAACAGCGATAGGCAGAGCTTTGGTGAAAAATCCAGATATTCTGCTATGTGACGAGCCAACTGGTGCGCTAGATTATAATACATCAAAGGAAATTCTAAAGCTAATTCAAGACGTAAACAAAATGTACGGCAACACCATGATTATAGTCACACATAATGATTCGATTAAAAATATGGCGGATAGAGTAGTAAAGCTTCGCGACGGAGAAATCAGAAAGAATTATCTAAACGAAAATAAAATTTCAGCAGTAGATTTAGAGTGGTAAGGCAGTTGGAGAAATGAGGTATTTGACATGAAAAATCCACTAAATAAAAGACTCCCACGAGAGCTAAAACAGGACGTTGGCAAGTACATAGCGATATTTATTTTTCTAGTTATAACAATAGGTTTTATCTCAGGATTTTTAGTAGCAGGCACAAGTCTAAAATCTGCTTATGATGAAAGCTTTGAAAAATATAATGTAGAGGACGGGCATTTTATTATAGAAAACCCGCTGGATAATTCGCAGATAAAAGCGTTGGAAGATGAAAATGATATAGAAATTTATGAGAATTTGTATTGCGAAAAAAATTCGGTAAATGATTCTGTAATTAGAATTTATAAGATTCGCGAAAGGGTAAATATTGCGGACGTTTTGGAAGGTGATTTGCCGAAGAATAGTAATGAAATTGCAATTGATAGGCTGTACGCTAAAAGCAATAATTTGAAAATTGGTGAAGGCCTAAAAGTTGGTGATAAGACATATCAGATTAGTGGTATAGTAGCGCTAACTGACTATAGTGCGCTGTTTAAAAACAATTCAGATATGATGTTTGACACAAAGAATTTTTGTGTAGCATTAGTTAATGAAGACTGTTTTAATGAGTTTGATATTAGTCAAATTTTTCACAAGTATTCTTGGACGAATAACAATAAAAATTTGAGTGATGATGATAAAAATGAAAAGTCAGATGAGATTTTAAAAAGCCTTGTAACAAGCACAATTATCACAGATTTTGTTAGTCAAGAAAACAATCAAGCAATAAATTTTGCAGGTGAAGACATGGGCAAGGACGAACCTATGATGATTGCACTTTTGTGTATAATAATGGTAGTTTTGGCATTTGTTATTGCAGTCACAACCGGCAATAAAGTTGAGCAGGAATCAAAAGTTATCGGCACACTTAGAGCATCAGGATATACAAAAAGCGAGGTAGTTAGAAACTATATGTCACTACCGATTGTTATTATAATATTGTCAGCAATCGTCGGAAATATCTTAGGATATACCGTTTTTAAATACTTATGGGCTAGCCTTTATTATGAAAGCTATTCGCTGACATCGTATACACTAATGTGGAATGCGAAAGCATTTTTAATAACGACAGTCTGCCCGACAATCATAATGCTTGCAGTAAATTTGCTTGTGCTTTATAACAAATTGTCACTTTCCCCGCTTAGATTTTTACGACGCGATTTGAAAAAGAGCAAAAATAATAGAGCAGTAAAGCTGCCAAGTTGGAAGTTTTTATCGCGCTTTAGAATGCGAGTAATTGTTCAAAATTTACCAGTGTATGTAAATTTGTTCATCGGAATATTCGTTGCAAATGTACTGCTTATGTTCGGTTTGATGATGTCACCGCTTTTGAAAAATTATAAGGCAGAAATTCAAAATAGTGCAGTATCGAAATATCAATATGTGTTAAAAGCTCCAGCAGAAACAGATAATAAATCAGCTGAAAAATACTGTGTTGCCGAGCTTGAAATAAAAGATACAGTCGATGAAGTCATGGTTTACGGCTTTCAAAATAATTCTGATTATGTCAAAAATATAACCATGCCGAAGAATAGTGACGAGATAGTAATTTCAAATGGTTACATGGAGAAGTACAGAATCTCAGTTGGAGATAAAATAATATTAAGGGACAATCTAAAAGATGAAGATTATGAATTCACCGTTGTAGATAGTTATAATTATCCAGCGAATTTAGCAGTGTTTTTGTCAGCAGATAACTTTAACAAAATCTTCGGAAAAGACGATAATTATTATTCCGGATACTTATCAAGCGATAAACTTCCAGACATTGACGAGAAATTTGTTGCAACAATAATTACCGAGCAAGATCTCGCAGCATTAAGCGAACAGCTTGATACATCATTCGGTGAAATGTTCGTGCTTTTGGGCGCATTTTCAAGCGTTTTATTTGTTTTGATAATCTATCTTCTAGCAAAAATCGTGCTTGAAAAAAACTCAAACTCAATTTCAATGGTGAAGATTTTAGGCTACAATAATCGTGAAATTAGTAGTCTGTATATAACCTCAACAGCAATAGTTGTAGTCGTTTCAATTCTGCTAAGTCTGCCGTTAGCGAAACTTTGCATTAACGCAATTTATAGCATAATGATGCAGGATATGAAAGGCTGGATGACTATGTATCTTGCGCCGAGCGTGTATATTTCAACAATCGTGATAGGAGTTTTATGCTATGGATTTGTAAGCATAATTCAGTATAAGAAAATCAAAAAAATTCCAATGGATAAGGTGCTTAAAAATGCAGAATAGAAATTGCAATATGCGAAAATAAGCTTGTCAAACAATATGAAAATAACGAATTTCTTGAGAAATATGGTGTGTATTCAAGAAAAGTTTATTTCAAGATTTCGAGAAGATTTGCATAATAAAACTGCACGTGTCTATTAAAAACAGACAGGTGCAGTAATAATAAGTTTGAAGTTTATATATTGTTAAACATTTTATAAGCGCATAAAATAAAGAGGAAATTATGTCTCAAACTTTTTCTTTTCTTTAAAATACGTGCGAGTTTCATTAACAACAACTGAACTTAGCGAGAAAATAGCAATCATATTCGGAAAAGCCATAAGTCCGTTGAAAATATCAGCAACAGTCCAAACAGCCTGAATAGTCATAAATGGACCGATAAATACCGCAAAAATGTATAGCCACCTAAAAACCTTAACTGGCTTTTCTCTGCCGCCAGTAAGATATTTCAAACAGGTTTCAGAGTAGTAATTCCAACCTAAAATAGTAGTAAAAGCAAAGAAAATAAGACAAAGCATAAGCAAGAATGAAGCCGCAGTCTGTGAAATAGGAAGTCCGTTTCCGAAAGCGTAGGTTGTAATCTGAATGCCCTCCAACCCCTCAACTTGCCAAGCACCAGTAAGAACAATCGCAAGACCAGTCATCGTACAAAGCAAAATCGTGTCAATAAAAGTACCAGTCATTGACACCAAACCTTGACGAACAGGCTCTTTAGTCTTAGCCGCAGCTGCAGCAATCGGAGCAGAACCAAGCCCAGCCTCGTTTGAAAAAATTCCGCGTGCAACACCCTTTTGTATGGCCATAAATATACTTCCAATAGCACCGCCAGTAACAGCAGCAGGGTTGAATGCACCGTGTATAACAACAGAAATAGCGTTAGGAATTTCGCGGATGTTGCAAATGATTAATGTAGTGCAAAGCAGAATGTATATAATCGCCATGATAGGTACTATGATTTGAGAAACTTTTGAAATACGCTTAATTCCGCCGATTAAAATCAAAGCAACGCATACAGTGAGTATGATTGAAGCAATTACAACTGTCCAAGAATATGTACCAATCCCCGGAATGTTAACCACCCAAGTCTGATTAGGATCAAAAAAGTTGTTGACCGCAGAAGAAATTCCGTTGACTTGCGAAAAAGTACCAATACCCAAAAGTCCAACGCAAACGCCGAAGAATGCGAACATCTTAGCGAGCCATTTCCACTTAGTTCCCATTCCTTTTTCGATGTAGTAAAAAGGCCCTCCCCAAGTGTGATTGTTCTCGTCAACCTTTCGGTATTTTATAGCAAGAACACCCTCAGCATATTTAGTAGCCATTCCGAAAAGTGCCGCAATTTCCATCCAAAATAAAGCTCCAGGTCCACCAGCAGCAATTGCAGTCGCAACGCCTACAATGTTTCCTGTTCCGATAGTAGCGGACAAAGCAGTGCATAATGCTCCGAAAGAACTAACTTCTCCCTCGCCGTCATCTTCGTTTTTAACCATGTATTTTAGTGCAAGCGGAAGCTTTCTAATTTGCAGAAATCCCAATCGCGCAGTCAGCATGATGCCGCCCACAAGTATCAAAGCCATGAGCGGAACACCCCAAACAAGCTTGTCAATATCCTCCAGAACACTCGTTATATTATTTGCCATTTTAATGCCCATGTCATAAGTTGTATAAATTCCTAATGGAATTTAGCATGGGCCCGTCCCACCTTTCATTTTTAGTTATAGTTTGCAAAAATCTTGCTTGTATTTTTGTGATTGTTTTACATATAGCTTATCATTTGTTAAATAAACACCTAAAAAGTATAACATAATATATAAAATATTCAAAGAAAAAACATTGAAAATTGTATGAATATTATATAAGGTATAATAAGGTGAAATTTCATATAAATGTGCTGGATTTTGCTTGACTTAATGATATCCAAGTAGTATAATATAGTAAATTACTATGTTTAATATAAAAAGGAGCTGTTGTTATGTCAAAACTAACAAGAGAGTCAGCGTGGGAGCTTTTGACTGAGTATAATAAAGACCATTTTCATTTAAAACATGCCGTAACTGTTGAGGGCGTAATGCGCTATTTTGCAGAGCAGTTAGGATATAATGATGAGGTGGATTTTTGGGGTATAGTCGGACTTATGCACGATTTGGATTTCGAGAAATATCCGCAGCAGCACTGTATAAAGGAGCAAGAAATAATGCGTGAAAACGGCATAGATGAGCGTGTTATTCATGCGACAGCAAGTCATGGCTATGCACTCACAGTGGATATAGAGCCAGAGCATGAAATGGAAAAAGTGCTTTATGCGGCCGATGAGCTTACAGGTTTAATTGGAGCGGTTTCGCTGATGCGTCCGTCAAAAAGTGTGTGTGATTTGGAAGTGAAATCGGTTAGAAAGAAGTATAAAAATGCAAATTTTGCAGCAGGCTGTTCGCGAGAGGTTATTGAACGTGGAGCAAAAATGCTGGATTGGGAGCTTGATTATTTAATAGAGCAGACAATTTTAGCTATGAGAAGCTGTGAAAATGAGTATAATAGTATATAAGGTGAAATTTTATTGAGCAAAAAGGAGAGGGGACAGACCTTGAAAAACAATAAATTTGCCCAAAATAAATTGGGTGACAAAATAAATAATCTAGTTACTGAAATTCTTGACGACTATAAAAATGGCAGGGATATTGATAAAATTAATACATTTGATCATCCGGATAAGCAAGCAATTGTGGATATTTTAGAAAAACTTCAGAAGATTATTTATACTGGGTATTTTAAAAATAAATCCTACAGAATTTATACTGTTGCGAATAATATCACAATGCTTTTAGAGGACGTTTTGTTTAATCTAATCAAGCAGATTTCGATAGTTTTGGTGTATCTTCCAGAGTTTGAGGACGGCTGTCTGGATAAAATAAATGCAGAGGCAGAGCGTGTTTCGCTTGAGTTTTTAGAAAAAATTCCAAAAATTCGTGAGTATATTGAAACTGACGTCCAAGCAGCGTTCGCGGGAGATCCAGCAGCATATAATAAGGATGAGATAATATTTTCATATCCAGGAGTGTATGCAGTTTTCGTAAATCGTATAGCTCATGAACTTCACATTCTTGGTGTTCCGCTGATTCCAAGAATGATGACAGAATATGCCCATAGCGTGACAGGAATAGACATTCATCCTGGAGCAACTATAGGAAAATATTTCTTTATAGACCACGGCACAGGAATTGTAATAGGAGAAACTACAGTAATTGGCGAGAACGTGAAGATTTATCAGGGCGTGACACTAGGAGCACTCTCTACAAGAGGCGGTCAAAAGCTAAAAAGCAAAAAGCGTCATCCAACGATTATGGATAATGTCACAATTTATTCAGGAGCGTCAATTTTAGGCGGTGAAACGATAGTTGGCAAGGACGTAATTGTGGGTGGTAATGCGTTTATAACTAAATCAATTCCGGATGGAGCAAAGGTGAGCATAAAAAATCAAGAGCTAAGATATAATTATGATGCAAACAACCCAGTCGAACGAGTAGAGCTAGATCAGGACGAAAACTGGTTCTACACCATATAAGTGTGAGATAGATAGTGGGTGAAAAAGATGGGAGCGCAAAGTGAGAAAGAAAACAGAAACATTTCTCTTGAGGTTCTAGCAAAAGACAGAAAAGGGCTTGTAAATGAGATAACAATGATTATTTCGAGCATGAATATATCTATTTTACGGCATAATGCAAGAGTTTATAATCATATGAATAAAGGCAAAGTTTCGCAGTTTAAAGCAGATGTCGAGATTGTAAATGAACAGCAGATAGAAATGCTGATAAGTCGGCTGAGAAAAATCAAAGGCAATATAAGTGTTGATGTAGTCTGCTAAACCAGTCTGCTTTTAGCAGATATCAAGCAGACATAATAAAAAACAAAAAATTCGTTTAGATGTTTTTTCTAAACGAATTTTTTGTTTTTTTATATATGAAAGGAAAAGTGGTAGCATAATTATAATAGAAATTACCTAATTCATAGCAGTGTAGTACAGACTTTCGATATCATCAATAGTAGTCGAACGTGGATTTACTAAAACATTTCCGCTCTTCATAGCATCAACCGCCATGATAGATATTTTGTCCTCCGTAACACCAGCGTCAGTAAGATTTTTAGGAATATCAAGAGCAGAATTTAATTTTCTGATTTCGTCAGAAAGCATGGTGCAGTCAAATCTGTGAGTCTTTTGCAAAGAAATGTAGTTGTAGATTTTTCTGTATCTGCCATCGTCGGCGAGAGC
Organism: uncultured Oscillospiraceae bacterium; assembly: GCA_964548535.1. Taxonomy (GTDB): domain Bacteria; phylum Bacillota; class Clostridia; order Oscillospirales; family Ruminococcaceae; genus CAZJRQ01. Next base: position 28,862 of record CAZJRQ010000023.1, read on the forward strand.
GTTGTAATCTAAAATAGTAGGAAGTAAAATAGCGTTAGCCTTTCCATGCGGAATTTTAAAATATGCCTCAAGCGGGTGTGACATTGCGTGAACATTTCCAAGCCTAGCCCAAGTAAAAGCAATTCCGGCAAACATCGAGCCGACGAGCATATCTTCAGCGGCAGAAATGTTAGAGCGGTCGGCAACAAAAGACCTAATGCTCTTGCCGATAAGCTCCATTCCTTTCTCGGCCATAGCGTCAGAAAATGGAGAGGCTGCCTTTGAAAGATAAGCCTCAATAGCATGGACAAGAGCGTCCATTCCAGTTGCAGCAGCGATTGACGCAGGCAGTGATAAAATTAGATTTGGATCCAAAATTGCACATTTAGGAACAAGCTTGTAGCTGAAAATAGTCAGCTTGTAATTTCTAGAGTGGTCGGAAATTACCGAAAATGCAGTAACCTCAGAGCCAGTTCCAGCAGTAGTAGGAATAGCGATAAGCGGAGGAATATCACCTGAAAACTTCTCCGCCCCCTCGTAATCAGTGACAGAACCGCCTAAGTTTGCCAAAACACCAACAGCTTTGGCAATGTCCATAGGTGAACCGCCACCGAGAGCAATAATACCGTCAGCACCAAAATCCTTGTATGTCTTAGCACCTTTTTCGCAGACCTCAACGCAAGGTCCGTCAGATGTGTCACAGAAATCAACGCAGTCAAGTCCAGCGTTTTCGATAATATCAGAAATCTGCTTAACAACACCAGTTTTCTTGACGTTAGGACCAGAGATAATCAAAGCCTTAGAGCAGTTGAGTTTTTTCATCTGTTCAGGAATTTGATTGATAGACCCAGCACCAGAAATAATATTTTGAGCAACTGAAAAACTAAAATTATTCATAAAAAATCCTCCAATTAGCTCAAAGCGATAATTGATTCTTTAAGGATTTCAAAAGCCTTGTCGCAATCATCTCTAGTAGCAATAAGCGGCGGAACCATTCGAATAATACTGTTTCCAATAGCAGTAGTCAAAAGCTTTCTGTCAATTGCCTCGTGCTTAACGTCTGCAGCGTCAACACTGCCGTCAAACTCAACACCAACAAGTAATCCCTTTCCACGAACGTCCCTTACGTGTGGTAATTCTCTAAGCTTAGCCATAAAATATTCACCGACTTCTCTAGCGTTTTCGGGTAACTTTCTGTCGATAATTTCAGTAATTTCAGCAAGTGAAGCCGCGCATGAAACAGGGTGACCGCCGTATGTAGTTCCGTGACTTCCAGGTGTGAATGACTTTGAAACTTGATCAGTAGCACAAATAGCACCAATTGGCATTCCGCCGCCCATAGCCTTAGCCATAGAAACAATGTCAGGCTTTATGCTGTAATCCATGTAAGCCATAAGTGAACCAGTTCTGCCCCAGCCAGTTTGAACCTCGTCGAGAAGCAAAAGTAAACCCTTCTCGTCACAAAGCTTTCTAAGACCAGTCAGAAATTCCAAGGTAGCAGGATGAACACCGCCCTCACCCTGAACAGGCTCAACCATAATAGCGATAGTATTCTCAGTAATCATGTCCTCGAAAGATTTTAAATTGTTAAATTCAGCGTAAGAAAAACCGTCAAGCATGTGACCGAAGCCGATTTGACAAGCGTTGTCAGGCTGACCAGTTGCCGAGCAAGAACCAAGAGTTCTTCCGTGGAATGATTTTCTAGCAGTGACGATGTGGAATTTATTTTGACCGTATTTTTCAACGCCGTATTTCCTAGCCATTTTAATCATAGCCTCGTTAGACTCAGTTCCAGAATTTTGGAAGTAAATCTTATCCATACCGATTGAAGTACAAATTTTTTCAGCAAGCAAAGCCTGAGGAATTGTGTAAGGATAGTTAAAAGTGTGCATAACGTCCTGAACCTGATCAATTACAGCGTCAACGACTTTCTGATTACAGCTGCCAGCAGAGTTTACAGCAATACCAGCGTAAAAATCCAAATAAGCGTTTCCCTCAGAATCGTAAAGATACATGTCCTTTGCACTATCGCACACAAAATCGAATCTAGGCATAGTTTCGATCATATATTTGTTGACTAAATCTTTAATCTGATTAGCTGAATATCCAGTGTCTTTAAGTTTCATAATAATTCCTCCAAATATAAATATTGTTAAGTTTTAGGCAAAAATAAAAAGCCGTCCAGTGGCGAAGTTGCCAAACTGAAACGACTTTGTTTCTCATTATTCTTTTGATTTTTGCTGTGATTATAGTATATACCTTGTGCATTATATTGTCAATACCTTTTTGACGATTTTATGTTTTAGCCAATAAAGATATCTTGTGAGCGTGAATATTTGTGCAAAATTCAGATATTTACGAAAATTCCTACAACTAAATACCGAAGTGTGGATATTGCATAAAAATTTTTGTGCTATATAATGCACGAATTAATATTTCTTTTTAAATACGAAAAAAGCGTTAAAGCTTAAAATTTCATCAGAATTGTTAATGTATTGATGTGGCTTATCTGATTCAAAAAACAAAGCGTCGCCTTCGTTGACTTCAAAAATTTCATCTTCAATTTTAAGCGTCAGTATTCCTTGATTAATAATAATATATTCGCCAGTTCGTTCACCGTGCGAACCGCTGTAGTAAACGGAGTTAGGCTGAATTTCAATATTATAAATCTCAAAATTACGGTGTTTGCTGAACGGAAAAAAAGTGTGAATTTTATAATTTCCCTCACTATCCTTAGAGGGAGTGAGCGTATCTTTGTTGACAATATATGTCTCATGACTAGGAGCTTCAATCAAATCATCAATCGAAACACGTAATCCGCTGACAATTTTTCCAATTGTGCTGATAGTGGGATTAGAATCTCCGCGTTCAATCTGGCCAAGCATACTTTTGCTAACACCAGTCTGCTCAGCAACATCGTCAAGCGACATTTTCTTGCCCTTTCTAATACTTTTAAGATTAATAGAAATGTTTTTAGATAGATAATCCATATATATCACTTCCTTTTCAGTTTTTATTTCATGTCCATATTATACCACCCAAAATCAAATAAAGTCAATAGCAGCTGCTGATTTTTGGCACACTGTCTGTTAAGGTGTATAATATATAATAGTATTGCTTTTAGGCAATTTATTGTGCAATATAACGTATTATATTTTGTTCTCTAGCACAATATGTTTGCTGGTTGAGATGTTGAAAATAATAATTATCAATAGTGTGGAAATTATCGTATAAAAGGACAGCTTATGCGAAAAAACAAGGTAATTTAGTTAAAATAGCCAAATGATATTATTTAGCTATTTTAACATTTTGTTATGTTTTACAATATTCTTAATTGGCTATTGACATTTAAGTTCGATTGGTTTATACTAAAAGCACACCAAGAGAAATGCAATATAGCGTACACAAGCTAATGGTTGTGAGTATGTTGACAGCTCTTGATATTTAATATTAAAGAAGCACTGACGCTTTTGAGGAATATGTTCCTCAAAAGCGTTTTTTGTTTTTATATCAAGTTTTAGATTCTGTTTAAAACTGAGAAAGGTGCGGGTGGTTAGAATGGGCGCGACAATAAAATTTGATAATATTTATAAAAGCTACGGCTTGACAAAGGTTATAAACAACGTAAACCTAAATATTGAAGACGGTGACTTTATTACAATTCTAGGACCGTCAGGAGCAGGAAAAACAACGCTGTTGAAAATGCTCGCAGGATTTGAAGACCCAACTGAGGGCAAGATAATAGTAAATGATGAGGACATTTCAGTAAAGCCGATTCATAAGAGAAATGTAGGAATGCTTTTTCAGAATTACGCCTTGTTTCCTCATATGACAGTGCTTGAGAATGTAGCTTTTCCGTTAGGAATACGCAAAATACCAAAAAAAGAAAAGCTGGAACGTGCTCAAAAAATGCTTGATAAAGTAAGACTAGGGGAGTACGGAAAGCGTTATCCAAGAGAGCTTTCAGGAGGTCAGCAGCAGCGTGTTGCAATGGCAAGAGCATTAGTTTTTAATCCGTCCGTACTTCTTTTAGATGAACCGATGGCAGCGCTGGATAAACAGCTGAGAAAGCAAATGCAAATTGAGATTAAAGAAATACATAACGAGCTTGGAATCACAACAATTTCAGTAACACACGACCAAGAGGAAGCCTTAACAATGGCAACAAAAGTCTGTGTAATGAAAGACGGAATGATAGAGCAGGTTGCCTCACCAGTAGAAATATATGAAAGACCAAGTTCAGTGTTTTGTGCAAAATTTATCGGCGAGGCAAATGTAATAGCTTGTGAAGTTAAAAGCGCAAAAGGCGATTTGGTCACTGTTAATATGTATGGTATGGACGTCAATGTTAAAGATAAATCAGCAAAAAAAGACAAGACAGAGTATTCAAAAGGTAACATTGCTCATGCAGTTGTCAGACCAGAAAAAATCAAAATTGTTGATGAAAGATTTGATGGAATTAAGCTAAAAGGTAAGATAGAGCAGTCAGTTTATGTAGGAGATGTCTTAAAACTTAAAGTTCGACTGGAATGCGGAAAAAGCATGAAAGTAAAAGTGTTCACTCAGTATTCGCTAGAGCTGAATGTCGGCTCATATGTAACTCTAGGAATTTTAGAAGAAGATATGGTTTTGGTAGACCATTAATATTTATAAGAGTATGTGAAATTAATATTTTTATGGAGGAATTTATTATGAAAAACACACTGAAAAAAACACTAGCATTAGCAGCAGCGTTCACACTAACAGGCTTGTCATTAGTTTCATGTGGCAGTGATGATACTGGTTCAAAATCTTCAGATAAAAGCGATAAGAAATATGCAGGTCAAACATTAGTAGTATGTTCATGGGGCGGAGCAATTCAGGACGCTCAAAGAAAAACAATTTTTGAACCTTTTATGGAAGAAACAGGCTGTACAATCGTAGAAGAAACAGAGCCAGACCCAGCAAAAATTAAATCAATGGTAGATGCAGGGAATATGGAAATCGATGTCTGGGACGTTGATACTGACTTTGTTCCAAGAGGAATAGCACAAGATTTATTCGAGAAAATCGACTTTACAAATATCCAAACCAAGGGCATGAATGAAGCGTATGTAACTGAATATTCAGTGCCATGTGAAACAGCAACAATTTGTATCACATGGAATACAGATAAATATTCGCAGGAAAATCACCCAAAAAACTGGACAGAATTTTTCGATTCAAAAACATTTGAAGGAAAAAGAACTTTATACTCAAATCCAATGTCAATGTTTGAGGCAGTGCTGTTAGCTGACGGTGTAGCAATAGAAGATATGTATCCTCTAGATGTTGATAGAGCGTTTAAATATCTTGATTTACATAAGAGCGATATCGTTAAGTTCTGGGAGTCGGGAGCAGAATCGGTAGAGTTAGTAGCAGGCGGTGAAGCAGCACTAGGCGAAGTTTGGGGCGGCCGTTCAATAACAGCAAAAGCTAACGGACAGACAATCGATTTTGACCCATATAACGCAATTTTAGCATCAGACTCATTTGTAATCGGCAAAGGTTCACAAAACAAAGAACTAGCAACAGAGTTCATAGCATATGCAACTTCACCAGAGGTAGTAGCAAAATATGCAACAGAATATCCAGGCAACGCACCATGTACATCAGAAGCATATCAGTATATGACCGACGAGGCAATCTCAGCCCTAGCATCAAATCCAGATTCAGTAGAAGACCAGCTATGGATTGATGTAGATTGGTGGTATGATAACTATGATAAAGTTTATGAGCGTTTTCAAGAGTGGAAATTGTCTTAATATATAATAGTATATATTAAAGCAGTTTGAAGTTATAATTAAATAAAAGTGTGGGGGGATTTATATGGCAGAAAATGCACAAGCAGTTACACTAAAAAATGCTGATGTTACAAAGAAGAAGTTTTCGATAAGAAAGCAAAGTTGGCTAATACTTATTCCGCCTGCATTGTTTTTGATAATATTTATGTTTATACCAATTTTAAAGATGTTAGTTTTAAGTTTTCAGTCAACAGATACAAGTGCGTGGACGTTTGAAAACTACGCAAAGTTTTTCTCAAACAGTGTCTATATTCAGGTAATCGGACTAACTCTGAAAGTGTCGCTGGTAGTAACACTACTGTGCTTGCTGCTCGGCTATCCAGTGGCATATGTAATGGCAAAAAGCTCAAGACGAGTGTCAAGCTTAATAATGATTTCAGTAATGATTCCTTTTTGGACCAGCTTGCTTGTAAGAACATATTCGTGGATGATTCTTTTGCAGTCAGAGGGCGTAGTAAATCAAATTCTGATGAAACTTAACATAATCAGTGCACCGCTAAAGCTGATTAATAATACAACAGGTGTGTATATAGGTATGACGCATATTCTGTTGCCGTATATGATTTTATCACTGTATCCAGTCATGAAAGGCATAGATAATAGTATAGTCGATGCGGCGCAAACTTTGGGAGCAAACAAGTTTAAAGCATTTGTAAAAGTGTATTTTCCACTAAGCATACAGGGAATTTCAGCAGGCGTGATTTTGGTGTTCATCATGAGCATAGGCTATTTCATTACACCGTCACTACTAGGCGGAACAAATGATGTAATGATTTCACAGCTAATACAAGTTCAGGTATCAAAGCTGCTTAATTGGCAGTTTGCATCAGCAATTTCAGTGATTTTGCTAGTAGTTTCAATGTCTGTTCTGTATATTTCAAAGAAATTGATGAAGGTCGATAAAATTTGGTAACGGGAGTGAGAGAGTTATGTTAGTAAAAATAATAGCGTTTATAATTATATTATTTCTAATTTTGCCAGTGCTGATTATAATACCGATGTCCTTTTCAAGCTCGCAGTATCTTGAATTTCCACCTCCTGGATTTTCAACACAGTGGTATGAAAAATTCTTCAATAATATTCAGTGGACAACAGCACTAAAGAATAGTATCGAGGTCGGTTTGATTACAACAGTAATAGCACTAGTGCTTGGAATAATGGCGGCGTATGGACTTTATAAATCAAACTTCAAAGGCAAATCAGTAATAACAGAGTTTTTTATGATGCCAATGCTAGTGCCGGGAATTATCTTCGGACTTGCGATATACCGTTTTGAATCCCAAACAAAATTCTTCGGACTTCCGCTTGCAGGAACAATGACAGGACTAGTAATTGCGCATACAGTTTTAGCAATTCCGTTTGTAATTAAAACAGTTTTAGCAAGCCTAGCGGGACTAAATCCTAACCTGGAACTTGCGGCTCAAAGCTTGGGAGCAAACAAGTTCAAAGCGCTGGTTAAAGTAGTATTTCCGTGTATAAAACCAGCAATTTTTTCAGGAGCGATGTTTGCCTTTGCAACATCATTTGATGAAATAGTTGTAACTCAGTTCATAGCAGGCGTAAGGGTAACAACACTTCCAAAGAAAATGTGGGAGGGTGTTAAACAGCAGCTAGACCCAACAATAACTGCAATAGCAGCAATTTTGATTTTAGGTATTACAATTTTGATGGTAGCAATGAACGCAAAAGACATCTTCTATAAAAAGCCAAAAGCAATTAAGGAAGACGTTTTTGAAGATGATTAAGCAAAAAAATTAGTTAAAAAGGTGTAGCCGTAATTTTCGGTTGCACCTTTTTGTAGAGGTGAAATTATTGAAAATTAAGAATAAAGAGCACTACGGAATAACATTGCTTTTTCTAACATCATTAATCTGGGGAAGCAGTTTTGTTGTGATAAAATATGCAGTTTCAAGAATAGATACGTTTTGGTTTTTATCAATAAGATGTCTGTTAGCGACGATTTTCACGCTGATAGTTTTTAATAAAAGAATCAAAGAAATAAATAAAAAAGCAGTATGTCAGGGGATTATTTTGGGAACTTTGATGACAGGTGCGATAGCATTTCAAGTGTTAGGATGTTCACGTACAACGGTTGGAAAAAACGCATTTTTGACCTCAACTTATGTCGCAATTATCCCATTTGTAACGTGGATAAGAAATAAAAAAAGACCTTCCTCCAAAAGCTTTCTAGCAGCAGGAATATGTCTTTGTGGAGCGGCAGTGCTGTCGCTGGGCGGTGTAGCAAAGCTGAATCTAGGTGATTTTTTTAGTGTAGCCGCAGCATTTTTCTGGGCACTGGATTTTGAATTTACAGCAGAATTTTCTAAGCAAACTGATGCAGTAAGCTTGCAGATAGTTCAAATTTCAACATCAACAATCATATCAACCGTGATAGCGCTGATGATTTCACCAACATCAAATCAAACATTTTCGTTAGGAGTAGTAGGCTGTATTTTGTATACAGGAATTCTAGCCAATGCAATAGCATTTTTAATGCAGATAGTAGGACAAAAGTATGTAGATTCAGTTACATCAGGAGTAATTTTTGCATTTGAAGCAGTGTTTGCAGGAGCTTTTTCGATTATAATTCTACATGAGCGGATTACTATAAAATTTGCAGTTGGTGCAGCATTAATTTTCAGCTCAGTGTTAATTCCACGAATAAATTTGGAAAAAATATTTGCGCACTCAAAAAAGCATAGTGCAAATAGGTGACACAATCTATGTTGGGAAATGTTCACCTTAATCTATTGCAAAGCACCAATGTTGTGGGAAATCTCATCATTGCGATGCCTGAAAAGTTCTTATGTAGGGCGGTTTTGTCACCCGGTGTAGAGATATTCATAGGTGGTTTGGCGACTAATTCTCATCCTAAAACTGTCTACAGATGGCATGTAAACCAGCAATTTTCAAAAAAAATTACTGCGAAATAAGTCGCTGGTGTCTTGAATATTACGGTAAATTATGCTAT
>CAZJRQ010000024.1:0-30042 GCA_964548535.1 uncultured Oscillospiraceae bacterium
AACTCTCGGAAATGCCTTGTTTTCAAGCCTTTTTCGGTATTTACTTCTGTACTTTTGACATCAACACTACGCACTCGACATGCCCCGTTCTCGGAAACATACCAAGCGTAATATTTTTTACATTATATCATAAAAAGACTTAATCGTCAACGTCATTTTCCTCATCCTCAACCACATATTCAAACTCCGGCAATTCAAACCAATCCGTCCATGAGCCGTCTGAAACATTCTCTTTGACAATACCGTCCTCGATTGATTTTGCATAGATAACTTCATCGTTTCCTATATAAATTCCTATGCTGTCACCGCTAATCAAAATCAAGCCAATTATTTCAGGAATGTTCTGTATAATGCCTTTGTTTTCAGACTTTTCAACCTCATCAAAACACGACATATAGATTATCTGTGCCTTGACAATTTGCTCTTTTAATTCAAGTGCAATTAGTTCGCTTTCAATAGCAAGTCCATCATTTTCAATCTGCTCAAACACCTGCAACTCTCGACACGAGAGTTTTGGTTCAGGGGTGGATTTTCAACATATCCGCCTAAGTCAATTTCACCATAATCCATATTTTCCATTGAATTGCCCATAGCAAGCAAAAGAAAAACTGGAAGCAAAGCTATTACAATTAGCATTGCTATAAAAGTCCCGACTACTTTCCATGTTCGCTTGTCACCGGCAGGGACGATTGCATTTTTTTCCAACAGCTATTACAGCTGTTTTCGCTGCTACTGTTGCTGACATTTTATCATCTCCTTTAAAATAAAAAGCTCTAAGCACATATTCGTGCCTAGAGCAAAGAAATATATTCTAATTAATATTGCCGATGATAATTATATCATTTTAAAATCAAATGGTTCACCATGCCCTGGATATACTTTATCAATCGATAGACTTTTTAGCTTTCCTATACTATCATTAAGCATGGAAAAATCTACTGCATTTGGTGCAATTATCGGTTTCTTGTTATTTGCTAAAACATCTCCGACAATTAAATTATTATCATTAGTTAAAATAGCAATTGAACCAGGTGTATGTCCCGGAACTTCAATTATTTTACCCTCAAATCCATAATCAGATAAATCATCTCCATTTTTCAAGTAAGTATCAGGAGTAAAAGTTTGAAAGTCATTTAATATTTTTTCAGTGACATTAACAATTGTTTTGTGCATTATTTTAAAGACAAGTCGATTTATTGCCGAACTGTAATTATAGCTTTTCATATATTCATCAATGTCTGGACTTTCTACTAGTTTCAAATCAGCTTTGTGCATTGCGATTTTCACATCATATTTTTCACGTAAATATTCAGCATTACAGGAATGGTCATTATCACCATGCGTAAGAATTATTAATTTAAGATTATCAGAATTTACTCCATACTTATCTAGGCTCTGCTCAATCAGATTTCTGCGATTATTAAAATCTTTATCTAAAACAATATGTCCGCCAGTATCAACCAAAATAAAGCTTTCATTTGATTTCAACAAATAGCAATTTACTTCGCCTAAATCAATTCTAATTATTTCTTGCATGATTATACCTCCTCAAATAAATCTTCAAGATTTTTATGTTCTCGAATATGTTTGCACCATTTAATAGTTTGCTGTGTAGTGCAAATACCATAGCATAAAGTCGTTAACTTATAATAAAAACAATCTTTATTATCCATGCTGTTGAACTTTTCCCAAAGAGTTTCTAATTCTTTTAGATATGAAATGTTTCTATTTTCATATTCAATTAATTGCTGTTCTCTAAAATTTTGGGGCAGTTTATCAAAAAAATAAATTTTCGCTAAATGTTTATCCAAGCTATCTTCAATATCAATTGGAGAACCAAGCCAATTATTAAAGTCTAATTTACCTTGCTCTGTCAATTTATACAGCTTTTTAATACGATTTCCTTTATTTTCGTTTGAAACTTCAAGATTCCCATTTTCAGTTTCTTTAGAAAGCAATGGATAAAGCGAGCCATAGCTAGCCTTATAAAAAACTCCTGCACCATTCTGAATTAACTTTTTAATATCATAGCCCGTAAGCGGTTCGTTTTGCAATATTCCAAATACAATATACTTTAGCATAGTATCCCTCCGATATATCTAATAGATATATTATATTATATAATTTTTGATTTGTCAATATAAATTCGAAAAATTCTACCTCTCCCCAGCCTTACCGAACACTCCCTTTTAAAAAAATTAAGGCTGAGCAGTTTATAAAAACCGTCAGCCTTAATAAATAAATTCAATTAATACAGAACTGCCTAACAACACCAGCAAACATATAATCAGCCATTTCTAATGCCTCATGTTCAATTGAATTAAACATTCTAATGTCATTCGCATAGTCTTTTTTTAGTCTAAGTACTGCTTCTTTTTCTGTCATTTCTAAATGACTATACATCATTTTTCTCCATTTTGCATTGCTCCAATGAGGATTAATACTGGATAGGAATTCTGCTATTTCATCAGCATTTTCATACCACTTTTTTCGTGATTGATTAACCTTTTGAGTATCGTTATTTTTGGCTGCATTAACCAAATCAGCGGCAATTAACAAATGTTCTGTAAATAGTTTTTTGAATATTTCAGACTTTCTTTCTCCATAAAATTGCTTTAACAGATGTGCAAAATCCGCAGGGTTTTGAAGAAGTCTATCTGTTACTTGCTTTAAGTCATCGAGATTTTCAGCTGTACTTATAATAAAAAAACGTGTCCAGTATACATGCTGTGACCACAGTTTGCGAAATTGATTCATTATCTGCACCTGTCTACAGGTATATGAATTTCTCATGTTTCATCTCCATATTTTTTCATAATATTAGGGGCTGATATTATATTATGCAGATAAATATATATGAGTTACAGATTTTACCTCTCAGTTCTAATAATAAAGGCTGACTATTTGATAATAGCCAACCTCAAAATAAATATTTCACATAAAACTATAATTATTTATTACTTCTTAATCATAAACAAAATAATGGTCACAAGTGATGTTATAACTGTAGCTAATGATAGAACGAAATGAAATTGCATATCATCTTGTTTGTTAACTCTAATCCAACATCCACAGATAATTGTGCAAATCAACATAAAGATAGAAATACCACCTAGAATTTTTAATACGATTGCCATAACCTAAAACCTTCTTTCTAAATTACAAACTATAATATCATCCTAAAAATTGATCTAATTGAGAATTTATAAAATCATCAACCTGTTGTTCATCTCGAATATTTAACCCTGAATATTTATAAAAATCTTCAGCACGATAAAAAATCAATTGCAAAGTATATATTATTTGAAACGCTATTATCTTGCATTCAGTTATACTTTTCTGCGTTCCAAAATGAGTAGTAATGAATGGAAGAATTTCGAGCGGCAGTGTAATATCATCCTGTAACATCATATAAGGAATTGACAATTTGGTAAGCTCACGATATTTTATCATTGCGTGTGTAACATCAATTAATCGCTGTTTTAATTGCTCCTTTGCGGTCATATTTGTATCATCAACTCGAGGGTTGTTATAAAATTCTTCAGAAATTATTTCATCAACGGAAATTTTAACCAGTTCGTCTTTCGACTTAAAATAATAATTTATCATTGCAAGATTTGTTCCTGCTTCAAGTGATATTTGCCTTGCCGTTATTGCACGAACTTCAGTACCGCTTGTCAACAAATTCTTTGTTGTTTCAATAAGCTTCTTTTTTACATCTTGATTATCCACTTTAAAACCTCCAATAATTAAACATGTTTAATACATGTTTAATTATAACTGAAAAAAACAACTTTGTCAAGTGAGTTATAAAAATTATTTTAACTCTACCTCCCGCCAGCCTTACCAAACAGCTTCGCCTTGTATGGCGGAGCGATAACTTGGAGATAATACCTCTGATTGCCACACCTGTACAAGCACTAGTCACGGTCTGGGTACCTGATTAAGCCATATTCTGACTGATCAAGCTGAACGATTTCCATGAAAGTTTTGGGTGCGATATTGCCGGAATAAAAGAAATATTGATGTGTTTGAATCGAGAATAAAGACGTTATATGTTGCCACAATGGTGACGTATACGTTTATAAAACTGGTAAAAAGGCTTTTTCAGGAAATTTATTTGATAGAACCGCTGACAAATACAGGGAATTGGGGCATAATGGATGAGAAATATTAGAGTTGTTATGACGTAATCCCTCCAAAAGTTTGGCAACGCCACGCTAAAACGACACTCGTAGAAATTGAAACCGAAATCGAAAAAGAACGCAAAAAATGCGAAGAAATGGAAGAATGGTAAATGCCACTTGTACGATTGTATAAGTGGTATTTTTATACACGAAATTAAAGAAAGAGGTTTTTATAATTTAATATCGAATTTAAGCACTTTGAGAAATCAGAGTGCTTTTATAATACCCAATTTTATAAAATATAGGTAAAATTTATGTCAGATGGAAAGAAAAAGTTGATGAAGAGCTTGAGCAAATAAAAAAGCCAATAAAATGCTTCATTCCGCCGGGCTACAATTGCCCCTGGAGAACACATTTATTAGCTTTGATAACAGTATAGCATATTCTATTTGAAATGTCAATAACAGATTGTGGATTTTGTGCAAAATAAACATATTTTTGATTTTTCATTTGCAGTCCGGACTTTTGGACTATTGATATGTTATACTAAAATCACAAAAAGAATTAGGGAGGAAAAAATTATGTTTATTAGATTTAGTGAAGTAGAAAAAATAGTGTCTGATGCGATTAATTTTTCAGATGGAGAGCCACTTTATTGGTTTAAGGGAGTATGGTCGTTAATTGAAAAAAATAATCTTGACCAAATTAACACAACAGCAGACGAAATAAGAATATATTCAATGATTTTTGGTATGTGTGTAGTTTACCACGAGTTTGCCTGTGTTTTGTCAGATTCATTTAATGATTCTGACTATATTGAGCTTGTTTTAGACATTAAAAAACTAATTCCGGAGGATTTTGGTGAAAACTTTTTTTGTTATAATGGTGATGAGGATCTTGAATTCGGGGATTCTCATACAGCTCATTATCTAGAATGGGTTATCCATAATCTTGATAACAAGTATATGATTTTTGAATTGTTAAAGAAAGAATTGGGTATAAACAAAACCTATGCGTCGCTGTACTATTCTATAAAGAAAGACGAGTTCACTTTAGAAGATTGGGAAACTGATGATTTTTATTATGGTGAGGGCAGAGATGAAAATGATTATGATGAAGATTATGAATGCAGAAAAAGGTTTTCGGCGTGTGAAAACATGAATGAGTTGTATAATGAGATTTTGAACTACTTAGATGATAATAAGTGCCGTGCGTTTGAATGGTTGACAGAAATGATGAGATGATTGATTTTTTTATATAAAAATGGATTGAACTTTACGCTCAATCCATTTGCTTTTTTAATCGTACATAGATAAATATATAAATTATCTATGTTTATATAATATACAATTTAAAAGGATTTGTCAAGGTACTCTTTTCAAAAACTGTTATATTATAATACTTTTCTTTCGTCGCTTTCAAAGCTCGCTGCTGCAGCCATTTCCTCTTTCGTTTTCTGAAATGGCAAAATAAAAAATATATGATAAATCACAGTCATTGACCACATACATAAGTCCAACCGACATAATCTTATTTCCTACATTCACAATGAAGAATTGTACCATCTTCTTTAGTGTAAACTGCTCCTCTTTCACAACTTATATCATTAAATCCTGCACAGACAGCTAATCTTTCTAATTCGTCAATAAAAAATGATTCATAATAACAATCTGTTTCAGCATAAGGGTGAAAACGACTTCCCTTTAAAAATCGCTTATAATTTTTCTCCAAATACTCACGGTCATGCCCTGAAAAACTTAAGTAACCGCCGCTTTTTAATACTCTCTTGCATTCCGCTAAAATATATTGCTGATTTTGTTCACCATAAAACAATCCGAAAGTTTGTGCCCAAACAATTACAACATCAAACTCTGAATCTTCAAATGGCAAATCCAAACCATTTGATACAAGAAATTCTACATCGATATTATTGTTTTGGGCAAATTGTTTTGCAACATCAATAACGTCCTGTGATATATCAACACCTGTAACATTAAAACCAAGTTCATTAAAACAAAAAGCTTCTCTTCCCATACCACAGCCAATGTCAAGAATTTTAGCATTCGGAGGGAAGGTGCTAACCACCTGATTCTCCCACTCTTTTAGTTTTTTGTCTGTATAATTATACATATCATTTATCGCTTGGCTGCCATCTGTATACAGAGCCTTTACAATCTCAATATTTTCACTCATTTGTTTACCACCCAATTCATTATATATTTTCTACAGTATAACACGAAACAACCGAAATTTCAATTAAAGTGTAAATTATTATGCAGCATTGACCGAATGAAAAAAATCGTGTAGAATATAAATACATGAAAATGTAGGAGGAATAAAAATGCGTGCATTAATAATTGAAGATAATAAAGAATTGTGTGAATATATGAAATTATCCCTGCTTGATGATAATTATGCGGTTGATACGTCATATACAGGAGTAGAGGGCGAGGAAAAAGGCTATGTAAACTCATATGATGTTATTTTGCTTGACTTAAATTTACCTGACAAAGATGGTTTGAAAATACTAGATTTTTGGAGAAAAGAAGGCATTACAACACCTGTTATTATTATAACAGCACGAGATGAATTAAAACAGCGTGCAGAAGGTCTTGATATGGGAGCTGACGATTATATTGCCAAACCAGTGGAACTCATGGAAGTAAAAGCTAGAATTCGTGCAGTAGTACGTCGTTTTCATGGCCGCAGTAATCCAATAATTAAAATTGGAAATTTATCTATAAATCCAAAAACGCAAAAAGCAGAATATCTTGGAACACCTATCGACTTAAGTGTCAAAGAATTTGAAATTTTAGAGGTAATAGCAAGCCGGCATCCTGAAATTGTATCCTCCGAAGAAATTGCTGAACATATTTATGATGAATCCTTTGAAGTTTTTTCTTCAGTTCTTCGAGTGCATATAAGCAGGCTTAGAAAAAAACTGTCTAGTGTTTGTGATACAGAAATTCTTTGTACCGTGAGAGGAAAGGGGTATTATTTATGCGAAAAATAGAAATGAAAAACAGATTAATTTTTATAAGTATTTTTATAATGATACTGCTTATTATTTTTGGTTCAGCATTAACAATAACAATTTCGAATAGGTCGTATTCTGAATCTCCAATAATAGTTCTTGACGAGGAAACACTTGAGAATTTTTATCAAAACGGAGTCGCAACACTTGATATATCTAGTGTTACTACTACAAAAGTTCTGCATCAAAGCTGGACTGAAAATATAAAAGCAACTCAAAAAATCTATTTTATTATATCTTGTTTAACTAGCCTTGTATTTTTAGCTATTCTATACTTTGCAAAAAATAAATTATCCCAAAACACATTAGAAACCGCTTTTTCTGAAATATGCAATTCAAAAGATGAGCAGGATTCCAAAAATAAATATCTATATGAAAACATTAAAAAACATTTTGAGAACAGCATGGAAGAGTTTAAAAGATTAAGCTCATATTTATCCCATGAGCAAAAAAACTCAATTGCATTGCTTAGAGCAAAGCTAGAATACGATAAGAATTATGAGTATATTAAATATGTTGATAGCCTTACAAATAATATATATGATATTCTAACTTTAAGCGATGACTATACTGAAGACGATATCTGTGAGGTTGATTGTACTCTGATAACAGCAGAAATATGTGATGAATTTCTACAGCTTGGTATTGATTTAAACTTCGATTTTGATGAGGATCAGGACTGTACAGTTTCAGCAAAAACAAGATGGATTTCAAGGGCGATTTATAACCTAATTGATAACGCAGTGAAGTATGGGCAGGACAATCTGATTTCAGTATCTCTAAGAAGAGAATTAGATAGTGTAATCGTTGAAGTAAACGATCAGGGTATAGGCATTGCACAAGAAAAACAACAGCAAGTTTTTGAAAATCGTTATAGAATTTCTTCACTGAACAGCGATGGCTACGGAATAGGATTAAGCCTAGTTTCTCATGTCTGCGACCTCTGCAAAGGTTTTGTTTGGGTCGAGAGCAAACAAGGTAGAGGGAGCACTTTCTACATGACTATGCCAGCGAGTGATGTAGTGTAACATTCATGTAACATAAAATATGGTATGCTTAACTTATGACGAAAGGAGATTTGCAAATGTTTATATTAAAAAATGCAATCAAAAACATATTTCGCAATAAGGGTCGAAGCATACTGTTATCAATTTTATTGATTTTTCTTTTTACAGGTGTCAGTGTTTCTATGATAATTGGTTCATCAGCTCAAAACATTTCACAAGAATACAAAGAAAAAATCAGCGTTTCTGCTGTACTTAAAGTGGATTACATGAGTTTGATATCAACTGCAAACAGTGATGGAATTATTAATACAACAGACTTGACAAATGATGATTACAAAAAATTTGCAGATTCAAAATATGTAAAAGAATGTATTACATATGGTTCAGTTGTAGTTTTAGCACCAAAAATAAATCCAGCTGGTTCTACTACTGATATAGGTATTAATTTGCAGGGTTCAGATGAAATTGAAGAAGGAAATCTTTTTTTGAAAGGATATACCGATCTAAATCAGCTAACAGATTTTATTGAAGGGACACGCAAAATTACTTCTGGCAAAGTTTTTTCAGATTTGAATGAATGTATTATAAGCACCGAGCTTGCCGAAAAAAATGGGCTAGATGTAGGTGATACTATATCCGTACGAACTGTTGTCAAAAGCGAACGTGAAACATTAGATTTGAAAGTAAGCGGTATATATCTTGATGCAAAACCAACAGGACAGGATAACCTATTTTCATTTCAAAACCCTAAGAACGATGTTATAGTTGGATTTGATACATTAGAGCAATTGGACAGTGCGAATTACACCGTAGAAAGCAGCTTTATTCTATCAGATCCTAACAAAGTAGATGAGTTTGAAAAAGAATTAAAAAGCAAAGGTCTGCCAGAGGCTTATTATATTTCAGCGGATACAGAAGTATACAATCAAATCCTTGCTCCAACAGAAGGCATATCTCAAACTGTCAGCTATTTCCTTGTAGTTATACTTATAGTTGGCGTAGGCGTGTTAATACTGCTGTCGGTATTAATAATTCGTGAGAGAAAATATGAAATTGGCGTGCTGCGTGCCAGAGGATTAAGCAAATGGAAAATAGCACTTCAATTCATTGTTGAAAACCTAGCTATGTCTATTATTTGTCTGGTAATATCAATGTCGGTAACTGCTTTGATAGCTCAGCCTGTTGCAGACTCACTCTTAGCAAAACAAAAGGAAACCACTCAGCAACAAAATGACCAGCAAGACAATTTCCAAAGTGTTTTCAATATTGATTACGAAGAAACCTCCTTTGGAAATGACGCATCTAATATTTCGGAGACATCTCAAGTCAAAGTTTCTTTTGGTTTAGATGAGATAATGAAAATTATCCTGATGACATTACTAATCAGTATATTATCAAGCTTAGTATCGGTAATATATATTTCGAAAAATGAACCAATGAAGATATTAACTGAAAGGAGCTAAGGTATGGCAGTGTTATCATTAAAAAACGTATGTTATAGTTACGAAAAAAACAATGCAGTATTAAATAAAATCAATATATCCTTTGAAACAGGAAAGCTGTATGTGATTATGGGTAAATCAGGTGCAGGAAAAAGTACACTTTTATCCCTTTTATCAGGTCTAGACAATCCGCAAAAGGGCGATGTTTTATACAAAGAAACTACTTTGCGTGATAAAAACAAAGATAATTACCGCAAAAATGATATAGGAATTTTGTTTCAAGGATATAATTTATTAAACACTGCTACTGGGTTAGATAATGTCCTAATGCCTATGGAAATATGCGAATGTAAAGTAAAAAATAAAAAATCAAGGGCGTACGAGCTTTTAGAAAATGTAGGGATAGATAAGCAAAAAGCAAATAGAAGAGTTTTGAAATTATCTGGCGGTGAACAGCAGAGAGTAGCAATTGCTGCAGCTATTGCACATAATCCTGAAATCATAATAGCTGATGAACCGACTGGCAATCTTGATGCAGATACAGAAAAAGATATACTAAAACTTCTATCTGATTTAGTACATCAGCAATCAAAATGCGTTATAGTTGTCACTCATTCTATGGCATTTTCAGATTATGCTGACGAGTTATGGGGATTAAATAAAGGTCGGCTTAATATAATTAAGAAGAAACAACAAAAAATTTAAATATATAAAAACGCCATCTGAAATCAACGTGTTCAGATGGCGTTTTGCATTAATAGCTAAAAGCAAATTTGATTATTTAAATCACAAAAAACTGCACTAACTCCAAAAAGAATATTTAAGAAAAAATCAGTTGCATTGATAATATATTAATGATATAATATTCTTGATAAGGAGAAGATTAAAAATGGAACAATTAAAAACTTCTGATGTTGCCAAAGCCACTGGGATTCATGTAAATACTGTGCGGTTCTATGAAGAGCTTGGATTTATTCCTAAGGCAGAAAGAAAACCAAACGGATATCGTATTTTTACACAGTTTCATATAGAGCAAATTAAGCTTTTGCAAATTGGTTTTGAAATACCACTTGTACAAAGCGGTTTGCGAAAACAAGTCCGAGATATAATTGTTACATCAGCAAAAAAAGATTTAGACAGGGCCATTATTCTTGCCAATGAATATATGCGTTCATTAAATACGGAGGAGAAAAATGCTAATGAGGCTGTAGATATTGTCAAGAACATTTTAAATAAACAACACAAAGATGATATTTCATTAAAACGAAAAGAAACCGCCGAATATCTAAACGTAACAGTTGACAGTCTGCGTAACTGGGAAATGAACGGTTTGCTAAAAGTAAAACGCTCTCAAAACGGTTATAGAATATATACTTGTGGTGACATTGACAGACTGAAAATAATTAGAACACTTAGATATGCAAACTACTCCTTAGAAGCAATTTTGCGAATGCTTAATAAGTTATCTGCTGATCCAGAAATAAATATAAAGAAAACATTAAACACACCAGCTGGTCAAGAAGAATTCATTTATGTTTGTGATGAGTTGATCTTATCAATAAAAAAAGCTAAATTCAACACACAGAAAATGATTACTCAGCTTGAATATATGAAAAAATAATATTACCCTCCATTATAACACCAACCTTTGGATTGGTGTTATAATTTTTTTATACTAAAAGGGAGGTAGATTTATGTCTGCAAATATTGAAGTTAAAAACCTAAGCAAATCATATAACGGAATTAAAGTGCTTGATAATTTTAATGTCATAGTTAAAAAGGGTGAAGTTTTCGGCTTGCTTGGAGCAAACGGTGCAGGAAAAAGCACTTCGGTTGAATGTATTTTAGGCACACGAAAAGCTGATAGCGGTAGCGTTTCTGTATTAGGAACAAATCCACACAGTTCAAGAGAAGAGCTATTTGAAATGGTGGGCGTTCAATTTCAGGAGTCAACTTTTCATAACAAAATCAAAGTTTGTGAACTATGTGAAGTCACTTATGCACTTTACAAAAACCCGACTAATTATGAAGATTTGCTTGTAAAATTCGGGCTTAAAGAACATTCTAAAAAATACATTGAGGACCTATCAGGAGGTCAAAAGCAGAGATTATTTATTGTGTTAGCACTAATTCCAAATCCCAAAGTTGTTTTTCTTGATGAACTTACAACAGGACTTGATTTAAAAGCGAGACGTGAGGTTTGGAAAATACTTTTGCAGCTTAAAGAAGAGGGCTTAACAATCTTTTTAACATCACATTTTATGGACGAAATCAAACTGCTTTGTGATAATATCTGCATACTTAAAAAAGGAAAAACTGTATTTCAAGGTACAGTTGATGAGGCGGTAGAAAGCAGTCCGTTCGAAAACTTAGAAGATGCTTATCTATGGTACGCAGATGATGAAACGGAGGAGATATAGAATATGAAAGCTTTTTTCACAATGCTAAAAGTTGATTTTAAACTATCCTTACGAGGTTTAGATATGTTAATTTTCGCAATATGTATGCCTATTGCAGTTGCATTAATCATAGGCAGTATATACGGAACAAAACCAGCATTTGACGGTGCGAATTACACTTTTTACGAGCAAACTTTCAGCGGTCTTATTTCAATATCAATATGTGCAAGCGGTTTAATGGGACTTCCTCTAGTTATTGCAGATCTGCGAGAAAAAAAGATATTAAAAAGATACAAGGTTACTCCAATAAACCCAGTCATACTGCTAATTGAGCAAGCGATTATATATATAATCTACTGCCTTGCTTCGCTTATAATATTAACATTAATTTCAGTTATTTTCTTTGATTTTAAATTACAAGGTTCAATGCTCAAGTTTTTAGCAAGCTATTTTTTTGTAATTATCTCAATGTTCAGCATTGGCTTAATGGTTGGAGGAGTAGCCAAAAACTCAAAGAAAGCTGGTGCAATTGCAAGCATAATATATTTTCCCAGCCTAATTTTTTCTGGCACTACACTGCCATATGATGCTATGCCACAAGCTTTACAAAAATTTTCAGATTTTTTACCACTTACTCAAGGAGTAAAATTTCTTCAAGCCTCAGTAATAGGAAACCCATTGGAAAACGTAAAAATCTCTATTATAGCACTATCAATTATTGCCTGTGCATGTTTATTTGTAGCAATAAAGTTTTTTAAGTGGGAATAAATAAGGTTAAACAATTACAATTTGCTCCCCGTTGTTATATAACATACCTTGCCTTGTTTCAGCCGTTATTGAAAAAACACTCCTTGACGATATTGAGAAAACTATGAAACTAGCCAAAGTGCAATACATGTTAAAATACGGCGAAGAATATAAAAATAGTAGCAACAAAAAGAGCACAAGCACAAATAAACATAGTCAAGCAAAATAGATGAAAAAGCAGGCGTGTATTCACATTAAGAATACAGCCTGCTTTCTATGTTTTTTATAAAATAATGACCAAATAAAGACCAATATTCCTATCACATTGCAAACAAAAAGCCCTCACAGAATTTGTCTGTGAGGGTAAAGGTCCAGGGGCACGTCCCTGGTGGAGCTGTTAACCGGATTCGAACCGGTGACCTCGTCCTTACCAAGGACGTGCTCTGCCTACTGAGCCATAACAGCATATAATCAGTAACAATTACTAATTATACACTAAACGATAATGTTTGTCAAGCAAAAAAACACATCTCACAGCCTGCAATTCCCCAATAATCTAGCTGTAAAACGCGCCACATTTCTATTGCTTGGCAAAATTCTCTGTCAAAATCGGACGAATGCCACTTGCCAAATATAATGAACCGCATACAATAATCGCACCGCAGTTTTTTGACTTCTGAACAGCAAGCTCAACGGCCTGTGAAGTACTGCCACAGCTGTAAACATTTTCGCAATATTTGCTAGCATTTTCAGCAAGCTCTTTGTGCCCTAAAGCACGTGGATTGTCAGGCTCTACCGCAATAAAATGCCTAACATACCTGCATACTGACCCTAAAATAACATCGTATTCCTTGTCCGCCAAAACTCCCATGACCATAACAATACCCGCACTCTCCAACTCCTCAAGCACTTCAACCAAAGCCTGTGCGCCTCCAGAATTGTGTGAGCCGTCCAAAATCACTAACGGACTTTCGCTGATTATTTCCATTCTCGACGGTATAAATGAATTGGCAATGCCAAATTTGATGTCCTCATCAGATACGCAAAAACCTTGATTTCTAAGCTGTTTTGCTGACTCAATCGCAGTTATCGCATTGTATACCTGAAACTTTCCGCATAAAGATTTGTGATACAAAATTCCACCATAATTAAAGCTCTCAGCCCGCCAGCTTTCGTCAACTATCTGCAGTGTGTTAAGCGTCGGGCTAACCAAATTGCTGCCTACATCAGCACACCGCTTTACTATAACTTCAATCGCTTTTTGATCCATAAGAGGATAAATTATCGTGTCCGCACCCTTGATTACACCAGCTTTTTCATGAGCAATTTCAGCAATACTGTCCCCTAGTATTGCTGTGTGATCAAGACTTATCGACGTCACAATTTGCAGACAAGACGTGCTAATTATGTTGGTCGAATCCTGCCCTCCGCCAAGACCAGCCTCAAGACAAACAATGTCACAATTGCGACGCTTGAACCACTCAAAAGCAATAGCAGTTGTAACCTCAAATTGAGTTGGAAACTCTCCGTCAACCGAAGAATTTTCCCAGTGACTAAGCACAAATTCCACGCACCCTGCAAGCTCGTTTTCACTAATCATTTCACCGTTAATCTGCATGGTTTCACGAAACGAAATCACAAAAGGGCTCGTAAAAAGTCCGCATTTGTGTCCGCCATGAGCTAGAATATTACTAAGCATAGTAGACACCGAACCCTTGCCGTTAGTTCCGACAATGTGGACGAATTTCAAACTATTTTGAGGATTACCCATGTTCTCTAAAAGTCTTTCAATACGCGCTAAACCGAGATTTATCCCGAACTTTCCAAGCTGATTTATTCTATCCATTGCGTCATTATAATTCATTGTAATCCTCCAAAGCTGCGACGTTTTTGTTGTCGTATTCAACAAAATAAAACTCATATCCGTTCTCAAAATACACTTGACTTCGCCCCGATTCCAACCAGTTAGATGAGCTATCTAAATCGGGAAAAAAACAACTTGCAGACTTTTTCGCATCAACCTTTGTGACATAAGCCTTGTCGCAAAAATCCACTAAGAGCCTGTAAATCTGCTCACCGCCAATCACAAAAACATCCTCACTAGAGTACATTCTCAGCCGATTGAAAAGTTCATTTTTATCTCTGCAAATCATGCAATCATCACGCTCTAAACTGCTGCTTAAAACTATATTTTCACGATTAGGCAATGGCCCGTTTGGCAAAGACAAAAACGTGTTTTTACCCATAACTACTACCTTTTCCATAGTCATTTTCTTGAAAAATTCCATGTCACTAGGCAGATGAAAAAGCAATTCGTTATCCTTGCCAATACCGTTTTTTTTATCAACGCAAACAATCAAATTCATAGTTTTTCCTTTTTTAAAAATTAATAAAATAGCTACTTGCGAATGTCATCTAAAAGCTCACTTACATTTTTTCTGTAAAGCGGATGAACCAAATACGGCTCAATTTCACAAAGCGGAGCAAGCACAAAATCACGCATATGCATTTCTGGATGCGGAATAATCAGCCTATCCGAAAACAAAATTTCATCGCCATACATCAAAATATCAACGTCCAAAGTGCGCTCACCCCAGTGGCGAGTTTTTACTCGACCTGCTTTCTTTTCTGCACTTTTGCAAAAATCGAGCAGCTGAAAAGGTGTCAAAAAAGTCTTGATTTTTATAGCGCCATTTAAAAAATCCGGCTGATTAGTCACACCGTATGGCGCAGTTTGAATGTATGAAGACTTTGAAATTTCCTCAATACTGTCGTTTTTAGAAATCAATTCCGACACCATATTTAAGTTGAATTCACGCTCACCCATGTTCGAACCAATAGCAAGATAACAAGTTTTCCAGCCCCTTGTAATGCTAACACTAACGTCCGAAAATTTAGTAGCAATCGGCGCATGAGGCTTGTGAACTGTAAGCGTAATTTCATTAATCAGCGAAAATTTTCTAAGCAAATGACAAGCCAAATTGTTAGCCAAACTTTCCAGCAAATCGTACCGATTATCTTGAGCAAACGCAACAATCTCACAGCTAAGCTCACCATAGTTTACGGTTTTTTCAAGCTTGTCATAACACTCAGACGTATCAATCTCAAACTCACAGTCAATGCTGAAAATCTGCCCAAGCTCCTGCTCACTCTCAAGCACCCCATGATGAGCGTAAAACTCAAGACCAGTCACCTTTATTTTGTCCACAGCTTTTCCTCCATAATCGATTTTGTCATTTTGATAACGTCAAAATTCTCCTCAATATCATGAACTCGAACAAAGCTTGCACCCCTCATAATCCCAGCAACAGTAGTAGCTAAAGTACCGTAAACACGCTCATCGGCAGTCTTGTCAAGCACATATCCAATTACCGATTTTCGCGACGTCGCAATCATAACAGGATATCCCAACTCACAAAGCTTGTCAGTTTTATTTATAACCTCAAGATTTTGCTCATGACTTTTGACAAAGCCAACTCCGCCGTCAAGAATAATATTCTCCGGCAAAATTCCAGCATTCAAAGCGATGTCGACACTGCCCTGCATATCCGCCAAAAAATCATCAAAAAAGTTACCATAGTCTTTGTCGTGACGATTATGCATTAAACAGCAAGGCAGATTTGAATCAGCAATAATACCTGCCATTTTGTCATCATATTTAAGTCCCCAAATGTCGTTTACCAAATCAATTTTATCAATGTTAGCAGAAATAACCTCGCTCTTATAGCTATCAAGCGACACAGGAACATCAAAGTTTTCTCGGATTTTCTCAAGTACAGGCGCAACCCTGTCAATTTCCTCCTGAATAGAAATTTGAATATGTCCAGGACGAGTAGATTCACCGCCGACGTCAATAATATCAGCACCCTGAGCAATCATTTTCTCAGCTTGAAACATAGCCTTGTCCAGCGTGTCAAATTTTCCGCCGTCAGAAAAAGAATCAGGCGTGACATTTAAAATTCCCATAATATAAAAACCATTTTTAATGTCAAAATTTTTATTTCTTATAATCATAATCAAACGCTCCATTCATGAAATTCAGAAAATAGCGAGATGTTTGACACCTCACTAAATCTTAATTTTTGTATTCATTTTACCGCTGTCCCACTTGCACTTGTCTTTAGCGTTACAGCAAAAACAATTCCTGCTAAGCTTGTCACACTCTTTCAAAAGACGTGCGAAATCATCACGAATTTCAGCTGTTTCACAAGCGGTATTATGCTGTGAAATCGCATAAACAATCATGTTTATTTCATCATTTTCGAATCCGCACTGTGATAAAATTCCTCTGGCACTTTCAGCACCAGCCACCGAGTGAGAAGTGCCGTTTTCGTATTCACAGGCTCTGCCAATATCGTGCAAAAGCGCCGCCGAATAAATAATTTCTCTGTCAAAACCTAAATCATCTTCAAGATTTTTTATAGTCATAATTCTAGCAACATCAAGCAAATGTTCAATGCCATGCCTGCAAAAAATTCTGTCACGCTCAAGAAAATTAATACTGTCCAAAGTGTCCCCAAACAGCGTGTTATTTAAAATCAAATTCACTTTTTCCATGTTAGTCATATCAGCCATAATCATATTAAATCATCAAGTCTTGAATATTTTTTTGCAAGGCTAAATCAGACTTAATTTTTCCGCGAGTTGCCACAGTTACAGTCTTTGTACCGACTTTTTTGACACCGCGCATAGTCATGCAAGTGTGTACCGCCTCGATTATTACCATCACGCCAAATGCGTTAAGCTCTTTTTCAACACTGTCAGCAATTTGATTTGTAAGCTGTTCCTGAATCTGCAAACGTCGTGAAAAAGTCTCGCAAACTCTGGCAAGCTTGCTAAGTCCAACAACCTTGCCGTTTGGAATATACGCAATATGAATTTTACCGATAAAAGGCAGCATGTGATGTTCACACAGCGAATGAAATTCAATGTCCTTTTCGATTACGACGTCAGCATTTTCAGACGTAAAAACCTTGCTTAAATGAGTTTTTGCGTCATCATCATAACCGCTGGTAATTTCACCATACATCTTAGCAACTCTTGACGGTGTATCAAGCAAACCCTCACGATTAGGGTCTTCTCCAATAGCCTCCAACAGCATTTTAACGGCCTCTTCAGCCTTTTTAATATCAACCATTTTCGATTATGTCTATCTCTAAAAAGAAATAAAACACATCCTCCTTTTTAAATTTTTTACAATAAATATCATGCACAAATTTCATCAACTCAAACAATAAAAAAAGGATAAGGTTTCCCCTATCCCACGAAAGCGCTGAATATCTCAAGCCTAAAACCAAAAGTTTCAGCCGAAAAAAAGCACCGATTATGTTTTATCATAACAGCGGGATGCAAGACTTATACCGCAGGCTTTCACCTTTCGTTCTCCTGACAACTCCCCGTTCAGAAGACACTTCACGCATAAATCACTACTCTGTAACAAGATACAATTAGCTAATCTTAGTATAACACTTTTTCGCCAAAATAGCAAGCATTCCGCCAAAAAACATATTTTTAAAAGCATAAAAAACTCCGATATCACAAATCAAATGACATCGGAGTTTAATTTTTTTATTTATTCGCCGTAAATATTAGACAACAAATACTTCTTATTTGCATCAAAATCAACACCCAAAACGCTCATACCTCTAACAGTCAAATAGCTCCAAGTTCCGTCCTCAGGAACTCTGCACTGAACTCTATCATATCCCAAGTACTTGCTAGAATTAAGCATAAGCGAGAAAATCTCTCCCTCAGTTAAATTAGTAGTAATTTCAGGAAGCAAAATATTAAGCAAGTCGTTAAGCTCAGTCATACTTAAATCAGTCATCTTCTGAAGAACCTTTTCAAGCACATCTCTCTGACGCTGAGTTCTCTCAAAATCACCATTGCCAACATATCTAATTCTAGAATAAGCCAAAGCCTGTCTGCCGTTTAGCGTGTAAGTTCCGCCAGAAGAAAGTGTGCTGTCACTAGCAGAGTAACCATGAAGCTTATTTATTTCCTTCAAATAGCTGTTTATAAGCTTAGCCTCAGCATCACTTACATTCATCTCAACACCGTCAACCGCGTCAACAACATCAACAAATGAGAAGAAATTAACCTGTGCATACTTGTCAATATCAATACTAAAATTCTGCTCAATAGTATCAACCAAAAGCGGAGCACCACCATAAGCGTAAGCGTGATTTAATCTAGTCGATTCAGCACCAGGAATCTGCAAATAAATATCACGCATAAATGATGTCATAACAACCTCTTTAGTTTTGTCGTTAATTGAAACCAAAATCATGCTGTCTGAACGGCCGCGCTCGTTGACACTTCTAGCATCCGTTCCGATTAATAATATGTTATAAACATCATCATCACTTTTAAGTTCAGTCGCCTTGTTCTTTAAATTCTCTCGAACCTTAGCCTCTAAATCATCGATATCTTCCTGAGGAGAATCAGGTTCAGAAGTTAAATCATCCGATATATCAATAGAATCAAGAATTTCAATACTGCTTGGGTCTTGAACCGTGTTAATCTTGCCAATAAAGCTGAAAACCACCATAACAAGTACACCAATCAAAAGTGCAAACACTAATAAAACAGCCAGAACAATCATCAAAGCTTTTTTCTTTTTTGACCATTGCTTTTTCTTCTTAGACTTTTTGCCGTTAGGCTGATTAGCATCAAAACTTTTTTTCTTAGCAGTTCCTATTTCAGACGAAGCATTTCCACTACCATCTGACGAATCACGATTTTTATTTTCAGACATAATATCCTCCGCAAATATAATTCTACAAATTGTTAAATAAATTTTATTATACCACTTTTAAATCAGAAATGCAAGCGTTTTTTATTAAAAACCGCAACAAACTCCATTATATCCAAATATAATAAAAGACACAAAAAGAAATATTCCTATCACTTTTTGTGTCAATTATACTATTATAAGCGTGTAAAATTCTTACGCAAACGCTTTTTTTAACTCAACATTAATGTTAATACTAGATAAAATCTCACTACAGCTATCAAACCAAGCTTGATATGAACAAAGTCCCTGCTCACTCCAACGGCATTTACCGCAAACTTTCCCAAAGTCCTGACTAGATACTCTACTAATCGCTAATTCTAAAACTTGAGAAAAACTCATATTGGCACCGATTTTCAAATCCAAAATCTCCGCTATGTAGCTGTCTTTGTCAAAAATTTTGTGATGCACACTATCTAAATTACAAAAATCGTCCTCACGATTAGGACATTTATAACATATCCTGTCACTCGTGCAAACAAGACTCAATTGCGGATTTTCAGATGTCAAAATATCCTTAATCTCAGCCATAGCAATTGAAAACTCATCACTGTATCCATACCCCTTGAATAAAGGTATACAGAAAATATGGTGAAATCTAAACTCCAGCATTTTTGAAATATCCAAGCTTTGCAACACGCTTAATAATCTCCTCGCTAATCAAATAAGCAACCACTACAGAAATAATATCCTTAATTAAGTACGGTAGAGAAACCGCAACAATTGACGCCTTAATAGACATATCCATTAGTCGCGAAAAGTGAATTACACCCAAAGCATGAGTGCAAAAAAGTCCAGCAAGACCCAAGATGATAGCAACTACTCTGCGCGCTACACCTTTTGTTTTCAAAGTAACTCCCAAACCGCACAAAAAAGCCATTGGAATAAATCCAATAATAAATCCGCCAGTATAGCTAGTTATTGTTCCTATTCCTGAACTGAAATTAGCAAAAACAGGTACTCCAGCTATTCCCAGCATGATATAAACAACCATGCAAATTGCAGCATCTTTAGCGCCCAAGAAATATCCAGCCAAAGCAATAGCAAATGTTTGCAAAGTCATCGGAACGTGTGTTGGAAACGGAATAGCAATCTGCGACAAAACTACCATAAGTGCCGTAAATACGCTAATAAATACCATTGCTTGAATTTTTTCAGAGTTGCTCTTTTTTACCTTTTCACCAGTTTTATTCATACTAATCGTCATCCTCCTCAGATGCAGATGATTGCTCCTTGTCCCAGTCGTAATCATCATAAGTGTCCAAGAAATTATAACGTTTACCATTATATTGATACTCAATAACGGTACGCAAATTTACATTGTAAACACTTTTAAAAATATTAGTTTCAATAAATTCATTGGTTTCTCTAAACTTTGCAATAAGCTCTTTTACTTCCTGCCTTTTTGAAATCTCACCCTTGTTTTCAAGCTTTTCATACGCTTCGGTAAATCGGCAAGCACACTGTATAAACTCCAGATTATTGTATCTCACCCACTCTTTAATATGCTGTTCTTTAACCATATAAAGCGGACGAATAAGCTCCAAACCTTTAAAGTTTTTCGAGTGCAGTTTAGGCATCATAGTCTGAACCTGACCACCATAAATCATACCCATAAGAGTAGTTTCAATCACGTCATCAAAATGATGTCCCAAAGCAATTTTGTTACAGCCCAAATCCTGAGCATTCTTGTAAAGATGACCGCGTCGCATTCTCGCACAAAGATAGCAAGGATTGCTTTTTTGATTAGCAACAATGTTAAAAATACTCGTCTCGAACATGTGAATCGGGATATTCATAAGTTTGGCGTTGTCGATAATCTTTTGCCTGTTGTAATCATTATAACCAGGATTCATCACCAAAAACTCAAGTTCAAACTTAGTTTCTGAGTACCTTTGCAGGTGCTGCATACATTTAGCAAGCAGCATAGAATCCTTTCCGCCTGAAATACAAACAGCAATCTTGTCACCATCATTAATCATCTTGTATTCTTTAATGCCCATAACAAATTTATTCCAAATATCCTTGCGAAAACGCTTAATGATACTTCTTTCAATTTCCTGATAAGGCTGTAAAACTCTAGCCATGTAAGCACTCCTTAAAATTTATTACTCATACCATTATACTATGATTTTTTTCACACGTCAATCTATTTGAATAAAAAACTCATAGGCAATAAATTAATAAACAGCAAATAAGAATACAATACAAAAAACAAAGTTCAAATCAAACATTAAATTCATTCAAGTATATTATACTACATCCAACACGAATTGTCAACTAAAATATTATATATGGTTTACAATAAAAACAAGAGATATAAAAAAACAGAAACGAATCAAAATTATCGTTTCTGTTTAGTCCTAGCGCCGTCCGCGCTAGGACTTACTTAGTTCTTTTAGTCTTGCCATTGCCCTGTTTAGTGCAGCTTGAGTGTGGTAATATTGCTGAATGCTTAGTTTTTGACGCAACCTCTCCTCCGCACGCTCTTTAGCAGCCTGTGCACGCTTAAAATCAATGTCCTCAGGTTTCTCAACAGTGTCTGCCAAAAGCTTAACAAAAGTCGGCATAATTTCCAAAAAGCCATCACTCACAACAGCTTTTTTCCACTCGCCATCTACCTTGAATCTCAGTTCACCAGCGTCCAAACAACTTAGCATTGGCTCGTGATTAGGCAAAATTCCGCAAGAACCGTCAGTTGCTGGGAAAACCAATTCCTCACATTCACCGCTGAAAAAATATTTGTCGCTCGCTATTATGTCAAGATGAAATGTTTTCACCATAATATCACCGTTCCTTTGAAGATTTTAACAGCATTATTCATCAGCATCAAGAGTTTTTGCCTTTTCTATTACATCTTCAATAGTTCCAGCCATCATGAATGCAGCTTCTGGATATTCGTCCATTTCACCGTCAATAATCGCCTTAAATCCACGTAGAGTTTCCTTTAGCGGAACGTATTTACCCTTGATTGATATAAAATTCTCAGCAACATGAAATGGCTGTGACAAGAATTTCTGAATCTTTCTAGCACGATATACAGCTGTCTTATCCTCTTCGTCAAGCTCCTCCATACCCAAAATTGCAATGATATCCTGCAATTCCTTGTACTTCTGTAAAAGCTCCTGAACCTTTCTCGCAATAGTGTAATGCTCCTCGCCGACAATGTCAGGCTCCAATATTCTTGATGTCGACTCAAGCGGATCAACTGCTGGATAAATTCCCTGCTCTACTATCTTTCTAGATAATACTGTAGTCGCGTCAAGATGAGCAAATGTAATCGCAGGAGCAGGGTCAGTCAAGTCATCAGCTGGAACATAAACTGCCTGTACCGACGTAATTGAACCGTCCTTTGTAGACGTAATTCTCTCCTGAAGTTCACCCACTTCGTTAGCCAAAGTAGGCTGATATCCAACCGCAGAAGGCATTCTTCCCAAAAGTGCCGAAACCTCTGAACCAGCCTGAACATATCTGAAAATATTGTCAATGAAAAGCAAAACATTTTGATGTTCCTTGTCACGAAAATATTCCGCCATAGTAAGACCAGTCTGTGCAACTCTCATTCTAGATCCAGGTGGTTCGTTCATCTGACCGAAAACTAACGCAGTTTTGTTAATTACGCCAGACTCCTTCATTTCGCCCCATAAATCGTTACCCTCACGAGAACGCTCGCCGACACCAGTAAATATAGAGTATCCGCCATGCTCAGTTGCAACGTTTCTGATAAGTTCCTGAATAAGCACAGTCTTACCAACACCAGCACCGCCGAAAAGACCGATTTTACCGCCCTTTGCATACGGCGCAAGCAAATCTATAACCTTAATTCCTGTCTCCAAAACCTCAACAACAGGACGCTGATCTTCAAATTTAGGAGGAGCACGATGAATAGCCCACTTTTCCTCATACTTAACAGGCTCACCGCCGTCAATTTCTTGACCGAGAACATTGAACATTCTGCCCAAAGTACACTCACCAACAGGGACAGAAATACATCCGCCAGTAGCAGTTACTTCCATGTCCTTTTCAAGTCCCTCGCTAGACGCAAGCATAATAGAACGCACAATTCCGTTGCCCAACTGCTGAGCAACCTCCATATATAAAGTCCTTCCGCCAAGTTCAACAGTAAGAGCATCCTTTATCATAGGTAGCTTTCCGTCGGGGAACTCGACATCAACTACAGGTCCCAATATCTGTACAATTTTACCTTTTTGCATATATGTGACCAACCTTTCCCGATATTTAAAAATATAAAAATATCATGATTAGTAAAAACTATACCGCACAGCATAACACCTAGCATTGCAAAATCGTCGGTGAAAACGCACTGCCGTGCATAACAAATCATTACTTTTTCTGACTCTTTGCACCGCTGACAACCTCAGTAATTTCTTGAGTAATTGCAGCCTGCCTTGCTCTGTTATAAAGCAAATTAAAGTCCTTTATCATATCCTTAGCACTAGTAGTAGCAGCGTCCATAGCAGTCATTCTAGCACTCTGTTCGCTCGAAAAAGCCTCAATAAGCGAACCATAAACCAAACCCTTTATGTAGTTAGGCACAAGATGATCCATAACCTTTTCAGGTGACGGACTAAACGTCAAAATATCTTTAGGAGTCCTGCCCTTAGCCTCAGAAAAATCCTCATGCTCCATAGGCAAAACCTTAAGCACCTCAGGCTCCATTTTAACAGAAGTAATCATCTTAGTGTAAATTATATAAACCTCGTCAAGACGTTCTTTCAAAAACAAATCAATAATAGTTTCCGCAATACTTCTAGCACGATAAAGAGTAGGATCTTGAGCAGTATACAAAAACTCACCATCAACCATAACTTTTCTGCGAGTAAAATATTGCCTGCCAATCTGTCCGACAACAAAAAGACAATTATTTTCATGCTTTTGAAGTTCAGCCTCAGCAAGCTTTAAAACGTTGTGATTATAAGCTCCGCAAAGCCCCTTGTCGCCAGTAACTACAATATATCCATACGTTTTTTCAGATTCAGGTTTTTTGACCCTGTCATCAAAATAAACGTGGTCAAATACTTCCGAGTGCTTTAAAATATGATGAATAGTAGACTGCAAATGCTCAAAATACGGAACAGTCGCCGCAAGATTTTTCTTTGCCTTTTTCATCTTTGAAGAAGAAATCAAGTACATCGCATTAGTAATTTTCATAATGTCATCAATACTTGATATTCTCTCACGAATTTCTCTCATATTAGCCATAAAAACTACCTGCCTTTGAATTCTTTAGCCGCACCGATAATTTTTTCCTCAAGCTCATCAGACAATACTTTTTTCTCATTTATTTCATCAATTATATCTGAACAATTTGCCTCAAAATAAGTCAAAATGTCAGCTCTAAACTTGCAAACTTCCTTAACAGGAACATCGCTCAAAAGCCTGTGCTTAGCAACACAAAGCAAAATAACCTGTTCGTGAAGTTTAAAAGGCTTGCAGTTTGGCTGTTTTAAAAGCTCAACTAAATGATTACCATTTTCAAGCAAATCCTTAGTAGTCTTGTCAAGTTCCGAGCTAAACTGAGTAAAAACTTCCATTTCTCTAAACTGCGCAAGGTCGATACGAAGTGAACCAGATACCTTTTTAACAGCCTTAGTCTGAGCCGCACCGCCAACACGAGATACCGAAAGTCCGATATTTACAGCAGGACGAACGCCAGAGAAAAATAATTCAGACTCAAGAAAAATCTGTCCGTCAGTAATCGAAATTACGTTAGTAGGAATATAAGCCGAAACATCTCCAGCCTGAGTTTCAATGATAGGCAAAGCAGTAATCGAACCGCCGCCATGCTCATCGTCAAGACGTGAAGAACGCTCGAGCAATCTTGAATGAAGATAAAAAACATCACCAGGATAAGCCTCACGTCCAGGAGAACGCTGTAAAAGCAAACTCATAGCACGATAAGCAACAGCGTGCTTTGAAAGATCATCATAAACAATCAAAACATCCTTGCCCTGATGCATAAAATATTCAGCCATAGCCGTTCCAGAATAAGGTGCAATGTATTGTAAAGGCGCCAAATCAGATGCCATTGCCGAAACAACAATAGTGTAATCCATAGCACCATACTTTTTCAAATCAGAAACAAGCTTAGCAACAGTAGAAGCCTTTTGACCGATTGCAACATAAACGCAAATCATGTCCTGTCCCTTTTGATTGATAATAGCATCAACAGCAATCGAAGTCTTACCAGTCTGTCTGTCACCGATAATAAGCTCACGCTGACCTCTGCCGATTGGAAACATAGAATCTATCGACAAAATTCCGGTCTGCAAAGGCTGGTTAACAGGCTTTCTGTTAATAACTCCAGGAGCCTCGTTTTCGATAGGGAAATAATCCTCAGCCTCAATAGCCTCACCGCCGTCGATAGGAGCACCAAGTGCATCAACAACACGACCAATCAGCTTTTCACCAACAGGTACACCAGCCCTCTTGCCAGTTCTCACAACCTTTGAGCCTTCTGAAAGTCCGTAATCTGAACCCAAAAGCACACAGCCAACAGTCTTTCTCTCAATATTCTGTACAATTCCCTTAACACCAGTTTCAAACTCAACAAGTTCACCGTACATAACATGATTTAACCCATATATATTAACGATACCATCATTAATTGAAATAATAGTACCAGTTTCAGAAACCTGCATTTTTAAATCAAAATCTGAAATTTCATTTTTCAGAACTGAAATAATATCACTTTGAGATTTACCCAAATCAATCACCTCCAGATTAGTGCGTTTTGCAAGGCTTTAATCGAGCCCTTAATACTCTTGTCATATTCAGTATCTCCAACTTTAAGCTTGTATCCGCCAATAAGACTTTCGTCATAAACAAGCGTAATAACCGCGTCAGATACATCATATTTTGACTTAAGCATTTGTTTAAATTTGTCTACAGTCTGAGCATCAGGCTCATTGACATAATAAAATTGTGCCGACAAAATGTTTTTTTGATTAAGCACCAAATTTTCATAAGCTAAAATAATATCAGACAAATCTTTAATATGCCCAAATTCACACATAACCTTAAAAAAATTAGTCAAGCTTTTAGGAAAAAGCTTATCAATAACCGCGTATTTTTCAACCATTCTAACCGAATTAGCACAAATAGCCTCGCGAAGTTCATCAGAACTTTCCCAAAGATTTTTTGCATCTAAAATATCATTTTCATCTGCATTTAAAGAAAGCAAAACCTTCGCACAATTCTCAGCATCCTGAAAAATCATTTAGAGTCACCTACCTCAGAAAGAAAGCTCTGAGCAAGCTCCTTATCCTTTTGGCTATCTAGGTTTTTATTTATAACCTTAGCAGCAGCAAGTAAAGCAAGGTCAGCGATTTCATATTTTGCATCATTCATAACCTTAACCTTTTCGCTTTCGGCAGATTTTTCAGCATCACGCAAAATCCTAGCCGACTCAGCACGAGCATTTTCAACCATAAGGTCGCATTCCTTAGAAGCGTGAACCTTAGCTGCATTAGTAATATCAACTGCCTTTTGATGAGCAGTTTTAAGAGTTTCCTCATATTCAGACTTCAGCTTGTAAGCGTCATCTTTTTGTTTTTCTGCGTCACTGATGTTATTTTTAATCATTTCTTCTCTTTTGTCCATCATAGCTGTGACAGGCTTAAACAAAAACTTTTTCAAAAGCAAAAACAACACCAGCAGATTAATAATAACCCAAACTATGCTCCAGTCCAGATTTAACATATAATCGCCCCTAATCTTATGTAGTTTATTTCAATAAGAAAATGATAAGTGCTGCAATTACAAATCCGTAAATAGCAGTAGCCTCAGCAAGTGCACAACCAAGCAGCAAAGCCTTATTAATATCACCCTTGGCCTCTGGCTGACGTGCAATAGCGTCAGTTGCATGAGCTGTAGCAATACCTATACCAATACCAGCACCTATACCTGTCAAAACTGCGATACCTGCACCAATAGCAATTAACATAAAAAACACTCCTTTTAAAATGTATACTTTTATTTATAAGTTTTTAAAAAACCATATAAAGCAAAATTATTTTTACTGCCCATGATTGTCAATAAAAATTTCTAGCATGAGCGATAAAGCCAAACTAATCAATCGCCTCTTTAATAAACAGCGACGTCAAAAACACGAATACATACGCCTGAATCAGTCCATCGAAAATATCAAAATAGAACGAAAACGGAACAGGCAAAACTACCGGACAAATCATCTTGATAAGCTCCATTACTACAAAACTGCCCAAGACATTACCGAAAAGTCGCATACAAAGTGACAGCGGACGAATCAAAATCTCCAAAACATTCAAAGGTGCAATAAAAGCCATAGGTTGGGCAAAGCTCTTAGCCCAGCCTTTACCGCCTTTTGCTTTAATTCCGGCCGCCTCAATCAGCACAATACTCATAACAGCCAAACCAGCAGTAACATTCAAATCCTTAGTTGGCGGAACAAATCCAAAAAGTCCCGCTATATTCGCAAAACCTATGTAAATCATAACCGTCGCGAGCCACATCCAGTAACCCATTCCCTCGTCGCCAAGAAGTTCCTTGAAGAAATTCCTGAAAAATCCTACAACGGACTCAAGCATTACCTGTGGTTTACCAGGAACAAGCTTGAGCTTTCTGGTAGCAAGTATAGAACCAACAACCAAAACCGCCATAATAACCCAAGTTACAACACATGACTCAGGTACAGGTATTATTCCAAAAAGCTTGAATGCAGTCTTATTTTCCAAGCTTCCGACAAGCTCATCAGCAACCTTACTCATTTGATTAGCCGTAATCCCTACCGAAACCATATTCATGTAACCACCTCCAATTTTAGGCAAAAAAATAAAACCACCACGTGATACAATTACTAATCACTAAACATAATTAAAAGCCAAAAATCAAAACCAGATTTTTGTGAATTCTATCCATATTTATCATAATAGTTTTGTATAAATCGCCGTCGATTTTAATATTTTACTTATAATTTTTATAAAAACAATAATTAACAAAAATACGCTTGTATTTGTTTGCTGAATATATTATAATACTTTTATACGAATTTGTAAAATACATTTATTCTATGACAAGCATATCAAAATGTTATGATAAAGATAAACAACCCCTATTGTGTAGAAAAGGAGAATTACA
The DNA here is from genome assembly GCA_964548535.1 of uncultured Oscillospiraceae bacterium. Lineage (GTDB taxonomy): Bacteria > Bacillota > Clostridia > Oscillospirales > Ruminococcaceae > CAZJRQ01. The sequence continues at coordinate 28,688 of CAZJRQ010000024.1, forward strand.
ATGCAAAGTACGAGTTTTGAACATTACAAAATATTTTATTATGTCGCAAAACTTAAAAATATAACCCTAGCAGCATCAGCGCTATTCATTTCACAGCCAAGTGTAAGCCGCTGTATTTCTAATCTTGAGGAGGATTTAAACTGCAAGCTTTTTTTAAGGAATAAAAAAGGTGTAACACTAACACCAGAGGGTGAATTGCTTTTTAAGCATATTCAAATTGCCTGCAAGCATATTTTCGCAGCTGAGGAAGAAATTTCGCTGTACAATTCAACACAGGGCGGAACAATTCGAGTTGGCGTTTCAGACGCCACAATCCAGCCAAGCATTATTGAAAAAATCAAAAAGTTCCGTGAAGCAAATCCACTAGTTAAAATCAATTTTAACAGTATGTCCACGCCAGACGCGGTTGAAGCACTGAAATCGAACATGATTGATGTCGCAATAGTCACCTCACCTCTGACGAGTAAAAAAGGGCTAAATGTCAAAATTATAAGCCAGCTTAACGATATCTTAATTGCCGGTGAAAAGTATAAAGACCTGAGCCACGAACCGATTTCTATACATCAAATTGCAGATTATCCGCTAATTACCTTGCGAGAAGGCAGCACAACAAGACATTATCTTGATTATGTTTTCAGACTGCATAATATGCTAGTCAAGCCTGATATAGAGGTTGCCTCAATGAATTCAATTTTGCCAATGGTGCAAAACAATCTAGGACTAGGCTTTGTGACAAAAGAATTTACCGATGAAAAGCTAAAAAACGAACTGGTTTACGAAATAAAACTAAAAAAACCTCTTCCAGAACGTTCAGTGTGTATAGCAACCCATGCAAAAAATCCAGAAAGCACAATAATCAAAAGCTTTATGTCAATTATAAGTTCAGATAATCAAGATGAATGTTCCAATAATCCCAAAACCATTTAGATAAATCTCACTGAATTATCATGCTAATTCAGTGAGATTTTGTGCAATTATACAAAATAAATAAAAATTCCAAAAAAAATTGTACCTTTTAGTCCCCTCAAGAGTTATATATAGTAGAAGGCAAAATAAAGATAGCCGTGCAAAGCTACATAACAAACACGCTTTCGAAAATAAAATAAAAAAATAGAACAAAAGACGAAAAAAAACCGTGAGCTGAAAAATATAAAAAGCTCACGGTTTTTTCGTTGTATACAGAATTTACAAAGTATTTCTATTTACCCCCTTGATATTTGTCATCAACAATAATATAATATAATATAATATACTCAGGCAGGGGCGTACCCCTGCACCCCAGTCACATTATCAGCAGGGGCGTACCCCTGCACCCCAGTCGCATTATCGCTCGTACCTCGCTCGTGATTGGTGCT
>CAZJRQ010000024.1:30142-36360 GCA_964548535.1 uncultured Oscillospiraceae bacterium
CAACACAACATTACAATCACCAATAAATTTTACGCGAGGGCATCGCGCCGTCCGCGCTAGGACCGTGCCCCTGCACCCCAGTCGCATTATCGCTCGTACCTCGCTCGTGATTGGTGCTTATACCATAATCAGCGTCACAACTTTGTGGTTATGGGAAGTTTACGAATTTTTAGTGTAAAACACAAATTACCACAAACCCCAACCCGAGCAACACAACATTACAATCACCAATAAATTTTACGCGAGGGCATCGCGCCGTCCGCGCTAGGACAAGGAGGACAAAAAATGAAAGTTCTTTTAGTTGAAGATGATAAAACAATTGCAGACGGACTGTCATATTCACTTACAAGTGAGGGATTTGACGTCAAAATATGTGAGGACGTACAATCAGCAATCACTGCTGTTTGTACCGAGCAGTTTGATATTCATCTGCTTGATTTAACACTGCCTGACGGAATGGGTTATGAGGTCTGTCAAGAGATAAAGAAAAAATATGACGCCCCAGTAATCTTCCTAACCGCGTGCGATGATGAAATAAACGTAGTTCGCGGACTTGATATGGGTGCAGATGATTATATCACAAAACCTTTTCGAATTCGTGAGCTGATAAGTAGAATGAACTCAGCCCTAAGGCATTATCAAAAAAAGCCTGCTAAATCCGATATAATTGAAATACAAAACCTAAAAATCAATACAAAAACTGCTAAAGTATATAAAAATGATGAGGAAGTTATCCTCACCGCTTTGGAGTATAAATTACTGCTTGTTTTTGCAAACAATATCGGACAAGTTCTTTCGCGCAGTCAGATTTTAAACGGAATTTGGGACGTAAACGGCAATTTTGTCGACGACAATACCCTGTCCGTATATATAAAACGTATGCGTGAAAAGCTAGAAAACGATAGCCAAAATCCAACGCTAATAAAAACAGTTAGAGGGCTCGGCTATAAGTTTGGAGAGTAGTTTTCCATAGAAAGGACAGGTTATATAATGATAAAAAACAAAGAATTTTTTTGGCTGTACACTGTTCTCACGACGATTTCGGTCGTGTGTAGCTTAATACTTTTTCAAATTGACAAAAAGGCTGGACTAGTAGGTGCAGCCTGCTTTTTTGTGCTTTTGATTTCAACATATATTTTTTCAAAAATACGATATAATAAAATCACCAAGCTTTCAAATTATCTAGCCGATGTCTATTCAGGCAACGACGTTATGGATATTCGTGACAACACAGAGGGCGAGCTTTCAATACTAAAAAATGATATCTATAAAGTCACAACAGCCCTATCAGAAAGTACAAAACTTTTGAAAAAAGATAAAGAATATCTAGCCGATACGCTTTCAAACATATCCCACCAGCTAAAAACTCCGCTGACTTCAATGATGGTAATGGCTGATTTGCTAAGTGACTCAAAGCTGTCTGACGAGCGGCGAAAAGATTTTACTGAAAGGATTATAAGCCAGCTAAATCGCCTAGAATGGCTAGTTTCTGCCCTTTTGAGAATTGCAAAAATTGACGCCGGAACTATAGTTTTCAAAAAAGACAGTGTAAATCTTTCTGAGCTAATTGATAAATCAATCGAACCTCTGTTAATCCCTGCCGAACTTAAAAATATACAAATAAATGTTTCATGCCCAGAAAACTTAAATATAATCACCGACAAAAACTGGACAGCCGAAGCCTTTATAAACATAATAAAAAACTGTATAGAGCATACAGCCGACATCGGAAAAATCACGATTATGTGCACCGAAACCGCACTATATACACAAGTAAAAATCACTGATACAGGCGAAGGAATCAGCAAAGAAGATTTATCGCATATATTCGAGCGGTTTTATAAAGGCAAAAATGCAGGTGTCGACAGTGTGGGAATAGGACTTGCTATGTCAAAAACAATTTTCAACAGCCAGCTTGCAGAAGTAACTATCGAAAGTGAGCTAGGTGTAGGCACTGCATTTAGTATAAAATTTTATGCCGAATAACAACAAAGTTGATAATCTATCTAAGTGACTAAATTATAAGAAACAAAGTCACCGCAAAGTCATTTTGATAAAATATAATTAAAACATAAAGTAAAAGGAGGCTGCAAAATGGCAATTTTAGAAGTACAAAATTTATCAAAAATTTATGGTAGCGGTGACACAGCAGTAAGAGCGGTTGATGATATTTCATTCAGCGTTGAAAAGGGTGAGTTCGTTGCAATAATCGGAGCATCAGGCTCAGGAAAATCAACGCTTTTGCATATCTTAGGCGGAGTTGACAATCCAACAAGCGGTAAGGTAATCATTGACGGAACAGATATCTACAGCATGAAAGAGTCTGCTTTAGCGATTTTCAGACGCCGTCAAATCGGACTTATCTATCAGTTTTATAACCTTATCCCAGTGCTGAATGTTAAAGAAAATCTAACACTTCCGCTGCTGTTAGACGGCAGAAAAATCAGCAATAAAAGCTTTGACAAAATCGTCGAAACATTAGGACTAGAAAATCGACTGGACCACCTGCCAAATGAACTTTCAGGCGGTCAGCAGCAGAGAGTTTCAATCGGACGTGCTTTGATGAGCAGTCCAGCAATAATCCTTGCCGACGAGCCAACAGGAAATCTTGATAGTAAAAACAGTGCTGAAATTCTAAAACTGCTCAAGCATTTTCACAAAACATTCAATCAGACGCTAATCCTAATCACGCATGACGACAGTATCGCATTGCAGGCAGACAGAATCATCTCAATCGGCGACGGAAAAATCGTACAAGATGAGGTGATTCGCAAATGAATATAATCTCCAAATTAACGCTAAGATACATGAAACAAAACAAACGCCGCACGCTAATTACAATCTTCGGTGCAATAGTTTCAGTAGCAATGCTAACAGCAGTTTTCACAATAGCAGCGTCGTTTATAGACATGATGAAACGTCACGAAATTAATTCAAAAGGTTTGTGGCAAGCGGTTTTCACGTGTGAGTCGGCTGATAATTATGACTACATAAAATCTCGTGATGATGTAGAAAATGCCGATTTAATATACGAATCAGGATTTGCCCAAGTAGATGAACTTTCTGAGTCGCTTAGACCTTACTTGTTTGTCGAAAATCACAGTGACTTTTCAATCGCACCAATAAATCTAACATCTGGTGATTTCCCAAAGAACAGCGATGAAATTATTCTTTCAGAAACATTCTTAAAAGCTTTGGGCAACAAATGGAAAATCGGCGATACCATAACACTGGATTTAGGCGAGCGAATAGTCAACTATCAAGATGAAGACGGTAACGAATTTGAAAAAACCGCAGGAAAATACACCAGCTATTCTTCAAAAGATAATAAATTCAACTCAACTGGAACAAAAACATATAAAATAGTAGGAGTTTGCGACACACGTAGTTATCCTAGTTCATACGCAGCTTTCAGCACCATAACATCGTCTGAAATACCAGCTGACACAGAGTATGACGTTAATGTCAATTTCAAAAATTACGAATCACTCCGAAAAGGCATTTACGATCACATGAAAGAAATTTCAAAAGAAACTAACAGCAAGTATGAACCAAACAATATGCTTTTAGTTTACTCAGGAATCGCAAGAAGTGAAAACATATTAAAAATGATTTACTCTATTGTAATTATACTAGGTATTATAATCATGATTGCATCAATTTCACTAATCTACAATTCATTTGCAATTTCACTAGCCGAGCGTAGCCGTTCACTGGGAATGATAGCAAGCGTTGGTGCAACAAAACAGCAAAAACGCAGTTCAGTATACTTCGAAGCATTTATAATAGCACTTGTTTCAATACCAATCGGTATCCTGTTCGGCACTCTAGGAATAGGCTTAGTGTTTAAGATTGTAAACTCAATGCTGACCGATATACCTGGCACTGGAATGGAATTTGAATTAGTAGTTGTACCGATTAGTATTGTAGGAACAATACTTTTCTCATTCCTAACACTTCTGCTTTCAGCTAGCAAGCCAGCAAGACGTGTTTCAAAAATTTCGCCAATCAGTGCAATTCGTCAGAATGAAGACATTAAAATCGCAAAAAAAGATGTCAAGACACCAAGAATCTACAAAAAGCTTTTCGGTTTTGAGGGTGAGCTTGCCGTAAAAAATCTAAAACGAAACAAGCGTCGATATCGTGTAACGGTTTTTTCACTTGCACTAAGCATGTCTCTTTTCGTAATTGTTTCAAGCTTTACATCATATATGAAAACAGCATACACAATGCAGGATGAATATCCAGAAGAAAATTTAATATTGAGTGTGCACAACTACGATAACTCAACACGACAAACATTTGATAAAATGAAAGATTTTCTAAATGTTGACGACGTGCAAAGCAAAGCGATTACAATGTCAGCAACTCTCTATGCAGAAAGTCAAAATCTACCATTAAGCAAAGACTTAACAGATAATTCTGTATTAGAATATAATTTTGTAATTTACGGTCTTGATGAAGATTCGTTTAATGAATACGCTAAAAAAACCAATACCACATTCAATGAAAATGATGATATCCCAAATGTAATTGTGTGGAATACATTTGTTTACGCAACCTCAAATTCTCGTAACCAAATCACACAGCTTAATGCAAAAACAGGTGATGTTTTAGAACTTAACAGTATGTCACAATATTACGAACCAGAAGGACAAAATAAATTTACAAGCAAAGTCAAAATTGCAGGTCTAACAGACACTCCAGCTCCTGGGCTATCAAAAATTAAGCTTGACACTACCACAATTGCTTTAATTGTGCCTGAAAAAACTTTTGATGAAATTTACACTTCAAAACAGCCGGAAGATTTTAATTTATCTGTATCAGCAGCATTTAAAACTGAAAACACAGATAAACTTGAAGAGAACCTTACGCCTCTTATAGACAAATACTCAGATTTAGGACTTTATGTATTTAACATTGATCAAGCCGTCCAATCACAAAACCAAATGAACCTGATAGTATCAATCTTTTTCTACGGCTTTGCAGGACTGATTACAATAATCTGCCTAAGCAATACAGTCAATACAATTTCGACGAACAATGCACTAAGAAAACGTGAGTTTGCAATGCTGAAATCTTATGGAATAACACCGAAGAGCCTTAATAAAATGCTAAACCTAGAAGGCTTTTTCTATGGATTTAAAGCGACAATCTGCTCATTGCCGTTTAGCATAATTCTAACATATCTGCTCCATCAATCAATGGTAGAAACATTCGCATTCCCATATAAAATCCCGATAATAAAAATATTAATTGCATCAGCAGTAGTATTTTTAACAACAGGACTAACAATGCTTTCGGCTAAAAGAAAAACAAATAAAACTCCAATAGTAGAAGCACTTAGAGATGAAAACACATAGAAACTATTAGAACAAAAGAACAAAGCGGATTAATTTAAAGATAAAAAACAAAGCGGTACGAACATAAAATTCGTACCGCTTTTAGTTTTACTTTTTATCAGCACAATTCATTGAAAGCACGTCAAGCTGCCTATCAGCCTTTGATGACACAATCATAAGACACATCGTGCAAACACCTACAAACCCGCCAAATGCAACTCCAATAATAATACCAAGCATACTAAGCACCTCCAATAAATTAAAAATATTTTAACCACAAACCTACTGTTTATTCATTACAGTATAAATCAATTATTTGATATGTAAGTAGCAAAAATTTGTTTATCAGATGATATTTTAATGATAACTTATTTATAATATATTATATGTCACAACTCGTAGTTTGATTATAACTTTTTCACATTTTTTATAAAAAACAAAAAACAGTTGTTCAAATTAATCAAACAACTGCTTTAGTATAATCTATCTTGAATTCCATTTTTGAGTCTTTCGAGAAATCAGTTTATTGGAAATTTCGTAAACCAACCTCATTCCCAAATTTATTGCCATAATCACCATACAAATAGCGCAAGCCTGTGCAACATTTCCAGCTCCGTTGACGTTTAAAACTAAAATGCTGGCAAGCTTAGTAACAGGCGTGTACAAAAATACAACTGCCGAAACTGTAATCATAGCGTTTGTGAAATAATATGTAATCATCTCCAAAATCGCGTTCGCACACATAGGCACGGTGATTTTGAAAAACGTGTAGTAAAATGGTACTTTGAGCGATTCAGATACAATTTCAAACTCACCATCCAGCTTTTTTAGTGCCGTCGACGCCGTTACAAAAGGCACTGAAAAATAGTGAATTAT
>CAZJRQ010000025.1:0-18026 GCA_964548535.1 uncultured Oscillospiraceae bacterium
TGTCGCCGTAACCTAGCTGAACAGCCTCATAACCGTCATTTTCAACAGTTTTCTTCTGAACAACAACGCAAGGTCCTGCCTCAACAACAGTTACAGGAACTACTTCTCCTGATTCATCGAAAATCTGTGTCATACCGATTTTCTTACCGATGATACCCTTCTGCATTTCTATTTCCTCCTAAATGGTTATTGGTTGAGCATTCGCCCAACATGACCTGCAAACATTGATGCGAGATTACTTGTAATCTCTTTTTGGAAATTACTTGATTTCCATTACAATGTTAACACCTGCAGGAAGTTCAAGACTTTCAAGAGCTACAGTTGTTTCCTTTGTAGGACGAACAACGTCGATAAGTCTCTTATGAGTTCTCATCTCAAACTGCTCTCTGCTGTCTTTGTCCTTATGAACAGCTCTAAGGATAGTAATTACTTCCTTATTAGTAGGTAGTGGAATAGGGCCAGAAACCTGAGCACCTGAACGCTTAGCTGCCTCAACAATCTTTGTAGCTGCTGCGTCTACTACCGCATGATCATAACCTTTGATCTTGATTCTGATCTTTTCATTGACTGCCACTGAAATCGCCTCCTTGTTACAAATACTAAATATGGGGGCAAGGCTTTCGCCTCTCTGCAAGACCTTGTATTTTAACCCGCAAATAGCGGATTTATAATTTACACCCTGCCGTGTGTTCCCTGCTATATCCATAAAAAATTCCGAACAGCTAAAAAATAGCTTTCGGACTTTGAATAACAGAAAACAGCACTATAATGCACCAACGCTAAAAGTAGACATACTACTATCGCAAGAAGCATAAGCACATACTGTGTTCGGTATTACAGTCGCCCGGTTTAAAATCGGACATACTCCATGAAAATTACCTGACAAACCGTCAGCAACCTTTCACTTCAACGCATATCTTGAGTTTTTCCTATGAAAAAACTCTGTGCAGTCACGCAAGTATTATTATACAGCATATAACCGCACATTGCAAGTGTTTTTTGAAAAATTATACGTAGAAATACAAAAGAAATCAAAGCGTGTTTTTATGCAATTTGCACAAATCAGCAATGTATCTAAAGCAATCAAGAAAAAACAACCATAATTCTTGCAAAAACTATACTATTATATATAAGGACAATCTAAAACTATTTCGATTCAAAACGCTCATTTACTTTTAGATTTATATCTTTATTTAATTAATCATAATATTTTTGCTTTTTTGCTTATGCAGATGTATCTCCTTTAATTTCTATTTCAAACACATTATACATTACAAAATTTACAAATCAATACTTTTTCTGATTATTAATTTCATTTTAAAAAATGAAATTAATAGAGTTTGTTCAATTCTTAAATATTGTTTTTAACCTAAATAACAATATTTGTGGCATCTATGCTAAAACAAAAACGAGACATATCAAATGTCTCGTTTTATAGTTTAGCTTTCTGCTTTTATATAATGAAGTATTTTGCTTTGGAAATCTCCGTATAAACCGTCTGCATTCCAAATCTTTGCAATGTTAATTCCAGCATTCATGAGTGCCGCACCCGAAATCTTCTCGTCAGGGTTTGACTCCTCATAGTAAAATGCATCAGGTTCAAGTCCTTTTAACTTGATTCTGCGTGAACGCTCATTCGGTCTGCCCAAAATTTGAACAAACTCAAACAAAGCCTCCGACTTGTCCTTAGCAACAAACATCCATGCGTCCCAAGTGTTATCCTCAAAAGTGTTTCCAATGCGGAACTGATCGCCAGTTCTCACAAGCGTGTTGAACTTATTGAATTCCTCAATCTGTGCAGGAATATAATCCCTGTCCTCCTGCGGAATTTTAGTAACATCAAGCTCATATCCAAAAGTTCCAACCATTGCAACATGACCCCTAGTCTTAAATGGAGTCTGCCTGCCGACAGTGTGGTTAGGACAGTCCGAAACATGAGCGCCCATTGCAGAACAAGGATATACCATAGAAGTACCATGCTGAATTTTCAATCTCTCAATAGCGTCAGTGTCATCCGAACACCAAATCTGCGGAGAATAATAAAGCATACCAGCATCAAATCTAGCTCCGCCGCCCGAGCAATTTTCAAGCAAAATATGCGGATAAGCCGAAGTAACCCTGTCCATAAGCTCATAAACTCCTAAAACATATCTGTGCCAAAGTTCACGCTGACGCTCAATAGGAAGAGCATTTGAGCCAACTTCTGTAAGCTGTCTGTTCATGTCCCACTTGATGTACTCAATATTAGCCGAATCAAGAACATTTTTCATCATGCTGAAAACATAATCACGAACGTCCTGCCTTGAGAAATCCAACACATACTGCTCACGGCAAAGTGTAAGCTCACGACCCTTAACCTGAATAGCCCACTCAGGATGAGCCTTATAAAGTTCCGAATCAGGAGAAATCATCTCAGGCTCGAACCAAATACCAAACTTCATGCCCAGCTTGTTAACCTCGTCAACAAGATACTTCAAACCGCCGTCAAGCTTTTTCTCATAAACAAACCAGTCACCAAGTGACGAGTTGTCCGAATCTCTGTGACCAAACCAGCCGTCGTCCATAACGAGCATTTCAATACCAAGCTTTGACGCCTCGCGAGCAATATCAATCAGCTTTTCAGTGTTGAAATCGAAATAAGTTGCCTCCCAGTTGTTAATCAAAATCGGACGACGCTTGTCCTTGTATTCGCCCCTAATCAGATTATTTCTATACAAATCGTGGAAAGTTCTCGACATCTTGCCGATACCATTATCTGAATGAACCATAACAACTTCAGGAGCAATAAACTCCTCACCGCTTTCAAGCAGCCACTCAAAATCCAAATCATTAATACCCATTACAAAACGAGTTTTCTTGTGCTGAGTAACTTCAGCCTGTGCAACAAAATTTCCAGAATAAACGAAGTTAAATCCAAAAACCTCACCGCAATCCTCGTCAGCGTTGTTATCACAAAGAGCAACAAAAGGATTATTCTGATGTGAAGATTCACCCTTCATCGAATCAATCGACTGCTTGCCATGATGAAGTCGACATCTCTCAACGTGGCGCTCCCTAGCCCAAGAACCGTTTAACGTAATCATATCTATTTTTTCAGTATCAAAATCAACACAAGCTGAGTAAATCCTAGTAATCTTGCAAGACTCTGCCCCCAAATTTTTAACCCTAACCGAACGTGTAATAACATCAAGCTTGTCAAAAGCTGTGTAAATCAAAATAACTTCAAGATTAGCATGAGAATCAACAAGAGTAATCTCCAAAGTTTCCGCACCGCTCTCATCTGTTGCAAAAGTAGCAGGCAACCCCTCCAAAGCTGGCTTACCGCTGTATATTTTGTGAGAAGAATATTTTAGCTCACAAGCGGACATACCGCGATTGTCCATAATTTTAAAAGCCGCCTCACGATAATCGCCAATGCCGAAAGAAGGATATTCAAAAGGCAGAGTATCCATATACGATGATTTATCACGATTGTTAGTTTCAGGTGTAAAAGGACTTTCGTCCATTCTTAGAAGATAGGTCAAATCCTCATCAGGTATCTTTTTTCCAAAATAAACATGCGCCAAATAGTCGCCAGGAGCAATTTTAAGCATATAATCCGTATCCTTAGCACGAAGCTTAAACGAGCGCTCCTTTTCATTATAAGTAATAGCCATTTTCCGCACTCCTTATTATTAAAATTATAAATTTTTTCATACGTGTCAGTACTTATATTATAACATAAACAAAAATATATTCAAGTCGACAAACCCCGAAATTCTCCCCTCAAATGTATATTTTTTATGAAGTCGCCATATTTTAAATTTTGTATATGCAAAAATATGAAACAAGCATAAAAATATTAAAAAATCCGTCCCCAAAAAATGAGAACGGATTAATTAAAAATCGAATTAACCTACAATACCAGAACGCTCGATACCCTCAATAAAGTATCTCTGTAGGAAAATATACATAATAAGCAGCGGTGTAATTGATAAAATACAACCAGCCTCAAGCCAAACGATCATCTGTCTAACCGAAACTGCAGATCCGCCGAACAATTGCTGTGAAAGGTTTGAATCTAAGTTTTTAAGCATCAAAGCAACAGTCTTAGTGTTAGCGAAGAATGCCGATGAAACGTAGAAGTCATTCCAGTACCAAACAACTGAGAATAGGAAAACAGTAAGGAAAGATGTCTTAGCATTAGGAACCATAATCCTAACATAAGTTTCCAAAGGTCCGCAGCCGTCAAGATAAGCCGCATCTTCAAGCTCCTTAGGAAGTCCTCTAAAGAACTGACGGAAAATAAAGATGAACAAACCAGCTCTCAAGCCGTTAGCGAATATAGCAGGAAGATACATAACAAAACCAGTATCAATAACTCCAAGCTGTTTAAACTGCATATACAAAGGAATAGTTGTAATTTGAGGAGGAACGATAATCATAACAACTACAATTCCGAACAAAATACCCTTGCCCTTAAACTTAAATCTAGCAAAACCATATCCAGTAATAGAGCAAGTCAAAACCTGCAAAACAGAAGCGATAAGGTTTAGGCGAATCGTAGTCAAAACAGTTTTTCCAAAATCCATAACGCCCCAAACGTCCTTGACATTGTCAAGTGTAAAACTCTTAGGAAGCCAAACAACCGAAGGGTCATTCATTTGCTCACTAGGTCTAAACGCAGTCGAAAGCATAAATATCAATGGATAAAGTATAACAAAGCACAAACCAAACAGTATCAAAAATCTAAATATAGGCCAAACACTGCCGACAATTTTCTGATTTCTATTATATCTAATTTGTTCAGGAGTAAGGTATTTTTCAAGACCCTCTTCCTTCATTCTTTTATGACGGGCTTTTATAGCAGCCTGACGTTCTTTTTCAAATTGTTTTTCTTCTTTTTTAGTTGCCACTATAATCCCCCCTATTCAACTTCATAATAAACAAATTTATTGACAATTGCAACGACAACCACAAGGAATACCGCAATAATCAAGAAATAAGCCCAAGCCATAGCAGCTGAATAACCATGATTCCAGCTGTTTTGCTTTTCAAGAACGATTCTCATAACCTTGTTTTCAGGATCAACAAATGAATCAACTACTGTGTAAATCAAACTAGCCATAATCATAGGGCTGATATAAGGAACAGTAATCTTCCAGAAGTATTCCCAAGCAGTAGCACCCTCCATTTGAGCCGCTTCCTTAGCTGAGAACGGAATGTTCTGTAACGCTGAAAGGAACAGCAAAATTTGAATACCAGAGTTCCAAACAAGATTAAATATGTCAGATGTAAGTGTATTTATAGTTTCAGTTAAAGTATCACTGATATTATAAATACCCATAAAGTTCAAAAGCTGATCAACAAGATTAGTTTCAAACATTGTGCTAAACTGGTCAGAACCTCCAGCGTAACCGCCAGTGCTCATATTACCATTGATAATATCAATTACAGGACCAGTCGCAATAATAACAGGAAGGAAGAATACAGCTCTAGCAAAAGTTCTTCCCTTAAACTTCTGATTAAGAATAACCGCAATAAAGATTGAGAAAATCAAAATCAAAGGAGTTTTTAAAAGTGTGCTCTTAAGCATTTCAGTTAAAGCAGGTAAATAATATTGGTCTTGACGAAAAGCGTTTACATAATTGTCAAATCCAATAAACTCCATTTCCATTTTACCAGGAGTAACCGTAGTTTCATTGAAAGAATAGATCAACGATTCAATAAGAGGATAAATGAAGAAATAAAGGGTACCAATTAACCAAAGCGAAATAAAACCGAAACCATAAAGACCTTTTCTCTTTTCGTAAGGAATAGTTCTGCCTTTGCGCTTTTTAGGAGGTTCTGCTGCCGCAGTAACTTTTTCATTTTCAACAGCAGTATTTTCTAAATTACTCATTAACCTATATTCCCTCCTTCCATAGCATCTCCAAGGTCATAAACCTTGCCATCAACCGATACAGTCTTAGCTGTCTTATTTACTTCAACAACAACATTTTTGCCATCCTTGCTGTAAGTAGTCGTCATAACATTTCCGTCATCACTAACAACGTATTTTGAAATTGTCATGTCGCTTACTCCAGCAAGAACATCATTAGCAATTTCCTGCTGTTTAGTAGCCATGTCAAGCCAGCCTTCATAGTGTGTATAATAGAGATTATCATAATCAGTATCATAAATAGTAGCCGATTCAGCATAAGTCATATCATAATGAAGAGCAGAGCCAGAAGCAAGAGCAAGCATGAAAGTTTCACCAGTATCAGAGCTTGCGTTAATAGCTTCAGAAGAATAAGGCACATATCCGTGAATTACCATCTGATAAAAAGGAATATCATAATCAGTAACGTTATATCCGCTTGACGTAACAGGAACCTTAGTAATCTGGTCAGCATAAGGAATAACATAAGCGTTAGCACCGTCACAAAGAACATTATCAATATTTTCTGATGCCTTCTTATATCCTTCAACAACAGTATTCATGCTAGCTGTTCTGCCAGAACTGTTCTTGCTAGAGAAATCACTGACAAGCTTAGTAGAATAATCACCAAAACCAATGTTTGTGATAGAATTATCCTTGTAGCTTTCAATCATCTGATCAAACACCCTATCATAAGAGTTTGGAGTAAGAAGAGCCGGAGCAACACCCTTAAGAGGTAATCCAAATGCAGGACTGTATTTGCTCTGTCTTGAATAAGCGTTTGAAACTCGAATAGCCGTGTTAGTAAGAGTGTTGTAACCCCAAGAGCTTGAATCCATCTGGAAGTTATTCATTGAAGGGAATACATCAACACCGTCAGTGCCAGTAAGAGCCTCCATATCACTCGAACCGCCAAGCGTACCCGAAGGATTGTAGTCGGTTGAAATTTTATTTTTAATTGAGCTGTTAGTCCAATCGTTATAGTTTACAACAATATTTGAAATACCGTTTTCTTCAAAACTATCAACAATATTCTTAGCCTGACTAAATCCAGTAATTTCAGTTTTCAAGTTAAAAGGAAGACCAACAATAGAAGTTCTCTTCAAAACTCCGCCGAACATATCAAGATAAAGATCACTAGTGTTAGCCTCAGTCTTTGCAGTCAATCCCTTATTCTCAATAAGATAATTTCTGTAAACCTCAGCACAGTCAGCTGCGTTTACGTCCTCATCCTTGTCAATAGGGTAATATCTAATTCCAAAACGTTCAGTCTTAATACTTCCCTTTTCAAAAACAGTAATCTTGTTTGAATTATCACCGCTCATAAAGAAAGCATCCTGACTTCTAACTTCAAATTCAAAATAAGCATTGTTGTAAGCCTGCTTGTTCTGACCGCTAACCTGAGCCTTAGCATAAACGTTAGCATCACCGTCAGAAACAACAGAAACCAAACCGCTCTTACCTGAAACAGTAGCAACAACTGGCATATAAGCCTGTTCAGTTACACGAGGAGCAACAAGCGGAACAGCAGTATAATCTCTGCCGTAAACCTGCTGGGAATACTCAGTGTAATTTGACTTACCATTATTATAATTAATAACAGCACCGCTGCCGTCAGGAACAATCATGTATCCCTCAGTTGCTTTACCGTCCTCATCCTTAGAAGGAGCAGCACCGAAGTAAGGGCAAATCTGAAGCTTAGTAAGTGACTTACCAGTCAAAGCATCAGTCTTCGTTTCATTAATCTCGTTAGAATCAACATAAACATAAAGGTTATCATCACAAAGCTCGTAATGAGTAGTAAAAGTAACACCCTCACTAATATATTTGTATGTAACAGCAACACCGTTAGCCTCATTCTTCCAAGTCTTTTTAGCTCTAACCGAATAAACAGGAGCAGGAGATTCAGCACGCTTAGACAAATCAGCAACCTTGATAGCAGCACTAGATGCAGCCTGATTTCTCTTATCCTTCTTCATAGTGTTTCCGTTATTAACATCAATAACAGTATCGTCAGCCTTTGCGTTTATAGGAGAAGTCCACCAATACTTATTAGTTTCCTTGACATAAAGAGCAATTCTTTCATTGTCAGAATCCGCGTAAAGAATGAACTTATCGTTGTCAGCAACCTGCTCACAAGTTTCAAGAGCAATTGCATCATCATCACTAATAGCGTCTTCAAGTTCAATCTTAGCAGCCGCCTCATTGTCATCGTCATCTTCATCATCAGTATTAGCGTCATCCGCATTAGTATCGTCCGCAGCACCCACCGCAGTTCCATTATCCACTTCGTCAGCAGTAGAAGAAGCAGCCATAGAACCCAGAGGCATCAGCATAGTAAGAACTAACGCAAATACAATAATTTTTTTATAACTTTTGTTATGCATTTAATTTACACCACCATTTCTTAATTAGCCTCTGATTCTATATGCGATTTCAGTATAAATCTGATATCCGAATGCGTAAAGCTGCTGAGCAAGTGAAAGCAGCAAAATAGCTAGGAATAAGATAAGAAGCATAGCAACAAAAGTAAATAAAATTGAAGCTAGTGTCTTACCGAAAGTATATTGATGAACAGCTCTCATAGCCTGAATCATCAATATAATTGACCAGCCAAGTCCCAAATAATAAACAGCAGTAAGCCAAATTGACTCTTTGTAAATAAGCACATTTGAAAGCAAAACCTGAGCAAAGCAACCGCCGATATAAGGAACAAGAGAATAAGCAGAATAAATACAAATATTTTTCAGTGAACCTTCACCGTTAAATAGAGTACATAAAGCCCAGTTACCAATAACCCAAGTAAAGAAATAAACAACCGATTGAACAATCAAAGGTACAATATTAAAAATCTTCACATAAGACATATTAAACTGAAAGCCCATAAGCTGTCTGCTTGCAACCATTGAAACGAAAAGAAGAAAAACAATCCATAAAGCGACCTTCATCGAACCTTGCTTTTTCCATCTAAGATCCTCAAAACCTTCAGTAGGATGGAAAATAACGTGCTTTAGCCAACCCATAGTTGAAAATTCATACATATTATTTACCCTCCTTTTTTCTTCTCTTTATTAAAACAATACCTTTTTTTCTAAGTATTTTCCTAACAATATTAAGTGCAATCAAAACAACGATAATAACAACAAAAGTAGTAAAATTGTCTCTCAAGAAATCGTCACGAGCATATTCATAAGCTCTGTCATAGTTAAATCTTGAGTAACCAGTCTTAAAGTAATCAAGAGCAACATCATATTGTTCTTCCTGCAAAGCAGCCTTACCAAGACCAATATAAGCCATAGGGTAAGTACTATCTCTCTTAACAACCTCTTCCCAGTAAGGCTTAGCATCTAAGTAAAGACCCCTGTTGTAATTTTCAAAAGCCTCGTGCAAATACTTACCAAAAGTTGTTACAGTATAAACGGTAATATCATTTTTAGATTTAGCACCGTCAAGAATATAAATACTGTCACCCAAAGTATCAACAGCATTAGGACTCAAAAAGCTTCCTCGCTGATCAGCCGTTGAGTTTTTATTACCAAAAATACAAATCAAATTTGCATTTCTGTCATACTGGAAAACACGACCAGTCTCAAAGTCAAGAACATTAATCAAACCGTTGTCACCAATAGCAATATCAGTAAGCTTAGTTGAATATTTCTTGTTAGAGTCAACTGAAATAACGCCCTCAGTGATATCACCAAATAAGTATTCATCACCCATTTCATTATCCCAAATGTTATATCCAGCAGCATTAAGTTTCTTTACCGCGTCAGTAGAAGTCGAAACTTCAGTAACTGTGTAAATAAAACCGTCATCATCAATGTCAAAGTTTGCATACTCAACCGGAACATTTCTCTGCATACCAGAAATCTGATCGTTTGAAGCAACCATTCTCCAAAGTTTCTGAGCAATAACCTTAGCTGTAACCTCAACTCTGTTAGCACCGTAGAATCCAGTAAATTCTCCGTCTTTGTTAAATTGAACCGAACCCTTATTTACTGATTTTACAACAGTATAAACATTTTCAGCGTTATCAGCAATAACCTTAGTAGGATTAAAAGTTTTCTCAGTATAAAGCGGATCTTCTGGCTTAGTATATTCTTCAATAAACTCACACTCAGTAGCTGAAGTAACCTTAGCCTTAACAACTCTAGAATTTTCATTATCAGCAACATAAAGAGTTAAGTCACCAGTAATCTCACTAGTATCAACATAAAGACCATAAGGACTCTTAAAATTTGAAAGTCCGTTTGAATCAACGTTAATCTCACTGTCACCTAAAACACCGTAGTAACGACCGATAACTTCAAGATTTTTGTCAAGTCTTAAAACTCTGTTATTTTTAGTATCAGCAACCCAAAACTCTTGCCTTTCCTTGTCCACGAACAAGTCCTTAGCATCGTTTAAAGAAGCCGAAGCACTCTCACTTACAAACAAAGGGTCAGCCGGATCAGAAAGTCTGTCAAGTTTCATTTCTGCTCCCGTAACCGTTTTATCTACCCTGTAGCCATTTTGAGAAGGGACCGGATCCCCCCATCTGTCATAGCTGTATGACTCATAAGGTTCCTTTGCGAAAGCAGTAATTGACATAGTAAGAGCAGATGCCAAAGCCATCGACAAAGTAAGCAACCTTTTAAGCGATTTATTTAATTTAGCCACTACTTATCACCTATTTCCTTTCTGAAATAATTTCATTTCACCCATTAATCCTTAATACCAGAGTGCGCCATGGTTTCCATAACATTACCCTGAGCAATCAAGAATACAACAAGCGGCGGAATAAGAAGTAGTACAGAAGCTGCGAAAGTAACACCCTGTCTAGCAAGACCAACCATAGTAATCTGCTGAACAATAGTAGGCAAAGTCTTAAGCTCCTCAGAGTAAATCAAAGAACCGCCCTGAATATTCCAAGCACCTTGGAAAGCAAAGATAATAAGAGTCATAAGAGCAGGCTTTGAGTTAGGAACAACAATCTGCCAGCAAATTCTAAACAAACCAGCACCGTCAACCTTAGCAGCCTCAATCATAGAATCGTGAATTGACATCATGCTCTGACGCATAAGGAACAATCCCATAGCAGTAGAAATATTAGGTAAAATAAGAGCCCAG
Organism: uncultured Oscillospiraceae bacterium; assembly: GCA_964548535.1. Taxonomy (GTDB): domain Bacteria; phylum Bacillota; class Clostridia; order Oscillospirales; family Ruminococcaceae; genus CAZJRQ01. The sequence continues at coordinate 11,009 of CAZJRQ010000025.1, forward strand.
TATGTATCAATGATACCCAATTTCGACATAACAAGGAACTGCATAATCCAAGTAGCGTTTGAAGCAAACAAAAGTGAAACTACAATCAATTGGTTAATAAATTTTGAACCAGGGAATTTGCACTTAGCCAAAACAAAACCGGCACAGCAGCAAACAAATAGGTTACAAACACAAACTACAATAGTAATAAACACACTGTTGAAGATATATCTAGAAAGCGGAACCCACATACTAGCCAAAACCTTAAACATATCAGAGAAGTTTTTGGTAGTAGGATTAAGCACATAAAGCTTAGGTGGGAATACGAAAAGCTCTTCAACTGGTTTCATAGACTGAACAACTGAATAATAAATAGGGAATATCATAAATGCTCCCAAAAGAATAAGGAAGATGAAGATAGCAATATCTCCGCCAAGCGAACCATTAATTCTCTTTTTTCCTTTTTTGACCTTTACCTCGTCAATAGACTTTTTCTTTTTTGCCATTTCGTAAACTCACCTCCTTAATCAAGATATTTTCCGAGCAGTTTATTTACACCCTTGTTAGCAAGAAGCATAACTGCGAATAGTATGAAACATATTGCCGAAGCGTAACCCATCTCATAACGTATCGAACCATAGTCAGTCGCGTGGTTCATAATAGTATGAGCGGCATAGTCAGTAGAAGGCAGACCAACAAGCATCTGACCAACGACACCAACAGTAAACGAAGCAGAAATCTGCATTACAGCGGCAAACAGTAGCTGAGGTCCCATTGAAGGAATAGTAATAGTGAAAAGCTCCTGCCATCTATTTTTAATACCCTCAATAGCGCCAGCCTCGTACATCGAACCATCAATATTTTGGAAACCAGCACGAATAGCCAAGAATCCAGCACCCATTGAAATCCAAAGCTGAACAATAATAACAACAGGAAGAATATATTCAGTATCAGTCAAAAACTGCTTAGGAGTGTTAAACAAACCAAGGTCCATCATAACAGCATTCAAATAACCGTATTGGTCACCAGAAAGAATAAGCTGCCAAGTAACATAAACTGAAGTAGTCATTGAAGGTGCGTAGAAAACAAAAGTAAAGAATGTTTTCAAGAATGGGTGCATCTCATTAATAAGCCAAGCGATAAAAAAGCTAAGAATATAAGAGAATGGACCAGTAAAGATTGCAAAAATCAAAGTATTTCTAACAGCGATAAGAAAAACGCTGTCGTTTAAAAACAAAGTATAAAAATTTGAAAGTCCAACCCACTGTGGTTTTTGAATCATGTTGAAATTAGTAAAGCCCATAGGCAAAGACATAACAACAGGAACAACAGTAAAAATGATAAACAAAATCATAAACGGCGCAAGAAGAGCATAACAGCTCTTGTTAACTTTCATCATGTGCCAAGTATAAGCCCATTTATTTTGCGTGTTTATAGGCTTAGGCTGAGCATTTGTGTTTTTAGCCATTAATTACTCCCCTTTCTCATCATTAGTAGATAGTTTCAAATCCTCACGCTTACGAGTAATTTCCTCATTAATATCTCTGTTATACCAGAACAAAATATCACGAGGGTTATAGTAGTTGTTTACAACCTCTCTAAAACCATTCATAAGGTTACGAGTTACACCGTAAGAAGCAGGGATAATAGGAATTTCAACCTGAGCATCAAGCTGTTCTTTCAGTAGAGAAATTTCAGTAGAAGTCCATGAAAGTTCACTAAGAGCCTCAACATTAGCAGTATCAAATCTACCCATAGTACCCAAAACTGATTCAATGTCATTACCATATTGAACCTGAGTTTCCTTAGAAGTAAACCACTTGATGAATTCCCAAGCGCCTTCCTTGTCAGGAGCAGTATCAAAAATAACAGCACCAGAACCAACCGAGTTAGCAGCGTGATTAATAGTACCATCTGCCTGCTCAGTACCAGGAACAGGCTGGAATGACCAGCAGCCCTTAATTTCAGGAGCAGCAACAGCAAGCTGATTGTAGAATGTGTAGTTTTGAATTAGAATTGGCATATCACCAGTTCTGAAACGAGTAAATCCGTCATAAGTCTGCTCAAAGCTGTAAGTAGTGTAGAACTTAGTCCACAAATCAAAAGCCTCAACAGCCTCAATCTTATCAAAATTAGTCTTAGTCTGAGCGTCATCATAGTAGTTAATACCCTGCTGAAGAAGAAGCATAGCAAAAGTATTACCAGACTCAGTAATAGGAGAAATCGTAGTAACACCAGAGTTACCGCCCATTACAGGAAGAACCAAACCAACTTCCATGTAATTTCTTTGAAGAAGAGGAAGAGTGTCAATCAAATGCTCCCAAGTATCCAAATCAGTCTTAGGATCAATTCCATACTCAGCCAAAACGTCAGAACGATAGAAAAGCATAGGGAAAGTCTGAGAAACAGGCAATCCATAAACACCGCCGTTATATTCATAAAGAACAGAAGCGTCATCAGCAAATCTCTTGTTCACCTCTTCGTAATCATCAAATTGCGAAAGATCAACCAGCACATCACGCGCCGCCAGCTGAATAGGGAAGTCACCGCCCAAGAACAAAGCAAGGTCAGGACCCTTACCAGCGAAAGTCGCCTCGACAATACCGCCGACAACAAGTTTCATGTTAATCTTTGTTTTAGCAGTAGGGTTATATTGGTTGCTGACAAGATTCTGAACAACAAGTGCGTTATCACGACCAAGAGTAGTCCAGCAAGACATAGTGTCCGAACCGTCATCTTCAGAAAGAGAGTTGTAATCTTCAAAGAAAGAACCAATAAAAGCCTGGAAAGAGAAAGATACAGAATCAAAGAAAGATTTCTTGCAATCAGTAAATTCCTTGTTAGAAGGAGCAAGCTCAATCATGTCAACTTCCAAAGGCTGCTCACGATATTGATTAATCCATGAAGAAACCGCCGTAACGTCTTCCTTAAGCTGTTTTTTCATAAATTTAGGAATTCTGTCAGGACGTTCAACACACTTGTCTAGTGTAAGAGCAAGCTTGTTAAGAGTAACAGCCTCAGTACCGCCAGTACCAGAAAGCTTTTCAATAGTAGCCATCTGCTCTTTAAGTTGTTTAGAGTACTCCGCAAAATCATCAATAATTCCAGGAATAGCCTCATCGATCATATAGTTGTTATATTCATCAGGATCAGGACCAGTAATCTGACGTATTGCTCTGTAATAACTATTAACGTTATAAACAATCTCATCAAGATCACTCATAATCTGACCAATTTCACCAGGAACAGCCTCAAGAGTAAGTTCGTGAGTACCTGCTGAAAGATAAAAATACATCTCTTCGCCGTTTTCGATAGAAGGAACAGTAACAGACCAGTCAGTGTCATAGTAGAACTTAATCTGCTCACATTCCAAATTAGGAACAGTACCATCTATGTATAAACGTCTGTTAGAATACATACCACGCATAACATCCTGCTTAGCACGAATGCCTATTTTGTAGTATCCATCCTCCTTAACACTAAATTCCCAAGTAACAGCCTGAGTCGCCTGAGTCCAGCTTTCCTTACCAATAGTGTTATACTTAGTTTTAGTAGGGCTATTTCCAGTAGCCGAAGAAGTTAAATAGGAGTTTCTGTCAGAAGTAGGGAACAAAGTTCTATCCGACTTGTAATCAGCAAGCTCACCCTCAAGATTAATAACATCTGCTTCATTCTTAGTGATATCAGCCTCACTAGGAGCAGTGTAAGGAAGAGGAGTTTCGTCTTGATAAAGCTTAAGATACTCAAGAGCGAACTGAGCCTTAGTAGATTTCAGTGTAAGAGTATGCTTACCAGCCTCAATGTAAAAAGCCAAAGGAGAGTTAGACAAACCGTCAATATCCTTAAGCGGAGTTTTCTGCCAGCAAACCTCCTCAACTTGACCAGGACGAATATCATTACCCTTAAAGTCCTGTTCAATATCAGTCTCATTCACCCATTTTTTAGACAAAGTAATACGAGAAGCCGTAGTATAAGGGCAAACATCATCAATAAGCAAAGCAAACTCAACTGATGAAATACCACCAGCAAGAGCCTCATAACTCGCCTCAATATTATACAAACCAGATTCAGTTACTTCAAATTCATAAGTAACGCTGCCCTCCTGATTTGCCCATTTTGCTACATTTTCAACGCCATCAACAGTATCAATAGAGATATCAGTATTTTCACTGAAATTAACAAAATCCTTACCATTGATAATTACTTCCTGCTCAGGTCTAGCAGCATCAGCATGCCTTTTCAAATAATTGCTGTAAGTATTTTCACGATTACTAGCGTCAACCAAATCAGCAGTATTTTCAACTTCGTCCTGAGAAGTGCCTAGAGTGCTGTCGTCTGTCGTATCTGCGGCACTTGCAAGCAAGGAAATGCAGCTAGTAGCCGACAAAGCCAGTGCCAGTGCAGATGAGATAACACGCCTAAACATTGTGTTCTTCACTATGAATCCACCTTTCATAATAATTTGCAAATGATTTTCCTGAAGAAACTGTCCTATAAAACTATATATATTAAATAGTATAGTTTGATACATTCCCCAAAAATGCTTTTTATAATACCTATTCAAATAGGACTAAAAAAAATAACATATAGCGATAATAAACCGCCGTAAAAGCCAAACATCAGTACCAAAGCAGGTACAAAGCATTGGCTGCAGCCGAAAAAAATATATTTATTTTCGACCTTATAACTTTCACTTTTCACACACACCAAATCACATAAATATCATTATTCAGTGGTAGAATAAAAAATGTAATAAATCAACTAAAAATTTCAGCATGGAAATTTACCAATAAACTGCAATTGTGACGATTTTTTCACACGAAAAGTGTAAATAAAGGATTGTTTAGTAACGCCTGTAACTTTTCGTTGTGCAAGTTGCACATATTGTGTTTTAGACACAACTTAACACATTATGTAGCATAAATGTCCGAAAACTTAACAATAATGCACATAAAGCATATTAACTTTTTATTAAAAACGTCAAAAAAGCTGATTTAGCTAACCTTAATTATATCAATTTTGCACCTATTTGTCAAGACAAGTTAATCGTTTACGTAACGGTTTTCGCAAAGTTTAGAGCCATTTGTTTATATTGAACAAATGGCTCTATTTTTTTTGTGCATATTGTTTTGCAAACAATTAACGCACTATAAATATTGTACAAAATCCTCTTAGTCTCCATTCAATTAACGAAATATATTTATTTTCAAACTATCTTAATTCAAAATTTATATAAAAATATTCGTATATATAATAACATTTTTATATTTTCTCGCCAAATCAAGCCATAAATGTGGATTGCTTTACATAATTACCCACTTTACCAATTTCACATAGGTCATATAAAAAAGGCGTGACTAGAATAAAAACAAGCACCAGCTTCCGACAGAATTTTCTGCAGGGGGCTGTTATTATTTATAAAACGAAACTTAAGAAAGGGCTGACATAAATGGACGTAAAAATTTTTCCAGACGTTGAAACTCAAACAATCACAGCACTAATCTATGGTGATATAGACCACCACACCTCAAAATATATACGTGGGGAAATAGATAGTGCAATAAAAAAGCACCACCCGAAAAAGCTGATAATAGACTTTGCAAATGTAACTTTTATGGATAGTTCAGGAATAGGACTGCTAATGGGCAGATACAAGCAAATGAGTGAAATTTCAGGCGAAGTAAAAGCAGCAAATCCGCCAAGCTATATAAGAAAAGTAATGCAGCTGTCAGGAATCCACAAGCTGTGTCCGATAATAACAATTCAAAATAATCAGCCTACTGATATAAATGGCGAAAAAATAACCTGTACAAACGAACAATAAAGCGGAGGAATGAAAAAGATGAAACAAAGATTAGTAAATGAAATGAAGTTAAGTTTTCCGAGCTATTCAGAAAACGAACGATTTTCACGAATAGCGGTATCAGGGTTTATAACCCAGCTAGACCCGCAGATAGACGAGCTTTCAGAAATAAAAACTGCCGTATCTGAAGGCGTAACAAACTGTATAGTCCACGGATATCGTGACACAGTAGGTGAGGTTTTCATACAGGTACGCATTTTTGAAAAGGACAAAGTTTACATAAAAATCCGTGATAAAGGCTGCGGAATAGAAGACATAGAGCAAGCAATGGAACCGCTTTTCACAACCGCACCAGAGGAAGAAAGAGCAGGACTAGGCTTTGCCGTAATGGAAAGCTTTATGGACAAAATCAAAGTACGCAGTATAAAAGATAAAGGCACAACAATCATTATGGAAAAGACATTAAAAACCCGAAAGGCATACTAATGATAATGAAAACTGAAGAAACAGACAAGCTTGTGGAGCAAAATCTAGGGCTAGTCCATCTCTGTGCAAATCGTTTTCGAGGGAAAGGAATAGAGTATGATGACCTGTACGGAGCAGGGTGTGTAGGACTAATCAAAGCGTCAAAAGCATTTGATACCGAGCGCGGAGTAAAATTTTCCACCTATGCAGTGCCAGTAATACTAGGCGAAATCAAAAGGCTGTTTCGAGACGGCGGAACAATAAAAGTAAGCCGAAGTATAAAAGAACTATCGATGCGACTTTCAAGACTGCGAGAGAAATTCACAAATAAAGAGGGCAGAGAGCCAACAGTAGAAGAACTGTGTGAACTATCAGGTGAGCCATGTGAAAACGTAGTAGAAGCACTAAACGTCGCATTACCGCTAATAAGCCTAACCGAATCAAATGATGATAGCGAGCATGGACAAATAGACCTCCCAACCCCAGCGCCAGATTTAGAAATAGCAAACAGATTATCCCTAGAACAAATAATGAGCGAGCTTGAACCAAAAGACAGAAAACTAATATATCTAAGATATTTTGAAAATAAAACACAAACGCAAACCGCACAAATATTAGGAATGACACAAGTACAAGTATCAAGAAGAGAAAAAAAACTACTAACCCAAATGCGAACCAACCTAGAGTCCTAGCCAGGGGCGCGCTCAAGCTCTTGCTTACAAGAGCTAAGACCCCAGTCGCATCATCGTTCGTGCCTCACTCGTGATTGGT
>CAZJRQ010000025.1:18126-34498 GCA_964548535.1 uncultured Oscillospiraceae bacterium
ACCACAGCCAATAAACTTTCCGCGAGGGCTTTGCCCCGTGCGGGCTAGCACCCCCGAGCAACATAAAATCACCATAACCAGTAAACTTTCTGCGAGGGCATCGCGCCGTCCGCGCTAGGACCCAGGGGCGTGCTCAAGCTCTTGATTACAAGAGCTAAGACCCCAGTCGCATCATCGTTCGTGCCTCACTCGTGATTGGTAGTCATTCCATAATCGGCGTCACAACTTTGTGATATGTAAAGTTTATTGTTTTTGTAATTTTTAAAAACTTCAACCCGAGCAACACAAAATCACCACAGCCAATAAACTTTCCGCGAGGGCTTTGCCCCGTGCGGGCTAGCACCCCCGAGCAACATAAAATCACCATAACCAGTAAACTTTCCGCGAGGGCTTTGCGCCGTCCGCGCTAGGACTCCGCGCTAGGACTCTGCGCTAGGACTTTGCGCTAGGACTCTGTCCTCATCGTTAATCATTAAATCAGGAGAAACCACGTAACAAGGCTCACCATGAATAGAAAAAACTGATTTCAAATATCTAGTGTAAGCCTCACTGCTTATCGCCCTGCATGGCTCAATGCGACCAGGCTCAACCTCCACAATATCCAAAATCTCATCAACCAACAAACCAATGTTAAAAACCTTGTCATCATTTTTAGCAAAACTAATAATAACACAAGACTTGTCTGAAATCGAATGCTGATGAAACTTAAACCGCGCGTTCACATCAATAATAGGTATCATCTGTCCGTCAACATTGGCAGTGCCAAGAAAATAATACGGAAATTCAGGAATTTCATATATCTCCTTAGGCGAAAAAATCGACTTAACATCACTTATGTGTATAGCAAATTTCCGACCGTTTGATAAAAACATAATAAATTTTTCAAAATTATCGCTGAATAAATCCATATTCCTTAACTCCCCTTTTGATTTAACCAAGATTTTATTTTAAAAGCAATTTCATAAATGTCACTCCGTATATTAACAGCACCAATTTCAAAAGCGACCTTAGGCATACCGTAAACAGCACAAGATGCCTCGTCCTGACCAACGCAAAAAGCACCATTGTCACGCATTTTTTTTAGTCCAATTGCACCGTCGGAACCCATTCCAGTAAGAATAACGCCAATAGCATCCGCGCCAGCACAAGCCGCAACAGACAAAAACAAAACATCAACCGAAGGACAATGCCCCGATACCTTAATACCACTGTCAGAAGAAATGTAATATCCACCCGAATCTTTAAAAACCCTTAAATGCTTGTCACCCTCAGCAATAACAACCATTCCTTTTTTTAGATAAATTCCACTCCTGGCCTCAACAACCGAAATGTTATCAAGCTCCTTATCCAAACGCTTTGCATATAAACTAGTGTACCCCTCAGGCATGTGCAAAACTACCACAATAGGCGGACAAGATGAATCAAAATCCTTTAAAATTTTAGGCAAATCCTCAGTACTTCCAGTTGAACCGCCAATTGCAATAATTCGTCTTTCTAAAACATCTGATATAGTAGGCTTTTCTGAAACCCTAACGTCATAAAGCTGATCACCGCACTTAATTTTTTTCAAAGCAATAACAGTATTAAGCGACTTTTTCATGCTATCTTTAAAATCCTGATAAGTAATATTCTTGTTAGGCTTTTCAATAAAATCAGCCGCACCAAATTTCAAAGCAGTAGAAATCAAATCGCCTCGAGAAGAGCAGATTATTATAGGCACCGTGTATTGCGGAATAAGCTGTTTTATGAACGAAATCCCATCCATTTTAGGCATAAAAATATCCAAAATAATAATATCAGGACAAATAACCTCAATCTTGTCTCTAGCATCATAAGCATCGTTAGAAATCCCGCAGCAAATATATCCGTCAAGCGAATTTACAACGCCCTCAATAAATTTAGAAAATAATAAAGAATCATCAACAATTAAAACCTGTCTTTCATGCACTAAAATTCGCCTCCATTCTTATCAGGAATCTTCCTGTAAATAGCTGGAGCAACCAAAGTATATTTAGTATGCTTAGGAATCATCTCAGCGTGACCAATATATAAATATCCGCCGTCCTCCGTCACATCATAAAACCGATCAATAAGATTTTCCTTAGTCGCCTCATCAAAATAAATCATAACATTTCTGCACAAAATCAAATCAAACTTTTTCTTATATTCAATAGGTTCAATAAGATTGTGATACTTAAAAATAACATTATTTCTAATATTATCAGTAACCTTGTATGTACCATTTTCAAGCCGTACAAAATACTTTTGAATCCAATCTTTTGGCAGTTCCTTCAAAGATTGTTCAGAAAAAACTCCATTTTTCGCAGTCAACAAAGCATTGCGTGAAATATCAGTAGCCAAAACCCTGCAATCCCAGAAAATACGACGCAAACCGAAATAGTCATCCATGCACATAGCTAAGTTGTAAGGCTCGTTTCCAAAAGAACACCCAGCACTCCAAATTCTCTAATCATGATCAGCCTTTTCCTTTTCAGCATCTTTAAGAAAAACGTCAATAAAATGATGAAAATGCTCAGTCTCACGCATAAAATAAGTGTAATTAGTAGTCAAACGATTAATAATATTTGCCATTTCAGCATTAGATTTATCTCGATAAGCCGCCTCTAAATACTCTGAAAAATCGTTAAAACCACAGTCAAGCACATAGTTAGTAAGCCTGCTTTCAACAAGAAATTTCTTTTGAAATAGGTCAATCCCATAATTATTCTTAACAATATCAGCTAGCTTTAAAAAGTCCTCATTTTTTAGTTTCATAAAAAGCCCCTACTCTTTTATCCTTGAAAACCGCATAGCGTCGATTACCGTAATTTTTTGATCATCTAAATTTATATATCCCGAAACGAACGATTTTTGTATAGGCGAAGGCACAAACTCATCTTCCGAAAAAACCTCAGTGTCACAAACCTTCTCAACAATAGCCCCAAAATCCGAATCGTCGCAGTCAATAACAACAATGCAACTTCTATTATTATAAACAGGCTGCTCAAAACCCATTCGCAAGCTAAAATCAACAACAGGCAAAACCTTACCTCTGTGATTAATAACTCCAGCAACATAATCACTCACTAAAGGCAAAGGAGTAATTTCCGGAATTTCGATTATATCCTTTACATCTTGAATGTAAAAAGCAAAAACAATCTCACTGCACATAAAAGTTAAAAGCTTGCCGTCGCCATTAACAGCACTAGAGCTGTTTCCCTCAATAGTAATCATTAGAAAACCTCCCTATTCATCATTCAATTGAATATCATTAGCAATAAAAATCTTGCTAATGTCAGCAATAAGAGTAATACTTCCGTCAGCCAAAATCGAACAGCCCGAAAGCCCCTTTTTCTTTAAATTATATTCAGAAAGCAAAGGCGAAAACGGCTTAACAACAACCTGCTGGTCGTCTGAAAGATAATCGCCGAAAATAACCGCCTCACGACCATCCTCCATGCAGTAAAGCATAATACCCTCAGTAAGCCTGTCCACATCAGTGTGAATCTTAAATACGTCAGAAAGCCTAATAACCCTAAGGCATTTACCGCGGATCATAACCAGTTCACTGCCTTCAGGATCAAGTATAATCTGATCCTCATCAGCTGAAAAAACCTCAACAACAGAAGATATAGGAATAGAAAAATTACTTGTGCCCACATCAATACCCAAAACGTCGACAATAGAAAGTGAAAGCGGAATCTTAATAACAAACTTGCTGCCATATCCAAGTTTAGAGAAAACCGAAATCTTTCCGCCAACCTTTTCAATATTTTTACGAACAACGTCCATTCCAACCCCGCGTCCCGAGTATTCTGTAACCTGTTCGTTAGTCGAAAACCCAGCCGCCATAACAAGATTATAGCAGTCCTCGTCAGTGTATTCATTTTCAGGTTTAGTCAAAATTCCCTTTGCCTTAGCCTTTTGAAGCAGCTTTTTAGCGTCCATTCCAGCGCCGTTGTCTGAGCAAGAAATAACAACCTCCGAGCTTTCATAACCAGCCGAAAGTATAACCTTAGCCGGCTCATCCTTGCCACTTTTAGCACGTTGTTCAGGCGATTCAATTCCATGATCAATCGCATTTCTAACAATATGCATTAAAGGGTCGTTTAGAATATCAACAACCGCCTTGTCAACCTCAGTGCTCTCTCCCTCAAAAACAAGTGTAACATTTTTACCAAGATTTTTATTCATGTCACGCACAACCCTGTTCATCTTAGAAAAAGCCGACGCCACAGGCACCATTCGAATTGACATAACAACGTCCTGCAAATCGTCAGTAAGCTTTTTAAGCTCACGCGCCGACTTGCTGAATTGCTCGAGATTGCCTCCCAACTTTTTCAAATCAGGACTAGAAACAACCCCCGATTCAGTAATAACAATCTCCGAAACCAAATCGAGTAAGCGGTCAAGTTTTTCAAGTTTAACCGAAATAAATCCACCATTGCCAGCCGATTTTTTGGTGTCATCATTTGAACTGCTTTTTTTAATATCTCCGCCTGATTTTGCCTTGCTTTCAGTGTTTTTATCACCATCTAGATTTATATCCAATACCTTAGCGTCACTATCTTTAGCAACAGAATCACCATTAAAAATCTCAACTGTGCGACGAAAAACCTGCTCAGCCGAGTCAACATTAAGCCCCTTGTTAAGAGACTTAAGAACAGCCTCAACATCATCCGCCTCAAGCTTTATGTATAAGCCGTTTTTCAAAATAAAATCAGTAGCATTTTCATCGTCCAAATCTCTAGGCAAAGTGTATAAAACCTTAGCGACCCTGCCCACAGACTTAAGCAAAAGCATAGCTCTCATCGAAGCCATCATGCAGTTTTTAGCGTAATTAACCTTAAAAGTCAACACACTGTCAGCCTCGTCAGCAGGAAAAATTTCAAACACATCCGAACCAATCTCCTCAGCCGATTGAACCTCAGTGCCCTTCATAACATCAGCATAAGCATGAATTTTCTGAATAAGTGCAGAAAAATCAGTAAGCTGAGTGGACTCATCAGTAATAATCCCCATCTCATTTTTCAGTGCGTCAGAAGCCGTAAAAAGAATTTCGTATAACGAACCCTTTTCATATGAAACCTCAGGATTTTCACGAATAATAAAGAATAAATCTTCCATAGAATGCGCTAAAACAGACATATTCTGTAAACCCATCATGGCGGCCGAACCCTTGATAGTGTGCATAATTCTAAAAATCTCAGCAATATCCTCTTCTAAAAGCTCTCCCTTTTCGGTGCGCATTAAAATATTATCGAGATTTTCAAGAAGCTCGTCAACCTCAAAAATAAAAGTATCAAGCAAAGGCAGTAAACTTTCGTCAAACCTAGCCAAAAAATCACCTCCTAACAATCCATCAAATAACCCTCACGAATGCAAATATCGCGAACCATCTCGTAATCCAAATACTTAACCTTATGAAATTTAGTACTCTCCGAATTTGAATAAATAATAACGTTGCACCTGCCATTCCTGCGCTGAAAAATATTACGCGAAACAACAACCTTGCTGATATTCTCCTGTGGAATAATAATCCTGTGGAATTTATAAATTGTACAGTAAGACAAAGTACAAAAATCATTTTTAAAACCAATAGAAGTAGTAAAAGTCGCAGTAATCCTAACAATCAAAAACCAAACAAAAGGAATAGTCAAAATAACCATAAAATAATTAATTTCAGTGTGCCAAACTGACAAAAAATGCTTAGCAATTTGTCCAGCAATAGGCGGAATAAAACTGCAAAACAAAGGCACCTTAGTGAACATAAAAAGCTCCTTTATACCAGTGGTAACTTCAGCACTAGGCTTGGGCATTTCAGGATATAAAAGCCTGAGCGAGTTAGACATCTCATGTTCAGTAGTAATTGGAATCAAAGCCGAAATCTCACGTCGCTGTTTACCATAACCGGTGCAGTACATAGTAACCGAGCTAATTTTAAAAATCTTCATAAGCAAACTCTGCTGAATATCAAAAAAATTAATTTTCGCACGATTAATAACATGTTTACGCCTGCTCATAACACCGCTTTGAATGATATATTTTGAACCGCAGCGTGTAGCCTTAAAGCTCCAGTGCCTCATCAAATTAGCAATAAAAGAAATAACCCAGCCACCAAGAACAAGTCCGCCTAAAATCAAAATCGCACGCGGAATAGTGCTTGTCAGCTTTAAATATTTATCATCAATTCTAGTAATCTCACCGTTTAAATGGCGAAAAATATTCTCCTCAAAATTTCGTCCAAAAAGCTTGTATACCTCGTAAATAAAAGTAGCAAAAAGCAAAGTGCCCGAAAGTGTCGACGAAAACAAAAACGAAAAAACTAAAAGATAAGTCTTTCTCGGACTAATCGAAAACTTAGGCAAATGCTTGCTCTTAGCAGTAACAGCCTTGTAAACCTCGTCAACATTTTTTTCAGTAAGCACAAGCTTAATGTTTTTAGGAATTGAATCCGCATTAGTCTCAATATATAAAGTACAAGCATTAACAGCCTTGTGCAAATACCCCTGTGTCTGCGAAAAAGTCGTAACCTCGTTAAAATAAACCTTAGTTTTAAACATGCCGAAAAGACCAGTGTGAGCGACAATCCCGTCCTCTTCCATTTCAAAATAAACGAAAATCCAACGAAGAACAGCAAAAGCAAAAATTCCGATAATAGTCAAAATATCAACCCAGTTAGTCTTAATCCAATTTTGAAAATCAAAGCTAGTAGCAATCAAATATTTAGATACAGGAATAAGCAGCAGCCAAATATTTTTCGAGGTGTAGTTGATAATCTTAATAGGGTGCTGTCGGTGCTTAAAAAAATCTTTAAACCAGATTGATTTTTTTCTAGACTTTTCTTGTCCAGAACTTACTATATTCAAAACAGCACCACCTTCCGTAAATTTTCATAATCGCAATAAACTCATTCACGCCTGCTAATAATATCATTTATATATTGTGTAGCCTCAATACATTCTTCTTTTTTCATAAAAGAAAAAACAATTCGCGAGCCCAAAGCATTAATCGAAATAAAATTAAGCCCCGTAACACCGCTAAAAGGAGTCATAAAAGTCGTAATAGAAGTAACCGAATCCATAGGCATAAATTCAGACTTAGTCGTAAACAAACCAGTAATCAAGCTGATAGAGTCATGATTGACACACATACTCGACTTTTTAAAATATCTAGGCATCAAAACAATCGAGAAAAAAGCATGAGCAATCCAGTAAACAACAGCAAAATAAATATCATATTTACCCAAATAAGGGATAAAAAAAAGTATAAGCAAAGTCATAACAGCGAGCAAAATAGTCAAAAGAACATAAACCGAAACTGCCGCCCGCCTAGCAGGAGTATATTTTTTCATAAAAGCAAATCCTCTCAATAAAAAAACTAAAAAGTGTAGTAAATCCCAATTTTGTACCCCCGCCTAAAATGAAAATATGTTATAAACTAAATAATACAAGCATACTATAAAACAAGCGTGTAATTTAATTATAACAAAAAGAAGGGTGGTCAGAGCCTGTGCACAAATGCTAAAGCATAGGCATAAGAATGGATAAAATATCATCAATCAGCGAAAAATTTTCTGAAATAATCTGGGGTTACCCAGTGCTTATTTTAATGCTAAGTCTAGGCATATATTTCTCAGTAAGAATGGGTTTTCCGCAAATACATATAATAAAGATTTTCAAAAACACAATTGGAACACTTTTCAAAAAGGATTCCAATTCTGCTTGCGAAAACAAACAAAAAGGAGCATTATCACAACTTCAAGGATTTTCAACAGCCCTAGCCGCAACAGTAGGAACAGGCAGTATAGCCGGTGTGGGAACAGCCGTAGCAACAGGAGGAAAAGGAGCATTATTCTGGCTGTGGGTTTCAGCATTTTTCGGCATGGCACTGTCCTATAGTGAGAATATCTTAGGAGTAAAATATTGCAAAAAATCAAAAACTAAAGGCGCAATGGCATATATGGAAAATGGACTAAATTCAAAATGGCTGGCAATCCTATTCGCATTTTTCTGTACCCTGTCATCACTAGGAATGGGCAATATGGCTCAAAGCAATTCGATCACATCAGCCTGCAAAGGAACATTTTCAATACCAATCACAGTAAGTGCAGTAGCAACGCTGATAATCACCGCAGTAATAATCTCAAAGCATAACCGCCTAGCAAAAGTGACAGAACGCCTAGTGCCTATAATGTCAATTTTCTATATCGGCGGAGCATTAATAGTAATCCTAAAAAATGCAGGAGCAATGCCAAATATCTTCAGAGAAATCCTAACCGAGGCGTTCACATTCAAATCAGCAACAGGCGGATTTTTAGGCTATCTAGTCAATTCGGCAGTAGTCATAGGACTAAAACGCGGAGCATTCTCAAATGAAGCCGGACTAGGTTCAACCGTAGCAGTTCACAGCTCGTGCGAAATCAAAGACCCAAAAACTCAAGGCACATGGGGCATGGCAGAAGTTTTTATCGACACCATGATAATCTGTACAATAACAGCACTAGTGCTATTCGTCAGCGACGTAGATATAGGCAACGGCGGAACAGACGTAATCTGTAACGCATTCAGTCAAGGACTAGGAAATTTCGGCGGAATATTTATAGCAATCTCAATAATCCTGTTTGCCTTTGCGACAATAATCGGCTGGTTTTTCATCGGACTAAAATCGTGGGAATATCTCTTCCCAAAAAACCCTACTATATATAAAATACTCTTCTTAGCCTGTACTTATGCAGGTGCAGTATCATCTTTATCAATAGTATGGCAAATTTCCGACATTTTCAACGGCCTAATGGCAATACCAAACCTAATCGCCCTACTATTATTGTCGAACGAAGCGATTTCAGAGCATAAATCAAGACAAACTGTACAATCTACATTAAACTAAACTTTATAAACATATGGAAAAGATGCATTTTTAAAGCCACCTTTTGTATCGATTTGATAAGAAAATTCAACATCATTTACATCAATAATAATTTCATCTGAAATTCCGCCAACACCATTTGTAACAAAAAAAGAATTTATATTATCAGCAATCTCAACCTCAATAGTTTTCCCATTTTTTATAGGTACTCCAAAACTATTGTAATCTATAAAAGAATAACCGTCTTCAACCGTCTGATCAGATACATCATGGCTTTTCTGTGTCATCTCCAAAAATTCCGCCTTAGAAATTTTTATAATAATCCAATATGGGAGAAGTGCACCTGCAAATTTCTTTTTTCGGTTAAGCTGCAATATTTTCATACACATATCTCCTAAATATTAAAAAATAAAAATCAATACTTCTGCTGAACAAACCCCAACTCGTTGCCATCCAAATCCGAAATCACCATAACTGGTCTAGGCTCATCGCAGTGTCCAACAATAACTTTATCAAGCCAAATAGCCAAGAATCAAGCCTCTAAATCAAAACCTCCGCATGTCTCGTAACATGACACCCAACATTAACCGAAACAGGCAGCCCCGCAATGTGAGTAGGAGCCTCTTCAATATTAACAGCTAAACAAGTCTGAGTACCGCCAAATCCCTGCGGACCAATTCCAAGCTTGTTAATCTTTTCAAGAATTTTCTCTTCCAACTCAGCATAATTAGACTTCGGATTTCTAACAGAAACACTCCTGCATAATGCCTTTTTCGCAAGATATGCACACTTCTCAAAATCTCCGCCAATGCCAACACCAATAACAATCGGAGGGCAAGGGTTAGACCCAGCTGTCGCACAAACTGATACAACCCAGTCAACAATCTCATCAACAGTTACAGAAGGCGTCATCATCTTTAGCTGTGACATATTCTCACTGCCAAAACCCTTAGGAGCAACCATAATCTTGACATTCTCACCCTCAACAAACTTCAAATGAACCACAGCCGGAGTGTTATCATTAGTGTTGACCCTCTCAAGCGGGTCAGAAACTACAGAACATCTAAGCCTGCCCTCAGTGTACCCACGAGAAACACCCTTGTTAATAGCATCATTTATATTTCCGCCGACAAAATGTACATCCTGACCAACTTCAATAAAAACAACAGCCATTCCACAGTCCTGACAAATCGGAATAATCTCGTTCTTAGCAACTTGAATATTCTCGATAATATCATCAAAAACCGCCTGCCCAACAGGCGATTTTTCTTTTTTAGCACCGCACTTTATGCAGTCCTCCATGTCGCTAGGCAAATATAAATTCGCCTTAATACACAAATCTCTAACCACATTTTCAATCTCTAAAACATTAATTTCTCTCATACACAAAACACCTTATATCAAATTTAAATATTTCTCAAAACTTCCTTGCCGCCACTTATTACAACCGATGGTGACGACATAATCTCAAACGGACTTGCGCTGAACAAAACCAAATCTGCACGCTTTCCAGCCTCAATAGACCCCGCAATATCCGAAATTCCAGCAATCTCAGCCGCATTAATAGTAATACTCTCCAAAGCCGACTCAAAACTCAGCCCATGCTTCATACAAATGCCAACAGTAATCGGTAAATATTCAATCGGCGTTTCCGCATGGTCAGTGCAAACGGCCACCTTAACCCCAGCCTTATTAAGCAAAAAAGCGTTTTTCGGAGTAATATTAGCAAGTTCAGGCTTGCAAGCATCGCACATAACAGGACCAATCACAGCCAGCGAATTTTCAAAAGCCAACTCGTCAGCAATCAAATGTCCGTCGGTGCAGTGAATAAGCACGTAATCTAAATCAAATTCCTTTGAAATTCTAATAGCCGTAAAAATATCATCCGCCCTGTGACAGTGAAAATGCGCCTTAACTTTCCGCTCCAAAACAGGAATCAAAGCCTCAAGCTTAATATCATATTCAGGCAAATCCTCATCATTTTCAAGAGCCTTTTGCTTGTTGTCCAAATATTCCCTAGCCTTAGCCAAAGCCTCACGAATCATAGCCGCAATAGCCATTCGAGTGCAGGGCGATTCGTCACGATTCATGTAAGTCATCTTAGGATTTTCACCAAGAGCAAATTTCATGCCGACAATGCGTAAAGCCATGTCGTCAATACGTCTGCCAACAGTAGAAACCGCCGCAATATTTCCAGAAATAGGGTTCATAGAACCAGGAGAAATCACAGCCGTAGTAATTCCAGCTGAAATAGCCTGAGAAAAACTAACGTCCATAGGATTAATACCGTCCAAAATGTTAAGCTGAGCAGAATTAGGCTCACTCTCCTCATTAAAATCCTCGCTCTCAAGACCAACACCATTAGTAGTCAACCCCAAATGCGTGTGAGCATCGATAAACCCAGGATATAAATCCATACCTCTACCGTCAATATCCATATCAGAAATATCAGCAGGACACCCAGCCAAAACCTCACAAATAATACCATTTTCAACCCTAACGAACCCGTTTTGAATAATCTCTCGACTTTGGTTCAAGGTGTAAATTCTAACATTATATAAAATCATCAAATCTGCCTTTCTAAGACCATTCTAATCAATCATTTTCCAACTTTATCATTTTCCGAATACCACTCATATTCACCCTCAAGTCTCTTGTGTTTAAAACTAGCAACAATACCACTAATTAGCAACACGAGAACAATAATAAACATGGGTAAAACCCGCACATCTTTGTTCAAAAAATAAAATCCTGCAACAGCAGCAAAACAAAATAGAATTCGGTATTTCTCAATAAAATTCTTATATCTCAAATAAATCACCCCTATAAATCTATTCAAAATAAAGCCTTATTTAGAACTGCTCCCAAAACCCCCAGCACCCCTGCTTGTGTCCGAAAGCTCGTCTGCAACCTCAACTTCAGGCGTAAAAACAGGCGTAATCACAAGCTGAGCCACCCTTTCAAAAGGAGCAATCTCGTAATCATTGCAAGAGTGATTGTGTAAAGCGACAATAATTTCACCACGATAATCACTGTCCACAACCCCCACACAGTTAGCAGGAGCAAGCCCAAATTTCGTGGCAGTAGAACTTCTTGCGTAAATTAAAAGTACGCAGTTTTCGCACCCCACAACCTCCGCTGAAAGACCAGTAGGCACTTTTACAGTCGCCCCAGCCTTAACGACCAAAGGCTCTAAAACACAAGCGGATAAGTCATATCCAGCACTGCCAGCCGTCGCACGAACAGGCACAACAGCATTTTCTCTAAGCTTTTTTATAAGCAATTTCATCTATAAAACTCCTCTAAAATATAACCCGCGTGTAATCTTCTCAAGTCCCGAATTTGCCCTGCTTTTAAATTGAGAAATAACCTTAGCAACTTGCCCGTCATTCTCGTGATAAAAATCAAGCTGAATGAACTGAGCAGACCTAAACTCACCCAGCTTGTCCGCAGTATAAAGTAGATCAGAGTTGAGAATCTCAACATATCCATTTTTTTTCGAACATTTCACAGCCAATTCTCTGCCAGTCCTGTCCCAAACCGCATGAGTGCATTTTGCACACCCCACAGCCTGCTTGATAGGACAATTCACAGTCAGCATTAAAGGCAAATGACCGTACCCAACAATCCCAAACGGCATTTCATCACCAAGATTGTTAATCTGACCAGCCTTAAGCTCAAATGAAGCCATGCAATCCGAAACCCCAAGACGTTTTAATACTCTCAAAGCCAGCGAGTTAGTAACGTTAAGCCCAAATCCGCCGTGCATAACCATTCCAAGCTCTTTACCCATAGAAATATGAGCGTAATTTGTACAAACAAGCTGTTCAAAACCGTCCTCAAATAATTCTTTGAGCAAGTCAAAATCTCCACGCTCATCAAAAGTAAATCTCGGCATCTCAATCGCAATATTCTCCAAAGGAAAACCAGCGTCATAAACGTCGCGAGCAATAGATAACGGCACAATTACCAAGTCAATTTCATCAAAATCAACCAACTCAAGCTGTAAAGCATTCGACACTGAAATCCTAATTTTAGGGGATAAATTCTCCGCCGATTCTTTTATATTAAAACCAAAATCAGTAAATTTCTTACCCTTGTTAAAATACTCAAACCTAGCCTCATCAAGACGTTGACAAACCTCACGCCTTAAAGCGTTAAGAGCCGACGCCGCAAAAGCCAACCCATCACCAATCTGAGCATCAATTTGACCCATATTATAAATAGTATCTCCAAGCTTAGAAAATTGCTTTTTAAGATATTCTAAATCACAAGGCTTATTAATAGCCTCCATTGGAACATCTCCAAAAACTTCAGCAGATACACCATTTTCATCGCTTGCCGAAACATAAATAGGCTCACCAGCCAGCATTTTTACTGAAAAATCAATCACACTCCGCTTAAACTCACGCCTGTAAAGCTCATGAATCTTTGGCAAAGCTTTTGACGTCGACAAAACATCGTCCTTCTGCCTAATTCCGAACATATCCTCACCAAGCTTAGAATAGTAATATCCATCAGTAAATCCACTGCGCGAAAAAACCTGTCCCAACAACTCCGCATCATATTTCTCACCATTAATAGATTTGCGAATTGAATCAACACTAGCCGCCACATATTCAGGACGTTTCATTCGCCCCTCAATTTTTAAAGATGCCACCCCAGCATCACAAATCTCCCTAATCTGCGAAATATAAGACATATCCTTAAGTGATAAATCATGCCTGTCCGAACCCCTAACAGCCGAGCAAGGCAGCCTGCAAGCCTGAGCACAAAGCCCGCGATTAGCACTTCTCGAGCCAATCATACCGCTCATAAAACATTGTCCCGAAACGGACATACATAAAGCCCCATGTACAAAAGCCTCAATATCAATAGGGCATTGACAAAGTTCTTTAATAATGTCAAAAGGCAGTTCCCTCGAGCAAACCGCACGAGAAAAACCAAGTTCGCTAGCAAACATAACACCCCTCAAAGAGTGTAAAGTCATCTGAGTAGACGCGTGAATCTCCATGTCAGGTGCACAAACCCTAGCAATTTCATAAACCGCTAAATCCTGAATAATTAACGCGTCAACGCCAATTTCGCAAGCAAATTTAATAGCCGAAACACACTGCGAAATCTGCTCATCAAAAATAACAGTGTTAATAGCCTGATAAACCTTAACCCCGCGAACATGGCAGTCATATACAGCCTGTCTTAAATCATCATAAGAAAAATTAGCAGCATTCTGCCTAGCGGAGAACATTTCACCGCCAAGATAAACCGCGTCACAGCCCGTTCTCAAAGCCGCTTCAAGAGCCTCACTGCTCCCAACAGGAGCTAAAATCTCCGCCATATTTATATGTTATAAGGATATTTTTTATTCTCACTAGCCTTGTTAAAGTCCTGCGAAATAATATCCTTAACCGAGTTGTTATCGTCCAAAAGACGTCTAAGTTCAAGTTCACGCTCAAGCTGTTTAACACGTTCACGAAGAGCAATAAGTTCCTTTTCGGACTTTTCTTCAGCCTCACGAGCCTTCTCAGCATCATCAACATACCCCTTAATTTGCGAGCGAATATTCTCAATATTCTGTCTAGTCTTAACCATATCGTAAAAGCTTTCAAAAGAAACCAAAGCCGCCGCATCCTGCAGCGAGAGCATGCAGTTGACTTTCAAAAGGTCAGCCGCCTTACGATTAAGTTCAGCAACCAGCTTGTCCGTATAATCTTTAGTTTCATCAGTCACCAAATGATATTCTCTGTTGTAAATTCTAACAGTAACATTATTCTTCATTTTATTTTATCCTTTCAAATTATATATTATTTATAAAAAAAGACACCAATCGTCAAAAAAATATTATTAATCTTATTATACAACATTTCAACCAATTTGAAAAGGGGTTTAAGCAAATAAATTATATTCAGAAGATAAAATATAAAAAGCCAGCAAAGCAAATAAAAAGTTTGCTTCGCTGGCTTTTCTTTTTTGTTATTCCATAACACTCTTGCCGCCCATGTACATTCTCAACGCCTCAGGGATCCTAACTGAACCGTCCTCGTTAATATTATTTTCAAGAAAAGCAATCAGCATTCTAGGCGGAGCAACAACAGTATTGTTCAAAGTATGAGCAAAATACTTAGAACCGTCCTCAGCCTTAACGCGAATACCCAAACGTCTAGCCTGCGCGTCACCCAAATTCGAGCAAGAACCAACCTCAAAATATTTCTTCTGTCTAGGGCTCCAAGCCTCAACGTCCACACTCTTCACCTTAAGATCAGCCAAATCACCTGAACAACACTCCAAAGTTCTAACAGGAATATCAAGAGTACGGAAAAACTCAACACTGTGCTGCCACATCTTGTTGTACCAGTCCATGCTGTCCTCAGGCTTGCAAACAACAATCATCTCCTGCTTCTCAAACTGGTGAATTCTGTAAACACCGCGTTCCTCAATACCATGAGCGCCAACTTCTTTTCTAAAGCAAGGAGAATAGCTAGTCAAAGTCTTAGGAAGCTCAGCCTCAGGAGTCATAGTGTCGATAAATTTACCAATCATAGAATGCTCAGAAGTGCCGATAAGATAAAGGTCCTCACCCTCAATTTTGTACATCATGCCTTCCATTTCAGCAAAGCTCATAACGCCAGTAACAACGTCAGAACGAATCATAAAAGGCGGAATATAATAAACAAATCCCTTGTCGATCATAAAATCTCTAGCGTAAGAAAGTATAGCAGACTGAAGTCTAGCAATGTCACCGCAAAGATAATAGAACCCGTTACCGCTAGTCTTTCTAGCCGAATCCAAATCAATGCCGTTCAGATTTTCCATAATATCAACGTGATAAGGCACTTCAAATTCAGGAACAAAAGGCTCACCGAACTTCTCAAGCTCAACATTCTCACTGTCGTCCTTGCCAATAGGCACAGACTCATCAATGATATTAGGAATAACAAGCATACGATTTTTAATTTCAGCCTCAAGCTCAGTTTCCCTAATCTCCAAAGCAGAAAGCTCCTCACCAATTTGCTTAACCTCAGCCTTAACCTGCTCCGCCTCGTCCTTAAGACCCTTGCCCATAAGACCGCCAATCTGCTTGCTCATAGTATTTCTCTTTGAACGCAAATCATCACATCTAGTCTTAGTAGCACGGAACTCAATATCCATAGCAACAACTTCATCAACAAGCACAAGCTTGTCCTCCTGAAATTTCTTCTTAATATTCTCCTTAACAACATCAGGATTAGTTCTAATCAACTTAATATCCAACATAACAAATCTTCTCCTTAAAAAAATATATCAAAATAATTATATTACACTCCACCCAAAAAGTCAACCACCAGGGGCGTACCCCTGGACCCCAGTCGCATCTTCGTTCGTTCCTCACTCGTGACTGGTGCTCACACCATAATCAGCGTCACAACCTTGTGGTGTACTAAGTTCATTGTTTTCATAAATTCCAACCCTGAGCAGTCCTAGCGCGGACGGCGCAAAGTCGCATCCTCGTTCGTGCCTCACTCGT
>CAZJRQ010000026.1:0-8271 GCA_964548535.1 uncultured Oscillospiraceae bacterium
AATAAAAAAGTGCCTGATGAATTAATTAATAATATTTCTCTTGATGTATATACACAATTTGATCATACTCAATATAACCATTATAAAAAACAAGTATTAGAGGGATCTGCAATTGAAGATTATTCTTACAATATATTTAGAATAAAATATTATAAAAACAAAGCAATTGTTGAATATCATTTTACATATATTTCAACAGATGTTGATTCAAAATCTACGTTATATTATACCAGAAATGATGATGATATGTTGCCAGTTAAAGTTTATTTATCCTATGTTGATGGTATATGGACAATTGAAGATTCTTTTCGTCCAGCATAAGTTAAAGCGTGTCAGCAGATACTGACAAAGACAGTTTACTTGACTGGGAAGAAATAAACAGCGAATCGTCACTTATATGCTATGATAATTTAGGTGAACCAATTTTCCCAACTAGGGATACATACATTCAGTATGGTTATTCTTTCAGCATTCCACAAGATTTACTTGACAGCCTAGCTGGACTAAAAGGCTTTTTTGCTCAGCTTGAAATTGTACCTTGTTTGAGTGATCCGACTATGGAGGATTCTGATGGGGATGGGCTTACTGATGATGACGATCCATATGTTCTTATTTATAATGAAACTAAAACATATAATAGAGAAAAAGCAATCCAATATGCAATGCGATGGTGGGATGATTTTAATTCGTTTTACTACTGTTATACTAATGACTGTGCTAATTTCGTTTCACAATGTATATATGCTAGTGGCTTATCAATGAATGATATATGGTATTCCCATCGTGGTGAAATAGATCATTTGCTAGTGGGTTGGTTCGTTGGCATTTTTAACCCTCAAGGTTGGAATCTATTTTATGAATGGGATGTTTCAGCTTCTTGGTCAAATGTTATTGAACAAAGTGATTATTTCAATAGTGAAGATTTTTCTTATGAACTTATAAAAATTGGTATAGATGATGATGTTAATCAAATTATTGAAGAACATAATATACAAATTGGAGATTTAGTATACTTTGATCACGAGGATGATGGCATTTTTTCACATGCAGCGATTGTATCAAAAGTTGATGATGATATGATTTATTATGCAGGGCATACGAACCCTCAAAAGGATAGGGAAATAGAAAAGTATCTTGAAATAGAAGACGACAAACCAAATCCTAAGATAATAATTTTAAAGATGAGAGATAAGGTGATTGTATCATAATTAATAAGGCTTTTCTCAATAAGTATTTAAAAACGATAATTTTAATACTTTTAATTTTATTTATACTATTTGTAAGTATATATATTGTGACATCAATTAAAATATATTCTATTGCAAAAAATATTGTAAACTCTTCTTATGATACATATGGAGAAAGTGTTCCAGATAATTTGAAAGAAAATGTTGATGAATATCAATTTAAAGTTATCAATTATCGATATACCTATAAGGATAAGATTGCATC
The DNA here is from genome assembly GCA_964548535.1 of uncultured Oscillospiraceae bacterium. GTDB lineage: Bacteria > Bacillota > Clostridia > Oscillospirales > Ruminococcaceae > CAZJRQ01. The sequence continues at coordinate 1,453 of CAZJRQ010000026.1, forward strand.
AGAGGAAACGGATTTAAAATTCAAACCAGTATTTCATAACTTCAAGAAATGCACAGTAAAATACACCTATTCCTACAAAGTGAATTATGCAAATGGTAATAATAGTAATTCTCCTGCCACTGAATGTGAATTATATTTTGAGTGTCAAAATGGTGCTTGGGTTGTTGTGGGATATCATGAGGATCCCTAGTTAATTATATAAAGCCACAGATTTTACGCTTCTGGTGGTCAAGATTCTCATGAAGACAAAGTAATGATAAAATATGGTGTTTGGCTTTATTGTGTTGATCATGATGATTATTCACGAGCACCTGTATTTTGATATGTAAGATAGGGGGAAAATAAGATGAAAACTTTTCTAAAAACAATTGCAATAATACTAGGAATAATACTTGGAATGTTTTTTCTGTTTTATGTCGTGATTGTAATAAGTTTTCATGATACTAGGGATCTTTACACTGAAGAAATAACTACCGAATATGGTGATGAATTTATATTTAAAAAAGACTTTCAAGGCAAATGGTTTGTCAGGCAAAAAAATTCTGGTAGGGACTTCAGAATTAGCTTTTTTAATGAAAATACCGCGATTATTGGGATATGTAACACATCTGAACTGAGAAGTTATATAATTGGTAACGAAAGTGTAATATTCTGTAGAGCTGATTCTGAAAAATTTCAAATAATAATATCAGATGATTTATATTCTAATGAAGATATGGTTCCAGTGATTAAAAGCATTTTATTCAGGAATAATAATATTCTCAAAAAATTTTTGCCATATTTTCTTGATCAATATCCAGAAGAAACTGAAGAAATGCTACGGACATTTCTTAATAGTAAATATGATTCACTTTCTGAATATGGTTTAACAGATGATGTGATTGCAAATAATGATGAACTTCACAGTATGAAAACCACTGCAAGAAAAAGTTTAAAATCATGATTTAGATTTTAAAAATAATTTCATCCGCTTTACCCACAAAGTAAAGCGGATTTTTTCTACCCAAAATTAAATGAAAGGAATTAAAAACAATGAACACCCTAATCTTTAGCTACCCACAAGACCGTGATGAAGCGCTATAAACTCCCATATAAAAATCACAGAAGCTGACAGAGCTTACAAGAGCCACTTAAGTTAATAAGGTAGAAGTTTTACTCAACGAGCACGGAAACCTTGTCAAAGTGCGTTATATTAGCTGTGAGGGCGATTGGGGACATACAATTGTAGAACACGAAATACAATATCAGATTTTTTCTCTTAAATGTTTTGCTGCGATATAAAGAAGCTAAAACTGTAGCTTAGATATCTTTAAAATCATTTTATGACATAAATACAAAAATACCATCCGTCGTTTTTATAGTAGACGAGGTGGTATAATTTTTGATAAACATATTAAATACTCTCTTTAGTACTTAAATATTGAAAAAGAAAAAAGATTATATAATTATATAACTTATAAGTATTATAGAATATTGTGGGTTTGCATGAAAAGGCATATTATGCGCAAATCGATTTACAAAAAATATTTCGATTGTCTTTGATTATCATTCAAATTTTGCTTTTTATTTCCAATATTTAAACGTTTCTAGTCTAACAAAGACACAGCTGCTCTTTTCTTTTCCATAGACGGATGTACATATCTTTGCATGGTAAAGCTTACATTTGTATGCCCTGCAAGTTCCGCAATTATTTTTGGATTCACATCATTGTCACTTAACCTAGAACAAAAAGTATGTCTGCATCGACGCAACGTTATCTTATCATTTAAAAATTCACCAAAATCGCTTGCCAATCAAAGCAAAAAATGGTATAAATATATATATAGGTACAACAAAAGCACCCACCAAAGAATATATTTTCTTCCCGGAAAATATATTCCAGTAACACAGATGTCTATGAAACAACTATGAAACCTTTAGGTGAATGCCTGTAATGTCATGGCTTTAATTATATCACGATTTCTATAGATTTGTCAAAAGCGTTTTCAGTTTGTTTTGACCGACAGCTGATAGTGTTCTTTTTTTGTTGCTGTAATTTTTTCATTAGAATCTTGACAATTGAATACTAGTACTCCCTCCTAAACAGAATGAAAATGGAGGATTTCTTATGCTGACCGTATGTACAACAAAGTTGTTTGTTCAACTTTTAAGTTGCGTGAGCTATGACATATATTTGTTTACAATCTAAATTCGGCTGATTAAGCTTTTATAAAATAAGAGAGATTAAAACAAATGAGCCACAAGCGTATCAGAACGCTGCCTATGAGCCAACACATACTATAAGCACAAGAGATGTCACACAAGTCCTTGAAACAGTAGAACTGCCGTCTGACACGGTCAAATGGTGTGATGATAAATTAACTGTCAGATTTATTAAATATAAATTACAATAACAAAACATTACTTGTTATTTAATATATGCTCAATAAGTAAACATTTAAAAAGATAAGACCACAGCATAATGCCATAGTCTTATCTTTTTAAATGTTTTGGTGAACTAGCGGGGATTCGAACCCCGGACCCTTTGATTAAAAGTCAAATGCTCTGCCAACTGAGCTACTAATTCACACTATTTATTGTGTCGTTTCAAGACGTTTGTCTCACAGCGACTTAATTATTATAGCAAATCTCAGGTGCTTTGTCAATAGCATTTTTGCAATTTTACCATTTGCACAAAATCATCTAAAAATAAGCAAATTGATCATGCACTTTGCACAGTCAAATGGGCAAGTTCATCTTCTAAAACTCAAGATCAAAAATATAATCATCCATAAAAAAACCATTGCCTATATCTGCTAGCTGAGTTTTTGCAATTTGCATTCCCCAATGCTTGTAAATATTTATAGTTTCTGCATTATTCACATTCACAGTCAGCCATAGCTTAGTGTTGCCATTTTGTCTGCCGATATTCTTTATAAATTCAAATGCTTGCGAGGCATATCCCTTACCTCTATATTCCTGCTTAATATAGAGCTTTGACAAAAACAACGAGTTGTCATCCTTCTTGCATATGCCAAAATAGCCAATTTCTTTTCCATTTTGAAAAATCCCGTAATACTCATAGCCTTCGGATATCTGCCCTTTTATTGCGTCAAACGATTGAAATTTTTCTAACATATAATCAATCTGCTCAGTGGAAATTATACCTTCAAAATGCTGGTGCCAGATTTCATTTGCTAAATTCGCAGTTTCTTCTATTTGATTATCAAATAAAATTTTCTCAAACATGCTCACTAATCTTCCACTCCTTTTAAGTGTTCAATAAATTGTTTAGCAACTCTTGGCGAACGTCCTCCTCTTGATAGTGCATATGCCTCTGCTCCCTTGCAAACTTCCTCAATAGGCATTTTAATTTCATACTGATTAGCAAGCTCGCGCACAACCGACAAGAACACTTCTTTATTTGGTTTTGAAAATGTTACTGTTAGTCCAAAACGGTCTGACAATGACAAAAGTTCCTGCATTGTATCATTAAAATGGATTTCATCACCCTCTCTTGATGAGAAGGTTTCTCTTACTAGATGACGTCTGTTTGATGTCGCATAAATTGCTAGATTTGAAGCAGTTGATGATACACTTCCCTCTAGCATTGCCTTTAACGCAGCAAAATCATCATCGTCCTCAGTGAATGATAAATCATCTATAAAAATTATAAACTTCAATGGGTTTTTACTTATTGTTTCAACAATTGCAGGAATTTCATGCAGCTGTTTTTTCTTAAGCTCAATAAGCCTTAATCCTTGGTCAGCAAACTCATTAGCAATAGCCTTTACTGTTGAAGATTTACCCGTTCCGCAGTCACCATAAAGCAAAGCATTGTTTGCAGGCTTGCCCTTTATCAAAGCAAGAGTATTGTCAATAACCTCTTGTCTTTCACGCTCGTAGCCTGAAAGCTGTGAAAGTTTTGTAGAATCAGGATATTCAACAGGCACAATCTTTCCGTTATCTACAATAAACACATTGTAGTGTGAATAAATGCCATAGCCAAACTGATTAATCTGATGTATTCTGTCAGCATAAATCTGAGAAAAATCAAGCTGCTCAGTTTCATATCTAGGTAAAAATTCATCATAATCTATTTTTGATATTATATCATCACAAGGAATTTGAGAAAGCTGCTCTAAAACCATAAGTTCATTTGCTAGACATTCATCTAAAAGCATTCCAGTTTTCTTGCCCTCACCACGTCTCAGCATATATAAATTTTCATTTTCCAAAACCAACTTTAATATGTACTGAGTTAAATTATCAGAATGTGAATAAAGCTGAGCGACAAAATCCGAGTAAGCCTCAACCGCCTCTTCAACAGATTTATTTTCAACAGCATCTAAAGTAAGCAAAAGTTTTTTTACAACATTGCGTTCTTTCAAGCCTTTAAAAATGACTAGTGTATTTGTTTGAGTTAGAATATTTTCATATTTTTCCATAGTAATATACCTCTTTAGTTTTTTATTCTATCTTTTAGTATATTACTTTTATCTGTAATAGTCAACGGATTTAATGAATTTTCTCACTGTCGACATATTCTTAACCAACTGAGCCCGAATTTTCGTCAAATTTTCACACTTGATTTAAATAAATTTTAAGTTAAAAATATATAATGAACTTACACCAAAAGCAAAAGAGAAAAGAAGGGACATATTAATGAAAAAAATATACTTTAAAATCGGGTTTGATATATTAATGACAGTTGGATTAATTCTAGCAATGGTTTACTCTCTAACAGGCGGTTACTGGCACGAAATAATTGGATTAATCCTGCTTGGAGCATTTATTCTGCACAACATTTTCAACGTAAAACGGATTGGTGCAGTGACTAAGAAAGTTTTCAAAAGTGAAAGCAGTGGTATGAACGCGGCAAAATATATTGTGAATATGCACTTGCTGATTGCATTCATATTAGTTGGCGGAAGCGGTATTTTGATATCTGACAATTTGTTTAGCTTTACTACAAACAATCGTCCACTTTGGGTTTTTATACATAACGCAACAGCATGGATATCACTAATATTAATTTCTATACACATAGGTCTGCACTGGGACATGATTATGGGTGCATTTCGAAAAATGTTTGGACTTAACAAAGACTGCAAGCCTAGAAAAATTGTGCTTAGGATTCTTGCACTATGCCTTGCTATATTAGGTATAAAGGCAAACGTTTCTAAAACTTTCACAGACAATTTCAAGATAAAGTCTGATGACGAAAGCGAATCCTCAAAATTAAATTTGGATAATGAAACGGGCAGACAAAATAATAAAAGCAGAGGCACAAACACCGACTATGACGCAACTGCAAACAACGACAGCACACTAAATTTAACTCAAACAAGAGGTGGCGGCGGACATGGTACAGCGTACTATGATTTTTCATCTAATCCACCAATCGACGGCGAAAGTGAGGATGATTATCTAGGCAGAATTAACTGCACAGGTTGCGGAAAAAGATGTTTACTGACAAACCCTCAATGCGGTACAGGCACTGCTCTTGCAACAGAAGCTGTAAGCTATTACGGCAGTTATTTCGACAACGAAGTCAACAGTGATAGTGATAATAATCTATCGACCGATACTCAAGAACAAAATAATTCTTCAGAAACTCAAAATTCTGATAATAACAACTCCGATAAAACGAACGAAAGACAACCTCAGCAGGACAATTCATTCGATAACAACAACACTCCAGCGACTGAGAATAATTCAAAATCTAACAACGACAATTCCGCAATTAGCAATGATAATTCAGCAGATGCAAATGTATCGTCACTTGATGAATACTTGGGCAAGCTTTACTGCAACGGCTGTGGCAGACATTGTTCACTTTTAACTCCGCAATGCAACAAGGGCGTAAAGCAAGCTGAACAGGCTGAAGTTGAATACAACAGCACATACAGCAATGCAACTTCAAGCAATTCTGGGCAACAAGAAATTGTCTTTGAAGACGACACTGCTGGCAGCTTGAAAAAAATATTCACAACAATGATTCCAATAATGGGATTATACGTTGCTGGAACACATTACATCGTAAAAATTACAAAACGTAAAAAAGACGATTAACTTGATCTTCTTCATATAACTCAAAATAAATAGGCAAAGCTTTCTTCGGATAATAAAATCCAAAGAAAGCTTTTGTTTTTTATATAAGAAATTAAAGCTGGTGAACAACAAAAATCTGATAAATGCTCTGTACTGCTCTTTCAAAATCTTCTTCTTCAACGCCGACAATTACATTAAGCTCACTTGAACCCTGGTCAATCATCTTTACGTTTACGTGAGCGTGTGCAAGTGCAGCAAAAATTCTGCCTGCAGTTCCTCTGTTCGATTTCATCGCACGTCCAACAACTGCAATTAGTGCAAGACCAGTTTCAATATCAATTGAATCAGGCGCAACATTTCTATGAAGTCCGCTTAAAATATCCTGCTCCTTAGGCTCAAACTCTTCCTGATGAACAATAACACTCATTGTGTCAATTCCAGATGGAGTATGCTCATAAGAAATTCCGTTTTTCTCAAAAACCTCTAGAACCTTTCTGCCAAAACCAAGCTCACTGTTCATCATATCCTTTTCGATATTAATAACAGTAAAGCCCTTCTTCCCAGCAATACCAGTAATAGTAAACGGTGGCTTTTGTGATGTACTTTCAACAATCATAGTGCCATGATCGTCAGGTGCATTAGTATTCTTAATGTTAATTGGAATACCAGCCTTACGCACTGGGAAAATTGCATCTTCATGCAAAACGCCTGCTCCCATATATGAAAGCTCGCGAAGCTCTTTATATGTTATTGTAGTAATAGGCAAAGGATCTTCAACTATTCTAG
>CAZJRQ010000026.1:8371-33191 GCA_964548535.1 uncultured Oscillospiraceae bacterium
CGAAGCTCTTTATATGTTATTGTAGTAATAGGCAAAGGATCTTCAACTATTCTAGGATCAGCAATCAAAAATCCTGAAACGTCTGTCCAGTTTTCATAAATATCAGCATTAACAGCAGCCGCAACGATAGAACCAGTTACATCAGAACCGCCTCTTGAGAAAGTCTTAATAGTGTCATTTGGCATTGAACCATAAAATCCTGGAATTACAGCATTTTTCACATTTTCAAGTCTAGCAGAAAGTTCAGTATTTGTACGTTCCTTATCAAACACGCCAAAATCATTGAAATAAATAACATCAGCTGAATCAACAAACTCATAGCCAAGATAATTAGCAAGCACAATTCCGTTTAGATACTCACCTCTTGAAGCTGCATAATCACGTCCAGCTCTTCCAATAAACGCAGCTTTAATTATATCAAATTCACTTTCAAGTGAAAGTTCAAGACCTAAGTCGTTGATGATTTCATTATATCTTTCTCTAATTTTATCAAACTGCGCATCAAAGCTTTTGCCCTTTGAAGCAAGCTCATAACAGCCATAAAGCATATCTGTTACTTTTGTGTCAGCGTTAAATCTCTTACCTGGAGCAGAAGGAACGACAAAACGACGTGATTCCTCAGCACGAATAATATCTCCAACCTTTTTAAACTGTGAAGCACTAGCAAGTGAACTTCCACCAAACTTAACAACCTTAGTCAAAACTCTCATTTCCCCTTACTTAATAAATTAAATTTCACGTTATACAAGTCACTTATTAATTATATAGATTTTTCATTATTAAGTCAATGTACAAATGCGCTAAAATTTTGTTAATTTTTCGTGTCTGTTTGTGGAATACGCTTGTATCTGTGTGACGTACATATCTTGAAAAAAGTCCGTCAAATCCACACCACTAATATCATTACTTATACTATGCGGTAAAATTACAGCTTATTCATTCTATATCCAACACCGATATGCGTTTGAATATATTTTTGATTGTTCACAGAATTTTTCTCTATTTTTTTACGCAAAGTCGCCATAAAAACACGAAGTGATGCAACATCACTTTCAAAGGCACTGCCCCAAATCTCACGTGTTATATAAGTATAAGTAAGTACCTTTCCTACATTTTTAGAAAGCAGACAAACAAGCTTATATTCAATCGGTGTAAGATGAATTTCTTGCTCATTCATAAAAACACTTCCAGCAGCATAATCAATTCGCAGACTTGCATTTACAAATTCTGACTGCTCATCCAAAACATGATTTTTCATATAGCTTAAACGTCTTTGAGCAACTCTAAGCCTTGCAAGCAGTTCTTCTACTGAAAAAGGCTTTGTAATATAATCATCAGCACCAGCATCAAGAGCCTCAATTTTATCAACATCTTCACTTCTTGCGCTAATTACAATTATCGGAATATTAGTCCATGTGCGAACCTTTTTTATAACATCAACACCGTCCATATCAGGCAGACCTAAATCAAGCAGAATTATATCAGGATTATATGTTGATGCCGCCATTATAGCAGCTTTTCCGTTTTCAGCAGACTCAAAGCGATAGTCATTAGCCTCAAGCGTTGTTATTATTAAATTTCTGATTGCGCAATCGTCTTCAACAATCAAAACGAATGGTTTATTCATGAATTGCTACCTCCTCAGCAGGAATTGTAAAGCGAAAAATTGCTCCCTTAGATTTATTGTCCAAAACCGAAATAGTTCCGCCATGTGCATTGATAATTGATTTACACAAAGCAAGACCAAATCCAAGTCCGCGTCGGCTGTCGACAACTGCGTTCTCGTCAGTGTAAAACATATCAAAAATTTTCGGCTTTGACTCATCTGAAATACCAGGACCGTTGTCTGCAATTTCAACAACAACCCACTCTTTCTCTTTAGATAAAATTATCTTTATCTCAGATCCTTCTGGAGTATATTTTATAGCATTTCCTACAATATTTATTATAACCTGACAAATAAGTCTTGCATCAATCTTAACCATTAAAAATTCATCGGACTGAACAATGCTTATTTTATGGTTTGTGTTTTTTATTCCGATGTGCGAAATCGCCTCTTCGACAACCTCATCAATAAGCTCAGCCGTCATTCTTATGTTAATCGAACCATCCTCAATTCGAGTAACCGAAAGCAGGTTTTCCACAAGATTTATAAGCCATAGCGAATCATCATAAATATCGCTGTAAAGACTTTTTTTCTTCTCATCACTTATGCTGTCACTATTTGAATACAAAATGCTTGCATTGCCTGAAATAGCCGTCAGCGGTGTGCGCAAATCGTGAGAAATCGCACGCAGAAGATTTGCCCTTAGCTGTTCGTTTTTAGCCAAAACAGCAGCATCCTCTTTCTCCTTTATATTACGCTCATTCTCCAAAGCAAGTGCACATTCGCCAAGCATTGAAAGCATAATACTCTGTTCAAGCGAGTCAAGCGGAGTTTCACCAATAACAATTCCAGCAACGCCATAAACACTTTCGTTTATTCTAACTGCCAAATACAAGCATTTTGAATTTGACAAGGTGTTTGTTGATGCACCAGCCTTTTTGTTATTTTTATAAACCCAAGCCGCCACCGCTCGCTCGTTATCAGAAATATACTCACTATGCTTATCAGACTCAGATTCATTAGAATAAAAAATTTTCGGCTCTTGAATCTTATCATCTTCGCCATAATAAAACACAATATCTCTATCCAAAAGCTTGATAAGCTGACTTGCAGTAACAGTTATAATCTCATCTTTTTCATCAGCCTGCTGTAAAAGATAGTTTGTATCAAACAAAACTTTTGTGCGATAAGCTGTCTGTGCCGAATGCTTAGCGTTTTGATTTATTTTACTCGAAAGACTGCTCGTAATAAATGCTGCTATAAACATAATTAAAAACGTAGCTGGATAACCAGAATCATACGTATCCTTACTTAATTTAGGTTCAGTAAATGCTAAATTAAATACCAATACACTCACGAATGATTGTGCCAAACTGTATATTCGTTTAGAAGTTACAACAGATGTTATTAAAACTCCCAAAATATAAACTGTAATTATATTAGCTTCACTAAAACCCAAACGCTCAAAAACAAGTCCAATAATCGTTGCCGCGATAACAATTAAAAAAGTTTTTATAACATCAGAAATCTGAAATTTACTTTCTGCAATCTTTTTCTTCTGCTCACGATACACAGGAGTCTCTTTGTCAGGGATAATATAAACATCTAAATTAGGGGAATATGAAATAAGTTTTTCTGTCAAAGTCGGCTTGCTGAAAAAGTATTTCCGCTTTGCATTATTTCTTCCCAAAACAATTTTAGACACACCCGAAAGCCTTGCAAACTCATGAATTTGATATGGTATATCATCTCCATATGTAGTTTCAATCGTCGCGCCCAACTGCTCAGCGAGATATATGTTTGCACGAAGTTGTTTTTTGTCATCATCGCTCATTTCTGCAAACTCGTTAGTTTCTACAAACAAAGCTGTAAAAGTTCCTCTAAAAGCTTGAGCCATTCTTGCCGCTGTTCGAATAATCTTAGCATTCGAAGGCGAAGATGAAAGACATACTAAAATATGCTCATCAGTATAATAATCATCATTATGCTTAATTCTTACAGTTTCCGAAATTTTGTTAACTCGGTCAGCACATCGTCTAAGTGCCATTTCACGAAGTGCAACTAAATTCTGCAATGAGAAAAATCCAGTCAAAGCATTTTGAATCTGCGCCTTTTTATAAATGTGTCCGGCATTCAATCTGTCTAGAAGTTCCTGCGGTTCAATGTCAACAAGCTCAACCTGGTCAGCATCATCAAAAACCTTGTCAGGAATACGCTCGCGAACAACCACCCCAGTAATCGACGCCACCATGTTATTAAGACTTTCGATATGCTGCACATTTACAGTGGTGTAAACGTCAATACCAGCTTTAAGCAGTTCATTTATATCTTGATATCTCTTAACATGCCGACTGCCTGTAGCATTAGTATGAGCAAGTTCATCAACTAAAATCAGCTTTGGCTTTCTCTTTATCGCCGCATCTAAATCAAACTCTTTAAGACTAATGTTATTATGCACAATAACGGTGTTAGGGATTTTCTCAAGTCCGCTCATTAAAGAGGCGGTCTGCGGTCTTGCGTGTGGCTCTACATATCCGATAACAACATCAACGCCACGCCTTTTTGCCGCATGGGCAGCTTTAAGCATAGCATAAGTCTTTCCGACTCCTGCCGCATAACCAAAGAATATTTTCAAATGTCCGCGATTTTCATCTCTGTACTCTTTGCGAATTGCATTCAAAAGCTCATCAGGATTAGCTCTGCACTCTTCCATAAAATTCACCAAATTTCTTAATGTGATATATATCCATTTTTCGCTTTAATTATATCATATAACCCTATTAATAGCAATGATTTTTTTGCTGACAAAATATAAGGCCTACGGACAAAGCCATAGACCTTATACCTGTCTGTATTCTATTTAAGTATTCCGTCAAGCATTAGATTGACTTTTAATACATTTACAGTTTCTTCTCCAAAAACGCCCAGGAATTTCTTATCAGTACATTTGTCAATTATATCCTCAACCTGAGCATTAGTCATATCATTTTCCTTAGCAACACGCTCAATTTGATACTTTGCAGCCGCTACTGAAATTTGCGGGTCAAGTCCGCTGCCCGAACAGGTTACCAAATCAACTGGAATTGGAGTATCACCCTTATCCGGATTGCTAGCCTTAATTTTATCAACACGCTGTGCAATAAGTTCTCCATACTCCTGACTGTCAGGACTCAAATTTGAAGGAGATGCATACATTACAGCATTTCCATCCTTGTCTGTATATGTAGAAACGTCAATATTCATAATACGCCCCCACATATATTTTTCGTCAGTATACTGCTGTCCCAAAAGTTCACAGCCGTATATTTTTCCGTCAACCTCAATCATACTTCCATTTGCTTTTTCAGGAAAAAATATCTGTGCGATAACAGTTACAAACATCGTGTAAAAAACACCGCAAACAACCGTGAATATAAGAAATATAATCAAAGCCTTTTTTAGTATGTTCATAGTTTTCATTAACAAATCTCCTCCGATTATGATAAGCCAAGTGCTGTAATAATCATATCAATCAGCTTTACAAATACAAATGGTGCTGCAAGTCCGCCAAGACCATAAACAAGCAAGTTTCTTGATAGCAGTTTTCCTGCTGGAACTTCTCTGTACTTAACACCCTTTAATGCTAGTGGAATAAGCGCTACAATAATTAGTGCGTTATAAATAATCGCCGACAAAATAGCACTTCTTGATGATGTCAAGTTCATGATATTAAGTGCTGAAAGTCCAGGATACAGCCCCATAAACAATGCTGGAATGATTGCGAAATATTTTGCAACGTCATTCGCAATTGAAAAAGTAGTCAAGCTTCCTCTTGTCATCAAAAGCTGTTTTCCTATACGAACAATGTCAATTAGCTTTGTTGGTGAAGAGTCAAGGTCAACCATGTTCCCTGCCTCTTTCGCCGCTTGAGTACCGCTGTTCATTGCAACTGCAACATCAGCCTGTGCCAAAGCTGGTGCGTCATTTGTACCGTCACCTGTCATTGCTACTAGATGTCCCTTTGCCTGAAGTTCTCTTATCATGCTAAGCTTCCCCTCAGGAGTAGCCTCAGCAAGAAAATCATCAACCCCTGCCTCAGCCGCAATAGCAGCCGCTGTTAGAGGGTTGTCGCCAGTAATCATAATAGTTTTAATTCCCATTTTTCTAAGGTCATTAAACTTCTCCTGAACACCCTGCTTGATAATATCCTTAAGATAAATCACACCTAAAATCTTGTGATTTTTCGCTACAACAAGAGGTGTTCCGCCCTTGTTTGAAATATCCTTTACAGCATTATCGCATTCCTCACTATATGTTCCGCCGTTTGCCAAAACATAATCCCTAACCGACTCTGCCGCACCTTTTCTGATTTCCTCACCATTATAATTAACACCGCTCATTCTAAGCTTTGCTGTAAATGGTATAAACTCAATGTTTTTATCGCCAAGCTCACGCTCTCTAATTCCAAAACGTTCTTTTGCTAAAATCACAACACTTCTGCCCTCTGGAGTTTCGTCTGCAAGAGATGAAAGCTGAGCCGCGTCTGCAAGTTCTTCCTTAGTTGCACCGTCAACTGCGATAAAGCCGCAAGCCTGACGATTTCCCAAAGTGATAGTACCTGTCTTGTCAAGCATTAAAATATCAACATCACCAGCCGCTTCAATAGCACGACCGCTCATTGCCAAAACATTTGCCTGATTAAGCCTGCTCATGCCTGCTATACCGATTGCCGAAAGCAGCGCACCAATAGTTGTTGGAGCAAGACATACAAGCAAAGCCACAAGAGTTGTTATTGATGTGGGGTTGTCAATTCCAGCCTGCTTAGCTGAAAATGTTGAGTATGCGAAAAGTGAAAGTGTAACTAAAATAAAAATCACTGTTAGCGCCATTAGAAAAATCTGCAACGCAATTTCGTTAGGTGTTTTCTTTCTAGCCGCACCCTCAACCATTGCTATCATCTTGTCAAGAAAGCTCTCGCCTGCCTCGTTTGAAACTTCAACTACAACCCAGTCTGAAAGCAAGGTTGTTCCGCCTGTTACAGCACTTCTGTCACCGCCGCTTTCACGAATTACAGGAGCAGATTCACCAGTAATCGCACTTTCATCAACCGACGCCGCACCCTCAATTACTTCACCGTCAGCAGGAATTTGCTCACCAGCCTTAACTATAACAATATCACCTTTTTTAAGTGTTACTGATGATACAGTTTGAATTTCATCTTTTCTGTCAGCCGACGGAATTCTATACGCCTCAACGTCCTTTTTAGCAGCACGAAGTGAGTCAGCCTGTGCCTTTCCTCTGCCCTCAGCAATAGCCTCAGCAAAGTTTGCAAAAAGCACGGTAAACCACAAGATTATCGTGATAGCAAGTGTATATCCAGATGGTGCATCTTTAAATCCAAAAAGAGAAACTAACCATAGGATTGTAGTAAGCACTGACGAAATATACACTAACATCATAACAGGATTTTGTGCCTGCGTTTTAGGATTTAGTTTTATAAACGAATCCTTAATTGCTCCGCTTACCATTTGCTTATCAGCAAGAGCAGATTTATTATTAGATGCCATGATTAATTAAAGCCTCCCTTATTAACCGAAATATTCAGCGATTGGCCCAAGCGCAAGTGCTGGAAAAAAGCTTAGAGCACCAATCAAAATCACAATCAAAATCAGCAAAAATACAAACATTGCATTTGTTGTTGAAAGTGTACCTGCTGTTGAAACCAACTTCTTTTTACCAGCCAAATGTCCTGCTATTGCTAAACTTCCGACAATAGGAATAAATCTTGCAAAAAGCATTACAAGTCCCAGCGACACATTCAAGAAGATAGTATTTGCATCAAACCCCGCAAAAGCCGAACCGTTGTTTGCTCCGCATGATGAGTAAGCATATAAAAGTTCTGAGAAACCGTGCGCTCCGCTGTTGGTTAAACTGTTCGCCACGTCTGGCACAAGTGCCGCAATACCACTGCCGATAAGAATCGAAACTGGTGTTGCAAGACATACCATAACCGCCCATTTCATCTCGTATGGTTCAATCTTCTTACCTAAAAACTCTGGCGTTCTGCCAACCATAAGTCCAGCAATAAACACTGTCAAAATAGCAAATGCCAGCATGCCGTAAAGTCCGCAGCCAACACCGCCAAAAATCACTTCACCCAACTGCATTAAAAGCATTAGCATCATTCCGCCAAGAGGAGTGTAGCTGTCAAACATTGAGTTTACAGAACCGCTTGATGCAGCAGTTGTAAATGCCGACCATGTTGTAGATGAAGCAATACCAAATCTTGCCTCCTTGCCCTCCATATTACCGCCAGCCTGATTTATCACTGACATATCAACCGCACCATTCTGTGCAAGCTGTGCAGTGCCAATCTGCTCGTTAACAGCAATAATGCTCAAAGCAATTACCAAACAAATAAACATTGCCGAGAATATCGCATAGCCTTGTTTTTTGTTCCCGACACCCTTACCGAATGTAAAGCAAAGTGATGCTGGAATAAGCAAAATCGAAAGCATTTCTACTATATTAGTAAACGCGTTAGGGTTTTCAATAGGGTGAGCCGAATTTACACCAGTATATCCTCCGCCGTTTGTACCCGACTGCTTAATTGCAATTTGGCTAGCCGCTGGCCCCATTGGAACAAACTGCTCTGCTATAATTTTCGCACCGTCAATAATTTTTCCGTCAACAGTTACAGTATTGTTTTCTGTATCAATTTCTGCATCATCAATAATGTCACCCTCAGCCGTAACTGCAATAGGTTCTACTAAATCAACTGTTTGACCAGATTTAAAGTTTTGAACAACTCCGCCAGCTACCAAAAGAAGTGATATTACAAGATTGATAGGAATTAATATCTGTATAATAATTCTTGTAATGTCCACCCAAAAACTTCCCAAACCTTTCGCATTAATCTTAACAAATCCTCTGATTAATGCAAAAAGAACTGCAATTCCTGTTGCCGCTGAAACGAAGTTTTGAACTGTAAGTCCAAAAGACTGAGTCAAATAACTAAGTGCTGACTCTCCGCTGTATGCCTGCCAGTTTGTATTAGTAACAAAACTTATTGCAGTATTAAAAGCTAAGTCCCACCTAACTCCAGAAACATTTTGAGGATTTCCAGGCAAAACTCCCTGCAAAAGCAAAAGCAAGAATAAAAACACAAAGCCAACTGCTGAAAATAAAACTACACTTACAGCATATTTCTTTGCACTCATCTGCTCATCTGTGTCAACCTTCATAACCTTGTAAACTAAGTTTTCACAAGGAGCAAGAATTTTTGACAAAAATGTCTTTTCACCATTCATAACCTTTTTTATGTATGCACCAAGCGGAATTGCTAATACTACAAGCACGCCTAAATAAAGAACATACTGCAAAATATATGCCCAACTAAAACTGTTATCCATTACTTATCACCTTTCATAACAAATACTAAAATCACAACCAAAAGTATAAGAGCCAGTAGTATTCCTACCACAAAACCTATTTTCATCATCTTACCTTTCTCAATCCTTTCAAAACAAAAAATGCATTTAAACATTTTTTTGCTTTCCTCCTGCATATACCATATCATATCAATACTTAAAAGGGTATAAAGAAATCCCCCGCAGTATTAAGATTGTATTAAGATTACTAATAAAAAATTCTTCAGACAGTAATATCAACAAAGTTCCTGAAAATAATAGCACTAACTTGTACATTTAGTCTTGCATGTAACATTAATAAATGATTGTTAAAAACTTGACAAAGAAGTGCAAATGTATTATAATTATACTATCTTTAAATGGGAAAGGATTGTTTTGTATGGGTTTGACACTAACTGAAAAAATACTAAAAAATCATATCGTTGACGGAGAATTTGTCAAGGGTACTGAAATTGGAATTAGAATTGACCAGACTTTAACTCAAGACGCTACTGGCACTATGGCTTATTTGGAATTTGAGGCTATGGGAGTTCCTAGAGTAAAAACAGAGCGTTCTGTTGCTTATATTGACCACAACACTTTGCAGTCAGGCTTTGAAAATGCTGACGATCATCGCTATATTGGTTCTGTTGCTAAAAAGCACGGAATTTATTTCTCAAGACCTGGTAATGGTATCTGCCATCAGGTTCATCTTGAGCGTTTTGGTGTGCCTGGAAAAACTTTAATTGGTTCTGACAGCCATACTCCAACAGGCGGCGGTATTGGTATGATTGCTATCGGTGCCGGCGGACTTGATGTTGCTGTTGCTATGGGCGGCGGTGCTTACTATATCACTTACCCTAACGTTGTTAAGGTAAATCTTACTGGAAAGCTTTCTCCTTGGGTTGCTGCTAAGGACGTTATTCTTGAAGTACTTCGCAGACTTTCTGTTAAGGGCGGAGTTGGCAAGGTTATTGAATATTGCGGTGAAGGTGTTAAAACTCTTAGCGTTCCTGAACGTGCTACTATTACTAATATGGGTGCTGAGCTTGGTGCTACTACTTCAATCTTCCCATCTGATGAGCTTACTCTTGAGTTTTTAAAGGCTCAGGGCAGAGAGGATGTTTGGAGCGAACTTTCAGCTGATGACGACGCTGTTTATGATGAGGTTGTTGATATTAATCTATCAGAAATCGTACCTATGGCTGCTTGTCCTCATTCTCCTGACAATGTTAAGACTTGTGAAGAAATCGGCAAGCTTAAAATCGATCAGGTTTGTATCGGTTCCTGTACAAACTCATCTTATAATGATTTGATGAAGGTTGCTCACATTCTAAAGGGCAAAACTGTTAATCCTGACGTTTCACTTTCAATTGCTCCTGGTTCTAAGCAGGTTCTTAATATGCTTGCTCAAAACGGTGCATTGTCAGATCTGATTGACGCCGGTGCTAGAATTCTTGAATCAGCTTGCGGTCCTTGTATCGGTATGGGACAGTCACCTAATTCAAAGGGAATTTCTCTAAGAACATTCAACAGAAACTTTGAGGGACGTTCAGGCACTAAGGACGGACAGATTTATCTTGTTTCTCCTGAGCTTGCTGCTGCATCTGCTCTTGCTGGCTACCTAACTGATCCTAGAACTTTGGGTGATGAGCCTACAATTCCAATGCCAGAGAAGTTTGTAATTAATGATAATATGATTGTTTTGCCATCAACAGCTGAAGAAATGGATTCTGTTGAAATTCTTCGCGGACCAAATATCAAACCTTTCCCTGACACTGCTCCGCTAGTTGAGAGTATTGACTGCAAGGTTTCACTAAAGGTTGGCGACAATATCACTACAGACCATATCATGCCTGCTGGTGCTAAGATTCTTCCGCTACGTTCAAACATTCCTGCTATCTCACAGCACTGCTTTACAGTTTGCGACGAGGATTTCCCAAGACGTGCTGAAAATATGGGCAAATCAATAATCGTAGGTGGTTCAAACTACGGTCAAGGTTCATCTCGTGAGCATGCCGCTCTTGCACCTCTATATCTAGGAATTAAGGCTGTTTTGGTTAAGTCTTTTGCTAGAATTCACAGAGCAAATCTTATTAATGCAGGTATCTTGCCACTTACTTTTGTAAACGAGGCTGACTATGATAAGATTTCTCAAGGCGACGAAATTGCTATCGCTGATGTTAGAGCTTTGATTGCTGATGACAAATCTGAATTTGTTGTTGAAAATAAAACTACTGGCGAAAAAATTCCAGTTCTTTGCGAGCTAACAGGAAGAACTAAGGATATTATTCTTGCTGGCGGTTTGCTAGACTATACAAGAGAGTCACTTAAATAATATATAATGGTTTGATAACAAAAAATAAGTTTTTGCGGGGGTAAAGCTTATGGCAGGTAATAAACGTTATAGCAAAGAAGACTACGATAAATATGACAATAACTACTATGCTCAAAACGCTAATAAAATTAACTCAACCGACGAATATGATGAATACGGCAACATGGTTTATGATGAAAGCCTAGATACTGATTATGTAATTGGACACATGGTCTATCATCAAAGTGCTGATAGATTTCACGAGGAGCAATTTCGCGAGAATAAGAACAACACTTGGGGAGGGTTTGGTACTTCCGAGACTACAAGAAAGAAAAATCAAACTTCCCATACAAGACCACGCCACGTAAACTACCATGATATTAACATTTCACCTGAAGGTCTTGCTGGTATTATCATCGGTTTTTTAATCGGATTAGCATTTGCATACTTTCTTGATTTAGAAAGCGTTGGCTATCTTATTTCAGGTTCATGTTTTGCATATATTTCTGCAGCACTGTTTGATTGCGTAAAACAAAAAATATCGTTTTATGACGCACTTAAGCACTATGTTGGTTTTATAATTTTCTGCGCTTTTATGATTTTTTTATTCTATTTAAAAACTTAAAGACTTCATAATTTTGATTTTATAAAAACGCTATTGAAAATAAAGTAAGTAAATAATTAATCATTTGGGGAATAAAAAATACTTTTTCAGGAGGGCAATACAATGTCAAAAATTCAAATGAAAACTCCACTAGTTGAGATGGACGGAGATGAGATGACAAGAATAATCTGGCAGCAGATTAAAGACATTCTTCTAACTCCATACATCGACCTTAACACTGAGTACTATGATCTTGGTCTTGTTTACAGAAACGAAACTAATGATCAGGTTACTATCGACTCTGCAAATGCAACTAAGAAGTATGGTGTAGCTGTAAAGTGCGCTACAATTACTCCTAACGCTGCTAGAATGCCTGAGTACAACCTAAAGGAAATGTGGAAATCTCCTAACGGAACTATCAGAGCAATGCTTGACGGTACTGTTTTTAGAACTCCTATCATTGTAAATGGTATCACTCCATATATTCCTACTTGGACAAAGCCTATCACTATCGCTCGTCACGCTTACGGCGATGTTTATAAAAACGTTGAAATGAAATGTCCTGAGGATTCAAAGGCTGAACTTGTTTTGACTGATAAGGACGGCAACGTTTCAAAAGAAACAATCCATGAGTTCGCTGGTTCTGCCGGAATCATTCAAGGTCTTCACAATCGTGATGACTCAATCGGTTCATTCGCTAGAGCTTGCCTAAACTTCGGTCTTGATACTAAGCAGGACGTTTGGTTTGCTACTAAGGATACTATTTCTAAGAAATATGACCACACTTTCAAGGATATTTTCCAAGAAATTTATGATGCTGAGTATAAAGAAAAATTTGAGGCTGCTGGAATTGAGTATTTCTATACTCTAATTGACGACGCTGTTGCTAGAGTTATCCGTTCAGACGGAGGATACATTTGGGCTTGTAAAAACTATGACGGCGACGTAATGTCTGACATGGTTGCTACTGCTTATGGCTCACTTGCAATGATGACTTCAGTTTTAGTTTCTCCAGACGGAGTTTACGAGTATGAGGCTGCTCACGGTACTGTTCAGCGTCATTACTATAAGCACCTAAAGGGTGAAGAAACTTCAACAAACTCAGTTGCTACATTGTTTGCATGGACTGGTGCACTTCGCAAGAGAGGTGAGCTTGATAATACTTCTGACCTTGTTGATTTTGCTGATAAGCTTGAAAAAGCTACAATTCAGACAATTGAAGAGGGCGTTATGACAGGTGACCTTTATATGCTTTCAACTCTTGAAAACAAGAAAAAGGTTAATACTGAAGATTTCCTAAAGGCTGTCGATGAAAGACTTAAGGCACTTTTAGGCAAATAATAATTCAAAACAAATTTATTTATTACGCAGCGGGACGGATTTTTTATATCCGTCCCTTTATGCAAAATTTTTACGGAGTTGGTTTGGTATGTCAAAAGGCGGTTCTATTTCATCATCAGTTATAAAAAGGCTTCCAAGATATTATCGTTTTCTTGGTGAGCTTCAAAAACAAGGAGTAGAGCGAATTTCTTCACGTGAACTTTCAAATAGAATGAAGCTGACAGCATCGCAGATAAGGCAGGATTTAAACTGTTTTGGCGGATTTGGTCAGCAAGGCTATGGCTATCATGTTGATGAGCTTCACTCAGAAATAGGAAAAATTCTCGGTGTAGATAAAAACTTCAAGACAATTTTAATAGGTGCTGGAAATCTTGGACGCGCAATTGCAACGCATATAAATTTTGACACAAGAGGATGTCAGCTAATTGGAATTTTCGATAATAATCCTGAATTGACGGGAAAAAAAGTAGGGAATCTGCAAATAAATCACACTGATGAAATTGACGAATTCTGCAAAGAGAACTCGCCGACGGTTGCAGTGCTTTGTATTCCGAAAGCTAATACGGAAGTGATTGCTAACAAGCTAGTAAGTCTAGGATTAAAAGCCTTTTGGAATTTCTCACATTACGACTTAAGTCTTGATTACGAAAATATTGCCGTTGAAAATGTTCATCTAGGTGATAGCTTGCTTACTCTTACTTATGGAACTAATATTATTGATAACAAAAACTAAATACAAAAAAGTCCGTGTAATTCGCGGACTTTTTTATGTAATATAGCAAGGAATTATGTTGATTTTTCTAACTAATAATCCCTGTGTTAATATATTAATTAATCAAATTATTTACAGACAGTTTAATGTATAGATTTCACAAATACCACTATTAAATTTGTGAAAAATTCATCTTGTTTATGTGATAGCTTTATAGTATAATTAAGTTAGCATAATTTTATTAAACAAATGATTAATAATTTCTAATTGACATAGATAGGGAACGATATATGAAAAAAAAACTATTTATAGATTGGTCCAAACTACTTAGTATTTCGACGCATAAAATTTATCTTTTAGCAAGCATATGTTGCTTTTTCGTACACTCAATCTTTATTTTCTTTTTTTTAGAAAACGGAGTTTATGAGATGATGTACGCTAATATAGTGAGCGTCACACTTTATTTCACACTATGTTTTTTTATAGTAAAACAAAAACATCTAGCACTCATAGCATGTATAATGATAATTGAAATTGTATTTCATGCGGCTCTTGCAACGATATTCGTCGGATGGCAATGCGGATTCCCGCTTTACTTAGTTTGTATTTTACCCGTGCCATTTTACTTAGATTTTAAAAGAGAATATATACCTTATATAATTTCATTTTCAATCTTGGCATCCTTTTTATTACTTAAAGCTTATATTTCAAATAGCGATAACATCATTAATAGCTTGGATGGAACTTTTTCTGCTGTAAGCATTTACTTTTTAAATTCTTTAGTAGCTTCCTTAATGATTATTTGTACTTCGATTATTTATCGTATTTCAAAACAGGTTGCACAAACCAAACTGAAAGCTAAAAACGAAACGCTAAGCCGTCTTGCGACAATTGATCCACTTACACAGCTGTTCAATCGACGTGCAATGACTGAATATATGAAAATAATTCATGAAAATGCACAAGCAACGAATAAATCTTACACAGTGGCAATGGGAGATATTGACAACTTCAAAGCTATCAATGACACTTACGGACATTCAATTGGCGATGTAGTGTTAAGAGAAATTTGCTCATTAATAACTCAAGCAGTTCCGTCTGAAGGCTATATTTGCCGTTGGGGCGGAGAAGAAGTTTTAATAGTTTTGCCTAATGCTAAGATTGACGAAGGCGACGAAATGTGCAATAAAATATGTCAAACTGTTTCAAACCATTATTTCAAATGCGATGATAATAAGTTCACTGTCACTATAACTTTTGGAGTTTGCGAATGCAATGGTGATATTTCATACGAAAAAGCAATAAAAACAGCTGATGACTATTTGTATATCGGCAAAAAGACTGGAAAAAATTGTGTAATCGATTCCTATTGTATTTAAAAATACGTAAACAAAAAGATTGTCTGTAAAAAACAGGCAATCTTTTTTATGTGCATAAATTTATTTAGATTCATTGTGATTTTCACGTTCATTTTTTGAAAAAACACAGCCGCAGTAATCCTGACGATATAGACCATAATTTTCCGAGAGTTCAATTGAACGCTTGTATCCATTTTTCTTTTTAAAGTCAGATGGTAAATTTTTCACGTCATAAATTTTAGAAAGCTGAGCGGATATTTCATTAAGTTTCAGCGCATTCTTATATGGTGAAATCGACAGCGTAGTAGTAAAATAATCAAAACCCAACTCACTTGCTAACCTAGCAGTTTCTTCAAGCCTTAATTTATAGCAAGCAAAACAGCGCTCTCCGCCCTCTGGAATATTTTCAAGCCCTTTTATACAAGCGTAAAAATCCTGCTGAACGTAATCGCCCTCAATAAAATCGATTTTATTTTTCACATTAAGCTTAGCAATAAATTTTTTCTGCTCATCAACACGCTTATAATACTCTTCAGCAGGATAAATATTCGGATTATAATAAAAAACTGTAATTTTAAAAATTCCAGACAAATATTCAAGCACATAAGACGAGCAAGGAGCACAACAGCTATGCAAAAACAAAGTCGGTGCATACTTAGTATCAATGCCTTTTATTAAATCGTCAAGCTGTTTTTGGTAATTAATTTTTGGTTGAATGCTCATTAGATTTATCCTTTCACAAATAGAAATTTTATCTTGTTTTCATTTTATCATATTTTTTAATTTTTTGCAAATTTCAGAATAATGCAGAAATTTCTACACAAAATATAAGCGAACTAAATCAAAATGGAGGAATTTCTATGAGCCGAAACTGCACTAGAATACTAAAAAACACACCAAGCATAATCTCATCAGCCGCAATCGGCGGAAAAATGGAAAGCGAAGGTCCGCTCGGACAATATTTTGATAAAATAAATGAAGACCCATATATGTCAACCGACACATTTGAAAAGGGAGAAAGCCAACTTCAAAAACAAGCAATCATACACGCAATTCAAAAAGCAAGAATTCAAAATGAAGATATCGATGTGCTGTTTGGAGGTGATTTGCTCAACCAGTGTGTCGGCACAACCTATGGCATTAGGGATTTTGAAATACCCTTTCTCGGTATCTACGGCGCATGTTCAACAATGGCAGAGGGACTCTTGCTATCATCAATTTTCATTGACGGAGGATATGCCGACAAAGCAATGGCAGTTACATCATCGCACTTTTGCACCGCTGAACGTCAATATCGATTTCCCCTCAACTACGGCGGACAAAGAACTCCCACCTCGCAATACACCGCAACGGCTGGAGGAGCATTGGTGGTTTCCGCAAAGGAAAACCCACCCTACGTACGTGGTTGTACAATAGGTAAAATCGTTGATATGGGTGTTACCGACGCAAACAATATGGGTGCAGCAATGGCACCAGCCGCTTTTGAAACGCTCTCCCAATTCTTCAAGGATACTAATCTTGAGCCGTCATACTTCGATGCAATAATCACAGGTGACTTAGGTAAAGTAGGCAGCAGAATACTCTGTGAGCTGTTTGAAAACAAAGGCATGAACATTCGTGATAACCATAAAGACTGCGGCATGATGCTATATTCTTTCGAGGAACAGGACGTTCACGCTGGTGCAAGCGGATGTGGTTGTGCCGGAAGTGTCTTGTGCGGATATCTTCTTCCGCAAATAAGAAGTGGCTCAATTAAAAATATTTTATTCGCCGCAACAGGAGCATTGCTTTCGCCAACAGCAAATCAGCAGGGCGAAACAATCCCATCAATTTCACACGCTGTATGGATTTCTCATGATTCAGGAAAGCAATAAGGAGGTAGCAAAATGAACTTATTTTGGGCATTTTTAGTCGGCGGAATTTTGTGCGCGATAGGTCAAATTTTAATAGATTTTACAAAAATAACTCCAGCAAGAATTCTAGTATCATACGTTGTTGCAGGTGTAGTGCTAGGTGCAATTGGAATTTACAAACCGCTTATTGACAAAGCTGGAGCGGGCGCAACCGTTCCATTAACTGGCTTTGGATATCTGCTCTCTCAAGGAGTAAAAAAAGCAGTTGATGAAAACGGATTTTTAGGCATCTTCACAGGTGGACTAACCGCTACATCTGCTGGAATTTGCGCCGCACTTATTTTCGGTTTTCTAGTCGCACTTTTTGCAAAAAGCACCCCAAAATATTAGTCACTATATAAAAGCTATCTTGACAGAAATTTCTGGTAGGGATAGCTTTTTTATAATTAAAATACATAATGCAAAAAAACATGAAAATAAACTTGACTTTATCCCTCAATAAGGGTATGATAATTATAGGATAAATTATCCTGAATTACTAGTCCGTTATTTCGGACTTTCAGAAGGGGTGGATTCACCATGACAAAAAAATACGACGTTATAATTGTAGGTTCTGGCGCTGCTGGAGTTTTCATGGCATACGAATTTGTTAAACTTAACAAAGACCTGAGTGTTTGCATTATTGACAAAGGCGGACCAATTTCAAAACGCAGCTGTCCTATCGACGGCAAAAAAATCACTGGCTGTATTAATTGTAAAACCTGTTCAATAATGCATGGCTTTGGCGGTGCTGGCGGAATGTCTGACGGAAAATATAACATCACCAATAATTTCGGCGGAAACCTGTATGATTTTACTGGACGTGATGAGGCTCTTGAACTTATGAATTATGTTGATAAAATCAATCTAGAAATGGGCGGAGAAACCGCAAAACTTTACTCAACCGTTTCATCATCTGTAAAGGCTGAGGCGCTGAAATATGACCTCCACCTGCTTGATGCTCAAGTAAGACATCTTGGAACAGACCGCAACCGCACTATTTTGCAAAATATTTATGATTACATAAAAGATGATATAGATATAAGATTTTTCGAAACAGTAACTGAGATAGATAAAAATGGCGAAACTTTCACAGTTACAACGGATAAAGATACTTACGAATGCAATAAAACAGTAATCGCAGCAGGCAGAAGCGGTTCAAAATGGATTGCAGAAGTTTGCGATAAGTTTGAAATCAATAGACGTTCAAATCGTGTTGATATAGGCGTTCGAGTAGAAATTCCAGCATCAATTTTCGAGCATATCACAAGCAAGGTTTATGAGAGCAAAATTGTTTATCGTACTAAAAAATACGGCGACTTGGTTCGAACTTTCTGCATGAATCCTTACGGTTATGTGGTAAATGAGAACACCGACGGCATAGTAACCGCAAATGGACACAGCTATTCCAACCCATCAATGCATACTGAAAACACTAACTTTGCACTGCTTGTTTCGAATAATTTTTCTGAACCATTTAAAGATTCAAACGCTTACGGCGAGTCAATTGCAAGACTTTCTAATATGCTAGGCGGTGGAGTTTTAGTACAACGTTTCGGCGATTTAGTAGCTGGCAGACGTACAAATGAACACAGATTTGAACAAATTTTTCTTAATCCCACGCTAAAGGCAACACCTGGCGATTTAAGCTTGGTTATCCCAAAACGTCAGCTTGATGATATAATCGAAATGATTTATGCGCTTGACAAAATCGCACCAGGCATGGCAAATGATGACACTCTGCTGTACGGTGTCGAGGTTAAATTTTATAATTCAAAGGTCGACGTTGATAATAACCTCGAAACTTCAGTCAAGGGACTATACATTCTCGGCGACGGTTCAGGAGTTACGCATTCGCTGTCACAAGCTGCGGCTTCTGGAGTGTATACGGCTCGCGTCATAGCGCAGACAGCAAATTAACGTAATCTTTCGTACCGCCAACCTCAAATACGCGCGAGTTCTGCAAGAATTAAAGCGACTAAGAAAAAATCTTAGTCGCTTTATTTTATGCCTTAGTTTTTTTAAATCCCTTAAAATCAGTAAGCGCAAATGCCGAAAGCATAACAGTAATCGGAATCGACAAAACTACTGCAATCGAACCTGATAAGCCCCTGATAATCTCAACCACAATGTGATCAATATTAATCATCTGTGTGTATTGCATTTCATACATGTAATAAATCACAAAAAGATTAATTGAACCTCCTGCAAAAGCAAGTATAAGAGTGTTTGTCATTGTTCCCATAATATCACGGCCGATGTTAAAGCCTGACTTAATTAACTCCGTTTTTTTTAGACTTGGGTTGACCTCTTTCATCTCAAATAAGGCGGACGAAAGTGAAATCGATGTGTCCATTATTGCTCCTAATGACGAAAATAATATTCCTGCAAAAAGCATTTGGTGCATCTTAAGTGGAGTGTCGAGCGACAAAAACATCAAATCTTGAGCCTCAACAGTATTCAGAGTTGATATACCTGACGTAGTACCAGCTATCATTGAAATAATTCCCGAAAGTGACGTGCATAACACACAACTCAAAATTGCAACCGCACTCTTTTTACTTAAGCCATTAAGCGAAACAAGCGTTATCACAGTTATAATCAACGATACAATAGATGCCGATAATACTGGATTTGCCCCACGAATAACCATTGGCACAAACATGAAAATTATAGATGCCAAAGTAATAGCAAGTGAGAAAAGTGAGCGAACACCCTTTTTTCTTCCAAAAGCTAGTACAACTGCTGCAAAAAGCACAGCCAAAAAGTATATTGTTTTTTCTCGGCTGTATCCCACTATAGTTGTGTAAACAAAATCGTCATAGCTTGATATAACCATAATAGTGCCAACCTTCGCAGGACAATTTTGCAATCGTTCAACAAAATTCTTGGCAACAACAGTCTCTCCCTTATGCTCACCTGTTGTAATAACCATTGTTAAATCCTGTCTGCCTATCTGTACCGCAGGGAAATCTGGATCAGGCGCTAGAGTATCGTTTTCAACCGCGACAACCCTTGCCTTTTCATAAACGTTGCCAGATTCAGTATCAGCAGGTCGCTGATACTCAAGAGTTGAATTAAATATATACAAAAATATAATATAAATGACTACCAGCAATATGCTTGCAACTTTTTTCACGTCAGTTTTTTTATTTGTGGCAATTTCTTTTTTATCCCTCGACATATTAAAATCTGCCTATGCCAAAATCTCAGGCAAAGGCTCGACCCACCTTTCAAAGTCATATTTTACAATAATTCTCTCACCATGCTTAAAAACAAATAATAAGGCAGTTTCCATTTTTGGAAACTGCCCTAATTATTATTATATTAGGGATTAAGCATTTTGAATAAATCCAATGATAATTAGGAAATCTTCAACATCAACTACTTTATCAAGATTAACGTCACCCTTAGGGCCAGCTGTCTGATAGTAGTTAAGTGCAATTGACAGATCAGCTAGAGTAATAACTCCGTCTTCATTTAGATCAGCACCTGATTTATATGTGTAAATATTAGTGATTACTGTATCATTTTCAATAATTGCAGTTACGTCAATTGAGTTGTTTTCATCTATTGATGTAACTGTCTGAGAATTAATTAGCTTGATTGTTGTATCGCCAGCCTTAGCATCGTCCTTAATTTTGAAAACGAATTTAAGTGCATCAACTGTACTTTCAGATGTAATTGCAGAATCAATACCGATAATAGCAGTAGCCACACCGTCCTTAGCGTCTGATGAATTTACCAAAACACCATTAAGCTCAGACTCAACACCAACAAATTCAAGAACGTCCTCGTCATACTCAACTTCAGCCTTAAAAGCGTTAGCATTTACAAGACGATCATAGCTTACTGTGTAATCAACAGTTTCAACATCATCAGCTACAACTTCTTCTGGACCGTCAATTCCTGAAACAGCAGAACGCTTAATTGTAAATGTATCATATAGATATTTTTCAGTTGTAATTTCATCAATGTCAGTGTCGTATTTAAACATCCAGCAATTAACTGTAATTTCAGTAGGAGAAACTTCAAGTTCAACAATAACCTGCTCCTTATTAACATCACTGCCAGTATCAGTTGAATTTACGTCTAGGAATGAATAGTTAGTAGTTAGAGGATCCCCTTCACCTACTGTGTAATTTATCTTGCTGTACCATTTAAGTCCACCAGCATGACCGCCTACCATGTAAAGAGGAGCGTTTGATGGGTTTTCAATCTTGCCGTCAACATCAGCTGTTGCCCCAGCATTTTCACCATTTGCATTTACGAAACCTCTTGAATAAACGTGGTCATGTCCTTGAAGAACCATGTCTACATCAAGCTCAGCGAAGATAGGAGACCAGTATTTACGAGCCTCAACTATATCACTATCAGTAATATGTGATGCACCAGTGTAAATTGATTTATGGAAACCAACTGATACCCACTGTCCACGAGCCTTAGCATCGTTAACGCACTCTGTTAGGTACTCTTTCTGCTTAGCACGAGCAGTAGCGTCAGACTTTGCAGCCTCAAGATTAAGAGTAATAAAAGTTAGTGAGCCGTAATCGTATGAATACACGATTTTACCAGCCTCTTCACCAGCCTCAGCAGGAGCATTAATATGGCTGTTCATAGTATTGTTATCATGGTTACCCTGAGTAACTGAAAGAAGTAGATTTGAGAACATATCCTGACCGCCAGCAGCAAACTTACCGCTATTATTAAATAGATACTCCCACTGATCTTCATTAGTTGCCTTGTCAGTAACATCACCAGCAATATAAACATAATCAGGATTCATACTGTTTACTTCAGCAAGAGTAGCACCAAGTGCCTTTGCAGTAGTTCCATTTGAAACCTGAGTATCAGCCAAATAGACAAACTTGAATGACTCATTGCTGCCAGACTCTAGAGCAGTCTTAAATTTACCAGTCTGTGTGTTCTCACCGTAACCAACTTTGTATTCATAAGTTGTGTTAGGCTCAAGACCATTTACTGCAATGCTGTGGAAATACTTGTTCGCTGAACCTTGATTAATGTCACCTTCAAAAGTGAAAGTGTCAGTTTCGCCCTGCTTGTTAAGCACAATTTGAGTTCTAGCAGGCACTAATGTTGTGTATGTAACATTAACCTGAGTTGAAGGGTCATCACCCATGTGAACATTGTACTGCTTTGGTACCTTGTTTGGATTTGAATAACCATCATCATTCACTGCATCAGCTAATGCAGAAATTCCTGCTGTATCAACAAGAGATTCAGCTGTTACAGTTGTTGGCATCATACCTGCAAACATTGTGATAGACATAGCACCAGCGCATAGTGTTGACAAAATTCTGTTGCGATTCATATTTTTTCCTCCTAAATTAAACGCGTCCTTTTTTCGGACTTCTACCTTTTATATAACAAATAGCCAAATCCGACGTTTAATCCCAAACTAACAAAAAGCAGAATTAATTTATTAATACGAATTTCTACCCTTGTCCGAATCGACTATTGCTACTCATAAAAATTTCAGTATCGCAAATATATTTTACTTCTTTTTCTTTACTGCTAAAACTGCGCCAGTTAAAACAAATCCAACCGCTACAATAGCGCCAGCAGCACGACCAGTGCTAGGGTTGTCATCTTTAGCGCTAGATGATGTGCTAGTAGTGCTAGCAGATTTACTTGATGTACTATTAGAGTTACTGCTTGATGAACCCCCATTATTATCTACTGTAGAGCTAGTTGAAGAATTATTTTCGCCCTGTGATGAATTACTTGTTGCACTAGATTGATTATCTGAAGAATCAGAATCCTTAGAATCAGTTGGTTCAGGTAACGAATCAATCGAACTATCACTGCCATCACGATATATATTTACAACATGACGTGGCTCTGATACATCTTTATTAACTTTATTTTGGTCATCATAAGTATAAATCTTTAAACTTTCCAAAACTATGCTTGTATTTTCTTCGCCAGAGTATTCAATTTCTAAAGTAACAGTAATATCATCGCTATAGCTGTTTCCAGAATTGAACAAACCAAACCAAACAAGACCTCTTGCCTCTTTAGGTCCAACTGTCGAGCCTTTTTCACTGTACGATACCGACTTAATATCCACACCGTCAGCGCACTGCACTCCAAACTCAAAGCCAGCATATGCAGAATCTTTACTCACCACATACTCAACCTCAAATATTGTCTGATCACTAGTCAACTTAACATTTTCAGTGTAGCTTGATATGTCCGCCTGAACAAATATACTAGACATATTTATAAAAACGACTACCGCGACTAAAAATGAAATAAGACCTTTTTTCAAAATAAACACCTCAATCTTTCTAATTACTATACTGAATAGTATATCAGACCAATGTAAATTTAAAAGTCCTAGAAATGTAATACGATAGTTAAGTTTTCATAAAACTAACACATTACAATAAATAACTGAATAAAATACATCTAATACTAATTACCCTGAAATAATAGGAATTAGCTAGTTTTCAGTGATTGTAATTTTCCGCCTGTTATTACTAAAAATTCATTAAAATAAAATAGACGTAAAGAAACCGTAATTTTTAACAACTCTACTAATTTCTAAGTCGACATGTACACAAAAACGGTGTATTATTCAAAGAGAAAAAATAAAAACCCAAGCAAGATTATCAATAGATATCTAACTTGAGTTTATAATAATATACTTTTATCAATCAACAATATACAGACAAAACTTATCCAATATATTGTTGAGTAGTAATAACTTTTGCAAACATTCCAGAAAGCGCGGACATAAATGCCATTTGCACACATGCAGCAGACACCTTAGTTCCATCAAACTCCAAATCCTTTGTAGCACAAGCATCAGAAACAAGTGTTACAGGCAGTCCAAAATCTTTTGCAGCACGAACTGTTGTATCAATGCACATGTGTGTCATCATTCCACAAACAACTAGTTCAGTTATTTGGCTTTGCTGTATAATCTCGTACAAATTGGTCTTATGAAAACTATTAGGAAAATGCTTAATCACCAAATGTTCACCAGCTTGCGGAGTTAGTTTAGCGTGAATATTGACGCCATCAGTATCAGGAATAAAGAATTTTGCACCCTCACTCTCATTGATATGCTGTACATAAATAATAGGAAAATTATTTTTACGAAATAAATCGCGCAATTCTACTGCGTTAGTAAGGGCAGCTTCTGGGTTAACAAGTTCAGCCTTGCCTCCTGAAAAATAATCATTTTGAATGTCAATAATCAACAACGCTTTCATAAAATCATCTCTTTCTAAATACGTTCACCTAATCCACTTAAGTTAATATACAAAAAACGAACTCTTTACAAATCTGAAAAGAGTTCGTTTAATACATTTTGGAGCGGATTACGAGGCTCGAACTCGCTACCTCCACCTTGGCAAGGTGGCGCTCTACCAGATGAGCTAAATCCGCATAATAAAAAAATTGGTGCCTCCGGACGGAATCGAACCATCGACACGTGGATTTTCAGTCCACTGCTCTACCGACTGAGCTACAGAGGCAAACTTAATCTAGTAATAAAACTAAGATAAAGTTTAAATAAGAAATTGGCGACCTGAATGGGGCTCGAACCCACGACCTCTAGCGTGACAGGCTAGC
>CAZJRQ010000027.1:0-32616 GCA_964548535.1 uncultured Oscillospiraceae bacterium
AAAAGAGAAATGGGGATAATAATGGGTTTGAAAGAAAAGTCAAAAACTGCTGCAAAAAGCAGTAGAGGGGTAAAGATAGCCTTTTTAATTATTTTAGGATTATCAACAATAATGATTGTTTTTTTTGGAACATTGAAAACAGAATTTATTGTTGATGAGCAATGGACATATGGGTTGTCGAATAGCTATGAAAAAACTTTCTTTTTTAATTGGTATCCTGGAATAGATGTTGAGTATCAACCCCAGGTTCAATCTATAGATGAATATTATAGTAGTTGGCATAGTAGTGAGGAATTTAAAAATTATATTACGGTCCAACCAAATGAGAGATTTACATATGATAACGTATATTCAAATCAGGAAAACGATGTTCATCCTCCATTGTATTATTTTATAATACATACTATTTGTTCGTTTTTTCCTGATACTTTTTCTAAATGGTTCGCTTTAGTACCCAATATAATATTTTTTGTGCTCTCATTGTTTTTTTTATTTCGGATATCACAGGTGTTATTTAGGTCTGATATAAAAGCTTTAATTACAATCGCGTTCTACGGTTTTTCACGAGCTGCTATAATTGATGTAATGTTTTTAAGAATGTATATGCTGATGACCTTGCTTGCATTAATATCTTTTTATTTACATCAAAAAATTATTGATAGAGAAAAATTCAGTTATAAATTTATAGTTGGAGCAGTTATTGTTAATATATTAGGATTTTTAACGCAGTATTATTTTTATGTACTGGGATTTTTCCTTGCAGCTGTTACTTGTATAATCTTTTTGAAGAGAAAACAAATAAGAAATATGATAATTTATGCTTGTTCTATTTTGTTTTCTGTAGTTGTTAGCGTAGCTATATTCCCTGAAACACTTAATAATTTAACAGGCGGAGTTTATGGACAAGCAACAGCAAGTAATTTTAAGAATGTTTTTTCTGGATTTGGTTTTTTGAGAAATTTTAAATATTATGTTTTGTGGGACTTTACTGCGTTGAATATTAATATTGAAAGAATCTATATTACGTTTTTTCTAAGATACTTATTTAGTTTATTATTAATTATTTTGTGTATATTGGTTATTTTTAAAGTTTTAAAATTGAAAAACAAATGCGAAGATGCAGATGAAATTATTAAGCAAAAACTTTTGCAGATTGTTTTATTTATAAAAAAGATTATTTGTTCAATTAAAAGAAAAATTAATCTTCAATGGTTATTTTTGTTCATGACCATTTTTTTAACGGGTGCCTTAATTTCTTTAGTTTGTCCGAATATGCCTGGTTATCAAGATAGATATTTATTTTTTATTTTTCCATTCTGTGCAATATTCATTGTTTACTTAGTATTTTGGTTAGTTAATATTGTTGTCAAATTGGTAAAAAGAATTCCTGTTATGAATAATTATAATATTAGAATATTTCCGATAGTAATAATTATTCTGGCCTTTTTTGATGTAAATAGTAACTTAGCTTTTGAGAATAGTTATTTATCTTTGCATAAAGGTGATATATACATTAATGATGTAGTTGAAGATAGTATATGTTTTTTCGTGCCTTTAAAAAATAGAGGATTTGTAGTACATCAATGGTCTAATACATTTATGAATTCTGATAGTGTTTATGCGTCTAATGCCTTAAATGAAAATTTAGCACGTGAAATTGATGGCTTAAAAACTGATAAGAAGGTTTATGTTATTATTGAGGGGTATGGAATCAAAAAAGAAAAAATAGATGATTATTTTCAAGATAGTGTATCGAAGAAAGTTACATTCGTTGATGAGATATATCATGGTAAAGATTCACTCGATGATATGTATTATTTGTATGAAATATATTAAATGATATGCACACTTATTAAAAATGAAAATTATAAAATAGTGTTAGGGTTGAGCATTGTTTTATTTAACTGAATTCGGAGGAGCTATGAAAGAAATATCTGCAATTGTGGGCAAGGTTACAGGGTTTTTTAATAATATAAAAGAGCAGTCAAAATCAAAGATTAATAAAGAAGTGGTGTCAAAATTACTCTTGCGGTTGTACTTAAGCTGGATACTTATATCGGTTATTTACACTGCAAACATTGACATATCTTTTTTTGATTTTGCGTATTTTCAACGTATAAAGCTGCGGCTTTTTGTGCTGAATGTGCTGCTTATGTGGCTGCTGCTGAGTATGATTCAAAATGAAAAATTTGTTAAAATACTCACCATTGCGGCGACGTTTGTTTATGCGGTTTTGGTGGCTGTTGATACTTCTAATTTTGCGTTTTCAGTAGGTTGCTGTTTGGTTATGACACTTGTTATTGTTAGTATTGATACTGACGATATTATTCCTAAAGTTCGCGGCGGTTTGCTATGGGGATTGGCAGTGTTTTTGGCTGTTTTGGTAACGTTTTTTGTCGGAACACTATGCTGTCTTTACTATAAAAACTACTGGACTTCTTGTTATGATTTTGGTCTGTTTGCTCAGATGTTTCACTATATGAAAGAAACTGGACTGCCTTTGGTAACCTGTGAACGTGACGGATTGCTTAGTCATTTTGCGGTGCATTTTTCGCCGATTTATTACTTGATTTTGCCTATATACTGGCTGATTCCGTCCCCTTGTACTTTGTTGTATTTGCAATTTGCTGTTGTAGCTGTTGGTATTGTTCCTCTAATTAAAATTTGTCAAAATCACAAGTTTACAAATTGGAATACTTTGCTTTTTGTAGTTGCTTATCTTCTTTATCCATGCTTTACTGGAAGTAGTTTTACTTATATTCATGAGAATAATTTTCTGCCTGCACTGATACTTTGGTTTATATATTACTGCGAAAAGCAGAAGACTATTCCGGCTGTTGTTTTTGCGATTTTGGTTATGTTTGTAAAGGAAGATGCTCCGGTTTATGTTGCAATTATTGCACTTTATTTTATTCTTACAAATAAAAATTACAAATGCAATGTGTCGATTTTCTTGCTGTCTATAGTATATTTTATCATCACTACATCAATTTTGGCTAAATACGGTGACGGTGTTATGACAGGACGATATTCGAATTATATGTATGATTCGGGGGACAGTTTAACTACTGTTTTCAGCGCTATAATTAAAAATCCTGCTTATGTTCTGAATCAAATGTTTACTGAAGAAAAGCTGATGTTTATTTTGCATATGCTTGTGCCTCTTGCCTTTTTACCGCTTGTTACAAAAGATTTAAGGCGATTTATTCTTTTGATTCCGTTTATATTAGTCAACCTGATGACGAATTATGGTCATCAGTATAGCATTGGTTATCAATATGCTTTTGGAAGCGGAGCGATTTTGATTTATCTTGCTATAATTAATTTTGCTGATATTAAACAATCTGAAAAATCTAAAAATGCTGGGAAAATTCTGCTTATTTCTGCTTGCAGTTCTGTGATAATTTACTTTGGATTTTACTACAACCGAGTAGATTATTTTGAAAGCTACAAGGTTGCTAAAGACCAGCGTGAGACTATTGATACCGCGCTTGAAAAAATTCCGGACGACGCATCGGTATCTTCATCGACTTTTATTCTGCCGAATCTTTCACAGCGTGATGAGATTTATCAGCTTGAGTCAACTTCTCAGAAAACTGAATATTACGTGCTTGATTTGCGTTATCAAACTGAAGAATTTAATGCTGATGATTATAAGAATGATGATTTTGAAACGGTATTTTATCAAGAGAACGTTTTAGCAATTTTTAGAGATAAGGCATATTAGCAGTGGTTTTGCTAAATTAATTTAATAGGCGTTTTTAATCCCGCAGGGCGTATTGCTCTGTGGGATTTTTTGTATTAGTATTTGACATTTGTTTGGTATTTGAAGATATTTGTTGTTTGTTTTCATTAATTTGGAATATGTGATAAAATTGTGATTGTTTTTAAATCGTTTTTGTGAAAACTTTATATTGTAATTGTTATATAAAATATGATATAATGTGAATATGTTGATGATTATATTTAATCACAGCAAAAAAATAAAAAAATAGGAGTGAAAACATGTTCAAAATCAAAAAACTTGCTGCTCATTTTGCAGCGGCGGCTTTGATGATTTCGTGTTTGACAACAACAGCATTCGCTGCTACTTCTACGCAGGATGGTCTAACGGTAAAACTTGATACCGACAAGACGTCATATTCTGCTGAAGAAACAATTGATATGAATGTTGAAGTTGAAAACACAAATCCAGTCGAGGTCGAGAACGTAACTATTGAAAGCGTTATTCCTGACGGTTTTGAAGTAGTTAATGATGCTGATTTGAAATTAAGTCAAAACATTGCTGCCGGCGACAAGGTAAGCTTTAATGTAAAGCTTAAAAAGAAAGCAGCTGAACCTGAGTCTAGTTCTTCAAAGGACGACTCATCATCTGCACAGGCTGGAACTACTTCTTCTGTGACAGATTCATCTTCTCATGCTGAT
Source organism: uncultured Oscillospiraceae bacterium (assembly GCA_964548535.1). Lineage (GTDB taxonomy): Bacteria > Bacillota > Clostridia > Oscillospirales > Ruminococcaceae > CAZJRQ01. The sequence goes on from CAZJRQ010000027.1 coordinate 4,426, forward strand.
AATGCACCTAAGACTGGTGATTCAGCAAAAAATGCACTTTTGATTATTTTGTTCTTTACAAGTGTAGCTGCTTGCATTGTTTGTGTTAAGAATAAAAAGGGTACTAAGGTACTTTCAATGCTTGTATGTGTAAGCTTATTGTCGAGTACTTTGGGAATTTCAGGTCTTGTTGCTTTTGCTGCTGATGCAAAATCATTTGAAGTAGTTGATAATATTACTTTTGATGGCAAAGACTATGATTTGACTGTTAAGGTTACTTATGACCCATTCGCAGCTTATGACATTTCTCTTACAACTAGTGAGAATGAATTTTTAACATCAAGCGAGAATGCTGAAGTTTATTTCTATGCTAGTGTTTCGGGCAATGCTGATTCTGTATTATTGATTGATGATAATAAGAATATTTTGGCTGAAATGAAGGATGACGGTTTGTATACAGAGAGCGGAGATGATATCGAAAATGATGGTATTTTCTCATGCAAACTTGATATTGACCTATCAGAAGAAAAAGACTTGAGCTATTATGCTGTAGTTGATTCTGTTGATGGGCTAACTTCAAACGTTGAAATTATTTCTATTGTTGCTACACTTACTGCCGAAGAAATCGATGCTATTGACTATGTTGATACAAAGATTTATGAGCTTAAGAGCAGTGAGGAATATATTCAGGGGGACTTGGAAACTCGTAAGACTTTAGTTGATGAATTGCTAACTTCTTTGGCTGACGAAGAGTATGTAATTAAGGAAGCTAATTATATTGAGGATGATCAAAATGTATACGCATTTGCATATAAGTGCGGTATTAATGGTGCTGTAGTTCTTTATGATTTTGATGAAGAAACTAATGGTGCTGATAGAGATTCTGATATTATTGATATTAAACTTCCTGTTCTTTTAAATGCATCTGAAGAAATTGCTGGTAATGTTGGTAAAGCAGTTGTTTTGAATGCTTTTGAAGATACTTCTTTCAGAAGAGATTATTATTTTGATCTTAAGACTGATTGGGATGAAAAGGGTCTTGACACTACTGTTGATACTCAAGTTGATGTAACTGACTTGAAGGAACTTAATGATTATGATGTAGTTGTATTCAGCGGTCACGGCATTTATCTTGATTATGCAGTTGATGATTATTCAACTAAGGTTACTGAATCTGCACTATGCTTGAACGAAACTTTGAGCAGTGATAAGGATGATCTTTATACAATTGATTTGAAGAAGAGCCGTATTACAAGAATTAACGGTAAAAACGGTGTTTACGCTGCTTTGCCTGCACTTATTTCTGATTCTTACAAGACAGGTGAATTGAGCGGAAAGTTTATTTTTTCTGAGTCTTGCGAATTCCTTGGTAAAGACGGTGTTGTAGCACCTGAAATGAAGGATGCATTTATCGGACGCGGTGCATCTGCTGTCGTTGGTTTTAACAATTCAGTTTTGGCAGTTTACAGCCGTGAGTTCATGAAGTCATATGTTGATGGTTTGATTGACGGTGAACTAGCAATTAATGCATTTAATAATGCAAAATCAACTTATGGAGATAATGACGGACAGGCAGATTCACCAGCAGTTCCATATTTCTTTGGTGATGACAATGCAAAGTTAGTTCAGACTGGTTTGTTAAATGGTGGATTTGAAGAAGCTCCAACTCCAGTTAAGTGGAAAACTTTCGCTGACGTTCGTGTTATTACAAAGCTTGGTGAATTGAAATCAACAGAGGGCAAGAGAATGGCAATGCTTTCTACTGGTATTGGTGCTGCTAAGGAAAACTATATTTCTGGTTTCCAGGGAGCAACACAGGGAAGCATTATGCAGCAGACAGTTAAGCTATCTGATGATGTAAGCAGTTTATCATTTGATTACAATATGATTTCAGAAGAGCCACCAGAGTTCGTTGGCACTAAATATGATGATAAATTCGTAGCTGAAATTTTGGATCAAAACGGTGATGTGATTAAGCAAGTAGCTAATGAATCTGTAAACGAATCTAAGTGGATTAAGGCTGAGGGCTTTAAACTAACTGTCGGTCAGAAGAGTGGTCGTTCAGCATGGCAGACAGGTTGGAAAACTGCTAATGTTGATATGACAGAGTATCAGGGTCAGACAATTACTATCAGATTCTTGGTATTTGACTGCGGCGATTCTAGTTATGATTCTGCTGCATTGATTGATAATGTAGTTTTGAAATAATATTTTGATTTGCGATAATTTAATACAAAGCCCTATTCATTTATTTGAATGGGGTTTTGCTTTTGTCGAATTGATGATTTTATCGCACATTTTCTCAAATTAAGCGCCTGACTTGATACAAAACTTACTTCCTTTTGGAGTTTTGATATGTATCTTTGACCATAATTTTAATGTCTGTAGTTTTTAGTAAAGTATCCTCGATTACAGCGCTGTATTGATAGTGATAGTGCAATTCGAGTTCGTGGCATTTATAAATAGCTAGCTGTAAATCATTCGTTTGGTAGCATTTTGTGTCACCGGACAAATATACATAATATCTCATTTTTTCCGCCTCTTACATTATATAGTAGCTATAGTGTATACTATATGTGAGAGGAAGTCTGTTGCAAAAGCAACATATTTTAAAACAATTTTTTTCGGCAAAACAACTTAAAAAATCTCGATGCATTTTTTTCTGTATCGAGATTTTTTATTATATTATTTATTGGTATAGCCAAGCAAAATCTAAAATCTTATGATTAGTTTTATAAAACTGTGATGTTTGGATTTTAATTATAGTTTATATTTCATTTTTACACAATCGCAAATTAATTTTACAGTATCATCAAATGACAATAGCGAACTATTGATAAGTAAATCACGGTGGATAGTTGAATCGAAAAGCTCCCCTGTGTGATAGAGGTAATAATTACTTCTTGCTTCGTCAACTTTGTTAATCAGCGAGGTAGCCTTTTTCTCGCTAAGTGATAAATCGTTCATTGACATTTCTAAACGTTTTTCATACGGAGCATATATGTGGATTTTCATTACATTAGGTTTCTTTCTTAGGATATAGTTTGCACAGCGTCCTACAATAACGCAGTTTTCATAGTTTGCAAATTCTAGAATTAAACTTTTTTCAAGTTCAAATAGCTTGTCCTGAGTTTCTTTGCTGCCAAGTCCAAGAGGGTATTTCATTCTGTCAAAGCCTTTTATTCTTTGGTTGTCAATTTTCTCAAGCTCATCTATATGATATCCCATTTTTTGTCCGGCTTGTTCGATGATTTCCCTATCAATAAACTTTAGCCCCATAGTTTCTGCTACTTTCATGGCAATAGGTCTACCTAGACTGCCGAATTGTCTTGTTACAGCGATTACAATGTTGTTGTTTTGCATATTAGTACCTCCAATTTTTTTTATTATACATATATTATATAATGTTTTATATAGTATTCACAATACCTCGCTTGAAAAAACGATATATTTTGCACTTATTTAACAAAAAATGCAATGAATTTAATCCTAACTAGTTCGGTTAATTTATTATTTTGGCAACGAAATAACTATTACACAGCCTTTGTCAAGCTCTGCTTTTGCAAAAACTGTTCCGCCATGCTTTTCTACGATGTTTTTTACTGTTGCTAGTCCGACACCAGTGCCTTTAAATTCATCATTAGTGTGCATTCGTTTAAATATATTGAAGATATTATCTGAGCCAGTCATGTCAAAGCCAACGCCGTTATCAGAAAATGAAAGAATATGTTCATTTTTTTCTGAAAGATATGTAACATTAATTTTGATATATTCTTTTGTCGAAGAATATTTAATCGAATTTGAAAGAATATTATAAACTACATGACGCATGAGAAATTCGTCACCTATAATGTTAGGGATTTCATCAATTGACACTCTTATATCAAGATTGCTATTTATTACTCTTAGTTCTCGCAGACAATTTTTTATAATCATTTTCATGTTAAGCTGTTGATGAGTAATTTTTTTCGATTTAATTTTTGAGTATTCTAACAGGTTTTGAATCATATCAAGAGAATTTTCGCAATAATCATGAATGCTATTGACTGCCTCTTTTATATCATCTGTGGCTAAGTCGTTATTTTCTAAATCTTGTTTAATCATATTGTTATATAGACTTATCGCACGGACTGGAGATTTGAATTCATGAGCAACTATGGCACAGAAATTCTCAAGCTCGTTATATGCACGTGTCATTTCTTTTGTGCGGTCAAGAACTCTATATTCAAGCTCTTCGTTTATCATTTGTGTTTGGTTTTCTCGTGCTTTTACTTCTGTAATATCCTTTGCAAATACTGAGATATCCACATTTCCTGCACCATATTGAATTTTTTTGAATCTTATTTCGTAATATTTTCCTGTACTCTGATCAAAGTATTCGGTGTTGTATTCATCTTTTTTTATAGTTTGCTTAATGAAATTCTTCCACTCGATATTTTCGTCGTCGCTAAAGATTGCTTTGAATTTCTTTGGCGTTTGTGTACCACATTTTTTCATGAAGAATTTACTTGCACTTTTGTTTTGTGAAATGATTTTTCCGTTATTAAGACAGAAAATAATATCATCGCTGCTTTCCAAAATTGCGTTTTGCAGCTGTGACATTTCTTCTTGCTCTTCTTGTCTTTTCTTGCGCTCGGTAATATCACGAGCAATGAAAATCATATTGTTTTCATCGAGCGGAGCTATTCGACTAGCGAGCAGCCATACTAGTTTTCCGTCATTAAGCTGTATATGAAATTCACGGTCACTGGCATCGGATTTTTCCTCAGTACAGTTTTTAAACTCTTCTTTATAGTGGTTGTCAATGAAAAAGTCAGTTATGTTTTTCCCTACAAGATTATCAGTCGTGCAATTAAAAACCTTTTGTGCTGATGGTGATACTGAATTTATTACATAATCTGGAGTAAATTCAATATAGATATCTAAAATGTTGCGGAAGATATTTAGATATCTATTTGTACTTAGCCGTTCTTTGTAATTTAGCTCATTTTTATATTCAATAAAATGAATCAGAAAATCGGCAATGAAAATAACTAATGTTGATTTTAGCAGATTAAGTTCAATATTGCCTATATTGCTTTTGTATGAATTTACAGAAAATGAAATTGCAGACATACTGTTTTCTGACGAGGTTGTTACAACTGAAAACATAACAATGATGATACCAGTTATTAAAATTATTGGCAAGCTATAATTATTATGTGCAGTTTTTGGCTGTTTCAGGATGCGGTTAAAAAGATGTGTTGAAAGTAAAATATCTGTTGATAACAGCATTAAGGTTGTTATTTCGGCAAAGAGAATTGCATTAACACTTAAAATGTTGTCGGGAAGATATGTTGCGAGGTAGTGACCTTTGAAAAAAGGTGGATTTAGCTTAATTGCTGCTTTGATTAGGCTAGTATTAAAAAGCAGATAAATTATTACAAATATTGCTTGTAAAATATATATGCTGAAAAATGGCAGCATCTTTTCCTTTATATATTTGTTAGATATGCTGATACACGTAATCCAAATTAGTGTGAAAATTGAGGTTACCATGTTTGCATATCCATAATCACGCCATACTATAAACGGGAAAAACATGCCTAGTCCAACTGTGCAAGATAACACAGCATATTTTGTTCCAAAGGTCATACCGCATAAAATGCACAGTATAATTCCCCAGTGTATGCTGGCATCATAAGCTGAATCTATAGAGATTGGATAAAATGCAGCGGCAATGGACAGCCAGCCTAAAATAATGGAAATAATAGATTTTTTTATATTCATGCAGACATACCATCTCTTTTCGGTTAAATTTCTATATCTAATTAGTAGAATTATAAGCCCAGGGTTCAGGTGCGACGGCTTTACTTGATTCATAAATTATTTCAAATTCACCGTTGTGTATTTGTGCAAAACGAGAATAGACCCATGTGCAGTGATTGCTTTCGTCGATATGTATTGTCCCCTGTGGTGCGTTAAATTCTAGATTTGAAAATGCATTTATAACACTGTCGGTATCATAAAAATTATCGACTTTTGAAAGTGCCTTTGCAAGCAAATAACAGCCTGAATAGGTTGATTCTGCTAGAACTGTTACAACTGAACCATCGTTGTAGGTTGAGTTGTATTTCTCAACAAATGCTTTGTTTTCAGCGCTGTCAATTGATGAAAAATAGCTCATTGAAGCGTAGTTTCCTTCTGCATTTTCACTGCCGACACTTTTTAAAGTCATTTCATCAAATGTTATTGAGGCTATGGGGATTTTTTTAGAATTTGAATAATGCTTCGCGTATTCTTGAAAGAAGAGAACCAGCGAATCGCCTATAAGATTACAGTAAATAAAATCAGCATCTGAGGCATCAATTTTTTTGAAAATATCGCTAAAGTCACTATAGCCCAAAGGTGCATATTCTTCTCCGCAGACTAATCCGTCGTTTTGCGCAATAATCATTTTAGCTTGTTTATTGCAGGCTACTGGGAAAACATAATCATTGCCTAAAAGAAATGCCTTTTTTCCGCAGTTTTCAATTAGCCATTTTAGATAGTCAGATGATTGCTGATTGGTCATTGCACCTGTGTAAACAACATTTGGATGAACCTCCTCACCTTCGGTATATGCTGGATATACAAGCAGTGAGTTGTTTTGCTCGAGTATAGGGAAAGTTGCTTTTCTGCTTGATGAGGAATAGCAGCCTACAGTTGCGACAACATTGTCATCTTCAATTAATTCTTTGATTTTTTCCTGTGCTACTGTTGGATCTGACGAATAGTTTTTGAAAATGCATTCAACCTGTTTTCCGTTAATTCCACCGTCTTCGTTTATTTCATCGAATGCTAATATTGCGGCGTTTTTCATTGACTGTTCAACAATAGCTGATTCGCCCGTTGATGAAAAAAGAATGCCGATTTTAACAGTATCAAAATCATCACTTGTATAATTGCTTTTGTTTTTATTGCTGCTGCACGATGACATAAAAATCATAGAGATTGCTGTTAATATTGCGAAAAATTTTTTCATCTATACTATTCCTTTCAGTTTGAATGACCTGTGCACATTTTTTTATAATCTGAAGGTGTTATTCCATATATGTTTTTGAAAATACGCCCCATATATTTATAGTCATCATACCCAAGCTTTTCAGCCATTTCAAGAAGTTTGATATCAGTTTCACTTATCATAACTTTTAGTGCCTGCATTTTATACGTGATTATATAATCGACAAATGAAACGCCCATATGCTGTTTGAAAATATGGCTCATGTGAGATTTATTTATATAGCAGGCTTCTGAAACTTCGGTGAGGGTAAGTTTATTTGATATATTATTTAGAATATAATCGACAATATTTGTTGTAATCTTGTTCATCTGCGATGGATGATAAACCTTGACGGACACATACATTTCACGTAGAAATCCGCTTAATATACTTTCGGAAGTGTGAATATTATCCGCTTGAAGAATCTTACTTTTTACTTTTTCTAAAGAAGAAATAATATTTTTAATCCAGGGATAAATGCTGTAAACTTGGTCGTAGATTTTCTCACTGACTTCACTTAATATTACTCCGTTGTATACGAAATTATTGTTTGACACTTCGGCACACATTTGTATTAATGAATCCGTTTGAGTCTCAAAGCCTTCCTCAGCTGAAATTATACATTGTGCAAGTATGTTTACAAATTTTGTTTCAACGCTCTCGGAAAGAATTGCTTCTTTTGATGACTGCTGTTCATCAAGAGCTTTTTGGACACGCAGCATAACACTATCAAGAGAGTCTTCGGTGATAGGTTTTATTATATAATCAAATGCTCCGAGTATTATTCCTTTTCGTGCATACTCAAATTCGGCATATTCACTTAGTAAAATTGTGTATGGACAAAGGTTTTCTTTACTTACATATGTTAAAAGCTCAAGACCATTAAGCTTGGGCATTTTTATATCGGTGATTAGTACGTCTACATTAGTTGTTCTTAGAATTCGGAGAGCTTCAAGACTATCGGTTGCTGTGAATTTTAAATTGAACTTTGGATTTTTGCTCCAAAAATTTAGTCTTTTAATCTGTGTGATGAAAACTTTAAAGTCATCAACTATAAGCACATCATACATAAAATAATATCTCCTTTCTAAGTTTATAATTTTTAGGTGAATTCTTTTCTTATGCACATTATAGTAAAATTATGCAAAAAAAAAGAGACTTAGCAATAAAGATAATAAATTCATCTTCATTGACGTCTCTATGACATTTACTTTATCATAATTCTTTTTTTAAGTCAAGAGTGCGTTATTTAATTTGTGCATGTTTTACAAAAAACGACACTTTTGAATATTAAAGTGTACATTTACGTCGCTTTTTGTCTATTTGTACTCCTGTATATGTCAAAAAATATGGGTAATAATACCTGAAAAATGGCTGATATTTACAAAATTTGTACAAAATATTAAGCGACGGGAAATCTGAAACCAAAAAAATTTAACCTAAGTCCAAAAAAAATGAGTGTACTTTAAGCCACAAATGATGTAAAATACAAATATCGACAGACAAGCAAAACGCTGATGATGAGATTTACTTTAGGCTTTTTTCAAAATAATGCAGTTTTATTTTAGCTGCGGATATAATCACAAAGACGTGCAGTATAGTTGACAATGGTGTCAATTATACTGCATTTTTTATTTAATAGCTAAAGTGGTTTTCAAAAGTCAGACATTCAAAAGTCGAGAATTAATTTATTTAACGGAGGTAATTTATTATGACACACGGTGATATTTCTTCAAGCCCAGACAAGGTTGGAATTGCAGTAGTAAACTATAAGATGCCTAGATTTCATTCAAAAGAGGAGATTCTTGAAAACTGTCACAACATTGCAAATTACATTAAGGGTCTAAAAACAGGTATTCCTGGACTTGATTTGATTGTTTTTCCTGAGTACAGCACAGAAGGTATTCTTTATGACTTTGATGAAATGATGGAGCTTTCTACTACTGATGATGGCCCAGAGGTTGAGATCTTCAAGCAGGCTTGTATTGAAAATAAAGTTTGGGGCGTATTCTCACTTACAGGTGAACGCCACGAAGAGCATCCTAAAAAAGTGCCTTACAACACTCTTATTCTTATCAATGACAAGGGTGAGATTGTACAGAAGTATAGAAAAATGATTCCTTGGACTCCTATTGAAGGCTGGTATCCTGGTGATCAGACTTATGTTACTGAAGGTCCTAAGGGAATGAAAATTAGTCTTATCATTTGCGATGACGGTAACTATCCTGAGATTTGGCGTGATTGTTCAATGAAGGGCGCTGAGCTTGTTATTAGATGTCAGGGTTATATGTATCCTGCTAGTCATCAGGAGGTTGCTGTTGTTCCTGTAATGGCATGGTGCAACAACGTTTACGCTGCTGTTGCTAATGCAACTGGAAATGATGGTGTATATTCATATTTCGGTCATTCATCAATCTGCGGTTTTGACGGAAGAGTTCTTGGTATTTGCGGTGCTGAGGAGAACAGCTATCAGTATGCACAGCTTTCAATAAACGAAATTAGAGATGCAAGAGCAAATTGGCAGTCACAAAATCATCTATACAAGCTTCTTCATAGAGGTTATACTGGTACTATTAATTCTAATGAAGACAGATATGGTGTTGCTGAGTGTAAGTTTGATTTCTATAAGAATTGGGTTAATGATCCAGAGGGTACTCAAAAAGCAGTTGAGGAGCTTACTCGTGATTTGCCTGGAGTAAAATATGCGCCTATTGCTGGTATTCCTCACGAGGAATAAGGCTTATATATTGTTGTAATTTGAAGTAAAAGTATTGGAATACTGCTTTAGGTACAGAGAAATTTGACTTTATTAAATTCTCTGTACATGAAAGGATGAGTTGATTTGAAATTAAAAAGATTTTTAGCTGTATTATCAGCGGCTGCTGTATTGGGAACTTGTACAGCCTGCGGAGATTCGGATTCTAAAAGCTCAGGCGACACAATAAAGGTTGGACTTTTGTTTTCAGAAAGTGGTTCTACCGCTATTGTAGAGAAAACAATGACAAATGCTTGTGTTATGGCTTTTGATGAAATTAACGAGGCTGGCGGAATTAATGGTAAAAAAATTGAGTATATTCATGAAGATTACGCTTCAGACCCTGCTACCTGCACGGAAAAAATTAAAAAGCTAATTCAAAAAAATGAGGTTGTTGCTACAATTGGCTGTTACACTTCGGCAAGCCGCCAATCTACGCTTTCAACCCTTAAAGATGAAAATTCACTTTTGATTTATCCTACATACACTGAGGGTGAAGAGGTTCATCCAAATGTAATGTATGTTGGCTGTATGCCTAATCAGCAGGCTACTAATTTTATTCCTTGGTTGATGGATACAGTTGGTAAGAAAGTATTTCTTATTGGTTCTGACTATGTATTCCCTAAGACTTGCAATAAGCAGGCGAGAGCTCTTATTGAGATGTTTGGCGGAGAAGTTGTTGGTGAAGAATATGCTCCGCTTGGACACACTGATTTTTCAACAATTTGCAATAAAATTAAGGACAGCGGTGCAGAGCTTGTTTATTCAGCACTTATAGGCGACAGCAACACTGCTTTTTACAAAGATTATTCGCAATATGGTTTAAGTGCTGAAAAGACGCCAATTTGTGCTATAGGAATTGATGAGAGTAATCTTCAGGCTATTGGTGCTGAATATGGTGAGGGTCACTATGCCTCAATGCCATATTTCTCGACACTCGACACTGAAGAATCTAAGGCTTTTGTAGAAAAGTATAATTCACTTTACAATGACGGAACTGTTGTAACTGTATTAACAGAATCAGCTTATTCTAGCTGTTATCTTCTAGCCGAGGCGCTTAAAAAAGTTGATGATCCAACTGACACTGATGCACTTATAGCTGCTTTTTCTGGTATTGAGTTTGATGCTCCTCAGGGAAAAATCAAGGTAGACGAAGAAAATCATTGTACTTGGTTATATTCAAGATTTGCACAAATTCATGAAGGTAAATTTGACATTATTTATTCATCTGATTCTTCGCAAAGGCCAGAGCCTTGGCCAGGAGTTATATATCCTGAATATGAAAAGTCAAACTTTATGCCGGCGTGGGATGACCCGCTTTGTTATCCTCAGTAAATTCTAAACTATACTATTTATAATGTATGCTGCTGGATTTTTAATGATTATATATTTTATTTGTTAAAACCAGCAGTCATATTATTATTTTGAAATTCATAATTATCATAGCATTAATAGCGGTCATTATGTTAAATGGCTCAGATTAAAGCTTATATGTTTTTGAATTTTCTGCAAGCACACTAGGTTTCATCAGATTTATTTTAGGTGTACTTGTAAAAGATTCAAAAAATTAAATTAGGGGATAAATTTAAAAGTAAAGGAGTATCTACATTGGGAACAATTATATCACAGATTATAAATGGTCTTAATCAAGCTTCAATATTGCTTATTGCAACAATGGGACTTGTTATTATATTTGGATATATGAATATAATCAACATGGCTCATGGTTCTATGATTATGATTGGTGCATTTGCGGGACTTGTGCTTACGCAAAATTTTGGTATGCCATTTGGATTTGCATTGGTTGGTTCTTTTCTAATAACTGCATTATTTGGAATGGTTGTTGAACGTATTATAATAAAACGGCTTTATGATAAACCAACTGAAACTATTCTTGCAACATATGCGTTATCAATTATTTTGACTGAGATTATTAGAATGAGATTTCCGCTTTCGCAAAATGTTAGTATGCCGATTACTGGTAATTTTCAAATCGGCGGTGTAACTATACCATATTATAATGTATTCGTTTTGTGCTTTGCTATATTGCTGCTTTTATTTACTCTGTTTTTGTTCAAGAAAACTAAGTTTGGAAAACAGCTTAGCTCGGTAACTCAAAACAGAGCAATGACAGAATGCTTGGGAATAAAAACTTCGAGAATTGATACAATTACGTTTGGGTATGGTGCTGGACTTGCTGGAGTTGCTGGCTGTGTGCTTGCTCCTACTACTGGAGCTTCTTATGATATGGGTTCATCATATCTTACTGAATGCTTTATGACTGTTGTTGTCGGCGGAGTTCAGTCCTTTGCCGGTGCTGCATTGTCGTCAACTATAATTGGTGAAGGAAGAACAATTCTTGCAGGATTTTCAAATGAGACATGGGCGAAAATTATTGTATTTATTACTGTTATAGTAATAATTCGCATTAAGCCACAGGGCTTATTTACTAAGGAAAGGAGATAACGCTGATTTATGGACGGTTTAAAACAAAAAATCAGAAAAATGCCGGTGAACAGGTATATTGACATTCTGATGCTTATTTTTGTAGTAGTTTTCCCTTTGTTTGTAAAAGAATTTCGTGTGGAAATGATGGGAAGATATCTCTGTTACGCAATCTTTGCATTATCACTTGATCTTTTGTGGGGATATACTGGACTGCTTAGTCTTGGTCATGCGGTTTTGTTCGGACTAGGAGGATATGCGATAGGCATTTGCTATCAGATACAGAATGGAGTGCCTGCATTTATGCAGCGTGAGGGTATTACGGAGATACCTTGGTTTTATAAGGTGCTGGAAAACCCAATAGCCGCATCTTTTATGGGTATTTTAATTCCTGCAATATTTGCATGTGTACTGGGATTCTTTATGTTTTCTAGCAAAATCAACGGTGTTTTCTTTACAATCATAACCTTGGCGTTAGCACAGATATTTAGTGACTTTATAATTAATGTTCAAAAATACACAAATGGTTTTAATGGGCTTCAAGGTATTAAACGTTTTTCTATTAATGGCGGTGAGCCGCTGGATAAGATTACATACTATTATATAATAGTAGCTATAACAGTTTTAGTGTTTCTGTTTTGTTTATGGCTTTCAAAGAGTCGTGTTGGAAAGGTTGCGGTTTCAATTCGTGAAAATGAATCAAGACTTGGATTCTTCGGTTACAACGCTGCTGCTTTTAAAATAATTATTTTTACAATATCAGGAGCACTTGCTGGACTTGCCGGCGTTCTTTATGCTCCTGCAACCAGCACTATTACTACTGAGGATATTGGTGTTGCTGCCTCGACAATGGTTGTAATTTGGATTGCTGTAGGCGGTAGAGTAAATCTAACTGGTGCTGTTTTCGGAACAATTTTGCTCAACTGGGTTCAAAGCATACTTTCAGAGAATTTCTCAGGAATATGGCAGCTTATTATCGGTATACTTTTGCTTTTGGTGATTTTCTTTATCCCAAATGGAATTGTAGGTCAGCTAATTGAGCTTCAGAGAAGGTCAAGAAGTGATAAAAAGAAAAATGAAATTTCTAAAAAATCTGTTATAGAATTGGAGGGTGCATGATGAGTACAGCTACTGCGGAAAAGCAAATGCTAAAAATACACGATCTTTCTGTATCATTTTCAGGATTTATGGCTATATCTGATTTGGATATGGAGGTTGAAGAGGGGCGTATTCACGTAATAATTGGTCCGAACGGAGCTGGAAAAAGCACTCTTATGGATTTAATAACAGGTAAAACAAAGTCTACAAGCGGAGAAATATATTTCAACGGTCATAATATTACAAACAAAGACCCTGGAACTATTGCTTCTAAATATCACATTGGACGAAAGTTTCAGGGCCCAAACGTTTTTGACAATATGACTGTTTATGAGAATATTGAAATTGCATTAAAGGGATACACCTCTATTACTAAAGCGTTTAAATATCACAGAGGTGCTGAGCAGAAAATTCAAATTGTTGATGTTCTTGATAAAATAAATCTTTACGACCAACGTAACATCATGGCGACAGAGCTTTCTCATGGTCAAAGGCAATGGCTTGAAATTGGAATGGTTATTGCACAATCTCCTATGCTGATTATTCTTGATGAACCAGCTGCTGGCATGACTGATGTTGAAACTTACAAAACAGGCGAAATGATAAAAGAGCTTGCAAAAAATCATACTTTGATAGTTATTGAGCATGATATTGAATTTGTAGAGCAGATTGCTGATTATGTTACGGTTTTACATCAGGGAAGAAAGCTTGCTGAGGGTGAATTTTCGCAAGTAAAGAATGATCCTAAGGTCATTCAGGTTTATCTTAAAGATGATCTTGATGAGGAGGGTGACTGATGCTTGATATTCAAAATATTTATGTTAATTACGGAAAAAGTAAGGTTATTGACGGAATAAATCTGCACATCGAACAGGGAGAAAAGCTAGTTATCATGGGCAAAAACGGTGTAGGCAAGACGACACTTTTGAAAGCTATTATGGGAGTTTTGCCATGTGAGACCGGCTCGATTAATTTTTTTGATAAAGATGTAACCAAGCTTGCACCGCATTCACGCTCGGTTATGGGAATGGCTTATGTTCCTCAGGGGCGTGAGATTATTTCCGATCTTACTGTTGAGGAAAATCTTGATTTGGGAGGATATGCTCATACAAAGAATCTTGCGGCTCAAAAAGAAATAGTTATGGATCTTTTTCCGGCACTTGTTGAACATATTGGCCGAAAGGGCGGAGTATTATCAGGCGGACAGCAACAGCAATTAGCCATAGGCAGAGCTTTGATGTCTAACCCTAAAATGCTTTTGTTAGATGAGCCTACTGAGGGTATTCAGCCGAATGTAGTCGCTGAGATTGCTCATATTCTTAATCGCATAAAGAATGAGATGAATATAACTATTGTTGTTGTTGAGCAGAATGTTCGATTTGCTACAAAAGTTGCAGATAGATTTATTATGGTTCAGAAAGGCAAGATTGCCGCAAGCGGAAATAAAAGTGATATGACTGATGATTTAGTTAAGAAATATTTGTCTGTATAATCGAATATAAAAAGAGTAAATTGACTAATTAAATTTCAGTCAATTTACTCTTTTTTCTAATATGATTTCTGTTGAGTTTATATGCTATTGATCAACACAGGGCATATAAATTTGAAAAAAATTTAGTTGTTATGATTATAGTTTTTGTCTTTTAGTATATCTTTGCTGCATATTGATATACTAAATAGATATCATTATTAAAATTATAAGGAGATAAAAAAATGAATCGTAACGAACTAATACAACAGGTTAAAGAGGAATATGCAAGTTTGGCACATAGTGAAAACCAACAGCACTTTCATCAGACTGCAACTGATATTACACCTGAGGCATATTACGAAAAACTATTAAATGCTGTTATTACTGAAATCTCAAACGGTAAATTTGATAATTACCAATCAGGAAATTCAATTGTCAATGCAGTAGCGGTTGATAAAACTTTGCTGTCTGAATGGAAGTAATAAGCTTGATATCTATGAATTGTTTAGTTTTAAAAGTAATATAAAACCAAAAATCGCCAACAGAAAGTACGAACAAACCATTCTGTGCAGAAATATCAAAATAATCTTTTTGATTTCTCTTTTGGTTAACCACTGTTTTTTAATTTCAGTATTTCTTTTTAATATTTCTGAATGTGTCTGTATTTTCTTGGCGTAAAATTCCTCTTATGGTTTCTATTATACCATAGGAGGCTCTTTTTTTCTATGTCCGTCCTTTAGTTTATGTTAATTTGATTTTAAATCTTAAAACAAATTAATTCTACAAAACTCAAGGGAAAGGCTATGTTTTTTTAGTAAAGCCAAAATATAGTTGAATTTTTCGTAAATGCATGGTATAATAATGCTAATTTAGTAAGTTATTAGTGAGGCGATTTTATGAAAATAGCGGTTTGCGATTATGAAAAATATTTCAGAGATATTTTAATTGAACATTTAGATAGATATGCCAGCATTTACAATTATGATTTTTTCTATCGTTCTCATCGCTCTTTTATTGTTAATTTCAAGCATATAAAAAGTTATTCCAATACTATCATAATATTTGAAAATGGAGAAAAGGCGATGCTAACTAAAACAAAGTATGCTAAATTTCAAAAAGAGTATATGTTGTATTTAAAAAGAGAAAGAACTGGTGTGGCAAGATGATTTTTATCTATACTGCGGAATTTGTTTTAATTTCTATTTTATGCGTTTTAAATATAAACCATATTCTTTCTAATCTTTTCAGAAGCAATAAATTTCAGTTTAAAATAAGTCCTGTTTTTGTAGTTTTTATCATCAATTCAATTATTTTCACACCTTGTTTACTGCTGAATGTCCCGCCTGTTTTTTCATTGATTATAACTATGTCTTATTATATCTTTTTATTTGTTTATATACTAATTTCCAACAAATCAATCAAAAGAATTAAGGCTATATATGTAACGATTTTATACTTGTTCGTTGATTCTGTTTTCTCGTCTTTAGTACTTATATTGTTCGATATTTTCACACAATCTAAAAACGAAAGATTGATTATATGGACTGCATCAATTATTTTTAATGCAATCATTTGTGTAATAACATGTATATCGTCTAGAAAAAGGAGATTTAAAACAGTTCCAAACACTGAGGTAATTTCAACGTCAACTTATGTTATGATTTTATTAGCTATTATTTTTTCTGGAGGTTTAGTAGAAAATCAAAAACAGCGCACATCAAATATAATTTTGCAAAATGACATAACAAAAATATTTATTTTGATAACTACAATATTGTTCATTATAATAATTATTTCTCTTTTAATAAATTGTGTATCAAAGGTGTATTTTGAAAATGCATCAAAAATATTAGAAAATCAAGTTAGTACTCAAGTTGAATACTATAACACGATTGATAATTTAAATGAAGAAATTCGTGAACTCAGACATGATTATAAAAATCATATGCTATGTATTCAATCTTTAATTGAGCATGAAGAATATGATGATGCAAGTCAATACATATCTCAAATTACAAAGCAAAATATTATAGAAGGAATGCGTTTTTATACTGGGAATAAGATTGCTGATAGTATATTAAATGATAAGTTCGAAAAAGCAAAAATGTTCAATGCAGAAATTGTTTTTGAAGGTGAAATAACCAATAGTATTTCAGCATTTGATATATGCACGATTTTGTCAAACGCAATTGACAACGCCATAGAATCCTGCCAAAAACAAAAAACTGCCATAACAAAAGTTATAGCAGTTCACTGTATTTATTCTAAAGGTATTCAAATGATTAAAATAACTAATCCAATTAATGAAAATCTAAACCTGGATAATGGACTTATTTCCACTTCCAAGGATGATAAAATCTCGCACGGATTCGGTTTGTATAATATACAAAAAGTGGTTAGAAATCATAGAGGGGATTTTGATATTTCAGTCCATGATGGCTTGTTTGTACTTTGGGTTGGATTTAAAATTGACTAGTGTTAGTCGTGTTGTGTAATCTCCAAATACTAGGCGAATACAACCCACACAATCGTGAGAATTTCTTTTTATTGATCTCTCATTTTTTATACTTCTGATAATACTTGTAAAACACGGTATGGATTCATCAATCGTTATTCGTGTTGGGACTAGCTTCAAGGCGGTAGATTGGGAAACCTTGTTCTGAAAAACGTTTTTCGTATTCTGTTACAATGTTATCCTCAAAATTAGACTGGTGCAAATCAAGTGAAACATTCTTTAGCAGCCAGCCGTTTTGAGAAAATTCTTCAAGTGAAAATTCAAAGAAATTTCTGTTGTCCGTCTTTTGATGAACTTCACCGCCGTTGGCTAAAAGTTTTTCGTAAATACTTAGAAAATTTCGGTGGGTAAGTCGGTGTGCGGCATAAGATTTTTTAGGAAATGGGCAGCTGAAATTTAGATAAATTTGTCCGATTGAACCGTTTGTCAAATAAGACTCAAGATACTCAGCTCCGCCTCTAAGAAATTTAAGGTTTGGAATGCCTTGCTCCTTTGCCTTTTCTGCGGCGTCGACAATTACATTGCTCGCTTTTTCAACTGCAAAGTAGTTGATATTAGGATTTCGCTTTGCAATTTCGCAAGCAAACTGCCCCTTCCCACATCCAATTTCAAGGTGGATAGGGTTGTCATTTCCAAAAATTTCTCTGTAATTTAGTATGGTGTCAATCGTCTGGATTTGATAGTTTTTGTCGTCCTGGTCCATATAAATTATATAGTCAGAGCAGTTTTCAAGACGCTCCTCTAGATTTTTTTTTCTTCTCATTCTCATAATTATTTCATTCCTTTTGAAGATTTTGATTTGCTTTTTTTACTTCTGTGCAGAAAATAATCGCTGTCGCTTGTGCAATCGCGCCACTCAACAGCCGCACCTGTCAGCACGTTTTCAAGAGGGTATACGGTAATCATAATTTCGTCGTCCTCGTCCTCTTTGTATTTGGGATTGATTTTGAAAGTGATTTCGGAGTTTATTTGCTCCAAAAATGCAATTTCAGGTTCTTTTTCATCATCGCTATCATCGCGAAATTGCGGTGCACATGGAATGCAAATCTCAGGACATTTTACTTGATAGATTTTCTTGCCGTCGCTTTTGGTTATGTAATTCATTTTTTTGTTCATGGTCTTTGGACCTTTGGCGTTGCCAGTTGTGATAATAATGTTATCTAAAACAAGTTTTCCACTGTCAACAGCATCACCGGAGATCGCAACCACAAGTCCTTTTTTAGACATAAGTCCTACGCTTTCAACTCCGAAAGTGTAGGTTAATCCGTCGATTAGAACCTCTCCGCAGGTTGTGAACTTGAGTTTGATTTCGGGCGCATTCATTCTTTTTATTGTTTCATTTAAGTTTTTAAATGGGTTTTTCATTGCTAGTTCTCCTGTATAATTTTTCTAGTTTTTGTGTACGTAAAACTGCACTATTATATATCAGTGCGAAATATTGCACTAGTATTCTGCTTTGATTTCAACTCCGCCATATGGTCTGATTGAAAGAATATGACATGAATTTTCGCCAAAAATTGTATCCATTTCCGTGCTAAACTGGGTCGCTTTTTCATTGGGTACAAACGCTTGAATAGTTCCGGCAAATCCACCGCCGTGAACACGGTAAGCACCATCTCCGTCGAGAATTTCTTTAGCAAAATATAGAGCAGTTGAAAGTCCCTGTTCGCTTGGAGCTGATGGTGCAAACACGTTTTGCAGATACATATATGACGAGTTGCCGGAGTCTTTGACTAGCGTTAGAAATTCTTCGAAATGTCCGTTTTTCAAAGCGTTAGATTCTTTGTCAACACGCTTGTTTTCGTCCATGAAATGCAAGGCTCTTAAAATTGCGCGGTCGCCGACTTTTTTTCTTAGCTGAGAAATGTTCTCGAAAATATCGTCCTTTGAAATTTCAGATAAATATTCTTCACCGAAAAATTCTGCAACCTTACGCATTTCGATAGGAACAGCTGCATATTCTGGAGTAAGGTCGGCGTGATTTCCATGGGTATCAACAATACAAAGTTGGTGATTGCTGTGTGCAAAATCAAAGTCGATAGTGTCGATTACGGGGGATTGCGGGTTAGCAAAATCGATTGTGATAAATCCGCCCACCGATGATGCCATTTGGTCCATAAGTCCTGACGGCTTGCCGAAAAATGCGTTTTCAGCGTACTGAGCAATCTGTGCAATTTCGACCGCGGACACCTCGTGATCGTTGTAGAGTCCATTTAAAATTGTGCCGACTAGAACCTCAAAAGCGGCTGACGAAGAAAGCCCTGAGCCTTTCAAAACGTTGGAAGTTGTGTAGGCTTTAAATCCACCGATTTTATGTCCGTTTTTAGCCATTCCAGCTACGACTCCGCGGATTAGCGCCGATGAAGAATTTTCTTCATTTTTATTTGGAGTAAGCTGTGAAATGTCAATTTTATCAGCAGGAAATCCCTCTGATTTTATCTCGATTATATTATCATCAGCAGGTAGAACCATTGCGATTACGTCTAGCGAAACTGCCGCCGCAAGCACACGTCCATTGTTATGGTCGGTATGGTTTCCGCCGACTTCGGTACGTCCTGGAGCTGAAAAAAATCTTGTTGGAGCAGTCTTGAAAATTTTCTCAAATTCACTCTTGGCATTTGCAAATCGGTTCTCTTGATATGTAATTTTGTCATCAGTATAAATGTCATTTAGGCTGTTAACGATCATGATTTTTCCTCCGATATTTATGATTTTTATGTAATAAAGCAATTCTGCAAAAGCCGTAAATTTTGTTCGGCAAATGCAGTGCTGCTGTTAGTTTTTATTTTTAATGTCAGGTGTGTTATCTGAAATTTCTGCCGTAGAATTATCACCATATTTGTTACTGCGTAAGGATGATTGGACTAGTCCAATTGCGGTGAGCATGGTTATCATAGCTGTTCCGCCAGCTGAGATAAATGGCAAAGGCACACCGATTACTGGCATGAATCCTAAAACCATACCTATATTAATAAAGGTATGCGAGAAGATAAGTGCGAATACTCCAGCACATACTGAACTTCCCAAAGGCGGACATTTTGCGCTGTCAGTGACAGTTCTAAGGCAGATTAAAAATAGAATTAAAATTATAATTCCACAGCCGATAAAGCCTAAAACTTGCCCAGCGTATGAGAATATAAAATCGTTTTGCGACTCTGAAACGTAAACGAAATCTTCAGCGCCTTTTGAAAAAAGTCCCTTGCCGAAAAGTCCGCCAGACTGTAAGGCGAGCTTGCCCTGCGACTGCTGATATCCAGTTCCGAGCGGGTCAAGGTCGGGGTTAAAAAGCACCAAAATGCGCTGTTTTTGATGTGCCTCAAGAATCCAGTTCCATGCAACCCAAATAATTGCGGGTGAAATTGCTAAAGCACCTACTATATATTTCCAGCTAAGTCCGCCGGCAATCATCATGATGATAGTAATCGCAATGAAAATTACGCCAGTACCCTCATCATTTTGCATATAGACGATAAGCTGAGGAATGGCTGCGTGACCGATAAGTCCTAAAATCGTCAGCGGTTTGTTGAATTTCTCGCGTACCGCTGTAATATGCACCGCGAATGTGATTATAAAACAAAGCTTTAATACCTCTGATGGCTGGATGGTGAAATATTTCAAATCAAGCCAGGCACGGTCGTCAGAGCCGGATGGTGCAAAGCCAAGAGGCGTGAAAGTAAGAAGTGTAAACAAAACTCCGCCAACGGCAATGAACTTCCAGTACTTGGCTATTTTGTCAATTGAAATAAATGATAAAACAGCTAGTGCGACAGCGCCTATTATTCCGGCAATAATTTTAGTTTTATAAATTGACGGAGTAACGCCAGCAGAAATTGAATGATAATTATTTGTGTCGACCAGGGAATATACTAAAATAATACCGCCGACACTAGCAATGGCTGTA
The DNA here is from genome assembly GCA_964548535.1 of uncultured Oscillospiraceae bacterium. GTDB lineage: Bacteria > Bacillota > Clostridia > Oscillospirales > Ruminococcaceae > CAZJRQ01. The sequence goes on from CAZJRQ010000027.1 coordinate 25,611, forward strand.
AAAATTACAAGCCATAAATCAAAATGTTTCTCCCTATTATACAACAAAATCACATCTCTTTCAATAATAAAATATTAATTTATAGTCGGTTATAAGAATTGTTTGTTAAGATAAAAAATATGTTTAGCATGCTTACTATATCTTTATTATATCATAAAATATAACAAAATGACAGTAATTTAGATGACATTAAAATTACAGTCTTGTCACTCTTTATTATATCATGCTTTATTAAAAAATAACAGAGTGAATTGTTAAAAAAGTCTTAGTGTTATTAATTACAGGACAAACGCACGAGTTAACATTTTATAAATTTGATGTGAACGGTTTATTTTTTTATGTATTTATTTCCCGCCGTGAGGCGGGAAATAAATACAAGCCTGCCCATCTGCTCATTCTATCGCAATAAAGTTTAAAGATTTGTTCATGATATCGTCATTCGTGCATTTGACGTGTTATTAATTAATAAAAATATTGACTTTTTGTATATTTTTATGGTATAATGATAACTATTGAAACGTAAATTGTTGTTTTTTAACAAAATTTAGGGAGCCGTTTTTACGTTTCCCCTAAGATTATTGAAAGGAAAGAATTTTGTATGAAAAAACTTATGTTGGGTAATGAGGCGTTTGCGAGAGGGCTGTATGAGGCTGGCTGTAAAGTTGTATCTTCATATCCAGGAACACCGTCTACTGAAATTACTGAAGAAGTTGCAAAATATGATGAAGTTTATGCTGAGTGGGCACCAAATGAAAAAGTAGCAATGGAGGTTGCGCTTGGTGCATCAATCGCTGGTACTAGAAGCTTTTGTGCTATGAAGCACGTTGGACTAAACGTTGCTGCTGATCCGCTTTATACTGCTGGATACACCGGAGTTAATGCTGGATTTGTAATTGCTGTTGCTGATGACCCTGGAATGCACTCATCACAAAACGAGCAGGATTCACGTCACCACGCAATCGCATCAAAGGTTATGATGGTTGAGCCGTCTGATTCTGCTGAATGCAAGGAGTTCACAAAGGCGGCTTTTGATTTGTCAGAGCAGTTTGATATTCCTGTAATCGTAAGACTTTCGACCAGAGTTTCACACTCACAGTCGGCTGTTGAGATTTGTGACAGAGAAGAAAAAGATACAATAGAATATAAGAAAAATCCGCAAAAGTTTGTTATGATGCCAGGCAATGCAAAACTGCGCCACGTTGTTGTTGAGGATAGAATGCTGAAAATTGCTGAGTATGCTGAAACTTCTCCTTTAAATAAGGTAGAGATTAACGATACTAAAATCGGTATCATCACTAGCGGGATTTCATATCAGTACGCTAAAGAGGCTCTTGGAAATAGCGCATCATATCTAAAACTTGGTGTTGTAAATCCACTTCCTATTAATATTATCAAGGATTTTGCTGCTAAGTTTGACAAGGTTTATGTTATTGAAGAGCTTGATGATATTATCGAGGCGCACTGTAAAAAGAACGGCGTTGACGTAATCGGCAAGGAACTTTTTGGATACATTGGTGAGATTTCACAGTCTATCGTTCGTGAGAAGCTTTTGGGCGAAACTGTTGAAACTACTGCGTTTTCAGAGAATGTTCCTGTACGTCCTCCTGTAATGTGTGCAGGCTGTCCGCACAGAGGTGTGTTCTATAGTCTTTCAAAGCTTGGAGTAATGGTTTCGGGTGATATTGGATGCTATACTTTAGGAGCAGCACCACCGTTGGCGGCTATGGATACTACAATTTGCATGGGTGCATCAATAAGTGGTTTGCATGGATTTAACAAGGCTTTGGGTGCTGATGCTGAAAAGAAATCAGTAGCAGTAATCGGCGATTCAACATTCATGCACAGCGGTATGACTGGACTTGTTAATATAGTATATAATAATTCAAACTCAACAGTTATGATTTTGGATAATTCAATTACAGGTATGACTGGACATCAACAGAATCCAACAACTGGTAAAAATCTTAAGGGTGACCCTGCAGCTGCAATAAATCTTGAAGAGCTTTGCAAGTCTATAGGAATTAAGAGTGTTAGAGTTGTTGATCCATACAACATGGCTGAAACTGAGCAGGCAATTAGGGAAGAGCTTGACAAGGATGAGCCGTCTGTAATAATTTCACGCCGTCCATGTGCATTGCTTAAAAATGTAGTTCACAAGCCAGCTTTAAAGGTTGAGAGCGATAAGTGCGTAGGCTGTAAGCAGTGCTTGAAGATTGGCTGTCCTGCAATTTCAATTCACGACGGCAAGTGTGTGATTGATCATACACAATGTGTTGGCTGTGGAATTTGCAAGGAAATGTGCAAGCTTGGCGCAATTTGTGAGTAGTTTTTACTGTGTAAAATGAAAAAAATTCAAGGGGCAATTTAATATGGATAATGATAACAAATTCTTGGGTACAATTGGTGCAGTTATAGGAGCAGTTTTAGGTATTGTTATATGGAGCTTGTTTGCAAATGTGAAATATTTAGTTTTGATAGGCAGCATAGCTGTTTGTTTTGGCGTGTTTTTTGGATATTTTATTTTAGGCAGGAGCTTTAGCAGCAAAGGATTTATTATTTGTATAGCTATAATTGCAGTTTCGGTATATTTTGCAACAAGACTTAACTGGTCAATTGCTTTTCAAAAAGCTTTGTCAAATCAAGGCTATGGAGAACTTGCGCTTTGGCATTCTTTTAAACATATAACGAAATATCTTGGAATACTCAATAAAACAAGTAGCTTTTATATGAGTTTGTTATCAAACTATATGGTTACTATAATTGTTGGCAGACGTGTTTGGAAAAAGTTTGTGAGGTGATTTTATAATAAAATCATCTACTTTGTTTAATAATGCGGTTCATAAGCCAGCCAAAAGGTCGGTCGTGATAATTGTGTTGGTTGTGGAATTTGCAAGGCAATTTGCGAGTGGTTTTACTTTATAAAATGAAAATGAAGAAATTTAAAAAAGGGGTAATTTAATATGGATAATGATAATAAGCTTATGGGAGTAATTGGTGCATTAATTGGAGCAATAGTTGGTATTGCGGTTTGGTGCTTGCTTGGAAAGCTAGGAGTGATAGCTTGGGTTGGCGGATTTGCAATTTGCTATGGCACACTTTTAGGCTATCATCTTTTGGGTAAGGGTGTTAGTGTTGTGGGTGTAATAATTTGTGCAGTCATCATCATTGCATCTGTTTATCTAGCAACACGTTTAAATTGGACGATTGCTACTTATTCGGAATTCAGTAAGCTAGGATATGATGTTTCGTTTACAGCTTGCTTTTCAAATATCATTGATTTAGTTGAGCTTGCAGAGTGTAAGGCTGATTTTATTAAGGATTTAGTTTTCGGGTACGTTATAACTGTGCTTTCAGGATTCACAGCGTTTAAAAAATTGGGCAGATAGTTTTATATAAAACATTATGAGGTGTAATAAATATGGATACAAAATCAATTATGATTGTTGGCGTGGGCGGACAGGGCTCACTGCTTGCATCAAGACTTATAGGAAATGTTTTGCTTGCCAAGGGATATGAAGTAAAGGTTTCTGAGGTTCACGGAATGAGCCAGCGCGGCGGTTCTGTAGTAACTTACGTTAAATACGGTGACGAGGTTTGCTCGCCGGTAGTTGAAAAAGGTGAGGCTGACGTTATAATCAGCTTTGAACAGCTTGAGGCTGCAAGATGGCTTTCGTACCTTAAAAAAGGCGGTCATCTTATCACATCAACTCAGAGAATTGACCCAATGCCAGTAATCACAGGTGCTGCACAGTATCCTGATGAGATTATCGAAAAAATCAAGAATTTGGATATTGACGTTGTTGCTGTTGACGCTTTGACACTTGCTGAAGAGGCAGGAAATCCTAAGGCTTCAAACGTTGTGCTTATGGGTGTAGTTTCAACAAAAATGTCATTTGATGAGAGCTTGTGGCAGTCGGCTATTGAGCAGTGCGTTCCGGCTAAATTTTTAGAACTTAACAAGAAAGCATTCGCTCTTGGCAGAGAGGCAAGCGAAAAATCTGCTGTAAATGCATAAATAAATAATTTTTAAATGTCAGTAAAAATCAGTGGGGTTTGGGGAATAATAGTTTAAATTTCGCTTGATTTTTTGAGCGGGCATTGTGCAGTTATTGTTGTATACAATTGCATATCTGCTGCTGTATGCAATAATAGCTTTACCGTTTTATGCAATTTTATACTATATTATATAGCTTTATAAGATTGCACATTGCAAATTATAAAAAATTCCTAAGTGCTAAAACCGACTTTGCGAAAAAAACAGCTTTGTCGGAGAAATATTTCAAAAATAGCGAAAGGTGATGTTTTTCCCATGTCAAAGTATTGGAACGAGAATATGGAGTGTGCAACTCATGAGGAAATGCGTGCGTGGCAGACTTTCAAACTATCCCAGCAGGTAAGACGTGTTTATGATAATGTGCCTTATTACAAGCAGAAAATGGACGAGCTTGGTGTTTCACCTGATGATATTAAATCAGTTGACGATTTAGGTAAGCTGCCATTTATGTACAAGCAAGATTTGCGTGATACATATCCGTACGGACTTTTTGCAACGCCAATGGACGAGGTTGTAAGACTTCACGCGTCATCTGGCACTACTGGTAAGCAGATTGTTGTTGGATATACTGAAAATGATTTAGGTATTTGGGCTGATTGCTGTGCTAGAGCGCTTACAGCTGCTGGTGCTGATAAGAGCGATTTTATGCATGTTTCTTACGGCTATGGATTGTTTACAGGCGGACTTGGACTGCATGGCGGTGCTGAAAGAATCGGTATGACGACTATTCCTGTTTCTTCTGGAAACACTAAACGTCAGATTAATATTATCAAGGATTTCGGTTCGACAGTGATTTGCTGCACGCCGTCTTATGCTTTGTATATTGCTGAAACGATGAAAGAAATGGGGCTTACTAAGGACGATATCAAGCTTAAATCGGGTATATTTGGTGCTGAGGCTTGGACTGAGGAAATGCGTCGTGAGATTGAAGAAAGTCTTGGGTTAAAGGCGTTTGATATTTATGGTCTTACTGAAATTATCGGACCTGGTGTAGCGTTTGACTGCGAATGTCAAGACGGTATGCACATAAACGAGGACCATTTTATTCCTGAAATTATTGATCCTGATACTGGTGAGGTTCTTCCAGACGGAGAGCAGGGTGAGCTTGTATTTTCATGTATCACAAAGGAAGCTTTTCCTATTTTGAGATATAGAACTAGAGATATTTGTGTTCTTGAGCGTTCAAAGTGTTCATGCGGAAGAACTTTAGTTAAAATGCGTAAGCCACGAGGACGTTCGGACGATATGCTGATTATTCGTGGAGTAAACGTGTTTCCATCGCAAATTGAGTCGGTTCTTTTGCAGTTTGGAAACACAGCACCTTACTATCAGATTATTGTTGACAGAGTTAATAATGTTGACACTTTTGAGATTCAGGTTGAGATGACTCCTGAAATGTTTAGTGATACTGTAGGATTAATTGCTGATTATGAAAAGAAGATTACTGAGGCAATACATTCAACTCTTGGAATAATGGCTAAGATTAGAATGGTTGAGCCAAAGTCGATTACTAGAAGTGAGGGCAAGGCTGTTAGAGTAATCGACAATAGAAAGCTTGTTGATTGATTTTAAAGGATTGGTGAGTTTATGAGTTGTTTGGGTGTATTGTTTGCGGTTGACGAAGATGTTATAAATCGTATAAACGGGCTTGAGATGTCTAAGCGTCCGCAGTATATTTCTAACGAGCTTGAGGATATTTATTTTGATGATTATCCTGAACGAACTGCTGAGCTTGACAAAGCTTGGGACGCAATGCACAGGACGTTGACTGACGGAAGTTTGTGCTTTGACTGCTCGAACTATCCTAATGGCAACTTGATTTTGGGCGGAGAAATTCTTTATTATGACGGTGAGGAATATGATGATTATATAATCACAGCAAAGTCACCTGACATGGTTAAGGAACTTGCTGGAAATCTTGAAAAAATCAAGAAAGCGAACTTTAAAAAGGCGTATTTTGATATAGATAAAACTTATCAAGATGAACTGGATAAAGAAGATTTTGAATACACTTGGGAATATTTTGAGGAAGTTATACCATTTATAAGAAACGCGGCAGCAAAAAATCTATGGGTTTTGTTTACTGTTGACCAATAAAATTTTAGGGAGGTTTTATTTATGACTGTAAAGCAATTATCAATTTTTGTAGAAAATCGTCCAGGCAGACTGTCTGCTGTAACAAGACTTTTGGGCGATAATGGAATTAACATTCGTGCAATGAGTATTGCCGACACTAAAGATTTCGGCATTTTAAGGTTAATCGTAAGCGACGCTGAAAAGGCACATGATGTGCTTAAAAATGACGGCTGTTCACTTACAATAACAAAAGTTTTGGCAATAAAAATTGCGGATAAGTCAGGCGGACTTGCTGATGCTATTGATGTTCTTTATAAGGAAAACATCAGCGTTGAGTACATGTATGCAGCATTTTTAAATGAAAAAGATGAGTCTGCATATTTGATTCTGAGAGTGTCAGATAGCGATGCGGCTATAGAAGTTTTCAAAGAAAACGGTTTCGAAATGCTTTGCCAAAAAGACTTGATTTAACAGCCCTAGCGCGGGCGGCGCGATGCCCTCGCGGAAAGTTTACTGATTATGGTGACGTTATGTTGCTCGGGTTGGAGATTGTGGTAATTTGTGTTTTTTGAAAAGTAATACCAATCAATCAGTCACCACGCGGATTTGAACTTTACATGGTAAGTCTAGCGAGGCACGAGCGAATGCGTGATAGGGGTCCAGGGGCACGCCCCAGGTCCTGGCGCGGACGGCGCGATGCCCTCGTGGAAAGTTTACTGGTTATGGTGATGTTATGTTGCTCGGGTTGGAGATTGTGGTAATTTGTGTTTTTTGAAAAGTAATACCAATCAATCAGTCACCACGCGGATTTGAACTTTACATGGTAAGTCTAGCGAGGCACGAGCGAATGCGTGATAGGGGTCCAGGGGCACGCCC
>CAZJRQ010000028.1:0-32003 GCA_964548535.1 uncultured Oscillospiraceae bacterium
AAAATAATACAAATCAATCAGCCACCACGCGGACAAGAACCAAGCAATGCAAGTCGAGCGAGGTACGAGCGATTACGTGATAGGGGTCCAGGGACACGCCCATATGCTAGTGTACACATAGGTTCAAACTACGTAAATCCCGTCTTTTAAATATTCTTCGTAAATATTTTCTATCTTTTTACTTAAAACCTTATCACTACCGCTGTTATCAAAAAACATCTTCACCGCCTCATCAATCATATTGACGTAACCGCCAATTCCGTTCGCAATCATCTCGTTGCTCAAATTGTGACCCTTGAGCGCGTAAAACTTTCTAGAGTAAGTCGTTCCTGACTTTACCCACCCAACTCCGTTTGGAAAAGCCTCTGCAAGATGTCTGTCCTCAACCGACTTCCAAAAAATGAAAAACTGATCAAGCATATCAATCAGCTGAGAACTCTGTGTCCTAAATGAAATTTTCAGCCTGCCAACCGTCCCCTCAAAAGACCTAAAAAGCTCAATTGAGTACTTAATCGTCGGCTTGTACTTGAACTTCAACGGACTTTTTATAGAAATCATAGCATCTGACGGCTGGGCTATCATTTGAAAATGACTGTCCATAAGCTGCTCAATCTGCGAAAAAATATCCTTCATTCGCATTTCAGGCGTCATCATCGAAACTCGCTCCGCCAAGATCTGATTAATCAAATTCGACCTGCTCGTGTTCATCGAATAAGCTAAGCGGTCAATTTCCTCAACAACCCCGTCCATCAGCACTAAACTGTATACGCTTTTATTCATTTTAAGCACCACACTTCTTTATCTATTAACTATTTTATTCATTAATAACATTATACCACAATTATATAATTTGTCAATAGGATTATATAATTTCACTTGCGAATTATATAACTGCACAAAACTACCAATTGCATAATGGATTTTTTAGACATTTTTCCATAACAAAAAACGGTCCGACCTAAAATCGAACCGCCTCTATACTATTTATAATGTAGACTGCCTAAAATCAAAATCAGAAACATCAAAAACAAACCCATTGCCGAGCAAATCTCTGTCAGAATATTCAATCAGAAAAATTTTCTCTCCCTCAAAAAGAGTATCGCAACCAAACTTCTCAACATGAACCCTGCCAGACAATTCTTTCAGCTTGTTTTTATCGTCAGACAAGCCAAAATGTTGCGCAATAATCTGCAAACTCTGTTCTCTGTTAATCAAATTCGGACAATCATTTGCCCAAGACGGATTCGACCGTGGACGCTCATGCAGAATAAAATCCAGCTTAGCAGTAGCAATCGCAAGCTTTTTGCCAATACCATTTTTAACAGCAAAAGCTATCAAAAACACATACGCGTTATTTTTATTTTTCAAAAAAAGCTCATCGAAATCCGACTTGAAAAACTCCGCCAAATCAGCATAAAACGCGAAATAATCACCCCTATACCCCTCAAGTAAAAGCTTAATCATATTCGAAAACCTGTTCGAGTTATAAAAAATCTCGCACATATCCTCAACATCTTTGAGATATAAAACCTCATCAAAAGTCAAAACGCTAGTTGAAATAACCTCATACGGCGGATATGGCGAGTACAATATTTCGTACTCATCACACATTTTCTCCATGCCAGCACCACGCAGAATCTTCAAAAAACCAAGCTGTAATTGGTGCGGAAAAAGAGAGTGAACCATGTTAAAACTGTTCTTAAACGACGCCAAATCCTCGCCAGGCAAGCCAGCAATCAAGTCCAAATGCAAATGAATATTCTCAGAAGATTTCAGCCTGCCCACGCAATATTTTAGATACTCAAAATCATTTTTCCGCTGTATCGCCTCAAGCGTATGCTCGTTCGTCGACTGCACTCCAATTTCAAGCTGAAAAAGCCCCTTTCGTGCCGACTGCAAAAGTTCCATGAATCCATCGGTCAAAAGCTCCGCCGCAACTTCAAAATGAAAATTCGTAACACCATTATCATTTTCAATTAAAAATCTAACAATCTCCGCGGCGAATTTTTCATTGCAATTAAATGTCCTGTCAACGAACTTAACCTGCCGAACCTTATGAGCAAGAAAAACCCCCAGCTCACTTCTCACCTTTTCAATCGGAGCAAAATGAACACCACGTTCCACCGACGAAATACAGTATTGACATTTAAACGGACACCCTCTCTGAGCCTCATAGTAGCAAATCTTGTTCTCAACCTCTGAAAAATCGTCGTATCCAAAAGCAATCTGTGACATATCAACAGGCTCACCAATAGGATTTACAACAATCTCCTCGCCAGCCATGTATGTGAGTGACGGACACTTAGAAAAATCCTCCCCGCCATTTTCAAGAACGTTAACAAGACTTAGCATAGCATTTTCACCCTGACCAGAAATCACAAAATCAGCATTAATTTTCCGCAAAACCTCATCAGGACGATATGAAACTTCAGGTCCTCCAAGAAAAATTCTAGTGTCAGGTAGAACCTTTTTCATCAAATTGCAAAGCTTTTCCACAAGCTCGATATTCCAAATATAGCATGATATTCCAAGCAAATCAGGACGTTTTTCATATATCCCTCGAAAAATTTCTTCAAGGTGATTATTTATAGTGTATTCTGCAATTTCACACTCAACGCCATGATTTTTCGCATAACCTCTAAGCTCCCTAACCGACAAACTAGTGTGAATATACTTTGCATTTATCGCAAGCAGAACAATTTTCATCATATACCTCCAACGCAAAAAGGACAGGCAACCAACCTGTCCTAAATAATTTCATAGCATAAATTCATTCGTACACCTGCATAATTTCTGCAAGCTTTTGTTTTGCAATATCAACCACATAATCTGGCGACAAAATCTGTACATTTGTGCCATACTGGAACAACCAGCCCCAAAAAGTCGGTGCAAGCTGAACTTCAGTATTTATGTAAAATGTATCGTCCGAATCGGGATGCAAAATAACCTTTTCTCCAAAACGCTCAATCACCTGATCAATAAGAATATTGCTAAAACGAATTTTCAAAGTTTCTTCGCGGCCACCAAACATCGAATAAAGTGATTTGCAATTAATAATCTCTTTTTTATCCTCATCAGTAAGCTCACGACGCTTGATTTCAGTTATAGAAACCAAAGTCATTCTGTCAACCCTGTAACGGCAAATCTTGCCATGTTTATGACAAAAACATACAAGATAATAATTGTCATTTTCCCAAACAAGCTGGAACGGAGAAACGGTATACAGCTCACCGCCATGCTTAAGCTGTTTTTTCTTCTGTAAATTATACTGAAAATATTTAAAGGTAATCTCACGATCGCTATATATACCGCTTTGAATGGTATTTATATTATAGTAAATGGATTCGTTAAAAGCCTTAGTACGACTGCCTACATAAATCGAACGTCTAAGCTGTGAAGCTTTATAATCGCTTGTCAGCGTCTGAAGCTTTTTTATAAGCTCGTCCGACTTTTTTATAGTCAAGAATTTTGATGACGCAACAGCATCAGCCAACACAAAAAGCTCCTCATCCTGAAAAAGCCTGTCTGCCCTGTAATATGCATTAGAATGACCTTTTTTAGTCGTTTCAATAACCATACCACTGTCACAAAGTGTTGCCACATCATCATAAATAGTCTTACGCTCCGCCTTAATCCCTTCAAGGGCGAGAATATCAATCAATTGATTTCCCGTAAGCGGATGCTCTTCGTCAGTTCTTTGATCAAAAAGCTGCCCCATTCTCAACAGCTTTTGTTTCTGCCTTGATACGCCTGCCAATTACTATTCCTCCCCGCTGCGTTTCATATCCGAAACCTTAATTTGTGAACCATCTGGCTCAATGATTGTCGTATGTTCAAGCTGATTTGTCAAATTCGCAACCATAGATGCTCTGTACTCATTTCTAAGAGTCTCTCTCTCGCTCTTTTCAGAATCGGTAAGCTCTCTGGTCTTTGAAATTTTTGTCAGCTCAGACAATCTCTCAAGTTTTCTTTTCTCCATAAATTTTTACTCCTTTATGTACCATTTAACAACCAGCTTACACACAGACCAGTCATTAACTATGTGAATATTTTTATAGACATTCATTTTTTTATATATTTAGTGTCCACAAAAACACCCACACTATTCGGTATTTCATATTATAACACATTATTTCCGATATTTCAACGGTAAATTGCACAAACTGTCCGTTAAATTTCCCTCATTTTCAACAAAAATATTAATTCTTTGATTACCTATTGACATTTTTGAAATTTGTGGTATAATTAAAATAAACAACTCGAACATTTGTTCTAAGCGATATCAAAAAATAAAATAACTTAAATTCAAAACAGAAAAGGAGAATGTCATGAAAATAATTATCTTAACACACCAGCGCAATCTTCTCAAGTTAAAAAGCCTAATTTTAGCGATTAGCATTTTACAAAAGGACAAAATTTGTATTTACAGACAGGCTTTAGCAACCTATTTTGAAAGCGTGGTGACTTCGCATGAATAACAGAGTCAGCTTTTCTGAATTGATGAAAGAACATCAAGGATATATATCAGCAGATGATTACGAGTCTATATTAATAGGAGAAATCCCAGAAAAAACTTACAACAGCGACAAAAAAATCGACGAGCGAGAAATTCTAAACAATTTTCCACAGCTACTCGATTATTGCCTAAACGATAATTTGACGAAAACTCAAAAATGTTATATAATGTTATATTATAAAAAAGGTTTAAATGTAACGCAGATTGCAGGGCTTTTCAATGTCAATAAATCTACAGTTTCACGCACAATAAATCGCGGTAAAACAAGACTTTTAAAAGCAATACGATGCGAGGTTCTTCGTAAATCAATAAAAAAATAGCAGGATAAGTCTGAAAAAAGCAATCATACATCAGCAAATTTTTCAGACTGCACCACAGACTATATAAATTCGAGAGAGGGCAAAAATATGACAAGTAACACACCAATTTGGAACTTTATAAATAACTATGCAAAAAGCGGAATTTCGCGATTTCATATGCCTGCTCACAAAGGTGTAAAGCGACATGGACTTGAGCCTATCGACATTACCGAAATAAACGGTGCTGACTACCTTTACGAATCTGATACTATTATAAAAAAGAGTGAACAAATTACGAGTGAAATTTTCGGCACACAAACGACTATGTTTTCAACCGAGGGCTCATCGCTTTCGATAAAAACAATGCTGGGAATTATAGTCAGCTGCAAAAAAGACAAATCAAAAAGAGTGAAAATAATCGCTCCTCGAAATGTCCATAGAGCATTTATAAACGGCTGTATTTTGCTAGATATCGACCCTGTTTGGGTATATCCGTCAACACCGTCAATATCAGTCTGCGCTTGCGAAGTAACACCGCAAGACATTTTGCAAACACTTCAAAATAATCCCGATGCTGATGCAGTCTACATAACCTCACCCGACTATCTGGGAAACATGGCTGATATTTCAGGAATATCTAAAATATGCAAAGAAAAATCTGTGCCATTGCTTGTTGACAACGCTCATGGCTCTTATCTAAAATTTATAGATAAATCAGCACACCCTATTGACTTAGGTGCTGATATGTGCTGTGATTCAGCCCATAAAACTCTGCCCGTCTATACTGGCGGAGGATATCTTCATATAGCAAAATCTGCTCCAGAAGAATTTTCAAACTGTGCAAAGTCGGTGATGTCAATGTTTGCATCGACCAGTCCGTCATATATTATAATGAGTTCACTCGATTTATGCGGACAGCTTTTGCAGACTGATTTTCCTAAAATGGTGCAAGACTGCTGTCAACGTGTTGATTTATGCAAAAACCGAATTAACTCACACGGCTGGAAAATATGTGACGGCGAACCAATGAAAATTACTGTTCACCCAAACTCATGCGGACTAACAGGTGACGAGCTTGCAAAAATTATGCGCGAACATAAAATTGAATGTGAGTACAGCGATTATTCGTCAATAGTTTTCATGCCGTCGCCATTTAATCAAGAACATGATTTTACCAAATTAGAAAAAGCATTTGCCAAAACTGTGCAAAAGAAGATTTTGCTATTGCAGGACGATTTTGAAATACCGAAAACCGAAAGTGTAATGTCACCGCGCAAGGCGGCTTTTTCTCAGTCGGCAGAAATCAAAACCGAGCAAGCAGTCGGCAAAATCTGTGCTAAAACTGCCCTATCCTGCCAGCCTTCTATACCTTTAATAGTAGGCGGAGAAATTTTCACTCCTGAAATTATTAATATTTTAAAAAAGTATAGCATTTTGACTGTAAATGTGATACAATAAAATATATATTGTTTGAAAATGTACATTTGCACAAGCCCTTTATTACCATTTGAAGCTACAATAAATAAAAGAAAGCGGTGACGAGTCGGTGCTAAATTTCTTTGGAGATTTGTCCAACTTGGAGCATGGATATAAAAATGACTAAAATTATTATTGGATTAATCTTTATTGTTTTTAATTTAAATATCGAACTGCCTTTTGGTTCTTTAGGAATTATGCCTGATTTTGTGGGATATATTCTGCTTTTTTCAGGACTGAAAACAACACAGCATGATAGCAAAAATTTTGAAAATGCGAAAAAAATCTGCCCACCGTTAGTGGTATATTCACTGGCAGTTTATGTTTTCGGACTTTTAAGTATAAATTTAGGCTTTGTATCAAACATTTTAACCGCAATCTCAACGCTTGCAAATTTCTATATAACATATTCACTTTGCATGGGATTTATTGACATCGAAAAGAATAATTCCTGCAAATTGGAGGCACAAAGTCTATTTGGATTATGGAAATTCTATGCGATAATAATTATAGCATCATACTTTTTGAATCTTACTCAAAATAAATATATAACCGCCTTGACAGCGATTGCAACACTTTTTTCAGCGGTTACTTTCGTGCTGAAAATTCACAAAACCAAAAGACTTTATGATGAATTTTTAAATCAAAATTAGTTGGGGAAATTTTATGAAAGGTATTACTGCAATTTTGGATAATGACTTTACTATTGCAATTTCAGAAAAAATTGTCATATTAGTATTTGCTGTCAAGATCAAGATGTAGAACTTGTCACTGAAACTTTAAAAGAAATGTCAAAGCAAGTTTTAGTTCATAATTCGGATAATAGAGAATCTTATTCTGCCGAAATCACATTTAGCAAAGCAGAATTCACATAGCAAACATTAAGCATTTTATGTACGGATAAATTTCAAAAATAAAAACTATTTGGAGGTTATTTTTTATGAAACTTGTTTACGCAGTTGTAAATAATGATGACACCTATGCTGTATCAAAGGGCTTACTAAAGCAGGGAATCAGGGCGACCAAGCTTTCATCAACAGGCGGATTTTTATCAGCTGGCAACACCACTTTTATGATTTGCTGTCGCGATGAAGACGTTGATATTGTAATCGAAACTTGCAAGGAGCGTTCACGCAAAAGAAAGCAGTTTGTACCATCAAGCACGGTGCTTGGTCCGGACGGAAGCGACTCTTATCCTGTTGAAGTTGCTATTGGCGGAGCAACAATTTTTGTAACAGATATTGAGCGATTTGAGCAGGTTTAGTACATGAAAATATATTCTAACGAGAAAAATATACAGCTAATTTCATCAATGATTTCAAAGGACAGAGAACCGCATTCTTTGATAATCTGCGGTGAAAAGGGACAGGGCAAAAAGACCTTAGCTAAATATATTTCGGCTCAGCTTTTATGTGAATGCGGTGGCGAAAAGCCATGCGGAAAATGCAAATCATGCTTAATGATTGAGAAAAATGAGCACCCTGATTTTATTACTATTTTGTCAAACGACAACGGAAATTATCAGGTTGACACCATTCGCAGCATAGTTTCGGACGCTGTTATTAAGCCAAACGAGGGCGATTTTAAAGTTTATCTGATTCCTGATTTAGACCGCTCAAACAGCACTGCTACACAGGTTCAGAACATTTTACTTAAGTTAATTGAAGAGCCTCCTCCACATTGTATTGTAATTTTAACAGCCGTTTCAAAGCAGATTTTTCTGCCGACTATAATATCTCGTGTACTATGTTTAAATGCAGAACCATGCACCAAAGAACAGTCTGCCGAATGGCTAGGCAACTTTAACAAATATTCTGACGAAGATATACGTTCAGCAATAATGTGCGGGCACGGAAATTTCGGACGCTGTCTTGAATTTTTAGAGGGAGATTTGCTCCCAGCCGCTTTTGAAATTGCAAAGCAGGCGACTGACGCTATGATTAATCGTGATGAATATTTACTGCTAAAGGCATTTTTCGCTGCTGACGGAAAAAAACAAATTTTCAGGCAAGCTCTTGTTTTCTTGAGCGAAATTGCTCGTGACAGCTGTACTATTTTTCTAGGACTAGACTGCTACTCAGGCTGTTATTTTGAGGGAGCAAAAAAACTTTCAGCGGTATTATCGCAGAATATTTCGCAGATGCTATACGAATTATTTACTAACTACATTTTAAAAATTGATGCAAATTCAAATCTGACACTTACTATTAATGCCTTGACCGGTGAAATTAGTGATTTGATTTTCAGAAGAGATTAAATTAGAAAAATCAAAAAACGAAAGGAATTTAACTATGCTAAAAATTATAGGAGTAAGGTTCAAAACTATCAAGAAAGTTTACTATTTTGACCCTGCTGGACTTGATATAAAACTTGGTGACAAGGTGATTGTAGAGACTGCAAAAGGTGTTGAATGCGGAGAGGTTGTTATCGTCGACCGTGAGATTAACGAGAAAGAATTTTCTAGTCCGATAAAGCCTGTTATCCGAATTGCTACTAAGCAAGATTTTGCGACTATCGAAAAAAACGCTCAAAAAGAGAAGGACGCTTTTAAAATTTGCGAAGAAAAAATCAAAAAGCATAAGCTAAAAATGAACCTTATAAACGTTGAGGCGACTTTTGACAACAGCAAACTTTTATTTTATTTTACGGCTGAAAACCGTGTTGACTTCCGTGAGCTTGTTAAGGATTTAGCATCAGTTTTCCGCACACGAATTGAACTTCGACAAATTGGTGTTCGCGATGAGGCGAAAATGCTTGGCGGACTTGGTATTTGCGGTCAACCGTTTTGCTGTTCAAGATTTCTCGGCGAATTCCAGCCCGTATCGATAAAAATGGCAAAAGACCAATCACTTTCACTTAATCCTACAAAAATTTCAGGCACTTGCGGACGTTTGATGTGCTGTTTAAAATACGAGCAAGACAGCTACGAGGAGCTACTGAAGATTACTCCAAAAACTGGAGCGATAGTAAAAACCTCCGAAGGCAAGGGATTTGTCGAGGATTCAAACATCCTAACTGGCAAACTTCGAGTAAAACTTGACAAGTCAGACAATGTTATAACCGTTGACAAAAAGGACGTTGAAGTTATAAAAGACGCTGTTATCAAGTTAAGCCGTCAAGAAATCAAAGCCCTAAAAAACCTAGAAGGCAAATAGGCAGGGGCGTGCCCCTGCACCCCTGCCCTCGCGGAAAGTTTACTGACAATGGTGATGTTATGTTGCTCGGGGTGCTAGCGCGGACGGCGCTAAGTCGCAGCATCACTCGGTCCTAGCGCGGACGGCGCAAAGTCGCATTGTCGCTCGTTCCTCGCTCGTGATTGGTGCTTTTACCATAATCGGCGTCAAGACTTAATGGTGTGCATTGATTTTTTGAGGTTACAACATATATCGGTAAATTAACTTATGTAAATCTAATTTTACTAATAATATAAACAAAATTAAAAGTCACAATAAGCTTTGTCTTATTGTGACTTTTGGTTTTATTAATTAGTAATTTTGCAAAAACAAAAGTGGAACATATCAAATGTCCCACTTAATATTAAAACTTACTATTTTGATTACTCACCTAAAAACTTGTTTAGCAACGTGTGACCTTCTTCAATGAACAAGCCTGTTTGCTTTGCTGTATCTTCAGTGAACTCTGCCTTGCCCTCAACTTCGCCATTCTTATGATAAATCAAAAACGGAATTGGGTCGTTTGTATGTGTTTTAAGCGATAACGGAGTCGCATGGTCTGGACAAATTAGAACCTTATAATCATCATACTTATCAAGCGCTTTAAGAACTGGTGCTAGAATTTTCTCGTCAATCAGCTCAAGAGATTTTTTCTTATTCTCAATCTCATGACGATGTCCGCACTCATCAGGTGCTTCTACATGAATATAAACAAAATCTTGTCCATTAGCAAGCTCGTCGATACAAGCCTGAGCTTTGCCCTCGAAATTAGTATCGATATATCCAGTTGCGCCCTCGACGTCAACAACATTCATACCACTGAACTTGCCGATTCCCTTTAGCAAATCAACCGCTGAAATAATTGAACCAGTTAGTCCATATTTTTCATCAAAACGCATTAGCGGTTTACGAACGCCCTCGCCCCAGAACCACACTGAATTTGCTGGACGCTTGCCCTTTGCAATTCTAGCCTGATTTACAGGGTGGTCTTTTAGCAAATCATAGCTTTTAATCATCATATCATATAGCTTTTTAGCATTCTCAGCTGTTGGGACATATTCCTTAATTGGCTTGCCGGTAATGTCATGAGGAGGAGTAAGCTCGCCAACGTCCAAAGTACCGTTATCCCAAATTAGGCAATGACGATAGCTTACGCCAGAGTACAGCTTGAACTCATCATTATCAAAATGCTCAGCCAAAAACTCAACAATTTCCTTAGCTTCTTCAGTTGAAATATCGTCAGCACAATAGTCTAAAATTGTCTTGTCAGCATAATTTTCCTCATCAGAAAGTGTAACAAGATTGCATCTGAACGAAACATCAGTATCTTTCATATCTATACCGATTGAGCCAGCCTCTAGCGGAGAACGACCTGAATAATAAATCTCAGGATCATAGCCCAAAATCGAAAGATTCGCAACATCAGAACCTGGTTTAAGTCCGTCAGCGACGCTCTTAACTAGTCCTAGAGTAGATTTTTTGGCAAGTTTATCCATACTAGGAGTAACTGACGCACCCATAGGAGTCTTGTTACCAAGCTCTTCAAGCGGATAGTCAGCCATTCCGTCACACAAAAGTACAACGTATTTAGTCATATTCATTCTTCTTTCAATAAAAATTTGGTACACCGAAATGTCATATATATTTTAGCATAAAATCGCTATTTGGTCAAGCTTTGGTTTTCTTAGACATTGTTGAAAAAGAGTGGCAAATGCGTCCACCAACCATGCTTGCCACTTGTAAGTAATCGATGAAAAAATATATAAGTAATTGGCTCAACATTCGAGGTCATTTTTGATATCAGTTATTCGTGGTAAGTTGATGCCGCAAACAGTAAACGCAGGTATCAATATCCTTTTATAATCATCAAGCTCATTGATATAGATTCTCTTTGTAACAATCGCAGTTAAATTGACATAATTTTATATATCAAAATCTTCTGATTTAAAATTACTGTAATATCGTCCTTTGATTGCAGTGAATTTTAGCACACAATAGTCTGAATCAGTTACTCCATTTGGATAATACATAGTATCACCTTCTTGCCAAATTCGTTCTTTTGCATCAGTAGTTTCTAACACTTCAACTGTTCCGATTAAGCTAACACCACGAAAAAATCGTTTGTCTATAAAATAAATACTGGCTTTTGGATTTTCACGATAATATTTTACCTTATTTGACGATGTATTTGTAGAAAACCAAAACACCTTTATTCCTTCTCGTTGTCTTGGTTTTAACATAGCTTTCGCAATAGGATAACCATGCTCGTCATTATACGTAATAAAACTTTCTTTAGCTTTATCAACAAGATTTCCTATTGTCTGTTCAGGATTTCTCATCATAATATTACTAATTCCTTTCATCAAATGTTAAATTATTTTTATCTATATTTTCGCAATTAACTTCTGTGTCAAAGAAATGATTGAACGGGATAACTATTACACCATGCTTTAAAAATAAATCACCATATTCTATCACAACAATTTGTCCTTGACAGCACCTTACATCATAAGTAAAGTTTCATCGCTGAGAGGGACTGCTTTGTTCTGCTCAAGTGATTTTTTTACGTCTATGAAACGCTGGTTTTTACTGCCTCTGAACTTTAAATCTAAACTTCTCTGCTCTAATATAAATCTTCCGTCTACTAAAAAATCTACCTCTTTAAGCAAATCCATAAAATGATTTTCTTCATTTGCATTCTCTACTAGATACTCAAATGTGTAACCTGTGTATGCAATCACGTTCAGCGCAAAACCCTCAAATGCGTGGATTTTTCTCGACAAATCTGCTAACGGTGCACTTTGGCAAAATGGATCTCCGCCGCTTAATGTTATTCCGTCAAGCAGTGGATTTAAAATAATTTCGTTATACAAATCATCAGTGTCAGCTACTGTTCCGCCTGCAAAATCGTGCGTTTCAGGATTGTGACAGCCCTCGCAATTATGCGGACAGCCTTGCGTAAAAATCGTGTATCTGAATCCTGGACCATCAACTATCGACTCTGCAACGGTTCCTGCTAGTTTTATCTCCATAAATAAATCCCCCTAGTTTTAGCTCAATAAATTACAGCATAGTTTGACCATCTCTAAGTATTCCTAAATGCTTGTACGCTAAATCGGTTGCACATCGACCGCGCGGTGTTCTTGAAATAAATCCCAACTGCATTAGGTACGGCTCGCAAACGTCCTCAAGCGTAATTGCCTCTTCGCCAATCGCTGACGCTAGAGTTTCTAGTCCGACTGGTCCGCCGCCGTATCCTTTTATAATCATGTTGAGCATTCGTCTGTCTAGACTGTCAAGTCCTAGCGGGTCGACTTCCATACGATCAAGAGCGATTTTTGCAATCTCATTTGTAATTCTTCCGTCGCCCATTACCTCAGCAAAATCTCGCACTCGCTTTAAAAATCTGTTCGCAATTCTAGGCGTACCACGTGAACGTGATGCAAGCTCCAACGCTCCATCCTTATCGCAAGGAACTCCCAAAATTATCGCAGAACGCATGATAATTTCACAAAGCTGTTCCTTATTATAAAGCTCCAAACGCTCAATTACTCCGAATCTATCACGCAAAGGCGAAGTCAACTGACCTGCTCTAGTTGTCGCACCAATCAGCGTGAATTTGTTAAGCTCAATGCGTATAGAACGCGCTGCTGGGCCTTTTCCCATGATTATATCAAGCGCATAATCTTCAAGTGCAGGATACAAAACTTCTTCAACTTGTCTTGAAAGTCTGTGAATTTCGTCGATAAACAGGACGTCACCATTTTCAAGATTAGTCAATATCGCCGCCAAATCGCCTGGCTTTTCAATCGCTGGTCCTGACGTTGTGCGGATATTTACACCCATTTCGTGCGCAATAATAGTTGAAAGCGTAGTCTTACCAAGTCCTGGAGGTCCATAAAGCAAGATATGATCCAAGCTATCGCCACGATTTTTCGCTGCCTGTATGTAAATTCTAAGGTTTTCCTTTACCTTTTCCTGCCCTATATACTCGCCTAGAGTTTTCGGACGCAGACTAACCTCAAAATCATCAGTAGTATCAACCTCAAGCTGTTTAGGAGCAACTATTCTATTGTCTACATCAAAATCGCCATGTTCAATCATCTAAAAAACTCCTTTGATTTAATGAACAGCCGTCCACAAAATATAGAACTTCTGCTTTTTAAAATGCCAAATTTATGCAAGTATACTATTATAATATATAGCTAGAACTTTGCTAGTCCTATTAGTGCTTTTTTAATCAAATCTTCAACCGACAAATCTGGTGAAAGCTGTGAAAGTGCTGCTGCCGCCTCGCCAGAAGAATATCCCAAAACTTCCAAAGCTGTAATCGCCTCGCCTATATTTCCGCCTTGTGATGGGATAGTAATCGCGTCTTGTCCGCGAACAGAAATTGTTTCACCAGCGACCTTATCTTTAAGCTCAAGGCAAATTCGCTCAGCTGTTTTCTTACCAATTCCCTTGACTTGGGTTATGCTCTTGAAGTCAGAAGTTGCCACTGCTAGTGCGAACTGCTGTGGTGTAAACGCTGACAAAATCGACAATCCAGCTTTTGGTCCGACGCCAGAAACGGAAATCAACAGCTTGAACGACCTAAGCTCTGCAGAGTCAGCAAATCCATAAAGTTCCACTGCATCATCTCGTACATTCATGTATGTAAGCAGTGTGACTTTATCTTCTCCAGCGATTTTCTGCAAAGTCGCAAGAGTTGTTTTACAGGCATATCCGACTCCGCCAGCCTCGACTACTGCCAAATTCGCCTCAGTATGTATTAATTTTCCTGTAACAGAATATATCATGTAATCTTCCTCAAATTCTTATATTTGTAAATTCGAATATCAATATCGACCTAATTTTCGTGCTGTTAGTGAAAGTCCATGTGTAATCGCTACAGCCACCGCATCGGCAGTATCATCAGGCTTGATAATTTTTTTCAGTCTTAGCATATTCTTAGTCATTTCCTGAACCTGAATTTTTTCCGCACGTCCGTAACCGACAATCGACGACTTTATCTGCAGTGGGGTATACTCAAAAATCGGAATATCCTTATCAATCGCCGGGAGCAAAATCACGCCCCTTGCTTGAGCAACATCGATTGCAGTTTTTTCATTCGAATTAAAAAACAGCTTTTCAATAGCCATTTCCTGCGGTGAATAGGTCGAAATAATCTCGGTCATATCCTGATATATTACCTTTAATCTTTGATGAAACGGCATATCCGCGCCCGTGGTAATCGCACCGAAACCAACTGGCGAAAAACTTCCGCCGTCATAATCAATCACGCCATATCCGACAATGGCATATCCAGGGTCAATTCCCAAAATCCGCAAAAAATCACCACCGAATTTTAAATTTAGTCGTATGCACCTTATATACGCAATATAGATAATTATAGCACACTACTATTTAAAAATCAAGCTAGAAAAGAACGTTTGATTGATAAAAATGTTGGGTTGGCAATCAAGGTTCAAATGCGCTTAGCGACAAAATGATTTTGAAAATATTTTTTTGGAAAATTGTTGAGAAACCGGGATTTCAATGGTAAAAAAATCCGCCTTGCCAAAAAGCAAAGCGGATAATATTAATTTTTATTGCTGATACTAAACCTCTTTAACGGCGAAAACCATAATCTCTGCACCAAAAGACCTGTCAATGCGCCGGAAATTATTGAGCAGATAAGCAAAATCGGCAATAATGTGAGAACGCCTCTGCTACCTATTAATATGTAAGCCACAATTAACTGCCCTATGCTATGGAAAATCGCCCCGAACACTGATACTACCCACAATTGCTTATAGTCAAACAGTCGAACTAGCACCGCCATTATTATAAAAGATAGAACCCCGCCGGTCAGCGAGAAGAAAAATGCGGTTATATTTCCGCAGAAAACTGCTCCTAAAGTTACTTTTATCAGCATGACTGCAAGCGCGCTTGGCACTGACACGAAAATCATCGTCGTGAGTATAACTACGTTTGACAAACCTAGTTTGATTCCAGGCATTCCAATCGGCGGAAGCTGTGCCTCAATAACAAAAATCGCTAAGGCAAGCGCTGATAAGATTGCCGTAAGTGTAAGCTTTTTTGTATTCATTTCTACCCCCTTTGCCTATAATTGACGCTGTATTCTTATACGATTTTTATAAATTAATCTGCACTTGAAACGGTAATTATCAGCTTATGCGGTGCACAGATTATTGATATTCCCTGCGTCCGAAGTTTTCCGAATTTAACACAATTTTGATTATCGCAATCAGCACTTTCAATCCAAATTTCATTATTCTGCCAGCAGATTTCATTGTAGCCATCATCAGTTTTTACAGTATATTTTTGTAAATCATCATTCGAAATATCATCAATATGCAACATCAATTTGTCAGATACATATACATCTGCCACTATTTTACTGCTGTAACCTGTGAAAATATGGATGTAAATTATACATATTATTATAACAACTGCGAAAATTATTACCCACTTAACATTGCGTTTGCCCATATTTAGCACTCCTAAATTTGATAAGTCGAGTATACCACAACTAAGCCAAATCGTCAAGTGTGAAAAAAATCGTACAGTAAAAGTTACAAATCGTATACAATTATGACTGCTTAGTAACAACTGTCCAATATTTTCCCCACGACTGATTACTTCATGATGACAATTTTTAAAAAAATCAACGAAATTTATCTTATTTTGCGTTTTTTCTAATATTCGCTATTGATTTTTCTTGTGGTTTGTGGTAAACTAATATAGTATTTGATTTAGAAATATATCAGTTTTTTACTGACACCGAATATAGATTTTACACGCACAGCTTTCTCACTCATTATTTTTCTGCTTTTCATTGCTTTTATTTTACCCAGCTGTGCTATAATATTCAGATTTTCTTTTAGTCTATCTGTAAAGAATAAGGAGTGTACGAGTTTGGATAAATTTGTTATTAGTGGAGGAGCTCCTCTGCAAGGTGAGGTAACTATAAGCGGTGCTAAAAATGCCGCTGTTGCTCTAGTTGCTGCTACTATTTTGTGTGATGAGCCTTGTATTTTGGAAAATGTTCCTCAAATTAGCGACATAACAATTTGTATGAAGATTTTGAAAAACATGGGTGCTGACATCAAGCTGATTGATAAAAACACCGTTGAATTTGATACTACAAAGATTAAAGAGCCTAGAGTTCCTTATGAAATGGCGCGTTCGATGAGAGCCTCTACTTATTTTATTGGTACTCTTTTAGGACGTTTTCATGAGGCTTATGTTGCTTTGCCTGGTGGCTGTGACTTGGGCGACCGTCCGATTGACCAGCATCTAAAGGCTTTTCGCTGTCTTGGTGCAACTGACGACATTGAAAATGGTGAGGTTCACTGCAAGGCTGACAGCCTAATTGGTTCACAGATTTATT
The DNA here is from genome assembly GCA_964548535.1 of uncultured Oscillospiraceae bacterium. GTDB lineage: Bacteria > Bacillota > Clostridia > Oscillospirales > Ruminococcaceae > CAZJRQ01. The sequence continues at coordinate 16,861 of CAZJRQ010000028.1, forward strand.
TTGATTTTAATACTGTTGGCGGTACAATTAATGCTATTATGGCTTCTGTAAAGGCTAAGGGCATGACAATAATTGAAAATGCTGCTAAAGAGCCTCATATTGTTGATTTAGCTAACTTCCTAAACTCAATGGGTGCGGATATCCGAGGTGCTGGTACTGACGTTATTAAGGTTCGCGGAGTTGATTTCCTAAAGGGAATTACCTACGGAATTATTCCAGACCAGATTGAGGCTGGAACTTACATGGTTGCTGCTGCTGCTACAAAGGGAAATGTTCTTATTAAGAATGTTATTCCTAAGCATCTTGAATCAATTACTGCTAAGCTTCGCAAGGTTGGGGCGACTGTTGTTGAATATGATGAGAGCGTTAGAGTTTATGTTGATGGTCCTTTGATGAAAACTTCTCTAAAAACTATGCCTCACCCTGGTTTCCCTACTGATATGCAGCCACAATTCTCTACTTTGCTGACTCTTGCTGAAGGGACGAGCATTGTTACTGATGATGTTTTTGACAACAGATTCAGATATGTTTCTGAGCTTAGAAGAATGGGTGCTGACATTTCTGTTGACACTACAGTTGCTGTAATTCAAGGTACTGGAGAGCTTAAAGGTGCTCCTGTTGTTGCTACTGATTTACGTGCTGGTGCTGCTTTGATTATTGCTGGACTTGCTGCTAAGGGTGTTACTGAAGTTGAATCTATCCACTTTATTGAAAGAGGATATGAGCGTATTGACGAGAAGTTGCGTGATCTTGGTGCTAGCATCAAACGCGTTTATGTTTCTGACGCTACTGAGGAGCAGATCAGCTGCTAATTATGCTCTAAAACAATTGAAAAATTTCCGTCTTGTACGGTATTATTAAGGCGGCTGTTTAGTCGCCTTTTTCTTGTATAAATACTAAATCTTGGAGGGCTTATGGCTGCTATCACTAATAAAAAATATGACACAATTTACATCTCAGATCTAGACGGAACTTTACTTGACACAAACGCTATGCTTTCGCCCGAGTCTGCTGAAATGATAAATAAGGCAATCTCAAATGGAGCAAACTTCACAATTGCGACTGCAAGAACTATGGCGACTGTAAAATATCTGCTCAAGGATTTGAATATAAATCTTCCTGTGATTTTAATGAACGGCGTGATGATTTACAATCTTGCAAATGAGCATATTCAATTCTCGGCGGTTTTGGAAAAAACCATTGTTGAAAAAATCATCAAAACTCTTAGGATTCACAAGCTTAATCCTTACATGTACACGATTGAAAATGACATAATGCATACTTATTATGAGGAAATTACTACTCCCTCGATGCAGGAATTTTATGATGACAGGGCTGGGACTTATCACAAGCCGTTTACTAAAACTGACGATTTTCTCGAGGTTACAGACGATGTGATATATTTTTCAATCGTTGATACATTTGAAAATTTAAAGCCACTTTCTGACGATTTAGCAAAAATCGATGATATTATTGTCGCATTTTACAAGGATAATTATTCACCAGATTATTGGTATTTGGAGATTTTTTCAAAAGAGGCTTCCAAAAAAAATGCTGTTAAACGTATTCGTCAGAGCCTAAAGCCTGAAAAAATTGTATGCTTTGGCGATAATTTTAATGATTTGCCAATGTTTGAAGAGGCGGATTATTCTATTGCTGTCGGCAATGCGCTAGACGAAGTGAAAAATTCTGCCGATGAAATTATCGGTGTCAACAGCGACCACTCAGTTGCAAAGTACGTTTTAGAAAGGACAATCTAAATGTCAAGATTTTATCCACTTTTTTCATCAAGCAAGGGAAATGCGTCATACATAGGCAACGAGCACAGCGGAATTTTGATTGACGCCGGCGTTTCCTGCAAACGTTTGGTCGAATCATTGTCCGACAATGGTATTAGTCCGCAGGCGGTTCAGGGAATTTTCATTACCCACACTCATTCCGACCATATTTCTGGCTTGAAAGTGTTCACAAAAAAGTTCGGAATTCCAGTTTATGCTCAGCAGACTAATGTGGAAATTATGGAAAATGGCGACAAGATTTCACCGAACTCACAGACTATAACCATGGATAATTCGGTCGCCGACATTGGCGGATTTAGTGTCACATGCTTTGAAACTCCGCACGACTCCCCTGCTAGCTGTGGTTACAGAATTGTTTGTCCTGACGGAAAAATTGTTGTAACCTGCACTGATTTAGGGCAAATTACTCCTATAATCGAGGAAAATCTTGACGGTGCTGACATGGTTTTAATTGAATCTAACTACGATGATAAAATGCTGAAAAATGGATCTTATCCATACATATTAAAGCAGAGAATTGCATCCAAACACGGACATCTTTCAAATTCTGACTGCTCAAAACAGCTTGGAAATCTTGTCAAAAACGGCACTTGCAGGTTTGTTTTAGGACATCTAAGCCAGGAAAACAACACTGCTATAATTGCTGAAAATTCCGCTGTCAATGGGCTGAACGATTTTTCAAGAGGCCGCGATTACACGCTAGATGTGGCTAGTCCCAACTGCGACGGAACGGTGGTGGTTTTTTGATTAAAATCAATATTATCACAGTTGGCAAGCTTAAGGAAAAATACTGGCGCGATGCTATCGCTGAATATTCAAAACGCTTAAGTGCTTTCTGTCAGCTTGAGATTATCGAGCTTGCCGAGTCGAGACTATCGGATAATCCGTCACAAAAGGAAAAGGATTCTGCACTTGCTAGTGAGGCTAAAATCATGAAAAACTACACTGACAAAAAGGGTGTTTTCAACATTGCGATGTGCATTGAAGGCAAGCAGATTTCCAGCGAAGAGCTTTCTCAGAAGATTTCTGACTGCTCGGTTAATGGATTTTCGCAGATAAATTTCATAATCGGATCATCTTTTGGTATTTCTGACGAGATTAAAAATTCAGCAAATTTTAAGCTTTCAATGTCAAAAATGACCTTTCCGCACCAGCTTGCACGAGTTCTTTTATTAGAACAGGTTTACCGTTCTTTCCAGATTTCAGCGGGCACAAAGTATCATAAATAGAGGATTAACTATCCAAATTCATCTAATACTTCTTTTGTTTTATACGGTTAATTAATTGTGAAAAGTAGACAAAAAAACGTCTTGTAAAATTACATACAAGCTATTGACAAACACAATATATAGTGGTATAATAATTTAAGCATCACAAGTAATGCTACATTCACAACAACAATAATATTAATGTATAAATATTTTAAAACGAAAGAGGTAATTAAAATGATCGACATCAAAGTTACAAACGGCGAGCTTTCACAGGCTGAAATTAACACATATATAGACAGAGCTCACGAGCTTTATCCTGAAAAAACAATTGAAAGCATTGAACTAAACGTGGACGGCGATTTTGTTGACATTAACTACCACTTTGCTGACGTTCCTTTCCAGAGAATCCGCAGAATCACTGGCTATTTAGTTGGTACTGTTGACCGTTTTAACAACGCAAAGCGCTCAGAGGTTGAGGACAGAGTGAAGCACGGTGTATCAAGTCAGCCTTTAACCGCAAGCCAGAATATTAGGGTTTCTTCTTCAAAGGCTGTATGAGAATAATTTTATAAAAAACAAAGCAACTCAAAAAAATTGAGTTGCTTTTTATTTTGCTTATTTATAAGATTTCCTATTATGATTTTGGCATAGGCAAAGCTATCCATCACATATATGGTACAGCTTAATCCATTGGTAAAAGCAAAGCCACCCGAACCTGCTAGCTAGATTTGCCTGCGCGCTATTTGCCAAGATACGGCGGCAATGCGGATTGTTTCGTTGTATAGTTCTGTTTTTAATTAGGTTTACATGTTCTTAAAATCTTTTAGCATTGCCTTTTGTTTTTGGGGTTTCTTTGCTCTTGACTACAAGTGGTTTGCAAGGTCGGGGAGCTCTGCTCCCTTCTCTACCCTCGCAAGCCTTTAAAAAGGCTTGACCTAAACTTTATGTTACTTACCACATACTCCAACCCGAGCAACATAACGTTACAACAACCAGTAAACTAAAAGCGAGGGCATCGCGCCGTCCGCGCCAGGACACGCCATCTGCGCTAGGACTTTATTACTTTTTTGTAGACGTGAGTTATAAAGATTGTTGAGCAAATTACTGATGCTATCTCTGCAATTGGGAATGACCACCATACTAAATCTACTCCGCCAATCTTTGATAAAATATATGCTGACGGTAAAAGTACAACCAGCTGTCTGATAATCGATATAAACATCGACAAAAGCCCATGCCCCAAAGCCTGCATTGATGAGCTGATTATAATGCAATATCCAGCAAAAATAAAGCTGATACTGATAACCCTAAGCGCTTTTACTCCCATTTCAATCATGTCGCCCTCTGCATCAAACATTCTAAGCAACGTTTCTGGAATCAACTGCATTAGCAAAAGTCCTACAAACATTATAATCATCGCGTAAAGTACCGAAACTTTAAACGTCTGAATCATTCGCTTTTTGTTTTTTGCTCCATAATTATAAGAAAGCACTGGCACCATTCCGTTATTAAGTCCGAAAACTGGCATGAAAATAAAGCTCTGTAGTTTAAAATATGCGCCCAGAACTCCCTGAGCAATGTCCGTTTTCAAAATCTTATTAAGTCCAAATACCATAAATGACGAAATTGACAGCATTATAATTGACGGAATTCCAACTGCATAAATCTTTTGGATTATCCTGCCGTTTGGACGAAATTTAAGCATATCTATCTTGATATCCTTATTGAATTTTAAATTGAACAGCAATGCCAAAATCATTGCTACAGTCTGTCCGATTACAGTCGCAACCGCTGCTCCTGCTATGCCCATTCTTGGGAAAAATCCTAACCCGAAGATTAAACAAGGATCCAAAATTATGTTGACAATCGCTCCCGCACCCTGCGAAAACATTGTAAACATTGTGCGACCTGTTGACTGCAAAAGTCGCTCAAACACGATTTGTCCGAAAAGTCCAAAGCTTAGCACCGAACAAATCTGAAGATATTCAACTCCATACTCGATTACAGCGGTGTTTTTTGACTGCGATTCAAAGAAAACTCTAACGAATAGCAATCCAAATACTAGAAAAAGTAAGTAACTTATTCCAGCTAGAAAAATACCGTTGTTGGCACATTTATTCGCATTTTCATAATTTTTCTCGCCCAACGACTTAGATAAAAGTGCGTTGATACCTACTCCTGTTCCGGCAGCCACAGCAATCATGAAATTCTGGACTGGAAAGGCAAGCGACACCGCAACGAATGCATCTTGACTATATTTTGCCACAAAAATGCTATCAACAATGTTGTACATCGCCTGAATTAGCATTGAAATCATTATCGGCAGGGACATTGTCAGCACTAATTTTGGTACTGGTACAACTCCCATTTTATTTTCTGAAACAACTTTTTCACTCATTTTATTACCCATCCTTCACTTCAAAACACAAAAAAATCTTTAATCACTCATAATATTATAGCATATTTCGTCGAATTCTTCAATGAACTGAATATGAATACATCAATTTGTGAATAAGCACACCATATTTATAACAAAACAACATTAAAGCAGTAATAATGCAGTAAATTGCAGTAAAAACTGCAAAATAATTAGTTAAATAAATGTAACAAATAAATATTTTGTAACATTGAGTAATATAAACGTTTAAAATCATCACCTATTCGTCACAATACACAAACTTGATTTTTTTCTTAAAAAACTATTGACATTCTAATTGTTTTAATATATAATTAAAACATCGAAAGAACAGTAGGAACTTTACAAAGGTTCATAAACATAAAATAATTCAGGATGAATTTGTTCAACTTAAACAAATCTGAAAATTATTTTTAAAAACTATTGACTTTTATCACAATATGATGTATACTTAAATACATAAACAAAAGGAAAACTTTAAGTAATTTTTTAGTTAATTTTTTGAAAAAATCACTTGACAACAGCATTCTTATATTGTATAATGTATATACTATAATACATAATTTGATTAAGGTCTGTATTTTCTTTTATTATTTTGGAAAGTCGCATGAGGTATTGCTTCATCGCTTTTAATAAACAATTTTTTATATTATTATGGAGGGATTTTTCTATGAAAAAGACAAACAAAGGTTTTACACTTGTTGAGCTAATCGTAGTAATTGCTATTATCGGCATTCTAGCAGCTATCTTGGTTCCAGCTCTACTAAACAACGTTAAGAAGGCAAAGCTAAAGACAGCTAACTCAAATGCTAAGCTAGTTTACACAACAATCAACAACGCTGCTGCTGATATGGTTACTGACGGAAATCTTTCAGCTCTTTCAAGTGGTGTTGCTACAAATGCAGTGGCTTCTTTGTCAGGTGCTCCTGGTGTTGGTGATTTAGTTTATAAGGCTCTTTCAGACAACGGCGAAGCAGCTGGTGCTGTAGCTTGGGAAATCGGTGCTAACCAGAATATCCAGTGGGCACAGTGGGCTGACAACAATGACACAACTAACGGACAAATTCTAGGTCAATATCCTAACCCTAACGCTAATTATACTAAAACATTTAAACTAGGTACAGGATACACTTATACTGGTACTACTCTTGACGGCGCTACTGTAGATGCTGACTGGGTTAAGTCTTACTAATAGTAAATAGTATCTACTTATTTAATTCAAAATTTTAAAGAACAATCTTCGGGTTGTTCTTTTTTTGTGCAAATAGATTTTTGCTTACAAGAATAGATTTTTGCTTACAAGAATAAAAAGTAATACCCTGCAATCAGTTAAATTTGATTGCAGGGTATTACTTTATCTATACGCTTATTTTATGAGTACTAACGCTATTACTACTATTCCGAGTACTATACGGTACCAGCCGAATACTTTGAAATCGTGCTTTTTGATATAGCTCATCAAGAATTTTATTACTACTAGTGATACTAAAAATGCCACTACCATTCCTATTGCCAACATTGCCGCCTCTTGAGCTGTAAAATTGAATCCGAACTTTACAAGCTTTAACCCACTTGCTCCGAGCATTGTTGGTATTGCTAGAAAGAATGTGAACTCTGCTGCTACTGTTCTTGATACTCCAAGAAGTAGTGCTCCTATGATTGTTGCGCCGGAACGTGATGTTCCTGGTATCATTGACAATGCTTGGAAAAATCCGATGAACACTGCTGTTTTATAAGTCATTTCATCGATTGAATTTACCTTTGGTGTACGAGTTTTATTCCAATTTTCAATAAGTATAAATGCTACGCCATAAAATATCAACATTGTTGCAATTGACATTGGATTTCCGAAATGTTCCTCAAGGAAATCATCTAGCCAAAGTCCTAAAACCGCCGCTGGCACACACGCCACGATAACTTTCAACCACATTTGCATTATGTCCTTTTGGACTACTGGCTTTTCTTTAAACCGAAATGGGAACAGTTTTTTCCAAAACATCACGACGACCGCGATTATCGCTCCTAGCTGTATTACTACAAAAAACATATTCTTGAAATCGTCGCTCATGTTCAGTGACAAAAACTGATCCACCAGCAACATATGCCCTGTACTGCTTATCGGTAGCCACTCGGTTATGCCCTCAACGATACCGATAAAAATCACCTTGAGGACTTCAATAAAATCCAAACCCATAAAAAATCTCCTTTTGTTTAATTTTCAAATCTATTATACCGTTTGAAAGTGACTATATGGTGAAAATGACTCTTACTTTTTAGTCACTTTATGCAAATTGTAAAGCGCACTTTTTTTAGCGCAAAAAAAGTTCTGATTGTCAGAAATATTCAAACAAATCAGAACTTTTTACATCTTTTAATTTTTATTCATCACTTGATTCTATAAGCGAGCCTTTATCTTCCATTAGCTTAAAGCTTATTTCAAACTCTTCGCCCTCGCCAGTAATTGCTGGTCGGAACACCTTTGCTTTTACGGTATCCCCTGGCTTTTTGTCTGCAAGGAACTCTTGAACTTCGTCCGTATCTGTAATCTTTTTGCCGTCAAGCTCTGTGATAATATCATCTGGCTCTAGCTTTGTTTTAGCGACATCACAGCTTTCGTCAATTGATACTACGTAAAGTCCTGGCTTAGTTTCCTGCATTTCTGCTGTTGTTTCACTTATTGGATAATATGTTATGCCAACCCTTACTCTATCCTTAACATATCCAAACTCCATTAGATTTTCGATAATTGGCTTTGCCGCATCCATTGTAATCGCGAAACCTATACCCTCATACTCTGATGATGCAAGCTTTGAAGATGTAATTCCTATTACCTGTCCCCACATATTCAGCAGTGCTCCGCCTGAATTTCCTGGATTGATTGCGGCGTCAATCTGAAAACAGTTCATTGCTGTTACTGAGCTTTCCACCTTGATTTTACGGTCAATTCCTGAAACTATTCCCTTTGTAACAGTTCCATAAAAGCCTGCTGGCGAGCCAATTGTTACAATATCTTCACCAAGTTTTACTTTGGTTGAATCGCCGAACTGAGCCGGAGTCAAATCCTTTGCAGCAATTTTTATAACCGCAACATCACTTGTGGCATCTGAACCGATTACCTTAGCCTCATATTCAGTTTCGTCATTCAAGACAACTTTAATTCCCTTAGTTGCATCGGCAATTACATGCGCATTTGTTAGAATATATCCGTCCTCAGACATTATAATTCCACTGCCCTGCCCTGATGAAATAAATGATACTCCCTCAGAATAAATCTCAATCGAAACTATAGACGGTGAAATCGCTTCGGCTATACCCTCTGTTGTATATCTTCCGTTTTCATCGTAAAATTCATCATCAAGCTTAGGTGTATCAGCAATTGGCAATGTAAATTCGATTAGCTGATTACCGCTTATTTTATTGCCAAGCCATCCACGCCCTTTGACGCCGACAAGAATAATCGACGATATTAAAATCAAAGCAATTATTGCAACTATCATCGCAAGAATTGTTGTTTTTTTATTTTTAGACTTTGTACTATTCTTTACCGCCCAAAAGCTCGAATTTCCGAAACCTGACATATTAGACTGCGGCATTGAGTACGCAAAATTATTATATCCGCCAAAGTCAGCATTATGGGGACGATTATTATAATACTGATATGCCTGGCTTCTATTCGCATTTTGATTAGGATTATTCTGCTGATTATAAAATCCTCTAGCATCATTATTGGGGTTGTTTACTCTCTGATATTGATATCCTTGATTCATATTCGGCTGGTTTGAATGTCCATATCCCTGCCAATTATTATTTCCCATATTAGGATTTTGCCCAAAATTTTGCTGTCCTCGATTACCTTGCATATTTGGGTTCTGCTGAGCATTTTTCTGTCCTTGTGAATTATTAAAACTGCTCTGTTGTGCACCCTGATTTGCATTCTCTTCTGATTGATTATTACAATCAGCATTTTGCTTTTGTTCTGACTCATCAATATTCGTCTGCTGTGAGAAGTTGGGTGAATCATCACTGCTATTCTGATTTACATTTGATTTTTCCTTTTCTATATTTTCCTTATCATTATTATTCAAATCATCAAAAAATCCCAAAACCGTCTCCTCCAATCTGGTTCTACATATCCTATTTATCTATTAGTTTATTAGGTATTGTAAACATAAATTCTGTATACTCACCATAAACACTCTTTACCATTATCTTTCCGCCATGAAGTTTGATAATCGACCTTACTATATTAAGTCCCAAACCGACTCCTGCGGCGTCTATACCACGTGATTTATCCACCTTATAAAAACGGTCAAACACTAGCGGCAATTCGTCCTCGCTCAATCCTTCACCACTATTTTTTATTGAGATAACAGTCATATATCCTACTGGCTTAAACGAAAACTCAATATATCCATCTTCATTTACAAATTTTATGGCATTCTCAATAAGATTATACATAACTTGATGAATTAAATCATTATCAGCATAAAGCATAACCTTCCCAACGTCTAGCCCTCTGATGTCAACACGCTTTTCCTCAAGTCGATTTTCAAACGTAACCAGCGAATCAACAATCGGCTCTATTGCAGAAAAATACTGCATATTAGGCTCAAGCTCACCCGCCTCAATCTTCGCTAAATTAAGCATTGAACGCACTAGTCTTGTCAAACGGTGAACCTCTGACGAAATGATCTTAAGATAATTTTTCTCCTCACTCGGCGGAATAGTTCCGTCAAGTATACCGTCAACAAATCCACCTATCGAGGTCATTGGAGTACGCAACTCATGCGACACATTCGCAATAAAGCTATTACGCATTGTGTCATAATTCTTAAGCGACGCTGCCATATCATTAAACGCATTGCTAAGCTCTTCAAACTCCTCAATATTATATGACGGCAACGTAACCGAAAAATTACCCTTACCAATTTCCTTAGAAACACTCGCAATTTCCTTAACAGGCTGAGTAAGTTTCAAGGTCGTAAAGTAAACAATAATCAACACTATAACGATTACTATTACGGCAGATATCAAGAAAATCTCGAGAATATTCCACATATATCCGTCTTGGTCAGACTTTGAACTAATCGCTATCATATAATAGGTCGGGCCATTTCCCTCAAACTCCATTCCTACTATATGATATTCCTCATTTGTATTTTCATCGAAACTGCTGTTAATATACGAAGGCTCTTTGCCAAATTCACTTAACAGACTTTTAGGAATATCTTCAAGCTCATAATCCTGGCCAGTATTTGAACTAACAAAAATCTTGCCGTTTTTATCAGCCAAGACATAGTCAGCATTTGAACCCATAGAATATTCCTTTACTTTGTCCGCTACCTGCTCCTTCCACCTAGCAGGAGACCTAACTATGATTTCCTGCGAGTCTTCTACCAAAGCAAGGACGTTTTTCTCCAGCAGATCTTTCTTGTTTTCAAGAAAATACCTGGAAGAAACAAGCAGTAATACTGCACCTAAGCATATGAAGCTTATGAGTATTACTGCTGAGCAAATTACAAAGTATTTAGAAAATATGCTGCGGTGATTAGTCATGTGAGCTTTCGGTTACTTCAAACTTATAGCCTACGCCCCAGACTGTTTTAAGCACCCACTTGTCTGAAATTCCTTCAAGCTTTTCACGCAATCTCTTAACATGAACGTCAATTGTTCTTGAATCACCATAATACTCAAAGCCCCATACTTCATCCAAAAGCTGGTCACGAGTATATACACGATTTGGGTTTGATGCAAGGTGGAACAACAGCTCAAGCTCCTTAGGTGGTGTATCAACTACAACGCCGTCAACCCTAAGCTCATATCTTGTCATATTAACTGAAAGCTTATCATACTTAACTTCCTTAATTTCAGTTTCACCTGTTGTCTGTCCAATTCGACGACAAACTGCCTTCATTCTTGCTACTACCTCTTTAATATCAAAAGGCTTAACAATATAATCGTCCGCACCAAGCTCAAGTCCTAGAACCTTATCAAATGTTTCCTGCTTTGCAGTTATCATTATTATTGGCACATTAGATTTCTTTCTGATTTCACGACATACCTGCCATCCGTCCATTCCTGGAAGCATGATGTCAAGAAGAATGATATCAGGTTTAAGCGCGTTAAATTTTACAACAGCCTCTTGTCCGTCGTGTGCAAGAATTACTCCATAACCCTCTTTTTCAAGATAAAGACGCAAAAGCTCACAAATGTTCTTGTCGTCATCTACTACTAAAACTCTTCCTAGTGACATAATCTTCTTCCTCCTATTTAAATGTATACATGCGGTATGCAATTTTGAACAAACCACATTTATATTTTCAATTGATATAAGTATTATAACAAATTCATAAACATATATATTGCCTATTTGATTAACTAATGATTAACAAAATGTAAATTACAGAAATATATCAAATTGCTGTTTATAAATACTTTATATTTGACTTACCTTGTTAATAGTAGTTAAAATACTTTTAATAATTATCTGCATTTTCAAGTTGCAAAAGTGCGAAAAATAAGAATTGAGTTCAAATATTAAATAATATATATATATATTATAAACATTGCGCAGTTGAAATTGTGCAATTAGCCAAAATTTTCGCAAATTACGTATATAGACTTGAATTTTCTTGAAAACGTATTATAATAATAATTAGCACTCAGATACATCGAGTGCTAACAGTCGGATAGTCCGTCTGCTAAACACGCAAATTTACAGGTTAGCCTGTGTTATTAAAACTTCAAAGGAGAGATTTATTATGACAATCAAGCCATTGTTAGACAGAGTAGTTATTAAGATGGTAGAACCAGAGGAAACTACAAAAAGCGGTATCATTCTTGCAGGGTCTGCAAAAGAGAAGCCAAGCGTTGCTGAAGTTGTTGCAGTAGGCGAAGGCGGAATTGTTGACGGTAAGGAAGTTAAAATGTATGTTAAGGTTGGCGACAAGGTATTGACTAGCCAATACAGCGGTACTGATGTTAAGCTTGAGGGTGACGAGTTCACTATCGTTAAGCAGGCAGATATTCTTGCTATTGTTGAATAATATAGAATACTGTTGTTAATATAACAAGTAAGAAATATAAAACTAGTCTATGATGGATTTATTTCAATAAAATCTCAGCACATAGACATAAACATAAACGTATAAACGTACATTAAATAATTTGGAGGTTTTTGATATGGCAAAGGATATTATTTACGGTGAAGAAGCTAGAAAGTCACTTCAGGCTGGTATTGATAAGCTAGCTGACACAGTTAAAATCACTTTAGGACCTAAGGGCAGAAACGTTGTTCTTGATAAAAAATTCGGTGCACCACTTATTACTAACGACGGTGTTACAATTGCTAAGGAAATTGAGCTTGAAAACGCTTTTGAGAACATGGGTGCTCAGCTAGTTAAGGAAGTTGCTACTAAGACTAACGACGCTGCTGGTGACGGTACTACTACTGCTACTCTACTTGCTCAGGCTTTGGTACGTGAGGGCATGAAGAACATTGCTGCTGGTGCTAATCCTATGGTAGTTAGAAAGGGTATGGCTAAGGCTGTCGAAGCTGCTGTTGAGGCTATTGTTGACGGTTCTAAGAAGATTGAGGGTACTGAGGACATTGCTAGAGTTGCTACTGTATCTTCTGCTGACGAGACTGTTGGTAATCTTATTGCTCAGGCAATGGAGAAAGTTACTGCTGACGGTGTAATCACAATTGAGGAGTCAAAGACTGCTGAAACTTACAGCGAAGTTGTTGAGGGTATGCAATTTGACAGAGGTTACATTGCACCTTACATGGTAACTGACACTGATAAAATGGAGGCTGTTATTGATGACGCTTACATTCTAATTACTGACAAGAAGATTTCAAGCATTCAAGAAATTCTACCTCTACTAGAGGAAATTGTTAAGGCTGGCAAAAAGCTAGTTATCGTTGCTGAGGACGTAGAGGGTGAGGCTCTTTCAACACTTATCGTTAACAAGCTAAGAGGTACATTTACTTGTGTAGCTGTTAAGGCTCCTGGCTTTGGCGACAGACGTAAGGATATGCTACAGGATATTGCTATTCTAACTGGCGGTCAGGTTATTTCTGACGATCTTGGTCTTGATCTTAAGGAGACTACTCTTGATCAGCTTGGTCAAGCTAGACAGGTTGTTGTTCAGAAAGAAAACACTATCATCGTTGACGGTGCTGGTTCAGCTGACGACATCAAGGCTAGAGTTGCACAGATTAGATCTCAGATTGAAGTTACTACTTCTGATTTTGACACTGAAAAGCTACAAGAAAGACTTGCTAAGCTTTCAGGCGGTGTTGCAGTAATCAAGGTTGGTGCAGCTACTGAAATCGAGATGAAGGAAAAGAAACTTCGTATTGAAGATGCTCTAGCAGCAACAAAGGCAGCAGTTGAAGAGGGTATTGTTGCAGGCGGCGGTACAGCACTTATCAACGCTATGCCAGTAGTTAAGAAAGTTTGCGACAAGCTTGACGGCGACGAGAAGACTGGTGCTCAGATTGTACTTCGTGCACTTGAAGAGCCAGTACGTCAGATTGCAATTAACGCTGGTCTTGAGGGCAGCGTAATCATCGACAAGATTGTACGTTCAAGAAAGGTCGGCTACGGTTTCAACGCTTACACTGAGCAGTATGTTGACATGATTCCTGCTGGAATTGTTGATCCAACTAAGGTAACTCGTTCAGCACTACAGAACGCTGCATCAGTAGCATCTATGGTACTTACAACTGAGAGCCTTGTAGCTGACATCAAGGATCCAGAGGCTGACGCTGCAATGGCAGCAGCTGCTGCTGGCGGCATGGGTGGCATGGGCGGAATGTACTAATATCCGCTTAGGCTATACTATTATATATATAATATTTATTTAGAGAGCATTCCGTTTTTGGAATGCTCTCTTGTGAACAAAGTATAAAGTGAAAATTTCTTTTGAAAAAGACTTGACATTTGTTTTCAAATGTGATATAATATCTAAGTTGTATCAATTGAGGATGCAACTTAGACTTATATGCGTTGCTAGCTCAGCTGGATAGAGTGACTGGCTACGAACCAGTAGGTCGGGGGTTCGAGTCCCTCGCAGCGCACCACCAGGGACGTGTCCCTGGGCCCTAGCCCTCACAGATAAATTCTGTGAGGGCTTTTTATTTATATGGCTTACACAGTCGACTATTTGCTCGGGTTGAAGTCTTGTACATTTGCTAGAAACCTCGTAAAATAGGTATTTAACTGCACCATCTTTTTCGTCTCCGCTTGACAAACACGAATAATCCGAACGCGGTTTTCTATGATGGCAAACCAGTGTTCGGATTTGTTGTTTATATATGATAATAGAAGATTTACGTTTTGAAAAAGATAATTTTCTTAAAACTAAGCATCAGACCATAAAGGATATGAAACGTATCAACACCACTTAAAAAAGTGGAAGATGGTAGCTATGTCCTTGAGGAGTTTGAATTTGTGTTTGAAAATAAGCAGTCAATCAGAATTAATTATGAAAAATAAAAGAGAACGAGAGCCTGCTTGATGTGGTGAATTACTGCATTTAGCAGGCTCTTTTTCATTTGTAGAAATATTCATATTTAAGTGGTATAATATATTCTGAATAATAATCAAGATTTTGCAGTTTAGATATACTGTGAAGCGAAAGATAAATTAGAATTTAAGGAGATGGCTTATGAAATTATATACTGAAAGGCATGGCATAAGAGCACCACTG
>CAZJRQ010000029.1:0-29035 GCA_964548535.1 uncultured Oscillospiraceae bacterium
GGTAGTTCGACAACTCCAGAGTCAACGACTACAACAACAGGTAGTTCGACAACTCTAGAGTCAACAACTACAACAACGACTTCGGAGACAACAACTACTACTTCAGAAACAAATACAACAGCTCCTGTAACAACAGCGCCAGTTAAGGAAATTCCTGATGTAATCGAAGAAGCAGAAGAGATTCTTGACGATTATAAGGACAAAGAAGACTTAACTCCTGATGATATTAAGGAAATCGAAGATATTATTAAAGATCTTGAAGATTTGCTTGAGAATGAGGATCTAACTGAAGAAGAAAAAGAAAAGATTGAAGATCTAATCGACGAACTATATGACGTTTTGGGCGCATATGAGGACTTTGAAGATTCATCAAGTGAGAGCTCAAGTGAATCATCATCGAACGATTCATCATCAAACAGTTCTTCAAGTGATTCGTCATCGAAAACAACAAATTCAAGCAATGATAAAAACCCTTCAACAGGTGCAGCATCTGTGCTAGCTTCAGCTTTAGCTTTGGCGGCAGGAATAACAGCTGTTCTTGGTAAAAAGAAAAAAGACTAATATTCTTTAGATTTTAAATAGCGTCCGATAATTCGGGCGTTATTTTTTTGAGAATTTAATTGTGCGCTATTTTATTCTTGATTTTAATGATGAAATATAGTATAATAGGAAAAGATGAAAGGGGAGGATTTCGTGGGCGTTAAATTGCCGCTTGGAATATCCATAGATAATTTAGACGGACTAGCTGAGGCGTATCAAGCTACCTCAAGTGGAGTTGTTGCTTGGCTTAGCTGTGAAAATATTTTGAAATTTGTAAATTCATGTGTGGAAGGTTTTGATGAACCGTTATTCTTTTTTGTTGAGCTCGCTTGTAGTGAGGATGAAGAAAATCAGCTGAGGAAATCAGAGCAAGACCCCTTCCATTATAATTTGTATTATCTGGATAATTGTACAAAAGAAGTTATATTCGCCATAATTCAAAGATATGGTGATTTGCTGGTTAATGACGGAATAGTAAGGTTCGGTTTTGGCTGTCATAATGTTGAAACTGAGATTTATATTCGTAGTTATAAAGTTATAGATTTTTATTGCGGACAAGCTAGTCAGGTTGAGAGAGCGAAAAAAATGCTCGAAACTCTAGGTTCAAAGCGAGTTGATGAGCTTGTAACGCCAATGGATATTTTGAGTAAAGAAAATTCTGGAAACTGTTCGGTAGTCGAGTTCGACGGAGAAACAGTTTTTGACATTCCTGAAAACTTGGAAGATGAAGGTATGTATCTAGCAGATACAATAGTATAAGGAGGCATTTTATGAATATTTGGCATGATATCTCACCAAAGGTGATTTCAAAGGATCTTTTTACAGCGGTTATTGAAATTCCGAAAGGCTCAAAGGTAAAGTATGAGCTTGATAAGGAAACTGGTTTGTTGAAAATGGATAGAATTTTGTATACATCTACACATTATCCAGCAAATTATGGATTTATTCCTCGTACGTATGCCGACGACGGCGATCCGCTAGACGTTTTGGTGTTGTGTTCTGAAACACTTGTACCGATGTCACTCGTGAGCTGTTTTCCGATTGGAGTTATCGAAATGCTTGACAATGGCGCAGCTGATGAAAAAATCGTGTGCATTCCTGAAAATGATCCTACATATAATGTGTATAAGGACATTTCAAATCTTCCAAAGCATATTTTTGATGAGATGTCACACTTTTTTGCTGTGTATAAACAGCTTGAAGGTAAGGACACTGTTATCGATGATGTTAAGGATGCAAATAAGGCAATTGAAATTGTGCAGGAATGTATCGATAATTATGTAGAAAAATTTTGTAAGTAAGTTGTAATTTTTAAACCCTAAAACACGCTTTTGTGCTGTATTAGGGTTTATTTTTATGTCAAAATGGTAAATTGTGCTGAGTTTAAAAATAATAGCATGCTTATTTGTTCACAAAAAGTTTATAAACGTTTGTTTTCAAATGAGTGTTGTAATAATTATTTTATTTAACTATTTAAGTTTTAACGGAATTTCTAAAAAAACGCAGTGAAAATGGCTACTAGTACAAATTTTAGGATTGTTTTAAATTGACAATAAAAATTGTATAAAATTTATAGAAAATGGTTGACCTATACTATATATTGTGTTATAATAATTTAGTAGTCAAGATTTAAAAAATTAAATCAGGTGTTATAAAAATCATAAATGCGGAGTTTTCAACAACACAAATTATTCATAAATTACATTTTGGTAACTAATATTCGAGCTGATATTACAAAAATATCGCAGTTTCTGCAATAATCGGCATAGATACTTGAATATTTTTCTTGTTGAAAATTGAGTTTTGACTAAATTTGTAGTTGCATTTTCTTATTATATAGTGTATAATAAATCTAAAGCGGTGAAAAGTGCGAAAAAGTGGTGAGAAATCCCTAAGTTTTTCGCAAAGTGGTAACCGAGTGGTAAGATTTATGATTTTCATTGTATTTTAAGGAGGTGAACATCTTGCTGACAAGTATGCTAACAGGTACATATAATCAAAGTATGGACGTTAAGGGCAGAATGACTTTTCCTGCAAAATTGCGTGAAATAATCGGCGAGAGGTTCATCGTAACAAAAGGTCTTGACGGATGTCTGTTTGTCTATTCTCTTGAAGATTTCGAGGTTTTGGCAAATAATATCAAGAGTTTGCCGATGGCTAAAAGCAGGAATTTGCAGAGAAGTTTTATGGCAAATGCAAGCGAGGTTGAGGCTGATAAGCAAGGCAGAATTTTAGTACCTTCAGCATTGCGTGAAATTGCAGCGCTTGAAAAAGAGATTGTGGTTTTGGGTGTGTCTAACAGATGTGAAATTTGGGACAAACAAAAATGGGACGAGCTTAATAATAGCGTTGATGATGATGCGCTTATGGAAGCTATGGAAGGGCTTGATTTTTAATGGAATTTAAGCATGTTTCAGTACTTCTTGATGAATGTATTGATGGGCTTAATATAAAGCCGGAAGGCGTATATGTCGACGGTACCGCTGGCGGTGCTGGACATTCAAAAGAAATTGCTAAGAAACTTGACGCTGGCAAGGGTAAGCTTATTGCTCTTGACCGTGACCCTGAGGCTGTGAAAACGGCGACAGAGCGTCTGGCAGGGCTGCCGGCACAGGTGGTTATGGCGAATTATTCGGAAATGAATTCAGTTCTTGAGGAACTTGATATTGACGGTGTTGACGGAATATTGCTAGATTTGGGAGTTTCGTCTTATCAGCTTGACAACGCTGATAGAGGGTTCTCGTATCATAATGACGCTCCTTTGGATATGCGTATGAGCAGTGAGGGGCTGTCGGCTAGGGATGTTGTGAATGAGTTTTCAGCACAGCAGATAAGTAAGATTCTTTTTGAGTATGGTGAAGAAAAGTTTGCTAGAAGTATTGCAAGCAATATTGTTAAGGCAAGAGAGCAAGAGCCGATTGAAACGACTTTGCAGCTTGCAGAAATAATTAAAAATTCTGTTCCGCAAAGGGTTAGAAGAGAGAAGAATCCTTGCAAGAAAACTTTTCAGGCTATTCGAATTGCTGTAAATGACGAACTAGGACATTTGGATACAGCTTTAGATGTAGCGTTTGATTGTTTGAATGTCGGTGGAAGACTTGCAATAATCACCTTTCATTCTTTGGAGGATAGACTTGTAAAGCAGAGATTTGTGTCATATACAAAGGGCTGTACTTGTCCGCCTGATTTTCCGCAGTGTGTGTGCGGAAAAACTCCGAGAGGAAAGCTTGTTAATAGAAAACCAATCGAGGCGGGAGAGGCCGAGTTGGAAGTGAATAATCGTAGTAGAAGTGCAAAACTGAGAATAATAGAGAAAATAAAATAAAACGTGTAAAAATAAGGAAAATCGTCTTTAATGATGTAAAAAGAGGTGTGTTGTAATGGCTAAGACAAATAATTTGGCATTTGATTATAGTGCTTATGATGAGGAAGTAAGCGTTGACAGAAAAATAAAACATAAAGCAAATCCAGATAGCAGGAAAAAGACTAATAGGGCGCTTACATATTTGCTAGTAATTGTATCAGTTGCATTGCTTTGTTCGATGATATATGGTAAGGTTGAGATTTCAAGCTTGTACACAAATCAGTCTAACTTGCAGGATCAGCTAGCAGAAATTACAAATGAAAATATAAGTCTTGAGTCAGAACTTTCACAAAAAACAGGGTTAACAAAGGTTGAGGAATATGCTGAAGATAAGCTAGGACTTCAAAAACTTGAAAAATCTCAGATAGAATATGTAGAAGTAGATAAAGAAGTTGTAGCTGAGGTTGTTGCTCCGGAGGAAACTAATGTATTTGTAAAGATTAAGCGTTGGTTTACAGATGTGTTGGAATATATGGGAGCATAATGAAATAGAATATAAAAGGGGAAAGTTAGGGACATAAAATGTGCTTAGCTTTCTTGTTCTATTATAAATAAAGCCGAAAATTGTCAATATATTGTGCAAAATATGGGCTATACGGCAAAATTTATGATAAATATGTGTAGAATGACTAATCGTGAAGAGTGAAAGGCAGGACAAGAAATATGACTGTAAAGCCAGTTTCAAATAAGCAAGATAGGCCAAGTTCGAGGATGAAAAGAAGGCTTAATCTATGGGTAAACTTAGCCATAATAATTTTGGTAATTTATATAATTATAACTATATTTAAAGTGTCGGTAACCGATTCGAAAAAGTGGCAGGAGCTTGCAAATTCTCAGCAGGTGCAGAGTACGGTTCTGCCAGCTTCAAGAGGTACAATTTACGATTCGAATGAGCAGATCTTAGCGCAAAGTGCAACAGTTTATAACGTTTATTGTGATCCGCAAATGCTGTGGAATGATCACCTTGATAAAAAGGATGAGAGAATTAAACAGCTTGAAGAATTAATTGCGGACGAGAGTGATGCAGATAAAAGAAAAACATATCAAGATAAATTGGATAAAGCAAAAACTACAGAAGAATCATATAACGATTTAGTTGAGTTTTTAGCGACAACTCTTGAGATTGATACAGCGAAAATGCAGAAGTATTTGACAGATAAAAACTCAAGATATGTTATAATGGCTAAAGAAGTTGAAAAAACAATTGCCGATAAAATTGATAATTATATGACTGAAGAGGACCTTGATGGTGTTAGATGTGATACTTCGACAAAAAGATTTTATCCGCAAAATCAGCTTGCGTCGAATGTAATAGGGCATATAAATTATGACGGCGACGGAATTTTAGGTTTGGAATCTTATTATGATGATTATTTGTCAGGTATCGACGGTCGTCTTGTAACAGCTACAGCTCGTGACGGCACAGAAATTCCATATAGATATAAGCAAAATAGTGACCCGCAAAATGGTTCATCTTTGGTGCTTAATATTGATGTAAATATCCAGTATCATCTTGAAAAAGCACTTGCAAAGTCTGTTGAGGAAAATATGCCTAACGACCGTGCTACTGGAATTTTGATGAATCCAAAGACTGGTGAAGTTTATGCAATGGCTACAAATTATAGCTATGACCCAAATAAGCCAGCCCAAATAACTGATGAAAAAACATTGTCTGCGTTAGAAAGTATGGATGAAAATTCTCAGGAGTATAAAGACGCCGAGCTTAATGCATGGTCGACTCAGTGGAAAAATAAAGCAATTTCAGAACTTTATTTCCCTGGTTCAGTGTTTAAGGTAATTACAGGTTCGTCAGCACTTGAGGAGAAGGTTATTTCACTTGAAGATACATTTACATGTAACACTAAAATCACAGTGGCGGATACAACATTTTCATGTTGGGCAACCTATGACCACGGTCCGCAGAATTTGGCAAAGGCAATGCTAAACTCGTGTAATCCAGCGTTCGTTCAAATGGGACAAAGACTAGGCACAGCTGGTTTTAGCAAGTATTTCAAAGCATACGGTTTTACAGAACTTACAGGAATTGATTTGCCAAGTGAGGCTAATTCAATCTATATGCCGGAGTCAAGAATGGGTGCGGTAGAACTTGGATCGTCATCTTTCGGACAGACAAATAAGGTTACTCCAATTCAGATGATAACTGCGTATTCAGCTTGTATAAATGGCGGATATCTAGTAACTCCGCAGATTGTTGATAAGATTGTTGATACTAACGGAAATGTTGTAAAAGATTATGATACAGTAGTAAAGCGTCAGGTTATTTCAGAGGAAACATCTGAGAGTATGAGAGAAATTCTTGAAGGCGTAGTAAACGGCCAGCAGGGTTCAAACTGCTATATTCAAGGATATCGTATAGGCGGTAAATCAGGTACTTCACAGAAAATCGACTTTGACGTAACTGGTAAAACTTACGTGTCATCATATTGCGCATTTGCCCCAGCCGATGACCCAGAGGTAATAATGCTGGTTATGGTTGATGACCCAACAGGCGAGAAATATTACGGAAGTCAGGTAGCCGCACCTATATGTGTAGATGTGCTTTCTGAAGTTCTTCCATATATGGGCTTTTTCCCAGAGTATACTACTGAGGAGCTTGAAAAGCTAAAGGTTTCTGTTCCTAATGTTGAGTATTCATCACTTTCAAGTGCAACAAAAACTCTTGAAGATTTAGGACTGAATGTTAGCGTTCAGGGCGAGGGTGATAGCATTGTAAAGCAGGTTCCAATGGCAGTTTCAGTTGAAAGAGGCGGAACGGTAGTGCTTTATACTGAAGAAAATTATAAAGAAGATGTGGTAACCGTACCTAATTTGAATGGGTTAACTAGAGATCAAGCAAAGAACTTGCTAGAGTCATATGGACTAAACCTGTCACCGCAAGGAAATGCTCTTTCTGAAGAGGGCGCAGTAGCAAGCGGTGATCAAGATTATGCTCAAGGAGCAAGTGTGCCAGTAGGTACAGCTATAAAGGTAACATTTGAGCAAAGTGCGGTAGGTTCGCAGTAATAAGCGATAATTTGTTGAAAAGGACTGGTATATATGAAGTTATATGATTTAATAAAGGGGGTAGCTCAGACCACCCTGCCTGATATAGAGATTACAGATGTTTTTTCAGATAATAGAAAACCTGTTATAGAAGGCTCAATGTTCGTGTGTGTAAAGGGTAATACCTTTGACGGACATGACGCTGCAAAAGAAATGATTGAAAAAGGTGCAGCAGTAGTGGTTGTCGAGCGAGATCTTGGTCTTTCTCAGCAGATTATTGTAAATAATACAAGAGAGGCTCTGCCTTTGCTATGTTCAGCATGGTTTTCACATCCAGAGCGCGAGATAAAAATGATAGGCGTTACAGGTACAAACGGCAAGACAACAATAACAACAGTTATGAAAAAGGTTCTTTCAAGCTTTGGCTGTAAGGTCGGTCTGATTGGTACTTGTCAAAACGAAATCGGCGATGAGATATTGCCGACTGCAAGAACAACTCCAGAGCCATATGATTTGTTTGAAATCCTAAGAAAAATGGTGGATGCCAAGTGTGAGTACGTGGTAATGGAAGTTTCGTCGCAGGGACTTGAGCAAAAACGAGTAGTGCCATGTCATTATGCAGTTGGAGTTTTC
The DNA here is from genome assembly GCA_964548535.1 of uncultured Oscillospiraceae bacterium. Lineage (GTDB taxonomy): Bacteria > Bacillota > Clostridia > Oscillospirales > Ruminococcaceae > CAZJRQ01. Next base: position 7,541 of record CAZJRQ010000029.1, read on the forward strand.
ACAAATCTAACTCAGGACCACCTAGATGTTCATGGAACTATGGAGAATTATTATCAAGCAAAGAAAATGCTGTTTGATATTTCTGATAAAGCGATAATAAATATTGATGATGAGTATGGACGCAGATGTGCACGTGAGGTTGCCTGTCCTTGTAAAACTTTTTCAACAATCTCAAAGGCTGATTTTTATGCCGAGGATATGTTGCTTTCAGCAAGCGGCGTAAAATATGTCTTTAGTGATAAAAAAATAAAGCATAATGTAGATTTCAAAATGCCAGGATTGTTTAACGTTTCAAATTCGCTGGCAGTAATAGCTTGCTGTGAAACTTTAGGATTTAATGTAGATAAAACGATTAAATCACTAAATAAACTGCAGGGAGTAAGAGGCAGAGCAGAAGTTGTGCCAACTGGCAGAGATTTTACTGTAATCTGTGACTATGCGCATACACCAGACGCTTTGGTTAACGTGCTTTCGGCGATTAAGGGAAGTGTAAAAGGCAAGGTAAAATGCCTGTTCGGCTGTGGCGGAAATCGTGATGTAACAAAGCGTCCTCTAATGGCGCAAGCAGCAGCAGATAATGCCGATTTTCTGATTGTAACATCGGATAATCCTCGAAATGAAGATCCTGAAGAAATTATAAAAGATGTGCTTAAGGGACTTGATGATAAGGATACACCTCATGTTACAATTTGTGATAGACGTGAGGCAATTTATTGGGCAGTAAAGCATGCTGAAAAGGACGATATAATAGTGCTTGCAGGAAAAGGACATGAGGATTATCAGGTTCTGGCAGGCGGGCGAAAGATTCATTTTGACGAGCGTGAAGTAGTAGCTGACGCTTTAAAAGAGCTTGAAAATAGCGAAAAGCAATAGAGAAAAAATAAAAAGCACTGATTATTATAGTAAAGAATTAAGGAGCATTTGATTATGGAGAGCATGAGTCTGACTGAAATTATACAGGCAGTTGAAGGAAGCTTTGGTTTTCCTGTTGACACAATGGTCAGTACAATCTCGACCGATACTAGAAAAATAACGAAAGATTCAGTTTTTATAGCACTCAAAGGCGAAAACTTTGACGGACATGATTTTGCACTAAAGGCTATGGAGCAGGGCGCGGTGGCAGTAATTGCTGAAAAGCCAATAGAAAATGCAAGGTGTATTGTGGTTGATTCAACTGCAAAAGCGCTGGTTGATTTGGCAAATTATTACCGCATGAAGTTTAATATTCCGCTAGTTGGAGTTACAGGAAGTGTCGGAAAAACTACAACTAAGGATATGATTTCTTGTGTAGTGTCGCAAAAATATAAAACGCTGAAAACTCAAGGAAATTTGAATAATGAGATAGGGCTTCCGCTTACTCTGTTTAATCTAGATAATAGCTATCAAGCAGCAGTAATTGAAATGGGAATGTCCCATACAGGCGAGATTTCAAGACTTTCAATGTGCTCGTGTCCAACATGTGCAGTTATAACCAATATAGGTTTTTCGCATATTGAGAACTTGGGCAGTCAGGAAAATATCCTAAAAGCAAAGCTCGAGATTTTAGACGGTGCAGACTATAATGCACCGCTAATTTTGAGTAAGGACGATAAAATGCTTGCGTCAGCCGAAATTCGCGGCGACAGAAAAGTGTATTATTATTCGGTAATGAAAAAGAAATGCGATGTCTATGCTGCTAATATAAAAACGCAGGATGAGTCGATTTCGTTTACCATTAACTATCCAAATGGTAAAATTGACGCGACGATAAATTGTCTTGGCGAGCATAATGTAAAAAATGCTCTTGCAGCTTTTTGCGTCGGATTAGTTTTAGAAATTTCACCTGAGGATATAGTAAAAGGAATTGCAGATTTTTCACCGGACGGACTAAGACAAAATGTGTATGAAAAAAATGCTAAAACATTTGTTGTCGATTGCTATAATGCAGCGCCAGACTCAATGTCAGCCGCACTTTCAGTCTTGTCACAGACGAAAATTTCTGACGACGGTAAAAGATATTGTGTCCTAGCCGATATGCTTGAGCTTGGAAAAATGTCTAAAACCCTCCATAAAAACGTGGGCGAGTATGTGGCAAATTCTAAGGCAGATTGCTTGATATGCTTTGGTGAAAACTCAAAGTATTATATCGAGGGCGCAGTGAAAAATGGCTTTGACGAGAAAAATTGTCACCAGTTTGAAACTCGTGATGAAATTATAAGTTATCTGAATGATGTCCTGAAATCAGGTGATGCAGTGCTTTTCAAAGGCAGTCGAGGAATGAAACTTGAAGAGGTCGTAAATGCTGTGGAATAAAATTCTGCTGGTATTGCTAATTGAAATTGTTGTAAGTTTTGCAATGGGCAGAGTTTTAATACCATATTTTCGTAAGCTAAAAACAGGAAAACTTGAGCTGTATGTCGGCGATAGATTTCAAAAGGATGAGCAAAACACCCCAAAATTCGGCGGAATAATCATCTTGTTAGTGCTGATTATAGCAATTGCGCTAGGGCTAGGAGTAGTCTTGCAATCATCTCAGCTTGGTGATTTTAACTATTCAAGCAGAGTATTAACAGGCGTGATTTTTTCAGGTCTACTGATGATAGTCGGCACTTTTGAAGACTTCACAAAGGATTGCAAAAGCAAAGCAGTAGGGTTTAAACTTCGCCATAAGGTGTTTATAGAGTTTTTGCTTAGCTTGGCTCTTCTAATTTCGCTGTATCTGCAAGGTGACAATACTCAAGAAGTGCTGTTGCCATTCGGCTTGGGATATCTAAGCTTTGGAGTTTTATATTATCCGCTAATGGCAGTTTTCATGACCTGCACTATCAATATGGTTAAGCTCCACGATTGTTTTGGAGGCGATACAAGCAGTGGCATAGATGGACTTTGCTGTGCTACCACTGTTGTTTTTTCGCTTTTCGTGGCAATTTGTAGTGATATTGCAGATAATTCTTTCGCACAGGTCTATGCATATTGTATAGCGGGCGCAGCGGCAGGAATGCTCATTTGGGGACTTTCTCCTGCTAAAATTTATATCGGTGAGTCGGGCTCGCTTTTGCTGGGCGGATTAGTATCGTCGCTGGTGATAGTGTCGCAAATGCATGTAGTGTTTTTGCTTGCCGGACTTGCGTTTGTAGTGGACAGCATCTGTGCACTAGTTCAGTATTTTGTTTATAGGAAGAATAAAAAGCTGGTTTTTCAAGGCAATAGCCTTCATGCCCATCTAAAGGCGAAAAACTGGAGTGACTATAAAATAATTGCTCTGTTTGGATTGATAACAGTGGTAGGCGGAGCAGTATCAATAGGTTTTGCAATGTACAAAACCAAATTTTAATAATTAATCAAGAACAAAAAGGGAGGTTGTAAAATGGCTGAAAAAACGATAGGAAAAGGACGAAATGTCGGTGCACAAACCGATAGCAGTCTATCTGCCAAACAACCGGTTGCGCAAGAACGAAAGAAATTTAACTTTAGATTTATAAGAACGCAAATAGATAAGCCGTTTTTCATACTTTTATTAGTTTTGCTGGCATTTGGAATGATAATGATGTTTTCGGCAAGCTATGCAAGTGCTATTAATAAATATGGTGACGGATATTATTATTTAAAGAAACAGCTCCAAGCAGCAGGTTTAGGACTAGTTGCAATGTTTGCGTTGTCATTTTTAGACTATCATTTTTTTCAGAATACTAAAGTGGCTTTTTTGGCTTTTGCATTAACATGGGTTCTGTCAATGTATACTGCATTTTTTGGAGTATCAACAGCGGATGCGAAACGTTGGATATATATTGGTCGACTTCAGCTTCAGCCATCTGAGCTTTTAAAAGTTGCATTTATAATAATATTTGCCTACATAATGTCAGTTAATTTCCCTAAGTTTAAGGACTGGAAATATTGTGTCATACCATTTACAGTAATACTGGGATTAGTGGCAATAGTTCTAGTATTTCAGCGTCATATGTCTGCTGTGCTGCTAGTTGGAATTATCGGCATAAGTATGATGTTTGTAAGCGGAATGCCAAAGAAAACCTTTTGGATTTTTATCGGCTGCTGTTTAGGTGCCGGACTGATTTTAGTACTTTATAAAGTCTTTGCAACAGGAGATTTCAACTATATTCTTGATAGATTTCAAAGCTGGAAAGATCCAACGTCAGATATAAGCAATACAACTTTGCAGACCTATCAGTCGATTTTGGCAATAGGTTCAGGCGGAATGTTCGGACTTGGATTTTTAGAGTCAAGACAGAAATACCTGTATCTTCCCGAATCTCAAAACGACTTTGTTTTCGCAATAATCTGTGAGGAGCTTGGGTTTGTCGGAGCACTAGCAGTAATAATTTTGTTTTTGATGTTTACAATCAGAGGTTTTTATGTAGCCTCCCACGCGAAGGATCGTTTTGGAATGCTTTTAGGAACAGGTATAATAATGCAGATAGGCTCACAGGCTTTTCTAAATATAGCCGTAGCGAGCAATGCTTTTCCAAATACAGGTATATCTTTGCCGTTTTTCAGCTATGGCGGAACAGCATTGTTAATACAGCTTGCTGAAATGGGAATATTTCTAAATATTTCTCGTCAAGCAAAGTTGCCAAAATAGTTGTTTTGTGTTATAATAATTTTTAATGAAAATCTTGCCGCTTTTGCGGTCTTATATGAGGTTATAAAATATGTTTAGAGTATTACTTGCCGGCGGTGGAACAGCAGGTCATATAAATCCTGCACTCGCTATCGCTGAAATTATAAAGGAGCATCGTCCTGATGCTGAATTTTGTTTTGCTGGAAATCCTACAAAGCTTGAGGCAAAACTAGTTCCAAAGGCGGGATATAGATTTGAGCCTATTATGGTTGAGGGTTTTCAAAGGAAGATAAATGCTCAGAATATAAAAAGAAATGGCAAAGCTCTGTGGTATTTAATGAATACAGGTAAAAGAGCGAAGCAGATTATAAAAGATTTTAAGCCAGATTTAGTTGTCGGAACAGGTGGATATGTAGCAGGTCCGATAGTTAGAAAAGCAGCACAAATGGGAATAAAAACTGCAATTCATGAGCAGAATGCTTTTCCGGGAGTGACAAATAAAATACTATCAAAAAAAGTTGATGTCGTTATGCTTACTGTTAAGGAAGCAAAACAATATTTTCCAGAAGCTAAAAAAACTGTTGTTACAGGACTGCCAGTGAGAAAAGCTTTTGAAACAAAGAGCAAATCTCAGGCAAGACGAGAATTAGGTTTTGCTGAGGATGAAATTTGTATTCTTTCAACAGGCGGAAGTCTAGGTGCAAGAGTGCTAAATGAGCAGATTGCGAAACTTTTAAAATGGTATCAGGAAAATAATGTCAAGGTAAATCATATTCATTCCTATGGAACATATCAAGGATATGCTGATTATGTAAAGACTTTAGAGGAGCAAGGGGTTAAAGTAAAAGGCAATCAGCACTTGTTTATAAACGATTACATCAATATGCCGCTTTGCATGGCAGCATCAGATCTTGTTATTACAAGATGCGGAGCAAGCTCATTAGCCGAGATTGAAGCAGTCGGCAGAGGAGCGATTTTAATTCCGTCACCAATGGTAGCTGAAAATCATCAGTATCATAACGGAATGGTTTTGCAAAATGCAGGCGCAGGTTTCGTATATGAGGAAAAGAACCTTACCGATAGTACAATTATTGATAAAATAGATGAACTGATTAATGATAAAAGTAAGCTAAATGAACTTTCTGAAAAATCAGCAAATCTTTATATTAGTGATACAAATGACAGAATTTATAATGCGGTTAGTCCGCTTATAGCGAAATAAATTCGTTACAAAAAATGAAACAAGGGGAAGTCGAAATATGGCTATTTCAAAGAATGAAATGGATGGCATAAAGTCACCAGATCAAAATCAAATGAATAAGAATCTGCAAAGTCAAGGCGGTTACCGAAGCGGAATGAGCACTGAGTTTTCAAGGTCTTCAGCGCAGTCTTTTCAGGCGGCAACAAAGGTTCATAGTATGCCTGAACGAGGTGCAGATAAAACAAAAAAAATAGAAGATGAATTTCTTTGGCCGAAAAAGCAAACTACAAACAACAAAAATCGAGTTGCCTCAATTAAAGTGTTTGGAAGATATGTGGCAAAGTCAGCGTTTGTTAAAGCAATGATAGTTATGGTGCTTGTATGTATGGTGCTTTTGTTTCTTTTTCCGCCGATAACAACGAATAATAATGAAGTCAGCAATAGCAGATATGAAAATATATTTGCCCATAAAGGTATGACAGAGCTTAAACAGGATCTGTATAAAAACAAAGCAATATTTGAAATTGAAGCGCTGTCGTCAGAAAATCCAAAGGATTATCGTATTTGTACGATTGGTGTAAAAATACGCAATTATATGCCGTTTGAAGTGTGCTTTGACAATTTTGCAGTATCAAAAGCGAATATCACATATGAGCCAAAGTTTGTATGTGCTGGAATAGCGAACGACGGTGGCGGAGTAGTTTCTCCATTTTCGTCAGAAACATTTGAAGTTGAGGTTTTGGTAAACGTCGCAGGAATGTCAGAGGAAGAATTTCAAAAAGCAGTAACCTCGCTGATGATAAAAACAAATGGTTTGAAGAGAAAGATTGCAAAAGGTGTATATTGTCCAACATTACCAATATATATAACTGTGTCAAATGATGCAGTATTTGATTTAAATTCATAAAATTTAGTATTTTTATAATAAAATAAGCCGCTATAATGAAGTTTTCACCCGTAGAAGAGATTGTGCATAATATAAGTAAAGTCAGTAACGATATTTATTTAAGACTTGCAAATTTCTTTGAAAAGGAGAGAGGCTTTATGCAAAGGCTGGTGATTGAGGGAGAAAAACGTATCAGCGGCGAAATTGAAGTTCAAGGAGCAAAAAACAGTGCGTTGCCATTGTTGGCAGCATGTGTTTTGGTGGATGGTGAGGTGGAATTACATAACTGTCCCAAGCTTTCTGATGTTTTTGCAGCTTGCAGAATATTGACTTGTTTAGGCTGTAAGTGTAAAAGTCAGGAAAATGCAGTGTCTGTAAAAGCGCAGGATGTAGCTAAGTCTTTTGTTCCAGACGATTTAATGCGCGAAATGAGATCATCCATTGTATTTTTAGGAGCAATACTAGGAAGAATGGGAGAGTGTTCGCTTTCGTTTCCAGGAGGCTGTGAGCTAGGTCCAAGACCGATAGATATGCATATTGCTGCTCTAAAACAAATGGGTGTTGTTATAAAAGAGGAGCATGGAGTTTTGCAGTGCTTTACGCCTAAGGGGATAAAGGGTGCAAAAATCACACTGTCGTTTCCGTCAGTGGGTGCGACCGAAAATATTATGCTAGCCGCTTGCCTTGCAGAGGGTGATACGGTTATTTATAATTCAGCAAGAGAGCCTGAGATTTCAGACCTTGCTAATTTTCTTAATGCCTGCGGAGCTAGAATAAGCGGTCAAGGCTCAAGCACAATTTATATAAGTGGCGTAAAATCCTTGCATGGCTGTGAATATACCGTCATGCCTGATAGAATAGTTGCGTCAACCTTGCTGGGTGCAGCGGCTATTACTAATGGAGAAATTAGTCTGAAAAATGCAAGAAGTCAAGATATTGATTCTGTGATTCCTATTTTTGAGCAAATGGGATGTGCAGTTTATCCATATGAAGATAGAATATATTTGAATAGTAAAAAGCCCCTAAAGGCAGTAAAAACTATCAGAACAATGCCGTATCCGGGTTTCCCAACCGATGCTCAGGCAGTAGTTATGTCAGTTTTAACAAAGGCTCAGGGAACGAGCGTTATAGTGGAAAATATCTTTGAAAATAGATATCGCCATGTAGATGAGCTTGTACGAATGGGAGCAAATATCAAAGCTGAGGGCAAGGTTTCAGTAATTGAAGGAGTAAAAAAGCTTTATGGAGCAAATGTCCGCGCGACTGATTTAAGAGGCGGTGCAGCATTAGTATTAGCCGCTCTAGCAGCCGAGGGCGAAACAGTTTTGACAAACATAAAGCTAATCGATAGAGGGTATGAGGAGATAGAAAAACAGCTTACAGCAGTAGGTGCAAAAGTAGTACGAAAGAATTAGATGATTTTGAAATAGTTATATAAAAGGAAGAAAAATGATGAAGGACGTTATCAAAACCCAGCAGTCAAATGATGAATATAAAACGATAAACGGTCAGCGAATGAAAGTAAATCGCCGAAAAAGAAGAAGTAATTTAAAAAGCTTTTATGCTCTAGCAATTATTTTTGCGGCGATGATACTGATGGTTTTGTGCATGACGATCTTTTTTAATATAAAAAGAATTAACGTAAATGGAGCAGAAGTCTATTCGAGAGATCAAATAATGCTGATAGGCGGAGTTTCACTTGACGATAATTTGGTAAGAACTAATACAGATGTTGTTGAAAAACGACTATCGGAGAACTTAGCGTATATTGATGATGTCAAAGTTACAAAAGTATATCCGTCAACAATGACAATAGAAATTACGCAGGCTGAAAAAGCAGTTGAAATTGAACATAAAGGCAAGTATTATGTTATGTCAAAGTCGGGGAAAATCCTTGAATCTGGCAATGATACACATAATAAAAAACTCCCGCTTGTAAAAGGTTTTGAGCTTAAAAGCTTGAGTCCAAATCAAAAGGTTGAATCGGAGGACGCCTTTAAAACTAAAATTTTGACGGAAATGCTAGATAAAATTGAAAATCTGGAATTCAAGAAAATCAAAGTTATTGACTTGACCGATAGAGCTGATATCACACTGGATTACGATGGCAGAATTGAAATTTTGCTCGGCAGTTCGGTTGATATGGACTATAAATTAACATATATTAAGGCTGTAATTGAGAAAAGTCTAGCAGACGGCTTTAATGGAACAATACGATATAACGGATTAACAAGCGGTATTTCGGCTATCCCTAGTACGGATAGCAGTTCAAAAACTGATAAAAAAGATGACGAAAAGTCCGAAAACAGCGGTGCAGATGATAGTAGTGCAAATGATGTTGAAGATAGTTCGTCACAGGCTAATGTTGATGCAAATACCGATGTTGTTACTCAGCCAACAGAACCATCACAGGGAAATTATGATGATAGCCAAGCAGAAAATAATACAGGTGTTGATGAAAATGGCGAGTATAGTGGCTGGCAGCAAGGTGCCGATGATGTTACTGATGACGATCAAACAACACCGCAGCAGCAAATTTGGTGATTTTTATCGTGAAATAATAGATACAATTTTATAGATGACTTTGTATAATGTGTACAAAAAAATCGTCATATCTTGTCGGTTAATATATTTTTAATAAAAAATTCAGAAAGCGTTAAATCAACTGCTTTACATTTGTCGGATTATATGTTAAAATAACAATATATCTATTTCAATGAAATGTTACGAGATTTGCGTTGAGATTTTGTGTGAAAATTACAGAAATTAGCTATAAAATGCAAAATAGGAGGATGTCAAATATGTCATATGAATACGTAGAGGCGCCAGTAGAGGGTGCAAGAATTAAGGTTATAGGCGTTGGCGGCGGCGGCGGAAACGCGCTTAACTGTATCGCTGGTGCAGGTATTACCGGAAACGTTGAATATATTGCAGTTAATACTGATATTCAGGCACTAAAAGGTTCAAAGGCTACTGAGAAGATTCAGATTGGATCAAAGTTAACACATGGCCTAGGAGCTGGAGCAAAGCCTGAAATTGGTGAGGCATCTGCTCAGGAAAGCAGAGATGAAATTGCAGAAGTAATCAAAGATGCTGATATGATTTTCATTACTGCTGGTATGGGAGGCGGAACTGGAACTGGTGCTGCTCCTGTTGTTGCAGAAGTTGCTAAGGAAATGAATAAGCTTACAATAGGCGTAGTTACAAAGCCATTTAACTTTGAAGGACCAAAGAAAATGGAAAAGGCAGAGCAGGGAATTGCTTCAATGCTTTCTAATGTAGACGCTCTAATTGTAATTCCAAATCAGAACTTGCTAAAGGGCGGCCAGAAATTGACAATGCGTCAGTCATATGCGCTAGCTGATGAAGTTTTGAAAACTGATGTAATTTCAATTGCTGAGATTATAACCAGACATGATGATATCAATGTTGACTTTGCAGATATCACAACAATTATTAAGGATGCAGGCTTTGCACATATGGCAATTGGCCATGGTGAGGGCAAGGATAAGGTTCAAGAGGTTGTTGCACAGGTTATCGCAAGCGAGCTTTTGGAAACTTCACTTCGCGGCGCAAAGAGATTGCTTGTTAACATCACAATGTCTGAGGATATTGTTGTTGACGAGATTGATGAGTTGACAAATGCAATTACAGAGGCAGTTGATCCTGATGCTGAAATCATCTTTGGTAATGGTTATGACTCAAATGCAACAGATGAAGTTTATGTAACAGTAATCGCTGCAGATTTTGAAAAGTCAAGCAAGCCAGCAGCTGAGGATCCAGTAAAGGCGGCTTTTTCTGCAAATTTTAAGGTAGCAGCTGACGATGCTAAGGCTGACGCTGAGGCAATGCACAAGGCTGGTGTTAAGGCTGCTGACAACCCAAATTATTATGATGATATTTTTAACATCTTTAAGAATAAATAAGTAATGATTGGTAAGGGGCGGACTGATATGTTCGTCCCTTACTTTAAATTGTTTGATTTTTGTCAAACAAAATCGGACAAGCGCGAGAATTTTTAGCTGTTAGCAAATAAACTTGACAATGTATTAAATGGTTGATATAATATAAACAATGGGTGCATATACATAGTTTATTAGATGTGCAAAGTAATTTTGTCTGTATTGTTTAAAGAATGTGGTACAAAATGAATAAAAATAAATTCAAAAATTTGTTTAAGATGATAATAATTTTTAAATTTTAATAAATCAGTTGAAAAATGTTTAATAATATAGTATAATAAGTTAAAACTTTATATCTTTGGAGGAATTGATATGTCAAATAGTGGATATCTAAGAACTGTACGTATGGGCGGATTTGATAAGTCTGACGTATTGTCTTATGTCGATGAACTAAACTCAAAAATTTATAATCTTGAATCAACTGTAAATGATCAGCAGGAAACTATTGATCGTCTAGAGCAGACAAGCGGAGTTGTCCATGAAGATTTCGAGGGCAAGGAAGAACTTGAGAAAAAGATTGAAGAAGCAAAGAATAAAATCGCTGAATTGATGGCGTCTGTTGATACAATGAAGGTTCAAATTGTTGACTATGAGCAACAGATTACTGAAAAGGATTCTGAGCTTGAAAAGAACAAAATTGATATTGAAGATTTGACAGAAAAGCTAGAGCATGCTGAAGCAAATGCAGGAGATGCAGGCGCATCAACATTTGACTTGGGCAGCGTGTTTGTTGAGGCACAAAATACAGCTAATAAGGTTGTATCTGAGGCTAAAAAAGCAGCTAAGCAGATGGAAAATGACGCACAGCAGCTACAGGTTCAGGTTCTTGATGAGGCAAATGCACAGGCTGAGAAGATTGTTACTTCAGCTAAGGCTGAGGCTGATAATACTTTGGAAACTGCTAGAGCTAGTGCATCTACAATGATAGTAACAGCTAAAAACGAGGCAGATTCACTTACTGCTAACGCTAAAGCACAGGCTGAAAAACTTACTTCTGAAGCAAGTGCAAAGGCATCTGAGGTTACAACTTCTGCACAGTCTAAGGCTGATAAACTTATCGCTGATGCTACAAATGAGGCTGGAATTATTCGTTCAAAATCAGCTGATCTTAGAACAACAGTTAAGAAGGAATTCTCTTCACTTGACGAGAATATTGGTAAGCTAATTACATCACTTAACGATTTGTACGGTTCAAGTATTGGCTCTGTAAATGTTGCTCGAGAGCTTATTGATGAAGGTTTGGCTCTTGTAGATGGAAATGAATAATTCATCAAAAATAGCAAGGATAAATGTTGAGGATTTAAGAGCACGAGCAAGTGAACTTAAATGCGGAGATAAAATTTTACTGACTGGTACAGTCTATACATCTAGAGATGCGGCACATAAGCGGTTTACAGAAATTTTGAATAATGGCGGACAATTGCCGTTTGAAATTCAAGATGCTGTTATTTACTATGCAGGTCCAACCCCGGCGCCTGAGGGTAAACCGATTGGGTCGTGTGGTCCAACAACTTCAGGAAGAATGGATAAATTCGCCCCAAATCTGCTTGATTTAGGACTTTGCGGAATGATTGGCAAGGGTGAGCGTTCGAAGAGCGTTCGTGATGCTGTCGTTCGTAATAAGGCAATTTATTTGTGTGCGGTTGGCGGAGCTGGAGCACTAGCTTGTAATTGTATTAAGTCGTGCGAAGTAATTGCTTTCGAGGATTTGGGCTGTGAATCGGTCAAGAAACTTTATGTGGAAAATTTTCCGCTTATTGTTGCTAATGACTGTTTTGGCGGCGATATTTTCGAGCAGGGCAGAGCAGAATATGCAGTTTGAATTTTACATTGTGTAACGTTTTTTCGAATATAATATAGTTTAACGGTTATAATTATCAGGGAGTGGTGTTTAACTGCTCCCTGTTTTTTTATAGCATGTTAGTTATATTTACTATTATTTCAAGAATTAATATGTGAAATGTTACAAAAAAGTTTAAGAGTTAATTATTTCTTAAAAAATGCTTGACAATATATTGTTTGCATGATATTATTAGTGTAAGTCGTGTGGAGTAATTGGTGGGGTTGTGTTTTGAAGAATAGAAAATTGCTTGATAAAGAATCAATTGAATTACTTTCTGATGAGGAATTGGTTTTGTTAGCGAGTGAGAATGATATAGAGGCAACTCATGAGATTATTTCAAGGTTTAATTATACAATAAACCAAAGGGCGAAGTCGTTTGCAAAAGGTGCGAGTGATGACTTAGCGCAGGAAGGCTTGATGGCATTACTGATGGCGATTAAGACTTATGATTCTAGTAATGGTGTAAAGTTTTTGACCTATGCAAATACTTGTATAAAAAACAGAATGATATTGACTTTTAAAAAAGATAATAAATTGAATTCAAAGGAAAGAGCAGAAGTCACTGAAGAGATTGCAGATTGTGACAGCACGTATATTCCTGAGAATGTTTTATTAGAAAAAGAATGGCTGGATGAAGTTTTTGACAAAGTCTATTCAACTCTATCAGAGCTTGAGTGGAACGTATTTCAACTGTACTTATCGGGTTTGGCTTATAATCAAATAGCATTGAAAATGGAAATTTCCGTTAAAGTTGTAGATAATGCGATGCAGAGAGTTAGGCGAAAACTAAAGGTTGTTTTGAGATGATTGTAAAAATTTAATTCTGCATTGTATGGCCAGGTAGCTTAATTACAGAGCGTTGTTTTCAAAGGCAAAGGTGTCGGTGTAAGTCCGACTACGGCACATTTTAAAATTTTAGCGAGGTATAAAAGTATGTACGAAGACAAGACATTAGTTTGTAAGGATTGCGGTAGCGAATTTGTTTTTACAGCAGGAGAGCAAGAGTTTTACGCTGAGAAAGGCTTTGTAAACGAGCCACAGAGATGTAAATCATGCCGTGATTCAAGAAAGAACGCTTCTAAGACTGAGAGACAGATGTACACAGCAACATGTGCTTCATGTGGTGGAGAGGCAACAATTCCTTTCCAGCCAAGAGAAGACAGACCTGTATACTGCAGTGAGTGTTTTGCAAAGATGAAAGAAGAATATTAATTCTTTTTGAGCTGCCTTTAAGGCGGCTCTTTTTTTGTGCTAAATTTCAAAAATGCTATTGCAATTTTTGTTGAAATTGGTTATAATATATCTATAGGAAAAAACAATTGTTTTTAAATGGAAATGTAAAAGTCGAAAGGAGTTTTTAAAATGGCATTTGTCGTAACAAAAGATACAATTATTGGTGATATCATGGATCATGATGAAACTACTGCTAAATATTTCACAGAAATGGGAATGCATTGTCTATATTGCCCATCTTCAAGAGGCGAAACTCTTGAACAGGCTTGCATGGTGCATGGCGTTGATGTTGAAGATATGCTAGAAAAGCTAAATGCTCATCTTGCATAATTAAAAATATCGGACAGTGTGGCTCACAGTCTGAATACTGTTAAAATTACGCTGTTCGCAGTCTTGTGACTATTCGAACGGCGTAATTTAGCATTTGGAAATTTTTATATAATGAAATTAATTAATGGGAGAATTTTTATGAATGACCGCAGACTTCTTGCTTGTTCAAAATTGATAAAGGGCAGAAAAGCTGTAGATGTCGGCACTGACCATGGGTATCTTGCCGCTTATTTGATAACTGAAAATATATGCGAAAGCTGTGTTGCTTGCGACGTTAATGAAAAACCGCTTGCTTGTGCTACCGAAACTGTCAGTAAACTTGGACTGCAAGATCAAATTTCGATTGTTCTGTCGGACGGTCTTGACAATATTTGTCCAGACGGCGTGACGGATGTTATAATGGCTGGAATGGGCGGAGAGCTTATTTCTGCACTGCTTGAAAAGGCAGATTGGCTGAAGAAAAACCGAGTTAATCTCGTGCTGCAGACGATGACTAAGCCGGAAGTTTTGAGAAAATGGCTTTATGATAATAATTTTCAAGTCGAGCGTGAAATCGCCTGTGAGGACGGTCGATTTGTATATTCAGTAATGCAGGCGGTTTATTCGGATAAAGGGTTAGATTATCCTTGTGATGATATTTATTTGCATGGCGGACGAGTTGATGTCAGTGACGAGTACGGTGTGAAATATCTGAATAAGCAGGCTGATAGAGCACAAACGGCTGGTGAGGGAATGCTTAAATCTGACTATAAAAAACTGCAGGGCGAGCAGATGATTGAAACGGCGAAAAAGCTTAGAGATATAGCTAAAGGCTAGTCGGCGAAAGGAAACTGATATGGTAACGGTTGGAGATATTTACGACGAACTTAATGAAATCGCACCCTTTTCAATTCAAGAGAGCTACGATAATAGCGGACTTGTAATTGGCAATCGAAAGTATGGAGTTGAAAAAGCGCTGATTGCTTTGGACGTCACAACAGATGTGGCTAATGAGGCTGTTGACAATGGTTGTGACCTTATAATTACTCATCATCCTGTGATTTTCAAGGCGATAAAACAGCTTGATTTAAACAGCGTTGTTGGAATTTTGGCGGCTGACGGAGTGTCGGTAATTTCTGCCCATACGAATTTTGATTCTGCAAAGGGCGGAATGAATGACCTGCTTTGCGAAACTTTGGGCTTTGAGCCAATGATTCCGCTTGCTGTAGAAAACGGTGTTCCGATTGGATATATTTGCGAAATGCCAACAGCCTTAACAGCGAAACAGCTGGCAGGGTATATTAAAAATAAGCTTAATTGCGGAGTAATTCGCTATAATAATATGGATGCGCAAATTCGCAAAGTAGCGGTGTGCGGCGGAAGCGGCGGAAGTTTTTTGCCGTGTGCAATTTCGCATGGTGCAGACGCTTTTATAACAGGCGATGTCAAGCATGATGTCTTTATTGACGCATATAATAATAGTATCTCGCTTTTCGATGCTGGACATTTTAATACGGAAAACATTTTTTGCGAGCATATAAAAAATGTGCTTTCTGAGAAGTTTTCTGATGTAGAATTTGTGGTAGCTGAAAGCAATAGAGATATTTTATCATACGAATATTAAAATTTAAGGAGATTTATTATGGCTCTGGATGGAGTTTTTTTAAGACAGGTTAAAAATGAATTGTCCGTATTAATCGGCGGTCGAGTAGAAAAAATCTATCAGCCGTCAAAGGAGGAACTGCTTTTTGGTGTCCGTACAAGGGAAAAAGCGTACAAGCTTCTTTTCAATACGGTTGCGGGAACAGCAAGAGTTCATATAACCAATGAGGATATCGAAAATCCAAAAGTTCCGCCAATGTTTTGTATGTTTATGCGAAAACATCTTACGTCGGCAAGACTGCTAGATATAAGGCAGGACGGATTTGAGAGAATTTTATATTTTGATTTTGATTCGACAAATGAAATGGGCGACCGCTGTGCATTAACTCTAGCAGTCGAGATTATGGGCAGACATTCAAATCTAATTTTGATAAATTCAGAGGGCAAGATAATTGATAGTATAAAGCGTGTCGGACAGGATATGTCATCGGTGCGATTAGTTTTGCCGGGACTTACTTATTCACTTCCGCCAAAGGAAGAAAGACTGTCGCTGATTGATGACGAACCAGCAAAAATCTGTGATGAGGTTAGAAAATATCCTGCGCTGTTGCTGTCAAAAGCGCTGATGAAATCGTTAGAGGGTGTTTCGCCGATATTTGCCCGAGAGGTTGAATTCTATACAGGTAAAGGACAAGAGATTTTGGTCGAAAGCATGACCCAAGATGATTTTGACCGACTTGCTTTTTATATCAAAAAGATTGCTAATGAGATTAAATCAGGTGAAAATAAATATACAGTAGTCAAAACAAAGGACGGACTTTTAAAGGATTTCTGCTTTGATTCAATCGACCAGTACGGCGGACTAATGGTGACAAAGCAGTTTGATTCGGCGTGTAAATTGCTTGATTATTTTTATAGCGAGCGTGATAGAACGTCAAGAACAAAGCAAAAAGCGAACGACCTGTTTAGGCTTCTAGTGAGCACGTCGGATAGAATCACAAGACGTCTGGCAAATCAGCGTGAGGAACTAAAAGAGTGTGCAGAGCGTGATAAGCTAAAAACGTATGGCGACTTGATTATGACGAATCTTTATAAGATTGAAAAGGGACAAGGGTATGTTGAGGTTGAGGATTATTATCAGCCCGATTCGCCAACTGTGAAAATTTTGCTTAACAAGCGATTAAATCCGTCACAAAATGCCCAAAAGTATTATAAGGAATATCGCAAGGCTGACACTGCCGAGAAAAAGCTGTTGGAGCTTGTAAAGGCTGGTGACGAGGAGCTTTTGTATATAGATTCAGTTTTTGATTCGCTGACAAGAGCATCAACAGACGGTGATATAGCAGAACTTCGTGCAGAGCTTGCCGAGCAAGGCTATGCTAAGTCGCAAAAAACCAAAGGCAAACCGCCAAAGGGACTGCCTCCGATAAAATTTATTTCGTCAGACGGGTATGAAATTCGTGTTGGAAGAAATAATAAGCAAAACGACAAGCTAACCTGTAAGGATTCTGATAAGCAGGATATCTGGCTGCATACTCAAATAATTACTGGGTCGCATACAGTAATAAGCTGTCGCGGAGAAGTACCGCCAGATAGGACAATTGAGGAGGCTGCGATTATTGCGGCATATCATTCAAAGGGAAAAAATTCGTCAAAAGTGCCAGTTGATTATACTTTGATTAAGCATGTGAAAAAGCCGAATGGCTTAAAGCCTGGCATGGTTATTTTTACAAATAATCAAACGATTTATGTTGAACCTGATGAAGATTTGGTGGCACAGCTAAAGGCGAAATAAAAGCTTTACGAGCATTTTTAAAGGCGGTGATAGCAGTTGAAAAAACTAGGTGCTGAGTTTTTTGATAGAGATGCACTTGTAGTGGCAAGAGAGCTTGTCGGCAAAATAATCGTGTCTAGGCTTGGCGACGAAGAGGTTCGGATTAGAATTACCGAAACGGAGGCGTACATGGGCGAGGAGGACACAGCTTGTCATGCGCATAAAGGTCGAACAAAGCGTACCGAAGTTCTTTATGGAAAAAGCGGAGTGATATACATATATTTGTGTTATGGAATCCACTGGCTTATGAATGTGATTACAGGCGACGAGGGAACACCTCAGGGAGTGCTGATGCGAGCAGGCGAGGGATATAACGGTCCTGCAAAGCTGACTAAAAGGCTGTCGGTCACAGGAGATATCAATCTTCAGTCATTTGTAGATAATGAAAATATCTGGATTGAAGATGATGAGATTGAGCATAATTTTCATACTGATAAGCGTGTTGGAATAAATTTTGCAACACAGGAATATATAGATAAACAATGGAGATTTATTTTAAACTGAACTTGTGAAAAAATTAACAAAAAACATATTGACAATTTTTAGTTTTGTGATATACTTAAATTATACGGAATAAGTACACAATGAAGAATGTGAGGAATTAAAAATGCTAGAACTTAAAAAGAATTTATATTATGTCGGAACTCAAAACCCAGCTTTACGTATTTTTGATATTATAATGAACACCGAATTCGGAACAACTTATAATGCGTATATAATTAAGGGCGAAAAAACAGCTTTGATTGAAACAAGCCACCCAAAGTTTTATGACGTGTTTAAGGCGAGCATTGAGGAAGTATGCCCAATTTCTGAAATTGATTATGTAATTTTCAATCATACAGAGCCTGACCACAGCGGTGTTTTTGAAAAACTTCTTGAAGAAAATCCAAATCTAAAGGCTTTCGGAACAACTGCTGCAATTAGATTTGTTAAGGCTATTTCAAATAAAGAGTTTGATTCTCAGGTTGTAAAGCCAGGTGAAAAGCTTGATTTGGGTGAGGGTGTTGAGCTTGAGTTTATTCCAGCACCAAATCTGCATTGGGCTGACAGTATGTTCACATATTGCGAGGCTCTAAAAACTGTGTTTACTTGCGATTTCTTGGGCTGTCATTATTGTGAGCCAACAATTACAGATGATTTTATTTCAGAACCAGACGGTTACTGGAGAGCATTTGAGTATTATTATACAGCAATTATGGGACCATTCAAGAAGTTTACATTGGACGGTCTAGCAAAGCTTGAAAAGCTTGATTTTGATATGATAGCACCAAGCCATGGTCCAGTTTTAAAGCATAGTATCGCTCAAGCTATGGCAAAATACAAAGAGTGGGCACAGCCAACTTTAAAGGAAAATACAGCTGCTATTTTCTATATTTCAGCGTATGGCTATACCGACGCAATGGCAAAAGCGCTTGCAGAGGGACTAAAGGACGCAGGCGTTGAGGCAAGTGTTTATGATATTATCAAAACTGACCCAGCTGAAATTGCTGAGAAGATTGAAACATCGGCAATGTATATGTTCGGTTCTCCAACAATTAATAGAGATGCAGTAAAGCCGATTTGGGATGTTCTTTCAATGATTGACCCAATTTCAAACAAGGGCAAAAAGGCATTGCTTTTCGGTTCATATGGCTGGAGCGGAGAGGCTTGCAAGAATATGCAGGCAAGAGTTGAGGGAATTGGACTAAAAGTTCCATGCGAAAATCAGCGAATTAATTTCAAGCCAACGCAGGACGATGTAGCTAAACTTAAAGAGGTAGCAAAGCAATTCGCTGAGGCATAATTTTATGCTGGCAGAGTTGGTTTATGCGATTTGTAAGTTAATAAAATAAAATTTAAACGTCCTTAGGTTCACAATGAGCCTAAGGACGTTTTTTGTTTGCATATAATTTTCATAATCAGGATTTCGCAGGAGTTTTTTCGAGTGGAATTTGTACATGAATTTTTATGCTGTTTAATAAATCTTTACTGGATTTTCAGAAAAAATCAGCATTTTGTAAAAAAAATAGTTTTGTATTTTTATGGTAAATTATATAGCTTTTATGCACAAACAAACGTTCCTGCGGTTGTGCATAAATACAGTTTATATTTTAAATATAACATATTTGATTTATAGTTGCACGTTTCGGTGCAACAAAACAGCGATTTTGCCCTATTAGTGAGAAGAGAAAATTTTCATTAGCATAGTTTTAGAGTTTTTGATATAGTTTATTGAAATAGATTTTTCATTGGGTTGTAAAAAATAAAACTGCTGTATGCAAATTAAATTCTCATATGCAAATTAAGTTTTGCAAGCTTATAGCTTAATTTTTCAAACAAAAACAGTTGACAATTTTTTATCATAATGATAAAATATAATGTGAACCTAATTTTTTAAAGGAGATTTTTGTATTGAAAAACTATTTAAAATCATCAAAGCTTGATAATGTGTGCTATGATATCAGAGGACCAGTTATGGACGAGGCTAATAGAATGAGCGAGCTGGGCGAAAGAATATTAAAGCTTAATATTGGAAATCCAGCACCGTTTGAATTTCATGCTCCTGACGAGATAATCAGCGAGATGATTAGCAATCTTCAAAATGCTGAAGGTTATTCAGATTCTCGCGGTATTGATGAGGCTAGGGTGGCAATTCAAAAGTATTGTGATTATAAAAATATAAAAAATGTTGCACTTAGTGATATTTATACAGGTAACGGTGTATCGGAGCTTATAGTTATGGTTATGCAGGGGCTTTTGAACAATGGTGATGAAGTGCTTGTTCCGGCACCTGACTACCCGCTTTGGACGGCATCGGTCACTTTGGCTGGCGGTAATGCGGTTCATTATATTTGTGATGAATCGGCTGATTGGTATCCTGATATTGAGGATATGAGAAAGAAAATTACTGATAAAACAAAGGCGATTGTTATAATTAATCCTAACAATCCAACTGGTTCGGTTTATCCCAAAGAGGTACTTGAGCAGATTGCACAGCTTGCTCGTGAGCATGGTTTGATTTTGTTTTCTGATGAAATATATGACAGGTTGCTAATGGACGGTGTTGAGCATACATCAATTGCGTCGCTTGCACCAGACGTTTTTACTATAACGTTTAACGGACTTTCAAAATCTCACATGGTAGCAGGTTTTCGCTGTGGCTGGATGGTACTTAGCGGTGACAAGAGCCGAGTGGAGAATTACATTGAGGGGCTTAACATGCTTTCGTCAATGCGACTTTGTTCAAATGTACCGTCGCAGTTTATTGTTAAGGCGGCGCTTAAAGATTTTGACAAGCCAAATTCTTTGCTATTACCAAACGGCAGAATCTACGAGCAGAGAGAGTATATTTACAACGCGTTAAATTCAATTGACGGACTTTCAGCAGTTAAGCCAAAGGCAGCATTTTACATATTTCCAAAGATTGATTCGGCTAAATTTAACATTGTTGATGATGAAAAGTTCGTACTTGATTTTCTCCGTGAAAAGAAAATTTTGCTAGTACACGGTGGAGGTTTCCACTGGGAAGAGCCTAATCATTTTAGAATTGTATATCTTCCAAAACTAGAAGATTTAAAAACAGCCGCAGAGGGCATGGCAGATTTTCTAAGCACGTATCGTCAGTCCTAGGTCCTAGCGCGGACGGCGCGATGCCCTCGCGTAAAGTATATTGGCTATGGTGACGTTATGTTGCTCGGGGTCCTAGCGCGGACAGCGCAAAGCCCTCGCGAAAAGTTTACTGGCTATGGTGACGTTATGTTGCTCGGGGTCCTAGCGCGGACGGCGCGATGCCCTCGCAGAAAGTTTATTGGCTATGGTGGTGTTGTGCTACTCGGGGTGGAGTTTGTGCTAATCTGTAAATTTATTTTTTATATAGAAAATATATAAACTCCCAATAATCACGCAGTCGTGACGCCGATTATGCAATAAGCACCAATCACGAGCGAGGCACGAGCGATAATGCGACTGGGGTCCAGGGGTACGCCCCTGGGTCCTAGCGCGGACGGCGCAAAGCCCTCGCAGAAAGTTTATTGGTTATGGTGACGTTATGTTGCTCAGGTTGGGGGTTATAACAATTAATCAGCCACCAC
>CAZJRQ010000030.1:0-28192 GCA_964548535.1 uncultured Oscillospiraceae bacterium
TGAATAATTAGATTTTCCATAGCATTAACCAAAAAAATAGGCAAGGACACCCTATTAGAGCGTCCTTGCCTTAAAAGTAAAGTCTACTACAGAACAAAACGAAAGTCAAGTTTTTACAAAGACTATTTTGAATTTTTTGAAAATTAACAAACTTAGTCTGTATTCATAACTAAAAGACAGCTTGACAAATTAGACTCTGTTAGAAATTATTAATTACGCAAAGATTTCACCATCAACAATTCTTACAACTCTTTCAGTGCTGTTTGCAATGCCTATATCATGTGTAATCATAACTATTGTGTTGCCCATTTCATGCAGAGTTCTAAAAAGAGCTAAAACGTCTTGACCGCTTTTTTGGTCAAGGGCACCAGTAGGTTCGTCAGCAAGTAGAATTGATGGTTTGCTTACTAGCGCTCTAGCAATTGCAACTCTTTGACGCTGACCTCCTGAAAGTTCAGATGGCTTATGATCAAGTCGCTTTGAAAGACCAAGCATTTCACAAGTTTCAAGGCTATTTTGTTCAGCGGTTTTTCTGTCCATACCTTTTAGTAGTAAAGGCATTATGATATTTTGCAAAACAGTGTATGTAGGTATTAGATGATAGTTTTGAAAAATAAATCCTATTTCTCGATTGCGTATATGGGCAAGCTGTTTTTCATTTGTTTCGTGAATGGCAATACTGTTTAAAAAATATTCGCCTTCATCCATTACATCCATACAGCCGATTATGTTCATTAAAGTAGATTTACCAGAGCCGGAAGGACCTTGTATAGCAACATATTCACCTTTATTCACTGTAAAAGATATGTCTTTTAAAACGTGCAGAGTTTCGTCGCCCATTTGATAGGATTTATTAATATCTTTCATCTTAATAATTTCGTTATTATTATGCGTGGGTGCTTTAATAGCTACAGGTTTAGGCATAAAAAATTCTTTAAGCATTTGTATCCTTATCTCCTTGACTATCAGTGTTGTCTTGATTTTTGTTATTATTCTGATCGTTGTCGTCATTTTTCTTATCATTATTCTGATTGTTATCGCTGCTTAAATCTAAAATCCAAACGGCGGTTACAGTGTCAGAATCGTCGCCGCTTCCAACAGTATATTTTATCATGTCGCCAACTGCTAGAGTAGAAAATGTAGTGTCTGCACCAAGTGAAGTCTTAACATCTACTCCAACTGGAATGCGAATAGTCAGTTCATCACCAGTGAAAGTATATCCGTTTGTGGAATTATTTCCACCTTGCTGCGGTCCGCCCTGTTGACCATTACCATCGCCTGGAAAATCCATACCAGACATATCACCGCCAGGTTCGCCGCCTTGTTGACCATCACCGTTTTGATTATCGCCCTGTTGATTACCGTTGTTATTATCTTGAGCGTTTGCGCTATCATCACCGCTGTTATCGCTTTTAGTTGCAACGTTGATTGTTACATCATTTCCGTCAATTGCAGTTATTTGTCCGTATAAGTATTGTGCAGAATCGGAGTCGTCCGATTCATCTTTTGAACATCCTGCTAAGCTGATTGTCATTGCCATAGCAGCGAGTATTGCTACCCATTTTGTCTTAGTTTTTTTCATAAATTAACTCCCTTTTTTATTAATTATAGATAAGTATATTGAATATTAAATATGATTTATATATTCAATATAAATAAAATTTAAAAATATCACTAGGTTTATTAGTTTGAACTTAGTGCGTCAACTGGAATAAGTCTTGATGCTTTCCATGCTGGATAAAAACCAAAAATAGTACCTGTCAAGAATGAGAATGCAATTGCTAATCCTGCACCTGATGCTGACAATTCAACACGAACATCAAACATCCTTATAAGCGGTGTAATACCAAAGCTTAATAAAACACCCAATATTCCGCCGAGTATACTAATACAGCAGGCTTCAAAAATGAATTCAAGCAGGATGTCTTTTTTCGAACCGCCGATTGCTTTTAGTATACCAATTTCCTCGGTACGTTCTTTAACTGAAACAAAAAGCACGTTCATAATTCCAATACCGCCGATAATGAAAACAATAGTAGCCATTACAAAAAGCATTATAGTAAGGATATTGTTTGATTCTGATGCTGCCTCCATTTTACTGCCAGCGTCACTGATTGTAAATTCTGCATTTGGATATGTGCTGGCAAGTACAGTTTTTACATCTGAAACAACTGTGTCAATTTGATTTACATCATCTGCAATTACTGTAATTGACGGACTGATATCACTGCCTGTTAGATATTTTATTCCTGTGCTGTAAGGGATGAAAATTGCCTTGTCTGGGCTTATTCTTGATGCAACAGTTCCCACCTGAGTTAAAACGCCGTTTACTGTATATGGTCTGTCATCTATGTATACAATGCTGTCATAAGCGTCTTCAACACTGCCGAAGATTGCTTTTGCGGCGTCATACCCTAAAACACAGACTTTTTCTTTGTTTTCCTCATTTGTGCTGGTTATAAAATCACCTATTGACATTGTCAAATTACTTAAGTCGGAGTAGTTGTTTAAAACTCCAGCAATTGAGTATGACTCTGCGTCTTCTATTTCACCTCCATAAATATCCTGCTTTGTAGTGTATGATATAGTTGCGTCATCTAGTCCTGGGACAAAGGTTTGCAGGTCGTCCATATCGTCTGTATCAAGTGTGATTTTTTCTTGATTTTGACGATCTCCGGAATTTTGGTTCATGAAGTTTTCGAACATTGAGCCCATAGAATTTCCACCCATAGAACCGCCACCCATAGAATCGCCTCCGCTAGGCATTTGCATATCAGAACCTTGCCCATTGGATGATTTTCCGCTTTGGTTATTATCTTGATTTCCGCCTCCAGCATTTGCTTGAGGACCACCGCCCCCCATGCTCATACCGTCGAAGTTTGGCATATTTCCGCCACCGCTTGTGCCACTGCTGCTTGATTGAGTGTCATCCATTTCATATGAAATATCTATTGCACCAGCGTTTAGATTTTTAAATTGCTCAGCAACATCCATTTGACCGCCTTTTCCGACAGCAATTACAATAACAATAGTAGCAGCACCAACGATAATACCTATTGATGTAAGAATAACCTTAAATTTATTTTGAGTAAGATTTAGAAAAACTAGATGTAAAAGCTCTTTTATTCTCATCAGCTTTTCACCTTGCTTTCAATTAACGCCTTGTCGCCCTCAGAAATACCGTCACCAGAAATTTCAACATCTGTGCCATTAGAAAAACCAGTTTTTACTTCAACTTTTTCGGTTGTTCCGTCATCGTTGGCAAGCTTTATGTAAGATTTTGAATCTTCAGTAGTAATAGCCTTGTTTGAAACATAGGTTATGTCGCTGACTTTCTTTGTGATAAAAGTTACATTTGCAGTCATACCACTAAGAATAGTTTCAGGATACTCTGTGATAATAACAGTTACAGGATAGCTTACGGTGTTTGAGTTTGATGTAGAGGTAGAAGAACCGATTTCAGAAATGTATCCTTTGTATTGTTCATCAGTGTAAGCAAGAAAATCAATGTCAACTTCGTCATCGAGATTAACTGCTGAAATGTCATCCTCAGTTACCGATACAGTAACGCTAATAGCCTGTGCATCGGCAAAATCAGCGATTGCTGTATCCGATGAAAGAGTGTCACCAGATGAATAGTAAAGACCTGAAACTGTACCGCTGTATTCAGCTTTTATGGTGTTGTTTTTTATGTATTTTTCAAAGTCTGCAAGGTTTTCTTTGGCAGTATCAACATCATCCTGAGCTGATTGAGTAGCGTCATCAACGTCATTAACAGCAATGTCATAAAGTGACTGAGCGTTTTCATAATACATTAATGTTTGTTCGTAGGTTTGTTTTGCAGAAAGCTCATCAGCACTTTTACTGCTTTGTGCAGATGAAAGTTCCGATTCGTAGTTTTCTAGCTGTGTTTCTAATTGAGAAAGCTGACTCTCAAGCTGTGAAGTCTTGTCATCTGACGCTTCTGAAATTTGAGTTTCAATATCGGAAATTGAACTTTCAGTTTCTGATATTGATGACTGCAATACAGAGATATTGCTGGAGATTGATTCAAGAGCGGCGTTGTAAGTTTTCTCAGCCGACTCGCCCTCTGTGATTCTAGTATCATAATCATATTTGGCTTGTAAAAGTGTATCATCCTGGTCAATCTGCGCCTGAGTTAATGCCAATTCTGTGCTGGTAACTGCCGCCTCAAGTTCCTTTCTGGCTGACTTTATGCTGGCTTCTGTGATGGACATTATAGCGTCGCCTTTTGTAACAGATTCGCCCTCTTTAATAAGTATCTCATCTACAATAAGTTCAGGAGCAGAAGTAGATGTCGATGTGCTAGTTGATGTCGATCCAGAACTGCTAGAACCACCACTAGAACTTGAATTTCCACTTGAGCTACCGCTATTAGCAGTTCCAGAATTTCCGCCAGAACTTGCACCGCCCATAGCCATATCGCCAGAGCCACCGCTAGAACCAGAGCTTGAATTTCCGCTGCTTGAGTTTGTGCTTGAACCACTGCTTGAGCCACTAGATGTTGCACTAACGCTTGCTGAGGTTAGCGACAAATCAAAGGTTTGAGAAAGAGAGTCTATAGAAATTGCGGCACTTTCAGTAACTCCGACAGTTACATCACTGTGACTGATTAGTGTTTCCTTTGAGACTGTTTTTGTGTCGCTTTCATCAGATTTAGTAAAATACCTGTACGAACCATAGCCGACCAAACAAATTGCAATAACTGCTATTATAATTTTTTTCATATTCAAACTCATGCCAATTTAAAAGCATGAGTATGCACCTCGCTTTCGCTTTTATGTTTTATATTTTGTTAATTACCATTCTGCATGTTGTCCATGTCAGGAGGACTTCCCATATCATTTTGCATATTATCTCCATTTTGATTAGGAGGGTTTTGTCCGCCGTCTTGATTTGAATCGTCACTACCGCTTTGAGCATCAGAGAAATTTTGATTTGTTAGTGAGTCAGCATTAAAATATACATTAACTGATACTCCACTGTAAAGTGAGGAGTTGTCGTCAGCAGTTACTGTGATGTTAAATGTAACCTTAGAAAGACTTTCAACAGTTCCTTCAGAAATTCCAGTTATACTTCCAGTGCAAATACCAACATCTGATGAGTATAAAATAACTGAATCGCCCAGTGAAATTTGAGTTACTTCATTTTGATTTAGCTCAACAGTAGTTTGATAGATAGAGTTATCAATGTAGCTGACAACTGTAGATGAAAGTGAAATTGTGTCACCGCTTTCGTAGTCAAGAGAGGATATAGTGCCGTCTTGGTTGGCTGTGATAATTCCGTCGGATAATTTGTCATTTAAAATATCCAGATTATTTTGAGCAGTAGTTTTTGTGTCCTCAGCAGTCTGCAAGCTTTCTTCGAGAGTAGCACAAGTTACATCGTAGTTGTATTTTGCATTGTTGTAAGTATTAAGGTCGACATTATAATCGTTTTGCAGTGCAAGTTTATCAGCGGCATACGAAGTGTTTTTTTGGTCATATGTATTTTTAAAACTTGATAAATTTTTCTTAGCCTCTGAAAGACTTTTTTCAAGCGAGCTTATTTCACTTTCTAAATCCTTAATTTGTGAAGTATAATCATCAACGGTAGTTTGAGTATCGTTATAATTGTTTTTAGCATTTTCATAGTTGCTTTTATCATCATTTACGGCTTGCTGTTGACTGTCAAGGCTGCTTTTTTTCTGTTCGTATTCTTTTTTTACAGCTTCATATAAAGTTTTTATTTCAGAATTTGAGCTGTCATTTGAACTTGAATCAGGCTTGTCATCATTATTTGAATTCATGTCTTGACTTGAATTTTCATCAGGCATTTGCATGGAGGAATTACTGACTGTATCAAGTTTTGCAGAAGTGTTTGTCAAAGAAATTTGACCCGAACCGCCTGCATTATCGGAGCCGTTTTCAGGAGCAGTATTTCCGTCTTGACCTTGAGGTGCACCTCCTTGACTATCTTGAGTATCACTGCTGTTTCCTGATGAACTGTTTGTTTTGTCAGCCAGCTTAATGTCAGACATATCGTATCCTAAGTACTGTCCTAAATATTTGTAAACTGATGCTGATGAATTGTAATCATCGACAACTTGGTTATATTTTTCACACGACGACGCGTAGGTTGATTGTGCATTTTCGTATTCGGTTTTATAATTTTCAAGTGAAGAATTTGCATCATTCAATTGTGAATTTAGGGAGGATAGGCTATTTTCTTTATTACTAATTTCACTAGGAGCGTTAGAAATTGTATTATTAGCGGTGTTGTAAGCTGATAAAGCTTTGCTAAGTGATTTATCAAGCTTTGCCAGTGCAGTTTCATATGTGGATTTTGCCGAATCGCTTAGGCTTTTATTGGTTTCATATGTAGCCTCCGCATCAGCAGTACTTTCAGTATATGTCATTTTTTCAGTTAGATAATTACTTTTTGCTGTTTCAAGTTCTTTCTCCAACGTTTTTTTAGCTGTTTTTAGGCTCTCATCAGTTATTTTTAAAATTGTGTCACCCTTGCTTACTGAATTGCCTGCTTCAACATTTACTTCATCAACTTCAAGTTGAATATCAGTTGACTCAAATCCTAATTCTTGTGAGATGTTTCCCGTAGAAATCGTTCCGCCAGCGCTTATGATGTCGTCATTTGTATCAGCAGCTGAATCGCTTGACGATGAACTTGTGTCGGTTGAACCACT
The DNA here is from genome assembly GCA_964548535.1 of uncultured Oscillospiraceae bacterium. GTDB lineage: Bacteria > Bacillota > Clostridia > Oscillospirales > Ruminococcaceae > CAZJRQ01. The sequence continues at coordinate 6,704 of CAZJRQ010000030.1, forward strand.
TGACTTTACATTTTTTACTGCAAAAACAGAGGCAGTTGTAACGCCAGAGGCAACTATTAAGATGGATGCAATAATCACAAGCTTTTTGCGCACAGAGCATTCAGAGATTTTTTCTCTAGGTGAATCTTTACTTTTATTTTTCATACTCTCAAACTCCTTTATGATATTTTCAATTGCAATTATATCTTGTAAGTTTGATGATAAAGTGTGATAAAATGATGAAAATGAAAATATAAAATGAAGATTTCGACAATTGCTTGACACACAATTAACATATTTTCCCTTAAATAATTAAAACAAATAATTATTTATGCTATATTTAAAGTAAATGCGTATTTACGGAGTAAACTTGATGTTTCACTATAGAATTTTAGGTAAGAATATGTATAAAATCACGGATATGTATACATAAAATTAATAAATTATATTACTACACAAAATTTAAGTTGATTTAAGTTAAAATGTCAATTGATTTTATAAATACGAAAATATGGAATAAATTTTTATTTCTACTTGCGTAATTGGTAGAAAAATAATATATTGATTTATAATATTTTAGTAAATAAAAAAATATTTGAGGTGATAACTTTAAGGCATGATTTTGTACATACTCGGTTTGATTTTTGACCTTTTATATAAAAAAAGAGCCGCATTTTATTGTGACTCGAAATTAAATGTTAGTTATTAGTACATGATATTCCTACTGATTTTCGAGAAATTCAGTGGGGACATTTATATTACTCTCTTTTGGTATATACTAAAAGATTTATTACCATTAATCTTTAATGAGATAATTGTGACTCTATAATTAATCTTGATAAGGCAAATGTCATTGTTGAAATAGCATCACTTACACAACAATGTAGGTGTTCTTTTTTTGTCCTAAAACTTGTCACATAAAGACTGCCATTAGCATAATATATGATGTGAAAGCGAGGTGACTAATTAATGTCAGTAGAACAACAGAGAATTGGTGAAAAAGATTGTTGCGTATGTGTAAACATTTTCACAGAGTGCGATAAGAAGCATGGAGGCTGGGAGCCACAGTATGGCGGACAGCAGTATGACGCAGAGGGTAGACCAGGTCCAGGACCAGGTCCAAGACCACACGATAAAAAAGAGTGCTGTGTTTGTGTAAACATCTTTGCTAAGTGCAAAAAAGATGACAGACATTACGGCTGCTAATCAGCATTAATATATTAAAGCTCCGCTTCGGCGGGGCTTTTTGTATTTTTAAGAAAAATTTTGATATTAGAAATAATGTTTGGATATTTACATATAATTAATGAAAACTTTATGTTATTTGAGTTAATATTGTATTTAACAAGTGATAAAATTAGTATATGATATATTAATCAATTGGAAGTGGTGTGCGTTTTGGGGAAAACTATGTTTTTTGAGGCTTTGCAGTCTTATTTTGCTCCTTTTTCAACTTTATTTATTTTTATAATAATATTATGTATGGATAAAATATTTTCAAAATATGTTAAGCGTTTGTTTTTGATAAAAACAGCTCTGATAGGTGTAATAATATTAGCAACATGGGCTGATAGATGTCTTAGTGTAATGTATTTAAACGGTATGGCATGGAAGTGGCGAACATTGACTACATTTTTGAATTTTTCATTGAGTCCTATTCCGCCGATGATATTAAGTATGATTTATTATAAGAATGAAAAGTTTGAAATTAAGAGAATATATTATTATTTAGTTATTATAAACTTTTTTCTGTGTGTTGCAAGTATATTTACTGGGTGGATATTCAGCATTTCTCCTGATAATGTTTATAAAAGAGGTCCGCTGTTTATTTTTCCGTTTTTAGTTTCGGGTTTTTATATGCTTTCTATGATTCATTTTACGATGAAGCAAAAAGATATGCCAAGCAGAAAATCAGAGGCTTTTTTTCTGATATTAATTATGATAATAACTGCGGTTGCAAGTATTCTTGAGGTTGCGTTTGTAGTTCGTTTTATGTTATGGAGTACTACAGAAATAACTGTAATCATATATTTTTTGGTGCTGACAACTCAAGAACTTCTATATGACCCGTTAACTGGTGTGTTTAGTAAAGTTGCGTATAGTAAAAAGCTTGAGCAAATTAGAGAAAAAGGTGGCTGCACAATTGCGATAATTGATATGAATAATTTAAAGTTGCTTAATGATACTTACGGTCATAGTGCTGGTAATCGGGCAATACTCAATATGTCAAAATCGGTTTTAAGATCTAAAAAGCAGAGCATGCGACTTTATAGATATGCTGGTGATGAATTTGTATTAATAGATAAATTTGGAACAGCAGATAAAATGCACAGTGCACTTGATAAAGCTCAGAATTCTTGTGGCTGGGTCGACGGAGTAAAAATATCGTTCGCGTTTGGAATTGCAGAGTGTGAAAACGGCGATGATTTAGATGAATGTTTTGCTAAAGCAGATAGGGAAATGTATAAACAAAAGAGGATTATGAAGAACGAAAACTCTAAAAATCTTTAGTAATAGTTAGTCATGCATGGTTAGTGCAACGATTTATTAATGATATTTTTTTGTGTACAGCTGTTCTTTGTTATTTCAAAATTGATATTAAATAGAATATATAAATATAACACAATTAAAGCAAGCTAAAAAAATCAATGCAATTTGAGGTGTTTAAATGTCAATACCATTAAAAAAGATATATGATAAGATAGTTGATTCTGGTAATGAAATAACTATCGTTGCAGGTGAAGCGGGGATACATAATCCTATAAGTTGGATGCATATGGTGGAGGGGGTAGAACTTACTCAATTAATGGTTGGCGGTGAGCTTGCATTTATGACAGGTATTGCACTCAAAAGTACGCAGGATTTTATTGAGCTTGTAAAAGCTGTATATGTCAGCAACGCGGGAGGTCTTATAGTTAATGTTGGACCGTATATTCCTAAAATTCCGCAAAATGTAATCGATTTTTGCAACATAAAAAAATTCCCTCTTTTTATAATGCCGTGGAATGTTTATTTAGCTAATGTAATGCATCTTATCGCTAATGAAATAACCAGTTCTGAGGCTAAAAAAATGGAACTAGTGTCATCAATAAAAAATGCTATATATTTTCATGATAGATATGATATGTATATTCCGATTTTTGAGCGCTATAATTATGATGTTGAGTGGGTTTATAGTGTTGCTGTAATAAAGGCGCAAAAGACAAATAATTTAGTGCCTGATGAAGAGATGATGAAGAGATTCCAAAGGCATATTGAGAACCTAATAATAAGTCAAGTGTCAAATTGTGTGATATTTACAATGAGAGATCAGCTGATTTTATTGTTTGCAAATTATACTCAAAAAGAAGTGTATGGTTTTATGAATAAGCTCTCATATGATATGACGTCATTTTTGAATTGTGAAAAACTTCATACATATATTGGAATAGGTCGAAATACCAAAAGTGCAAGATGTATTTATAAAACATATAATATAGCACAAAAGGTTGTACAGTATCAGTATAGACAAAATAAGGTGAATGATGTTTTGTCATATCAGCAAATGGGTATTTCAAAAATATTTATTTCTATGGACGACTACGAAATAATTAGTGAGTTTTATCAAGATATTCTTGAACCGCTTGTGAACTATGATAAAACTAATAATACGGATTATGTTGAATTTCTTGAGGTGTTTTTTGAGAATAATGTGTCGGTTCAAGCAACCGCTGAAAAGCTGTTTTTGCATAGAAATTCAATTAATTATAAAGTCAAGAAGATAGAAGAAATATTAGACTGTAATCTATCTGATTTCAAAACCCGCACAGAACTGTTCATTGCTTTAAGCATAAGGAAGCTGATTTAGAGAAAGTTGTCTGTGCAATTGCACAAACAACTTTGTGCTAGTAAATATTGAAACACAATCTTTTTTTTGCTATACTAATAAACAAGAAAGATAAACAAATAGCGAGGCACATAAAAAACTATGCTATTTTGAAGTTTATAATCTTGTTAAATTAGTAAATGTGAAAGAAGGATTTTTTTATGGAAAAACTAACAGGTGCACAAGTAAAAGAATATCATGAGAAATATATATTGCAGTCATGGTCAAAAGCTGGTCTGCCAACATTACCAATTGAAAAAGCTGAGGGCATTTACTTTTGGGATTATGACGGAAATAAATATGCTGATATGTCATCACTTTTGGTATGTTCAAATCTAGGTCATGGAAATAAAGAAATTTCAGATGCAATAAAAGTACAGGCAGACAAAATGTGCTTTATGGCACCAGCGTATGCTACAGAGCAAAAATCATTGCTTGCAAAGAAGTTAGTTGAGCTTGCAGGACATGATTTTAAGAGAGTGTTTTTTACCAATGGCGGTGCAGAGTCAAACGAGAATGCAATTAAAATGGCAAGAATGGTGACAGGAAGAAGCAAGATTTTATCATGCTATCGCAGTTATCATGGAGCAACAATTGCAGCATCAAATGCTTCAGGTGATTGGAGAAGATTTGCATCAGAAATTGGCGGTGCTGGTGGATTTATTAAATTTATGAATCCGCATTTATATCAAGATGGCTATACAAGAGGAATTGATGAGGAAGAATGTACAGAGAAGTATCTTAAAGCTTTGGATTTGCAAATAAGATACGAGGGTGAAAATAATATTGCCGCAATTATCATGGAAAGTATAGTTGGAGCAAATGGTGTAATTATTCCTCCTAAAGGATATATGGAAGGTGTAAGAAAGCTTTGTGACAAGTATGGAATTATGATGATTTGCGATGAGGTTATGGCAGGTTTTTATCGAACAGGAAAAGCATTTGCTTGGGAGAATTTCGACATTGTTCCTGATATTATAACTTTTGCAAAGGGTGTAACAAATGCTTATGTTCAGCTAGGCGGAGTAATTGTAAATGAAAAGATTGCAAGCTACTTTGAAGAAAATGTATTACAGTGCGGACTGACATACAGTGGTCATACTCTAGCTTGTTCAGCTGGACTTGCTTGTATCGATTATTATGCAAAACACGACATTGAAAATCATGTAAATCAAATGGGTAAAATTCTAGCAGATTATATGGATGAAATGGTAGAAAAACATAAATGTATCGGCGAGGCAAGACATATTGGTTTGTTCTGTGCTTTTGAAATGGTTAAGGATAAAGTGAACAGAATTCCACTTGCAGAGTATCATGATGCAAACAGTGTAATGCCATCAATTATTGCAGAACTTAAAAAGCGTGGATTTTCCACATTCGGACGTGAGAATAATATTAATATCTGTCCTCCTTTGATTATAACAAAGGAAGAGTTAGAAGAATATCTTCCAATTTTAGATGATGTTCTAACATGGGTAGATGAAACATATTGCGATTAATATTTGGAGGGACAAATGAATTGGAATTATATGCAGCCTGTTAAAATCAGTTTTGGTGCAGGCGTAATAAAATCTTTACCAAACATAATAAATAATTGCGTAGGGGAATCTAATAATGGAATGCTTGTATGCAGTAAGACTTTTGTTAAGAATGGTACAGCAGATGAAATTATAAAGATGTGTGCTGGACGAATTGAGGGAGTTTTTTCGGACATTTCAGCAAACCCAGATACTTCTGAAACTGATTTATGTGCTGAGAAAATTCGTCAAAGCGGTGCGAAATTTATCGTTGCATTGGGCGGTGGCAGCGTTTTGGATTGTGCAAAGGCAGCAGCTTCAGTTGCACTTACGGATGATTCAATAGTAAAATATCACGGTACAGGTGTGCAGCTGTCAAAAGAACATCTTCCGCTAATAGCTGTTCCAACAACTTCGGGAACAGGCTCAGAGGTTACTTGTGTAAGCGTTTTGACTAATAGAGAAACAGGCAAAAAAGCACCGATTGCAAGTGATAATTTTTATCCTGATTATGCAGTGGTTGACCCCGAGCTTACATATTCAGTACCTAAGATGATTACTGCAAATACTGGTATGGACGTTCTTTGTCATGCTATTGAGGGATTTTGGAGTAAGGGACATCAGCCAATTTGTGATGCTCTTGCAGTTCATGCCACTCAGTTGGTGTTTGAAAATCTTGAAACTATATATCAAAATCCTGAAGATAAAATTGGAAGAGAAAAGCTTTCACAAGCCTCAGTAATTGCAGGACTAGCATTCTCACTTCCAAAAACGACATCATCACACGCTTGTTCATTTCCTTTGACAAATATATATTCTATTCCGCACGGTGAGGCTTGTGCTTTGACAATTGACTATTTTGCAAGAATTAATGGAAAATCTGATGACGGAAGACTGGCTGATTTTGCAAAGAAACTTGGTTTTGATTGTGTAGAGAAAATGTCAGATAGAATATTCGAAATGAAGAAGAATATGAATATGAGAACCGATTTGAAAGAATTTAATTTGACAGATTCTCAGATAGATGATCTAGTGAAAATAAGCAGACATCCAAATTTATTAAATAATCCAGTTGAGATTACTGATGAAATGCTGTATGAAATGTATAATCATATGAAATAGTAAAGGAGTAGTTGGATATGAAGATGATCAGAGCAATTATTCGTCCTGAAAAAGCAGATGAGGTAGCAAAATTTCTTCTTGACGCCGGATACCCTTCTATGACTAGAATGGATGTGTACGGACGTGGAAAGCAAAAAGGAATTCAAGTTGGAGGAGTATTTTATGATGAACTCCCAAAGCATATGTTTCTTATTGTAGTTGAAGATTCTGATGAGGAAAGTGTAGTTAATATAATTACAAAAGCTGCACAAACAGGAAGTGACGGAAACTACGGCGACGGTCGTATTTTTGTTACTTCAATTGAAAAGGCATTCACAATAAGCTCTATGTCAGAAGGGTTATAATTGAGGTGACAAAATGATTGAAATTATTGCGATTATACGCCCAAATAAAATAGCTCAAACAAAACGAGCTTTAATTGAAATTGACTATCCAGGTTTTACTTGTCAAAGAGCAATGGGGCGTGGCAAGAAACCTGTTGACGTAGTTTTACCAGATAACTCGGTAATTAAAACAAAGCTGTTATCAAAAAGGTTGCTTATAATAATTGTGCCAGATGAGGCTTGTGAGCAAGTGGTAAATACTATAATGAGGGTAAACTGTACTGGTCAATCTGGTGACGGAAAAATATTTGTATCAAAGGTTGAAAAATCGTACAGTGTTAGAACAGGAGAAAAACAATTTGAAAAATGATGAGCAATGAGGCTCTTATTAGGGATAGTACATGCTATCTCTGATAAGAGTTTTAATTTTTTGGAGGGTTTATTTTGAAGAAGAAAAAGATTGGGAAATATCGGTTAATTTCATTTATAACCGTAGTATTAATTGTTGTATTGTGGTTTGTTACAACTAATAATAATATGGTTGATGAAAAGTTTGTTCCAACACCACAAAAAACTTGGAAAGCATTTCTTGAGGTTTGTCAAAATTACAAAAACTATACCTTGCTTGAGCATCTTGGTTCTAGCATGAAAAGATTGGTTGAATCTTTTGCATTAGCTTTTGTATTTGCCGTACCATTGGGATTAATAAGCGGATTCAGCAAGACGGTAAGAGCTATATTTGAGCCAGTTATTGAATTTTACAGACCACTTCCGCCTTTAGCATATTACTCATTGCTAGTACTTGCTCTAGGTATTGGAAATGAATCTAAAATTGCACTTTTAACATTAGCTTGTTTTGCTCCCATTTATATTTCATGCGTATCAGCAGTATCAAAAATTAAGCAGGATTACATAAATAGTGCATATACAGTTGGTGCAAACAAGGTGCAGGTTTTTATCCACGTTATTTTTCCATATTGTCTTGCTGATATATTTGTTGGACTTAGAACAGCAGTGCGCGTTGCATATACAACATTGGTAGCCGCTGAAATGGTAGCTGCCTCAAGCGGTATTGGCTGGATGGTTTTAGATGCTAGTAAATATTTCAGAAGTGATATTGTATTTGTAGGAATAATAATCATGGGAATAACTGGCATAATAATTGATCAAATCTTAAAATTTATTGAGCGTAAGATTGTTCCATGGAGCGGAAAAGTATAACTAAATTATATTTGTTAGAAGTGAAGGGTTGTATTAATATGAAATTAAAAAAATTAATAGCTATTGCAATGTCAATGACATTGATTTGTTTAACATTTTTCGGGTGCGGTAAGGGAAAAGATGAAGATACAAAGCTTGTAGTACGGATTGGTACACAGGAAATGCCGAATGATGAAGGTATCGCCAAGACGCTAAAATATTTCGAAGAAAATATTGATGCGGATGTTGAACTAATTAAGTTTGACTCTGGTAAGGACGTAAACACAGCTTTGGCATCAAATTCAATTGATTTTGGTCTAGTTGGTTCTTGTCCAGCGGCACTTGATATTGCAAACGGGATTGATATACAAGTTATCTGGATTCATGAGGTATTAGGTTCTGTTGAATCTTTGGTAGCGAGAGAGGAAGCTAATATTAGTACAGTTGGTGATTTGAAGGGAAAGACAGTAGCAACTCCGTTTGCATCAACAGCTCATTTCTCACTATTGAAAGCTCTTGAAAGTGCAGGTCTTTCTGATAAAGATGTAACTGTTTTAGATATGCAGACAAGTGATATATACTCTGCTTGGACAAATGGTTCAATTGATGCGGCTTATGTATGGGAGCCAACATTATCCCAGCTGGAAAATAAAGTAATTATAAAAACCTCAGAAGATATGGCGGAATTAGGCTATATGACTACTAATGTTGAAGTAGTTAGAACAGAATTTGCAAACGAACATCCTGATATTGTAAGCGGATACATTAAATCATTAAATCAAGCAGTTGAGCTAAATAATTCTGATAATGAAAAAGCAGTTTCAACAATAGCTGAGGCTATGAATATTAGCAGTGAGGATGCAAAATTCCAAATGGAAGGTTCAAAGTGGCTGAAATCTAGCGAACAGCTTGATGAAAAATATTTGGGTACATCTGATAAAAAAGGTAGTATGTCACAGAATTTATATGATACGGCAGTGTTCTTAAAGGAGCAGGGAAGTATTACAGATGTTCCTGATATTTCAGAATTTGAAAAAGCAGTAGTTCCAAAATATATTGAGGATCAAGAAAAATAAAAGTATATTTTAGAATGAAAAGTATGAGGTGACTAATATGCAAGAAACCATGATAAAAGAAGAAGTTGTAGTATCAATCAAGGATTGCAATTTGGAATATGAAGGCGAAAAAGGCAGAGTGTTGGCATTATCTGATGTTAATTTAGATATCAAAAAAGGTGAGTTCATTTGTGTATTAGGACCATCTGGATGCGGAAAAAGCACATTGCTAAATATCATTGCTGGATTTCATAAACCAACATCAGGAACAGCTAAAATGGGTGATGCTATAATAGAAGGTCCTGATTGGCATAGAGGCGTAGTTTTCCAAACACCTACTTTGTATCCCTGGTATAATATTGAAAAAAATATTGCGTTCGGACCTAAAATGCGAAAGCAGCCTAAGCAGGAAATCAAGAAGAATGTAGATAAATATATGGAGCTAGTAGGTCTTAAAGACTTTAAAAAGCAAAAGCCATATGAACTTTCAGGAGGAATGCGCCAAAGAGCCTCACTTGCTAGAGTTTTGGTAAATCAGCCAGAAATGATACTAATGGATGAACCATTTGGAGCACTTGATGCACTTACAAGGGTAAATATGCAGACTTTAACTCGAGATATATGGAATAAAACTGGCAACACAATATTTTTAATTACTCATGATGTTGATGAGGCTCTGCTTTTAGCTACAAGAGTTATAGTAATGTCGGCTCGACCTGGACGAATTGTTAAAGAATTTAATACTGAATTTACTTATGATGTTGACGGAATTAATTCTGAGTCAGCTATGTATTCAACAGAGTATATGGAAATCAGAGAAGAAATCTTAAACATAATTAATACTCAGAATGAAGCATTAAAAAGTGACGAGGTATAGCCTGAGATTATGAATGTGGTTATATTTTTATTGGTTTTATTAATTTCAAATACTATTCAAGTTATTACAGGCTTTGCGGGGAGTTTAATAGCAATGCCATTTGGTATGAAACTTGTGGAATATCAAACATTGGTGACGGTGCTGAACGTATTTATATTAATATCATCTTTTATTATAACAATACAAAATCGAAAATACATACAATGGAAAACCCTTTTGGTAATGGTATCGGTAATGATATTGGGCGTTTTTACAGCAATATTAATGCTTGATTATTTTAAACTTAGTATTTTGAAAAAGTTTTATGGTGCAATGATTTTACTTATTGCATTAAAAAAGTTGTTTATCAAAAAGGAGCTGGATATTCCTAAGTGGTTAATGATATTATCAATATTTCTAGCTGGTGTTATTCATGGATTATTCTTATCAGGAGGTGCGCTGCTTGTAATATTTGCAGTGTCAGCTTTGCCGGATAAAAATGAATTTCGAGCAACAGTTGCGCCAGTATGGGTAATTCTAAATAGCATATTAGTTTTTCAGCATGTATCATCAGGTTTTTACACACCCTATAACATGAAAATTGTATTGTTTAGTCTAATACCTTTAGTGCTATCAATTTATATTGGAAATAAACTTTGCATGAAAATCAATCAAAAATCTTTTTTGAAAATTACTTACGCGCTATTGGTTATCTCTGGAATAACGGCTTTAATATAAAGTGTAATTGGAAATGTTTTGTTCAAAAAGTATCATTCCTAATATTGGTTATGCTACTTATAAAATAGTTTTATTGATTATATAATTTGTATAATAAATAAATTTGAACAGCTTCAAATTGTTCAGATAGCAAAAAATACACTGCAATAGAAATACTAAGATTTAAGCTGTATACTGACATTGAAGAGTAATGTTGTATGGTTGAGTTAGGTTAGAATGGCTACGAAGTATATTGGAATAATTGGTCACTGTGGGGTGTAGCTCCACGGTGATTTTTTGCATTTTTATAGCTATAATAGTGTTCGAAACAAGATTAAAATTCTGCTTTTTTCCTATTTTGTACGTAATGAGGTATTTTTGTACATTGTCCGTTTTTGTTGGATTTGCACATGCTTTCTTTGTTTTTTTGTTGCAATTTTTAGTTAAACAAAAAAGATTTCATCGCTATTGAAAAAAAACCTTAAATATGTTATAATATTATGGAATATAAAATAGGTTAGGATTTGTTTTTTATGAAGAGATGGAAAATTAATAAGCCAGATGAAAAGCTTGCGGTTGATTTTAGCAAAAAATGTGATTTAACTCAACTAGTGCTTAAAGTTATGGTTTCTAGAAAATATACTGAATTTGAGCAAATTGTTGAGTTTTTCAGCGAGCAGGAGCTTTCTGATCCTTTTTCAATTACCGATATGCAAGAGGCAGTTGACACTATTTCTGCCGCTGTTGATTCCTATGACCTTATCTGCATTTATGGTGATTATGATTGTGACGGTATTACATCAATTGCCATTCTTTATAATTATTTAGAAAGCATGGGAGCTAATGTAATGTACTATATCCCTGAACGAAGCGAGGGGTATGGACTGAATTCTAAAGCGATAAACAAGATTGCTGAAATGGGTGTACAGCTGATTATCACTGTTGATAACGGTATTTCTGCTCATTCTGAGGCTGAAGAAATTGCTGATTTGGGTATGAAACTAGTTATAACGGACCATCACCAGCCTTCTGAAACTTTACCTAAAGCGGCTGCTGTAGTTAATCCGCATCGAGCAGACTGTACATCAGTTTATAAGGATTTTGCTGGCGTAGGAGTTGCTTTCAAACTTTGTGCTGCCTTGGACGGCGGAAATTATGACGTGATTTTAGAACAGTATTCTGACATTTGTGCAATTGGAACTGTTGGTGATATTGTTCCTCTTACTGGTGAAAATAGAACTATTGTGAAAAACGGCTTGAGATATTTAAAAAATACTGAAAATCCAGGACTTAATTATCTTATGGATAAGACAATAAGTAATCGTGATAAAATAAATTCTACTGCAATTGCTTTTAATATTGTACCTAAGATTAATGCTTCTAGCAGGCTTGGTTCACCGCTAACCGCAGTAAAAGCTATTTTGTCAGAGGACGATGAAGATGCTGAAAACTATGTGGACACTTTACTTACTTTGAATAATCAACGTAAAGATGCAGAAGCTGAGATTATGAATGAGATATTCAAAACTATAAACGAAAATCCTGATATTTTAAATCAGCGAGCAATTATTTTGTCAGGTAAAGGCTGGCATCTTGGGATTATTGGAATCATAGCGTCAAGAGTTCTTAAAATTTTTGGAAAAACAAGCATAATTTTGTCTGTTGATGAAAACGGCATGGTGAGAGGATCAGCGCGAAGTGTGGATGGTTTTAATGTTTTTGATTGTTTCACTTCTTCTAAAGATTTACTTTTGAATTTCGGTGGTCATGAGTGTGCCGGCGGATTATCTTTGATTGAAGAAAATATTGAACAGTTTAAAAATAAAGTTTTTGAGTATGCGAATGCGCTAGAAACAACGCCACTTGAAGTTGTAAATTGCGATATGGTGATAATGCCTCAGGATATTACCATTGATAATGTAAAGAGCCTTTCTTGTATGGAGCCGTTTGGAGAGGAAAATCCACAGCCGGTTTTTGCTCTAATTGGTGCTAAGATTACTCAAATCATACCGCTTTCTCAAGGAAAGCACACAAAGCTTTTTGTTAATTATGGCGGAGTAGATATACAGGCACCTTTGTTTTCAATAAGTCCTAGCGATCTTAATTTTGCTGTAAATGATATAGTTGATATTGCAGCAAAACTTGAAATAAATGAGTATAATGGTAAGATTTCGATTTCTGCTAATGTGATTGATATTAGAAAAAAGGGTATAAATCAAGAAAAATATTTTGCTGCTAAGGATTGTTATGAGAAATATATGTTAGGTAAAGAACTGCCTAACGCTTTTTTGGAAAGAATAAATCCACAGCGAAATGAGCTAGTTGGAATATATAAATACATAAATAGTGTTAAAGAGATTTCTGTTGATGATTTGTATATCAAACTTAATAATGATGCTATTAATTATTGCAAGCTGAGAATATGTATTGATATTTTTGAAAGCTTAGGTTTAGTAAGATATGAACCGTATAATCAAAAGGTGACAATACTTCCGGTAACGCAAAAAGTTGACCTTGAGAATTCTAAAGTGCTGATAGAGCTTAGAAGTAAAATCTGTAAGTGAGGCGAAGAAAATGGAGAAATATGATAAGACTTTTACAATTGAAAACAGACCTGAATGTACCATTGATACACTGATACAGAAAATTTTGGACAGTGAAAAGCAGTATGATTTGTCTAAAATTGTGTCTGCTTATGAGCTTGCGGACAAGTATCATACTGGGCAGATGAGAGAATCAGGCGAACCTTATATTTCGCACCCGCTTGCAGTTGCATACATTTTGTTAGAACTTGGAATGGATACTGATTCAGTTTGTGCGGCGCTGTTGCATGATGTTGTTGAGGATACTGATTGTACTCTTGAAGATTTGCAGAAAAAATTCGGCACAGATGTGGCAATGCTTGTAAATGGTGTAACAAAGCTTAAAAAGGTTGAAACTTTTACTAAGGACGAGCAAAAGGCAGAGAATATTAGAAAAATTTTGCTTGCAATGAGTGAGGACATTCGTGTAATTATAATAAAACTTGCTGACCGTTTGCATAATATGAGAACGCTTAATTTTTGTAAGGATAGTAAGCGTAGAACTATTGCTCATGAAACTATGAATATATATGCGCCTATTGCACATCGTTTGGGAATTCGTTCAATTAAAGATGAGCTTGAAGATTTAGCTTTTTATTACCTAGATCCGTATGCATATTCAGAAATTGAAGATCAGATGAAGCTTAGAAAAGGCAGTCGGGATGAGCTTGTTGAGGGAATTAAGGAGCGAATTAGGGTAAGACTTGCGGAGGAATTTGATCCGCTTCCTCAAATTGAAGGCAGAGTAAAAAGTAATTACGGAATATACAAAAAGGTTTATCGTGACGGTAAGGATATTGATCAGATTTATGATAAATATGCAGTTAGAATAATTGTAAATACAGTTACAGAATGTTATAACGTTTTGGGTATTATTCATGATATGTTTAAGCCTATTCCAAATCGTTTTAAAGATTATATTTCCACACCAAAGCCGAATATGTATCAGTCACTTCACACTACAGTAATTGGCAGACAGGGAATACCTTTTGAGGTTCAAATTCGTACTTGGGATATGCACCAAACTGCTGAATACGGTATCGCTGCTCATTGGAAATATAAAGAGGGTGTGCGCGGCAGTTCTAAAAATGATGATCGTCTTGCTTGGATTAGACAGATTATTGAATCACAGCAGGAATCGAATGACGTTGAGGAGATAGTTCGTGCTATTAAAAATGATTTAGCACCTGAAGATGTTTTTGCATTCACACCAAAGGGTGATATGATTACATTGCCAATGGGTTCGACTGTTATAGATTTTGCGTATGCAATTCATACACAGGTTGGACATAGAATGTGCGGTGCTAAGGCTGACAAAAAAATGGTTTCGTTTGATTATGAAATCAAAACTGGCGAGATTATTGAGATTATTACAACTAATGCTGAGGGGCATGGCCCAAACCGCTCTTGGCTGAATATATGTAAGACAAATGAGGCAAAGTCCAAAATACGTTCTTGGTTTAAGAAAGAACGTCGTGAAGAAAATATTTTTGAGGGTAAGAATACTCTTGAGCGTGAGTTTAGAAGAAATATGATAAGAGTACCTGAAGACGAGCTTGAGGACTTTTTAAAGAGTGATATGCACCGACACAATTGTGAAACTCTTGATGATTATTTTGCCGCTATTGGATACGGCGGTGTTCAAATTTCTAAGGTTATGCAAAGGCTGAAGTCTGAATACAATAAAAAATATGGCGGAAAAGCGCAGCCAGAAGTACTTGATGATATAAGACCTAGCACTTCAAAAAGCAATTCTGGTGTTATAGTAGATGGCATTGATGATTGTGTAGTTAAGTTTGCCCAGTGCTGCAATCCATTACCAGGAGATAGCGTTGTTGGATTTATAACTAGAGGTCACGGAATTTCGGTTCATAAGTGTGACTGTATAAATTACACATCGCAAAAAGATAAGCCAGATACGGCACCTAGATGGGTGTCGGTTAAGTGGAGCAGTACTATTGATAAGAAGGGATATTTTAAAACTACATTGGATATTGTTGCAGTAGATAGAATTGGCTTGCTTGCTGATGTAACTTCTGAACTTGCCATGATAAATATATATATTCATGAGTCGACATCGCGTGAACTTAAAAATGGCAATGCAATTTTATCAGTAACTTTGAGTGTTGCTGGAATGGAACAGTTAAATGCAGTAATGACTAGATTAAAAAAGATTAGAAATGTAATTTCAGTTGAACGAAGCGGTAAATAGAAGAGAGGTAATAATTATGAATATTTTTAAGCTGAAACCACTAAGTGTATGTGATACTAATAGCTATCTTGTTGCAAGTGCGGATAATAATTGTGTACTTATCGATGCACCAGCTGATGCAGATTATATTCTGGAGCAGGTTGAGATTTTTGGACTAAATCTAAAGAAAATTTTCTTAACACATGGACATTTTGACCATGTAGGAGCAGTTGCGGATTTAGTAGATAAAACTGGCTGTGAGGTTTATATTCATGAAAATGATTTGCCAAAGCTGACTGACGACAAGGGCATGCTTGTTAATCTTCTTCAAGGAAAAGCGGCAAGACAATTTGCTGGTGCTATTGCAATTACTGAAGATGATGTTTTAAAAATTGACGAGCTTGAGTTTGATATTTTGCATACACCAGGCCACACTAGCGGTTCGGTTTGCTATATTAGCGGGAATGATATGTTCACTGGAGATACGCTTTTTGCAAGAAGCCAGGGAAGAACTGACTTGTTTGACGGAAGTCCTCGTTCAATGATAGAATCATTCAAAAAAATCAGCCAGCTAGGCGGTAATCTGAATATTTATCCAGGTCACATGGGCACTACAACTCTTGAAGAAGAAAGACTATACAATCCATTTTTAAAGGGTGGTTTTGGAGATTATTAATATGACATTGATTTTCAGTGGTAATGATTTTAAGTATGAGCTGGAGGGGGTAATGAAGCTATTTATTCCTGCACAGCTTTTTAATCATGTCTATACGGATACATATGAGATTGTGAATGATGACTATGCTTTTTTACGTAGAGTAAAGTATAGAAAATACACGTTGCTTTATGTTTATTGTAAGTATCAAGACAAGATAAGCCATAAGTCAGCAAGAATTCTAAATGCGACTGACAATTATGAAAACGAATGTGAGCTGGTTTTGTCACGTCTGCTGTTTAGTGTTATGTCTAAACTTACTGAAAAGCAGGCTAAATGGGGAATCATAACTGGAATTCGTCCAGTGAAAAGAGTTAATACTTTTTTAGCGCAAGGTCTAGGCAGGGATGAGATTTATGACATACTGCAAAATCAGTTTTTAGTAAGCAAAGATAAGTGTGATATTGCATATTTGACAGCAAAAACTCAAGAAAATATTCTGAGCAGGCTTTCAGATAATTCATTTGCACTTTATATTTCAATTCCGTTTTGTCCTACTAGATGTTCGTATTGTTCTTTTGTATCTCAGTCGGTAGAGCTTGCGAAAAAGCTTATTCCAGAATATGTTGATAAACTATGTGAAGAGATAAAATACACTAGTGAAATAGTACGAAAAAACAGACTGAAACTTGATACAGTGTATTTTGGCGGAGGAACTCCGACTACTTTATCAGCTGAGCAACTGGGTAAAATAATGGACACAATTTCTGCGAACTTTGATATGAGTAGCGTTTCAGAATACACAGTCGAGGCAGGCAGAGCAGACACAATTACTAAAGAAAAGCTTAGCGTATTAAAGCAAAAAGGTTGCACACGCTTGTCAGTAAATCCACAAACTCTTAATGATGACGTGCTAAGAGCTATAGGTAGAAATCACACAGTGGAGCAGTTTTTTGACAGCTTCAAACTGGCACGAGAGATTGGTTTTGAGTCGATAAACACTGATATAATTGCAGGACTGCCTACTGATACGGTAGATAGTTTTAAGTCAACTATTGATGGATTGATTGATATTTCTCCTGAAAATATTACAGTTCACACGTTGTCAATAAAACGTGCCGCTAGTCTTAATCAGTCTGATGATAAGTCAAAAGTTTTGAATAATCCAGCAAGTGAAATGGTAGATTATGCGACTAAGCGTTTGCTGGAAAGTGGATACAAGCCATATTATTTGTATAGGCAGAAGAATATGCTTGAAAATTTAGAAAATATCGGCTGGTCGAAATCAGGATATGAAAGTCTTTATAACATTTATATAATGGAAGAAATTCAAACGATTCTGGCAATGGGAGCAGGCGGTTCAACCAAGCTTGTTGATTTGAAAAATAAGCGACTTGAGCGTGTATTTAATTATAAATTTCCATTAGAATACAACAATCATTTTGATATAATGATTTCAAAAAAGGATGAGATTGAGGAGTTTTATGCTAAATAAAAATGATCTAGTGCAAATTGAAATAACAGGAATGACAAACGAGGGCAATGGTGTAGGAAGGCATGATGGCATTGCAATTTTTGTTCCCTTTACGGCGATTGGTGATTTAATTAGTTGTAGGATTGTCAAGGTACACAAGAATTTTTGCTATGGAATCGTTGAGGAAATTTTGACCAAATCTGAATGCAGAATTATTCCCGACTGTTCAGTTTTTCAAAAGTGCGGAGGTTGCTCGTTCAGACATTTTTCTTATGATGAAGAGTTGAAAATCAAGCAGAGTTTTGTGGAAGATTCTTTTAGAAGAATTGGCAAACTCAATCCAAAGTTCGAACAGATTTTGGGTGCTGAAAATATTGATTTTTATAGAAACAAGGCGCAATATCCAGTGGCAGAGGATGACGGAAAAATGATTTGCGGCTTTTACTCCAAGCGTTCACACAGGGTTATCAAATTTACCGATTGTAAGTTACAGCCTCCGATTTTTTCTGAGATACTAAAGACGATTATTGATTATGCAAATTCTGCTAAAATTCCAGCTTACAACGAAATAAAAAACACAGGACTTTTAAGGCATATTTATATTCGCCGAGGAGAGCATTCTGGAGAAATAATGGTGTGCTTTGTGGTTACATCTTTTAATCAGAGTGGGATTTTCGATTTATTAGCTAAGATTTTAGTAGAAAAATTTCCGGATATAAAAAGCATAGTTTTGAATAAAAATTCAAAGAAGACTAATGTTATTTTGGGTAATGAGCTTAAGACGATTTATGGCAGTGACACTATTCAAGATACTATGTGTGGAAATAAAATTGAGATTTCACCGCTGTCTTTTTATCAGGTAAACACATTACAGGCAGAAAGGCTATATAAAATTGCAAAAGAGTATGCAAATTTAAGTAGTGATGATATTCTGCTCGATTTATATTGCGGAGCTGGTACGATTGGACTTTCTATGGCCGATAAAGTATCAAAGCTTATAGGAGTAGAAATTATCGAGCAAGCTATTGGAAATGCAAAGAGAAATGCAACGCAAAATAACATAAAAAACTCAGAATTCATTTGTGGAGATGCGGGTGAAATTGCTGAGATATTGTATCAGCGTGGAGAGCGACCAAATGTAATAATCGCCGACCCAGCGAGAAAGGGCTGTACACCTGACACATTAGAATACATGGTCAAAATGGCGCCTGACAGAATAGTAATGATATCCTGTAACAGTGCAACAGCAGCAAGGGATTGTGCAATTTTGGATACTTTGGGATATAAGATTGACAGGTGCAGAGCAGTAGATTTGTTTCCAAGGTCTACGCATGTCGAGAGCGTGGTTCTGTTGACTAAAGCACACAAGTAAAAGTGTGAAAAACGGCTTGAAATAAGGGGATTTCCGAGATTTTTAGAATTGAAAATCAGACTTTAAAATATGCCTGAAAAAGTGAATAAAACCTTGGTATTTTTATAGTTGGATAGATAAGAGTATTGAGATTGGGTCGATTATACAGAAGTGTTTACTTGTGATTTATGGAAAAGTGAGAGCAGAAATAGGCTAATAATCATTCGAAGATATATCGAATTATAAATAGGCTATTTCAGAAAGGAGAGGTAGTTATGCCAGGTAAGGTAAGAGTGATACCACCAAGGATAAGTGAACCCGTAAAGCACGTTGTCATCTATGCTCGTGTGAGTTCTAACAGTATGGAACAGCTGGAAAGTTTAAAGGCACAGATTTCTGGTCTGGTTGGATTTGTATCCGGGCATAACAACTGGAAGCTTGTCGATATCCATATAGATATTGCATCCTCTAAAAAAGGCTCTGCCCGTCCTGCATTTCATAAAATGATAGAAGAGTGCAAAGCTGGACTTACTGACATCGTTGTAGTAAAGAATATCAGTAGACTTGGTAGAGATACTGTTGAAGTACTTAATGCAATCAATACTTTAAGAGAAGCAGGTGTGCGTATTATTTTTAGGCAGGAAGAACTCGATACATTAACAGTAGGAAGTTCATTGCTAATATCAACTATTGAGGCTTGTACTCAGGCTGAAAATGAAACACGAAGTGCTAACATAAAATGGGGCATTAAACAAAGAGCCAGTAATGGCAGCTTAGGTTTTTATCGTAGAAAGTGCTATGGCTATGATAAGGACGAAAATGGTGAGCTTGTAATCAACGATGAACAGGCAGAAGTTGTTAAGCTTATTTTTGATTTGTATCTTGACGGTAAAAGCGTATTAGGTATTATCAAAGAACTTAAAAATAGAAATATTAAATCACCTACAGGGAAAGATAACTGGCCTAAACGCTCTGTAGAAGAAATGCTGAGTAACGAAAAATACATAGGCATTGCAGTAGTGAAAGTGGACGGCGAGGAAGGTCAAATTTATAAATTGAACAACTCTCATCCGGCAATCATTTCAAAAGAAATATTTGACGCTGTTCAGAAAGAAAAACTGAAACGTAGTAATATGGTTACAGATGAAAATGGAAGACACAGAAATAGTACAAAGTACAGTTCGAAAAAAACAGATGATTAGGAGTGTTCTATATGCTAAAAACGTTTAGAAGGAGGTCAAAATGGACGATTTATTTATGCATTTAGATTTGAGTGACTTTCCTAAAATAGATGAGGAAAATCGCAAAGATGATATTATTAAAGCCAGCAAAGCAATAAATAGTTTGATTAAAGATAGTAGAGCAATATCAAAACTAACCGAATGTTATTATTGCGGCAAATCATGTGATGGTTTTTGTAATTCGCACACTTTACCGGCATTTTGCTTGAGAAATATAGCTGAAAAAGGAAAAGTGTTTTATTCAAACAGTATACTTGATTTACCGTCACTTAAAAATGATAAGGGTGTTAATGAGTCTGGAACATTTCATTTGATATGTAGAGAATGCGATAGCAAAATTTTTCAAGCATACGAAAATCCAGATAATTATGATGAAATACCTACTATCAAAATGCTTGCTCAAATTGATATGAAAAACAATTTGAAAAATATAAGTAAGAGATTGATGGAACTTGAAATGTATCAGTTAATGGGTGAGCGTATTGGCATGGATGAGGAGTGGATAGATGCCAAAAGTGCTGTGAGTAAATTGGATTTAGCAGAATTTAAAGATTCGTTTTCTCGTGCAAAAAAGAGAGATATTAAACCGTTTTCGGGTGATTATTATATTGGTTTTTATGAAAAACTGCCCTATGTAGTTCCTATGTCATTTCAAGGAACGATTGCGTTAATCTTCGACTTAGAAGGAAATGTAATTAACAATATTTATAATCTTGACCCAAAATATAAAATTAAAAACGTGAGTGTTTGTATTTTCCCGTTGGAGAAAAGCAGTATTATTATGTTATTTGTTGATAAAGGCAACTCAAGATATAGTAAATTCTTTCGACAGCTAAAAAAACTAGATTTGGAAAATCAACTTAGCATAATCAATTATATTATATTTTCTTATTCGGAGGACTATTTTTTATCACCAAATATAGATAAGGAAATATTGAATAAATTGATAGCGTTATCAGGCAAAACCTCCGAAATGATTGGATTTTACCCAACAACAACAGCACAACAACTTGAAGGGGTAAGAAAAATTTACGATTATGATGAACGGTTTTCTGTGCCAAACTTACTTTCTGATAAATTCGCACTAATAAAATAAAAAGTACAAGTGTATTGCTCATCTGTTGATAATAAGAAGTTGGCGATATTTAAAATATAAAATAGTTTAATCAGAAAATAGAAGATGGTGTGTATTTTGCTGAGCCATCAATAGAAAATGATGATGTAACCATTTTAAAGAATTTTTCAAAATAGCCTAATTAAAAATTGGAGTCTTGTCTTGATAGAATTGATGAAAAAACTGTGTAAATACAGGATTTTAAGGTAATATAGAATATTATTAAAAATAGCCTAAGAATTTCATG